>NZ_JBNINW010000001.1:285175-640961 GCF_050110855.1 Aestuariimicrobium sp. G57 | reverse complement strand
AAGAGCCCGCGGGGGCGGCGCGGCCCGTGTTGGCTGCGCGCCGCCCCCGCGATACGGATCAGGCCTGGGCGCGCTCGATGAAGGCGACGGCGTCGCCGACGGTGTTGAGGTTCTTGGCGTCCTCATCGGGGATCGAGACGCCGAACTTCTCTTCGCAGGCGTAGATGATCTCGACCATCGACAGCGAGTCGACGTCCAGGTCATCGGTGAACGACTTGTCCAGCTGGACGTCTTCCACGGCCACGCCGGCCACGTCGTTGACGATCTCGGCGAGGTCTGCGCGGATCTCTTCGGTGCTGGCCATCTGGCCCTCCTTGTTTCTTGTGGGTTGGGTCTTGCTGTGGGTGGGTGTTGCAGTGAGAAGTGTTGCGCTGCCTCAGGGCAGGCGCAGCACCTGTCCGGCGTAGACGAGTCCAGCGCCGAAACCAATGGTGAGGGCGACATCGCCCGACTTGGCCTTGCCCTCGGCCAGCAGCGCATCCATCGCCAGCGGGATCGAGGCAGCCGATGAGTTGCCCATGTGGGTGATGTCACGGGCGATCACGACGTCGTCCGGCAGGCTCAGGTGGCGAAGCATCGAGTCGGTGATCCGGTTGTTCGCCTGGTGGGGAATGAACACGTCCAGGTCTTCGGGGGCAAGGCCAGCCACCTCGAGCGCCTGCTTGGTCTTCTCGGCGATCGCGGTGGTGGCCCACTTGAACACGGCGCGGCCCTCCATGGTGATCTTGGGGATGTCGCCCTTGTCGACGGTGTCCCAGGCATGGATGTCGATGACCGGGGCCTGCGAACCGTCAGAGCCCCAGACGGTGGGGCCGATCGACGGCTCGTCGGACGGGCCGATCACGACGGCACCGGCGCCGTCGCTGAACAGGAAGGCGGTGGATCGGTCGGCGAGGTCGATGAACATGCTCAGCGCCTCGACGCCGATGACCAGGACGTTGCGGGCGAGACCGCCGCGCACTAGCGCGTCGGCCTGGCCGACGCCGTAGCAGAACCCGGCGCAGGCGGCCGAGATGTCGTAGGCGGCCGGGTCCTGGATGCCCAGGCCGTCGGCGACCAGCACGGCCAGCGACGGGGTCTGCTTGAAGTGGCTGACGGTGGCGATGAGCACTGCGTCGACCTCGTCGGGCTGCAGGCCGGCGCGCTTGATGGCCTCGACGCCCGCCTCGAGCGCCATGCTCAGCGCGGTCTGGTTCTCATCAACCCAGCGCCGCTCGACGATGCCGGTGCGCTGCTGGATCCACTCGTCGCTCGAATCGATGTAGGTGCACATCTCGGCGTTGTCGACGACGCGGTTGCCGCGGACGCCGGCCACGCTCAGCAGTCGTGAGTAGGCGGGGCCGGTGGCGGTCTTGATCGTGGCCAAGGTAGGTCCTTTGTCTAGCGAGTGGTGCAGCGAGTGGCGGTCTGGCGAAGGTGAGGGGTGGGTTTCAGGCGTGCGCGTCGACGAAGGCGCGGGCGTCGTCCAGCTGGTCGGGGGTGTTCAGCGAGAACAGTTCGACGCCCTTCAGGTTGCGCTTGGCGATGCCAGTGAGGGTACCGGCCGGCGGCAGTTCGAGCATGCCGGTGACGCCCAGGTCGGCCATGGCCTGCATGCACAGGTCCCAGCGCACGGGGTTGGCGACCTGGTTGACCAGTCGCGCCAGGTAGTCCTGGCCGTCGTGGACGACCTGGCCGTCGGCATTGCTGAGCAGCTTCGCGCGGGGTGCGTGGGTGGTGATGCCCCCGGCCAGCTGGTCGAGGCGCGCGACGGCCGGCTTCATGTGCTTGGTGTGGAACGCGCCGGCCACGCTGAGGGGGAACAGCCGCGTGCGGGCGGGCGGGTTCTCGGCGAAGGTTGCCAGCTGCTCGACGGTGCCCGCGGCGACGATCTGGCCCGAGCCGTTGTTGTTGGCGGGGGTCAGGCCCGCAGCGGTGATCGCGGCCAGTATCTCGTCCCGGTCGCCGCCGATCACTGCGGTCATCGACGTGGGCCGCACGGCGCTGGCCTCGGCCATCAGGCGGCCACGCTCGCGGACGAAAACCATGGCGGTCTCGGCGCTGATGACACCCACGCCGGCCGCAGCGGTGATCTCGCCGACCGAGTGCCCGGCGACGACCCCGACCTTGTCGTAGGCATCACCGGGGTGGCCGAACAGTTCGAGGGCGGCGAGCATGCCAGAGGCGACCAGCAGGGGCTGGGCCACGGCGGTGTCGCGGATGGTCTCGGCGTCCGCCCCGGTGCCGTAGTGGGTCAGGTCAACCCCGGCGACGGTGCCCAGCCAGTCAAGCCGTGCGGCGAACGTCGGCAGTTCCAGCCAGGGGGCCAGGAAGCCGGGGGTCTGGGCGCCCTGTCCGGGCGCGACGATTGCAAGCACGCCATCAACCTTGTCTGATTCTCAGCATTTTCGTAGGAACGGCATGCACGAAAACTGTGACGGCCAACTTGTGGGGATCCCACAAAGCGCCCACCGTGTGGGGGTGTTCGGCCTTGTCGGGATGCACTGAAACGGGCGGGCTGTGCGATCCTCAGTCCTTCGGCGACGTGCGCCCGGCCGAGAGCCTGCCCAGGGTGATCGCGAGCCGCAGCACGTAGGCATCCCGCGGATCGGTGGGGGAGTACATCGTCACGTCCTGGATGCGCTTGAGCCGGTAACGCACCGTGTTGGCGTGCACGAACAGTGCCCGCGAACTCGCCTCGACCGAGCAGCCGTGGTCGAGGAAACTGGCGCAGGTCGTCAGCAGGTCACCGCCTGCCGCCAGCAGTGGTTGGTAGATGTCGTTGACCAGGATCCGGCGGGCGTGCCCGTCGCCTGACAGCGCGCGTTCGGGCAACAGTTCCACCGCCGAGACGACCCGCGGGCCTTCGGGCCAGGCTGTCGCCACCCGATGCCCCGACATCGCCGCGCGCGCCGAGAGCGAGGCGTCCACCAGGTCTTCGACCACGGGGCCGACCACGATGCTGCCCTCACCGAAGCGGCCCGCGAACTTGGTCGCCAGGGCCACGGCTGCGCCCGCAGAACCCGGTCCGGTGCCCAGGTCGGTGCTGCCCAGGATCACCACGAGCCGCTCACCCTGCACCGCGGCCAACGCGTTGACCCGGGCGCGTTCGGCCTCGCGGCGCACATCCTCTGCAGCCGAACTGGTCTCGTCCGGGGCATCGCCGACGACGACGGTGACAGGCGTGCGTGCCTGCCAACCCAGCGTGGACGCGCGTGAGACCACGGTTTCGTCGGCCTCGGCGCGCATGACGGCATCGACCACGAGCGCCTCGAGCCGGGCATCCCAGGTGCCGCGTTGCTCGGCGGCGCGGGCATAGACCTCGGCGGCGCTGAAGGCGACATCGCGGGAGTAGTACATGATCGCGGTCGACAGCACGGCGCGGTCATTGCGCGGCATGTGCTGGATCTGTTCCTCGACCACGCCGATGGTGGTGCGCACCAGCTCGACGGTCTGGCGCAGGGTGATCTTGCGGGTCAGGGCACGTGGGGCGGCATCGAACATGTTGCCGGGGTTGACCCGGGTGCCGGGTTCGGCCGCGAACCACTCGACGAAGCCGTCGATGCCGGTGCGGGCGACGATCGTGATCCACGAGCGTTCATCGGCGCCGAGGGCGCGGAACCACGCGAGGCGTTCTTCCATCGCGCTGAGCGCGGCGGTGGTCATGGCCGAGATGGTGCCCGAGAGCCGCTTGACCAGCGCATTGCGCGCCCGGGCCGACGAGACGAGGGCATGGGCCGTTCCCGGGACAGGCTCTGCCATGCCCACCTCCCTGTTCTTGCGCGCCTTGGATGGTGAGCATATCGACCCGGGAACGGGTTTGGTGCTGCGGCGGGCTCAGCAGTCGGCCCACAGGTCGGCCCACCTCGAGAGGTCACTATCTGCAGAACACGTCGATGGGATCTGCAGATGGTGACCTCTCGGCGTCCACAAGGGGTTGAGCCGGCGGGTGGGGTCGGCGCATCCTGGGGCCCGCCGAAAATACGTTCGAAAAGCTTGCCGCGGGGTCTTGGCTCGGGCCCGTTGGGCGGATAGAATAGAACGTAGGTGCTAATCGTTCGAGCCCAGTCAGTGGAACCCAGGCAACGGAGAGGGGTGGTCGTGATGGGTGGTCCGGTGTTCCCGGAGGATGTTGATGCGGGTGCGAAGCGTGCGATCCTGGTCGACCTGCGGCAGGCGTATGCGGCGCAGCGGCGGGCTGAGGCGGAGTCGTTCCGGTTGCTGACCGAGGCCGCGAGCCTGTATTTCGTGGTGCCCGGGGGCGCGTCGGAGTCGGTGTTGCATGGGGAGCGGCTCGAGGCGGTGGGCGGTGATGGGGTGCCGCTGGTGGCCGAGTTCTGCGTGGTCGAGATCGCGGCGTTGATGGGCATGACCACTGATCAGGTGCAGGTGGGGCTGCGGCATGCGTTGGATGTGCGGTACCGGTTCCCGGCGACGTGGCAGCACGTGATGGGCGGCGGGTTGCGGGTGTGGCAGGCCGAAGAACTCGCGGCGGTGACGCACCGCTTGCCCGCCGAGCTGTGTGCGGTGATCGATGGTGAGCTGTCGGCATTGGTCGGCACGATGCCGTGGCAGCGGCTGCGGAAGGGACTGCGGGCCCGGGTGCTGGAACTCGACCCCGACCCCGCCAGGAAGGGCCGGAACCTTGCGCGGGGCCGTCGGCGGGTCGACTTCGATGAGTCGGACGAGGGCATCACCGGCATGTCTGCGGTGCTGGACGCGGCGGACGCGGTGTTCCTGAACGCGCAGTTGACGCGGCTGGCGGGCATCCTGGGCGAGGCGGGCAGCACCGACACCCTCACCCAGCGTCGTGCCACAGCGCTGGGGGTGTTGGCGTCACCGGCGCGGGCGTTGCAGTTGTTGCAGGCCTCGGTGCAGGACGCGCTGCCCGATGATCTCGATGATCTTGACTTGGAATGTCCGGCGCGGGGTCAGCGTGGGCATACCTGCGGCACGGTGACGGTGGACCCGGACCGGTTGTTGCCGAAGGCCGAGTTGGTGGTGCACCTGACTGATGCGACCCTCGCCTCCGGTGAGGGGCTCGCGCGGTGCACCGCCTCGGGGCCCGAACGGTTGGATCCTGGTCCGGTGTTGGCGGGTTGGGTGAAGGACCTGCTGGGGCATGCCCGGGTGACGGTGCGTCCGGTGCTGGACCCCGGCGGGGTGGCGCCGGTCGATTCCTACGAGGTGCCGGCGGCGATGCGCCGCTCGGTGCTGTTGTGCAACCCGTACGAGGTGTTCCCGTTCGCGAAGCGTGCTTCTGCGGGGCTTGACCTGGACCACACCCGGCCGTGGGCGTCGTCCCGGCAGGCATGGGTTGACCAACTCGGCGACCCTGTGGGCGAGCGGCAGCCCGAGGATGACCCGCCGTCACGGATTGGGAACCTTGCGCCGCTGTCCCGCAGGGTGCACCGGGCCAAGACCCACGGCGGCTGGACACTGGCCCAACCCTCACCCGGAATCTTCTTGTGGAAGTCACCGCTGGGCTTCGGGTACCTCGTCACGCCCAGCCACAGCTGGCTGATCATGGACCCCACCGGCCAGATCCTGCCCCGCCAACAACCCGCCACAGTCGCCGCCTGACTGAGCTGCGGACGCCCTTATGCTGCGATGGTGAGCACCTTCGACCCCACCGACCCTGCCGAGCCCGCCGCCACCGCCGTGGCCCATCTGCGCGAGACGGCCTTCTGGATGGAGCGCTCGCGCCAGCAGAGCCGCCGTGTCGAGGCCTACCGCAAGGCGGCCGACGCCATCGCCGCACTCGACCCCGCCGACCTGCTCGTGCTGCACGAGTCAGTGGGCGGGGTGCAGCAGGTGCCCGGTGTCGGCAAGTCGACCGGCGCTGTGATCACCGCCGCGCTCGAGGGCGGCACCGCCCAGACGCTGGTCGCGCTGCGTGAGCAGGGCGGCGCGCCGCTCGCGTCGTCCGAACTGGTCACCCGGCTGCGGGGCGACCTGCACACCCACACCACGTGGTCGGACGGCGGGTCGCCGCTGGCCGAGATGGTCGCGACCGCCGAGCGACTCGGACGCGACTACCTGGCGATCACCGATCATTCGCCGCGGCTGCGGGTGGCCAACGGGCTCGACGCCGCCCGGCTCGCTGCGCAGTGGGAAGAGATCGATCGGGTGCAGCCCAAGCACCCCGGCATCCGGGTGCTCAAGGGCATCGAGGTTGACATCCTGGACGACGGCAGCCTTGACCAGGCAGCCGACATGCTTGCCCGCCTCGACGTGGTCGTCGCGTCGGTGCATTCGAAACTGGCGATGCCCGCCGATGCCATGACCCGGCGCATGGTCACAGCCATCGCCAACCCGCACACCACCGTGCTCGGCCATTGCACCGGCCGGCTCGTCGAGGGGGAGCGCGGCCTGCGCGACCAGTCACGCTTCGACGCCGAGGTCGTCTTCCAGGCCTGCGTCGAGTTCAACGTGGCCGTCGAGATCAACTCCCGTCCCGAACGCTGCGACCCCCCGGACGACCTGCTGGCGCTGGCGCTCGACATGGGCTGCCTGTTCAGCATTGACACCGATGCGCACGCACCGGGGCAACTGGACTTCCTGCAGTACGGCGCGGCACGGGCCGAGGCGGCCGGGGTGCCGGACGAGCGCATCATCACGACCTGGCCGGTGGCGCAGCTGCTGGAATTCAGCCGCGCCCGGCGAAGTGCTTGACCATTTCGAGCTCCCGGGCGTCCGGGTTCAGGGGGTAGGGCCTGGCCTCGCCGGTGAGTTCGTAGCCGCGGCGCAGGTAGAAGGCGATGGCGCGGGCGTTGTGTTCGTGCACCTCGAGCAGCAGTCGGTCGAAGCCCTGGTCGAGTGCCCAGTGCTCGGCCAGCTCGACGAGCCGGTCGGCCACGCCCGAGCCGCGCACCTCGGGCCCCACGTAGACCGCGCCGAGCCAGCAGCGGCGTGGGGTCGAGAACCGGTCGACCTGGGCCATCGCGTGGCCGCGCCAGCGTCCGTCGGAGGCCACGGCCACCAGGGACACCATGACGTCGGGGGCGGCGATCCGGTCGGCGTGGCGTCGGCGCCAGACGTCGTCGGGGGTGGCCAGGGCGTCGTCAAGGGTCTGCAGGAAGGCGATGGGCTCGTCCTCGAGCATCTCGAGGCGCAGGTCGCGCCACTGCGCCCACTCATCGGCGTGCGCGGTGCGGTAGTCGAGCTCGGTCACAGGACCAATTCTGGCCTGCTGGTGGGCCGCCGACCAGCAATTTCGCGCAGGAGTGGCTGCGTTAATCGGGGTCGTTGGCACTGTGTCATTGGTCACGAGTAGGCTGGCCGCACCTCTACGAAAGGACAGTTGGAGTGAGCGCCCGCGATGAAGTCGGCCCGATCCTGAACGGTCTGCCGACGAACCTGCCGGACACCGACCCGGATGAGACGCAGGAATGGATGGACTCGCTGGAGGGGGCGATCGAGAGTGGCGGCCGCAACCGGGCGCGCTACCTGATGCTCCGCCTGCTTGAGCGGGCTCGTGAGCGCCAGATCGGTGTGCCGTCCCTGACCAGCACTGACTACGTCAACACGATCCCGCCCGCACGCGAACCCGAGTACCCCGGCGACGAGGCCATGGAACTCGAGGTGCGACGCATGCTGCGCTGGAACGCGGCGATCATGGTGCACCGGGCGCAGCGACCTGACATCAGTGTGGGCGGCCACATCTCGACCTACGCCTCGGCGGCCACGCTGTACGAGGTGGGCATGAACCACTTCTGGCGCGGCAAGGACCACCCGGGCGGCGGCGACCAGGTCTTCTTCCAGGGCCACGCGAGCCCCGGCATGTACGCGCGCGCCTTTCTCGAGGGACGCCTCGACGAGCAGCGCATGGACGGCTTCCGCCAGGAGTTCTCGGCGCTGAAGGACGGCAAGCCCTACGGCCTGCCCAGCTATCCGCACCCGCGCCAGATGCCCGACTTCTGGGAGTTCCCCACGGTCTCGATGGGTATCGGCCCGATGAATGCGATCTACCAGGCGCAGTTCAACCGCTACCTGCACAACCGCGGTGTCAAGGACACCTCGCAGCAGCACGTGTGGGCGTTCCTCGGCGACGGTGAGATGGACGAGCCGGAGTCGCGCGGGTTCCTGCAGCTGGCGGCCAACGAAGAACTCGACAACCTGACGTTCGTCATCAACTGCAACCTGCAGCGCCTCGATGGCCCGGTGCGTGGCAACGGCAAGATCATCCAGGAGCTCGAGGCGTTCTTCCGCGGTGCCGGCTGGAACGTCATCAAGGTCATCTGGGGCCGCGAGTGGGATGAACTGCTCGCCCAGGACGACGACGGTGCGCTGGTCAACCTGATGAACGCCACCACCGACGGCGACTACCAGACCTACAAGGCCAACGACGGCGCCTATGTGCGTGAGAACTTCTTCAACCGCGACCCCCGCACCGCGGCCATGGTGCGCGACTGGTCCGACGAGCGCATCTGGCGCCTGTCGCGTGGTGGGCACGACTACCAGAAGGTCTACGCGGCCTACAAGTCGGCCACCGAGTTCACCGGCGCCCCCACCGTCATCCTGGCCCAGACCATCAAGGGCTACATGGTGGGCAAGCACTTCGCCGGCCGCAACGCCACCCACCAGATGAAGAAGCTGTCGCTCGAAGACCTCAAGAACTTCCGCGACCGGCTGCGCATCCCAATCAGCGACGAGGTGCTCGAGGCTGATCCGTACGCGCCGCCGTACTACCACCCCGGCATGGACGACCCGCGCATCAAGTTCATGCGCCAGCGCCGTGAAGAACTGGGTGGCTCGCTGCCCGAACGTCGCGAGAGCACCAAGGCGCTGAAGCTGCCCGAGGACAAGGCGTATGCGTCGTCCAAGAAGGGGTCGGGCAACCAGCAGATCGCCAGCACCATGGCGTTCGTGCGCCTGCTCAAAGACCTGATGCGCGACAAGGAGTTCGCGCCGCACGTCGTGCCGATCATCCCGGACGAGGCACGCACGTTCGGCATGGACTCGTTCTTCCCGACCATCAAGATCTACAACCCGCACGGCCAGAACTACACCCCGGTCGACCACGAGCTGATGCTCGCCTACCGTGAGGCCACCAACGGGCAGATCCTGCACACTGGCATCAACGAGGCCGGTTCGGTCGCTGCGTTCACGGCGGCGGGCACGGCCTATGCCACCCATGGTGTGCCGATGGTGCCGATCTACATCTTCTATTCGATGTTCGGCTTCCAGCGCACGGCCGACTTCATCTGGGCGGCGGCCGACCAGCTGGCCCGTGGTTTCCTGCTCGGTGCGACCGCCGGCAAGACCACCCTGACCGGTGAGGGCACCCAGCACATGGACGGCCATTCGCCGCTCATGGCCGCCACCAACCCGGCGGTGCTGTCGTATGACCCGGCCTTCGGCTTCGAGATCGCCCACATCATGAAGCGCGGCCTCGAGCGGATGTACGGCGAGAATTCCGAAGACGTCATCTACTACCTGACCGTGTACAACGAGCCGATGAAGCAGCCGGCCGAGCCGGAAGACCTGGACGTCGAGGGCCTGCTCAAGGGCATGTACCTGCTGGCACCGGGCAACTTCGACGGTGTCGGCCAGGACGCCCGCCGGGCCCAGCTGCTGGCCTCCGGTGTCGGTGTGCCGTGGGCGCTCGAGGCCCAGGAACTGCTGAAGAACGACTTCGGTGTCGTGGCAGACGTCTGGTCAGTCACCAGCTGGTCCGAGCTGCGCCGCGAGGCCATGGCCAGCGACGAGCAGAACTTCCTGCACCCCCAGCAGGGCAAGCGCGTGCCGTATGTCACCCAGGTGCTGGCGGACCGTCCGGGCCCGGTGCTGGCGGTCAGCGACTACATGCGCCAGGTGCAGGACCAGATCGCCCAGTGGGTGCCGACCGACTTCGCCTCGCTCGGCGCGGACGGCTTCGGGTTCTCGGACACCCGCGCGGCTGCCCGTCGTCATCTGCACATCGACGGCCCGTCGCTGGCGGTGCGCACCCTGCAAGTGCTGGCCCAGCGCGGCGAGGTGCCGGCGGAATGGGCACAGCAGGCAGCGGAGAAGTACCGACTGCTGGATGTCACCGCGGGCACGTCGGGCACGGCGGGCGGCGACGCCTGACCGGGGTTCGGCCCGAGTGAGCGTGACAAGGATGGGGGCCTTCGGGCCCCCATTTTTGTGGGGCGGGGTGGACGAGCCCACCGCCGGCTCACCCCCGATCTTTCGCGCGCCCGGCATCTCTGGCAATCTGTAGCCCAAGGGTCCACCGACCGGCGGGGGACAGGTCCGAGGAGGGTTGGACGCAGGTGGTAGCCGCGACAGAGCGGGAACGTGGAGTGCGCCAGGTGATGGGCTTCGAAGAGGGCATGGTCGTCCAGGAACTCGGTTGGGACTCCGATGTCGACGAGGACCTGCGCAACCTGGTGATGGACGCCATCGACGACGAGTTGGTCGACGAGGCGGTCGAGGCCGTCGATGCGGTGCTGCTGTGGTGGCGCCTTGAGGACGGCGAAGTGGCAGACGGCCTGGTGGATTCATTGACCGACCTGTCCTCGACCGGCGTCATCTGGCTGATGACCCCGAAGGTGGGCCGCGATGGCCACATCGACGCGAAGGACATCGCCGAAGCAGCCAACACGGCTGGGCTGTCGCTGACCTCCCCGGTGGACATGTCCGACCACTGGCAGGTGCAGAAGGTCGTGCGGCCCCGCGGCGCCCGCCGCTGAGCCGCCGGCCTCCCGGCCGCCGATCAGCCCCTCAGCGCAGGATGTCGTAGCTCTGCAGGCGCTTGCGGTCCTGCTTCGAGCCCGACTCCTGCAGCGACAGCAGCTGGGCATAGATGCCGCCGCTGGCTGCCAGTTCGGCCGGGGTGCCGATCTCGTCGATGCGCCCGTCCTCGATCGTGATGATCCGGTCGACGGTGGCGATCGTCGAGAGCCGGTGGGCGATGATGATGCTGGTCCGGTCGACCATCAGCTCTTCGAGGCCCGCCTGCACCAGCCGCTCCGACTTCGTGTCCAGGGCGCTGGTGGCCTCGTCCAGCACCAACACTGGCGCGTCCTTGAGCATCGCCCGGGCCACGGCGATGCGCTGCTTCTGGCCGCCGGACAGCTTCAGCCCCCGCTCGCCGATCACCGTCTGGTAGCCATCGGCGAACTTCTCGACGAACTCCGCCGCATTGGCCCGCACGGCCGCCTGGCGCACCTGTTCGTCCGTGGCCCACGGCGCGCCGTACTTGATGTTCGCCTCGATGGTGCCCGAGAACAGTGACGCATCCTGGAACACCACGCCGACCTCGCGCCGCAGCGTGTCGAGCCCGTGCGCGGTGTGCGGCTTGCCGAACAGCTCGATGCTGCCACTGCGCGGCGGGAACAGCCCCATCAACAGGTTCACGATCGTGGTCTTGCCACCGCCCGATTCACCCACGAGGGCGATGCGTTCACCGGGCTGCACCGTGAACGTGATGTTGTCGAGCACATTCGGTTCCTGGTCATAGCCGAAGCCGACATCGCGGAACTCCACCGCGGCCGCACCCGGGACAGGTGCCGGCAGTTGCTGCGTCGGGCTGACCGGGTCGAGTGATGCCCCCGGCTCATCCTGCTCGTCCAGCACCGAGAAGTAGTCGCGCGACCCCGCGAGCGCTCGTTGGGTTGAATCGACCAGGAAGCTCATGCCGGTGACCGGCCCCTTGGCCATGCCGACCAGCTGGATCAGCAGCACCATCGTGCCGAGGCTGAACCGGCCGTTCATCGTCTGCACCAGGATCATCGCGTTGATGCCGAAGAAGATCACGGCGAGCACGGTGCGCCGGATGCCGTCCATCTGGTGCCACCACTTCGACTGCGGCCTGGTCAGGGCAATCGTCTCGGTGTACTCGTCGTTGAACCGGTCGAGCTCGCGGCGCTGTGCGACGAAGCTCTTGACCACCCGCATCTGCGAGATGACTTCGGCGAACATGCCACCGGCGATGTCGACGTGCTCGTTCTTGGCCTTCTCGTAGCGCTGCCAGCGCTCGCTCGTCAGCGCCGTCAGCCACGTGTAGACCGGGAAGATCAACACCAGCAGCACCGTCAGTGGCCAGTAGTAGAACCCTGTCACCGCCAGCGCCGCCACCAGCGTGACGATCATCGGCAAGAAGTTGTTGCTCACCATCTGCATGAAGTTCGACAGTTCGCTGATCGAGCGGGTGAGCCTGGCGATGATCGCGCCGGACAGGTTGTTGTCGAAGTAGCTCTGTGGCAACCGCAGCAGCTTCGAGTAGTACCGCGACGACAGGATCGCCCGCATGCGCATCGACATCACGTCACCGAGGTAGCCCCCGATGTTGCTCAACAGCGCGTTGATCACCTCGGCCGCCAGGATCGCCGCCGCGAACCAGATCACCGTCGAGACCGGGCTCGGCTGCCCCTGGATGCGCTTGACGACGTGGTCGGTGGCGCCCTGCAGCAGGAACGGCGAAGCAAGGGCGGTCACCGCCAACAACACCGAGATGACGGCAATGGCGATGTAGTACGCCTTCAACTCGTCGACGTGCCGCAACAGCTTCCACAACGAACCCATGTCACCCTCCGGTTGGCAAACCGTGACAACCCTAGTCCCCGCCCGACCGCGTCGACCACGGTGACACCGCGGTGACGCCCGTAAGCGCTCAGGGATATTGCCATGGGCGCAACCGCACCTGCTGTGGGAGCATGGACGAGACGAAAGGACGAGACATGGCAGAGCTGAAGGACCGACTCAAGGCCGACCTGGTCGCCGCGATGAAGGCCAGGGACGAGCAGGCGAAGTCGACGCTGCGCATGGTGATTGCCGCCATCGGTGTCGAAGAGGTCGCCGGCGACGCAGCCCGTGAGCTCAGCGGCGCCGAGGAACAGGCCGTCGTCACCAAAGAGGTCGCCAAGCGCCGTGATTCCGCCCAGGCCTACACCGACGGAGGTCGTCCCGAACTCGCGCAGAAGGAGACCGCGGAGGCGGAGTTCCTGCAGCAGTACCTGCCCGCACCACTGACCGAGGACGAACTCGACCAGATCATCGCCGAAGAGGTTGCCGCAGCCGAAGCCGCCGCCGGCGAGAAGCCGACCATGAAGCAGATGGGCGCGATCGTCAAGGCGGTCAATGCGCGGGTCGCCGGACGCGCACAGGGCGCGGTCGTGGCGGGCAAGGTGAAGGCATCGCTGGCCTGATCCGCGCGACCGTCCACACCCCCTCACCCGGATGACCGCCTTCAGCTACGGCATCGGCACGCTCGGTCGCGACATGCTCGCGGCCATGGTGTCGACCTACCTGCTCTTCTACATCACCGAGGTGCGCCTGGTCAGCGGCGTGCACCTGGCCGCGATCACGGTCGTGATGGTGTTCATGCGCATCTTCGATGCCCTCAACGACCCGTTCATGGGCATGGTCGTCGACAACACCCGCACCCGGTGGGGCAAGTTCAAACCCTGGCAGGCGCTCGGCGCCGTGCTGTGGGCGGTCGCGGGCGTCGGCATGTTCACCGGGTGGGACGCCCAGGGCTGGGCATTCGTGGCGGTCTTCTTCCTGGTCTACCTGGCCTACGAGGTCAGCTACACCATCAACGACATCTCGTACTGGGGCATGCTGCCCTCGCTGTCGCGCGACCAGGCCGAACGGGCCCGGATCGGTTCGGTGGCCCGCATCTCGGCGAGCATCGGGCTGTTCGCGGTAGTGGTCGGCATCGTGCCGGGCACCCACTGGCTTGAGCGGCAGCTGGGCTCGGCGCAGGCGGCGTGGACGACCGCCGCCGTGATCGCGGCCGGCATGATGCTGCTGTTCCAGGTGGCGCCGCTGCTGGGGGCACGCGAGCGTGTGCACGTGGTGACCGGCAACACCACGCTGCGCCAGCTGTGGCGTGCCATCGTGCGCAACGACCAACTCATGTGGACCACGCTCGGCATGGTGCTGTTCTTCACCGGCTACGGCACGACCGCCTCGATCGCCATCTACTTCTTCAAGTACGTCTTCGGCGACCTGCATGCCTACACGGTCTTCGCGGCCGTGCTGGGCGTGACCCAAGTGGTGGCGCTCGCGTTGTTCCCGCTGGTCAGCAAGGTGGCCGGCCGGTTCACGATCCATGCGTGGGCCACGGCCATGATCGCCGTCGGCTACCTGGGTTTCCTGGCGGCCGGCCGCAACCTGGCGCTGGTGCTGGCGGCGGCGGTGCTGATGTTCGCCGGTCAGGCGGCGGTGCAGTTGCTGATGGTCATGTTCATCGCCGACTCGGTCGAGTACGGCCAGTGGAAGCTCGGTCGGCGCAATGAGTCGATCACGTTTGCGCTGCAGCCGTTCATCTACAAGTCCTCGGGCGGGTTGTCGACCGGCATCGTCGGCGCGGCGCTGCTGCTGGCGGGCATCGGCCGGTCGGCGAGTGACCCCGAGACCGGTCCGGTGGTCATCGACGAGGGCCCTGCGTGGATCCTGCGGGTGGCCATGATCATCGTGCCGCTCGCGCTGGTGGTGGCCAGTTGGGTGGTGCTGCGGGCGCGCTACCGGCTCGACGAACAGACCTATGCCGGCATCGTCGCCGACCTGCGGGCCCGCGAGGCTGCCCTGGACGAGGCGGAAGGATGAGCCTGCCGGTGACGCGCCGCTCCCGGCTGCGAGACCTGTTGGCGACGCCGGTGGGTCGCGATGCGACCGACAAGGTCGTCCTGTTCTCGGGGGTGCCGGCCTGGGTGCCGCGGCTGGTGGGCGGCCTGCGCCTCGACACGCTCGACCGGCTGGTGCGCCCGATCGTCGGTGAGGGGCTCGTCGACGCGCTGATCGGTCTGGCCAACGCAGGTCTTGGCAGCGCGGCACAGGACGAGCCCAGCGCGGGGGAGCGGGAGCCGGTGACGGGCCCGCAGCCGTGGTGGCGTTCGGCGGTCTTCGCCCAGGTCTACCCACGCAGCTTCGCCGACAGCAATGGCGATGGCATTGGTGACCTGCGCGGCATCATCGACCACCTCGACCACTTCACCGACCTGGGCGTCGATGCGCTGTGGCTCTCGCCGGTGTTCGACTCACCCAACCGCGACATGGGCTATGACGTGCGCGACTACCGGGCCGTGATGGCCGAGATGGGCACGCTCGACGACCTGGACGAACTGATCGCGGGCTGCCACCGGCGCGGGCTGCGCATCGTGCTCGACCTGGTCGTCAACCACACCTCGACCGAGCACCGCTGGTACCAGAAGGCGCTGGCCGACCCCGACAGTGCCGAACGTGGTTACTACTTCTTCCGCGACGGGAACGCCAGCCAGCCGCCGAACAATTGGAACTCGTTCTTCTCGGGGCCGGCCTGGCGCTGGGAACCATCGGCCAACGCCTGGGCGCTGCACCTGTTCGACCAGAACCAGGTCGACCTCAACTGGGACAACCCGGCCGTGCGCCGCGAGGTCGCCGACATCGTGGGCTGGTGGCTCGACCGGGGTGTCGACGGCTTTCGTCTGGACGTCATCAACTACATCTCCAAGCAACCCGGCCTGCCCGACGGGCACCCGTTCGTGGGGCGGCTGTTCGGGTTCACCGGCATCGAACACTACTTTCACGGGCCGATGCTGCACGAGCACCTGGCCGCACTGCGCCGTGACGGCTTCACCCGCCCGGACGGCACCACCGCCGTGATGATTGGCGAGACCCCCGGCATCGGCATCGAGACGGGACGGCTGCTGAGCGGGGCCGGACGCGGCGAACTCGACCTGGTCTTCAACTTCGATGCCCTCGAGACCCCTGGCCATACCCGCTGGGACGACTACCGCTACAACCTGGGCCATCTCGTCGACTTCTGGCTCGACTACAACGCCCGCGTGACCGACGACTGGGTGGCGCTGTTCCTCGAGAACCACGACAACCCGCGCATGGTCAGCAAGGTTGCGGGGCAGCGGGCCGCAGACCCGGCGGTGCGGGTGCGGGTGGCGCGACTGCTGGCCACGCTGCTGCTGACCATGCGGGGCACCCCGTTCCTGTTCCAGGGCCAGGAACTCGGTGCCGTCAACGAGCCCTTCCGGGGCATTGACGACCTGCGTGACGTCGAGTCGCTGAACCGGTACGCCGAGCTCGTGGCCGGTGGCATGCCGGCCGCGAAGGCCTGGCGGCAGGTGCTCGCCGGGTCACGCGACCATGCCCGCACCCCCATTCGGTGGACCGAGCACCAGGACGATTCCAGCCGCTGGTTGAGGGGTCACGATCGCACGCCGGGGTTCTCGGTCGAGGCGCAGCGCGACGACCCGCGCTCGGTGCTGGCCTGGTACCGCGCGCTGCTGGCCCTGCGACGCGCGCACCTGGCGCTGGCCACCGGTGACATCGAGTGCGTGCACCGCAGCCGTGACCTGGTGGCCTGGTTGCGCAGCAGTCCGGACGAAACCTGGCTGGTCGAGGCGAACCTGGGGGGCAGGGTGCGGCGGCGTCCACGCCTGGGCGTTGCTGCGGTCGAAGTGCTGGCCACGACGACGGGCGGCGACGCGGCCCGGCTGGCGCCCTGGTCGGCCGTGATCAGTCGTCTGCGCTGACCAGTCGCGTCCGCTGAGGGTCTGGCGCGCGGGGCGGGCACCCGCCCATAATTGGCAGTGCAGCCCCGTTCGTCTGCCGCCCGACAGGTGACCCGGACTGACGTCCTCGGGAGGCTGACATGTGGTCCGATCCGCTCACCATCAACCAGGTCACGCTGCCGAATCGCCTTGTCAGGTCGTCCATCGGCGGCCGGATGGCCTATTACGACGGCACCGTGAACGGTGCCTGGTCGAATTTCGAGAAGCGGTTCGCCGAGGGCGGCGTCGGCGCCATCATCTCGGCCACCCTCACCATCGACGAGCGGCGCTGGTCACCGCTGGAATATCCCAAGATCAGCCACGACCGGTTCATCGCGCCGCTGCGCCGCGGGGTGCGCAAGGTGCAGGCGCTGGGCACGAAGTACCTGGTCCAGTTGGGCGACCCGGGTTACCACACCCAGACGAGCCTGTTCAGCCAGCGCACCGACTCGGCGTCAGCCTCGTCCGGGTTCGACCTGCTGTTCGGGTACCGCAACTCGCGCTTCGCACTGACCACGGGCGAGGTCGAACAGGTCGTCGTGAACTTCGCCGACGCCGCCCGACGAGTGCGCGACATCGGCTGTGACGGCGTCGAGGTGACGGCGTCGAAGGGCTACCTCATCCACCAGTTCCTCAACCCGGGCATCAACCGTCGTACTGACAAGTACGGGGGCTCGGCGCAGGCACGGTTCCGGTTGCTCGCCGAGATTGTCACGGCGATCCGCGAGGCGGTGGGTCCAGACTTCCTGTTCGGGGTGCGGCTCTCGGCCAGGGACTACAACCACCTGCCGCTCAACCTGCGCCTGCCACCCTCGCTGCCGCTGCGGGGCTGGTGGTTCGGCAACGACATCGACCAGACCATCGACTACGGGCGCCAGCTGCGCGACCTGGGCGTCGACTACCTGCACATTTCGAATGGCTTCGGCTTCATCAACCCCCGCGAGAACCCCGGTGACCTGCCGGTTGATGAAGTGCGCATGTTCATGGATTCCACGGCGCACCTCACGCGGAAGGCCAGGCTGCGCTCGGGCCTGCTGCGGCTGCCCAGGGCCCTGGTGCGCCCGGCCATGAACATCGGCTGGGGTGATGCGCGCACGCTGAACCTGGACGACGCTCGCCGCTTCCGGGCCGAGGTCGGGCTGCCGGTCATCGCCAACGGCGGGTTCCAGCGCCGCTCCGACATCGAGGCCGCGCTCGCCTCAGGCGCCTGTGACGTGGTGTCGATGGCGCGTCCGCTGCTCGCCAACCCCGACCTGCCCAAGCTGTTCGGGGCGGGGCACGAGCAGCCGGAGCGGCCGTGCACCTTCTGCAACCGGTGCACGATCCGCACGACGATGTTCCCGTTGGGCTGTTATGACCGCAGTCGGTTCGACTCCGACGAGCAGATGGAGCAGCAGATCATCCGCTGGTCGGCGACGCTGGACGAACAGGCCGAGCTGGATGAACAGGCCGAGGAGCTCCAAGGGACATGAGCTACCCGCGACGCGGGGTGGGCGCAGAGGGACTCGAACCCCCGACTCCCTGCTTGTAAGGCAGGTGCTCTAACCAACTGAGCTATGCGCCCCGCAGGCGAGAACTCTACCAAGCGGGCCGCGCAGCTGGCTCAGCTGATCTTGAGCGTGGTCATGCAGGTGGCGTCCTCGGTTCCCAGCGACGAGAACGGCGCAGTGCCGGTCTTGCCGTCAGTGGTGGTCACGGTGACGTTGCCCTTCACACCCTTGGGGATCCAGAAGCCCACGAAGCCGTTGCCGGCATAGGTCGTGGTCGACTCGTCGACGAGCACCGTGCCGTCCTCGGCGGTGATCTTCACCTGGACGGGCAGGTCCTTGAGTTCGCCGTTGCAGGTGCCGAGCGAATGGAAGTGGCATTCGTGCGTCCGGTTCTCGTACGGGGCAACCGACAGGTAGAACTTGTCGGCCGGCAGCGGCACCACGGTCGAGCCCTGGTCGTCCTGCAGCAGCAGGCCGTCGGGACGCACCGAGGCGAAGAAGCTGAACGGCCGGGGGTTGGCCGACTGGTCGAGTTCGGTCACGATCTGCTCACCGGACTTACCGGTGAACCCGAGTCGCTTCAGCACGGTGGCATCGGCGGTGGCAGTGGGTGCCGGGCTCGTCGAGGTGGACGCACCTGAGCAGCCGGCAAGCACGAGCAGGCACACGGCGACCAGCGCCGGCAAGATCTTTCGCATGCGTCCACGGTAAGGGTGCCCTTGCCCGCACCCTGCGGCAGGGATGGGCAATTCCACGACAGCCCCTAGCAGAAACCTGTCCGTGCGGCTCTCGCAGCCGATCGCCCGCACACGGTAGAGTGGGCTGACGTGGCACTCGCAGACCTGACTGAATCCATCGCCGAACTCGATCACAAACTCAGCTCGATCGAGGCGGTCGCGAACCTCGACGCCAAGCGCGCCGAGATCGCCGACCTCGGTGAGCAGGTCGCGGCACCCAACCTCTGGGACGACGCCGACAATGCGCAGAAGGTCACCTCGCGCCTGAGCGCACTGCAGAACGAGGTCGAGCGTGTCGAGGGACTGCGCTCCCGACTCGATGACGTCTCGGTGCTGCTCGAACTGGCTGCCGAAGAGGCGGACGCCGACTCCGAGGCCGAGGCCGGCTCAGAGATCAAGGCCCTCGACCGTGAGATCACGGCCCTCGAGGTGCGCACCCTGCTGTCGGGGGAGTACGACGAGCGTGAGGCGATGATCACGATCCGCTCCGAGGCCGGTGGCATCGATGCGGCGGACTTCGCCCAGATGCTGCTGCGCATGTACACGCGGTGGGCCGAGCGCCACAACTACAAATTCAACATCTATGACATCTCCTATGCCGAAGAAGCCGGCATCAAGTCGGCCACCTTCGAGGTGAACGCGCCGTTCGCCTATGGCACCTTGTCGGTCGAGGCCGGCACGCACCGCCTGGTGCGCATCTCGCCGTTCGACAACCAGGGGCGCCGCCAGACCAGCTTCGCCGGTGTCGAGGTGCTGCCCGTGACCGAAGAGACCGACCACATCGACATCCCCGAGAATGACATCCGCGTCGACGTGTTCCGCAGCTCGGGCCCCGGCGGCCAGTCGGTGAACACGACCGACTCGGCGGTGCGGCTGACCCACATCCCGACCGGCCTGGTGGTGAGCTGCCAGAACGAGAAGTCGCAGCTGCAGAACAAGGTCGCTGCCATGAAGGTGCTGCAGTCGCGCCTGCTCGAACTGGCCCGCCGCGAGAAGGAGGCCCAGATGAAGGAGCTGAAGGGCGACGGCGGCAACTCCTGGGGCTCGCAGATGCGCTCCTACGTGCTGCACCCGTACCAGATGGTCAAGGACCTGCGCACCGACTACGAGGTCGGCAACCCGGACTCCGTCTTCGATGGTGACATCGACGGCTTCATCGATGCGGGCATTCGTTGGCGCCGCACCGAGCAGGACGCCTGAGCCTGCCGGCCGCGAGGCTCGTCCGGGTGACACGCAGGGCCAGCCTGTTCGCGTGAACCTGGACCTGCGCCTAGACTGACGTGAGCCGGCCTGAGAATCACTCAGGAAACTTCCCCTAGCCGGTGAGGATGCAGTGTGATCACGTTCGAGAACGTCACGAAGTTGTACGAGGGCGGCACCAGACCCGCGTTGAAGAACGTCAATGTCGACATCGACAAGGGCGAATTCGTCTTCCTGGTGGGGCAGTCGGGGTCGGGCAAGTCGACCTTCATCCGCCTCATCCTTCGCGAGTACCGGCCCACGTCCGGCACGATCCATGTGGCGGGCCAGGACCTCAACCGCCTGAGCAACTGGAAGGTGCCGGCGCTGCGCCGCCAGATCGGCACCGTCTTCCAGGACTTCCGGCTGCTGCCGGGCAAGACCGTGCACGAGAACGTGGCCTTCGCGCTGCAGGTGATCGGACGACGCACCGGCGAGATCAACAAGATCGTCCCCGAGACGCTCGAGACCGTCGGGCTGTCGGGCAAGGCCGACCGGCTGCCCGACGAGCTGTCCGGCGGTGAACAACAGCGTGTCGCCATCGCCCGGGCCTTCGTGAACCGCCCGAAGATCCTGATCTGTGATGAGCCGACCGGCAACCTCGACCCGGCCACCAGCGTCGGCATCATGAAGCTGCTCGACCGCATCAACAAGACCGGCACCACGGTCATCATGGCCACGCACGACTCGACCATCGTCGACCAAATGCGTCGCCGGGTGATCGAACTCGACACCGGTTCTGTGGTCCGCGACCAGTTGAAGGGCGTCTACGGCACCGCCTGAGCGGGCCGTGGAAGAAGGGCAGAGCATGCGACACACATTGCGCGAAACCTGGTCGGGGCTGCGACGCAACCTCACCATGACGTTCTCGGTCATCGTCACGATCTGGGTCTCGCTGACCCTGTTCGGCGCGGGCCTGATGGCGATGCAACAGATCGACCTGGTCAAGGGCCGCTGGTACGACAAGATCGAACTGTCGGTCTTCCTGTGCGTCAAGGACTCCTCGGGTGGCAACTGCACCCCCGGGGCTGACACGACGGACGCCCAGCGCGCAGCCATCGATGCGGCGCTCAAGGCCAACCCCGAGGTCGAACGTGTCTACTACGTCACCAAGCAGGAGGCCTACGACGAGTACCGCGAGGTCTTCAAGGACTCACCGCTGCTCGAGACCGTGACGGTCGACCAGATGCAGGACTCCTACAAGATCAAGCTGAAGAACCCCGAGAACTACCAGGGCGTCGTCGCCGAGGCCATGGGTCTGGACGGCGTGCAGAACGTCGTCGACATGCACACGGTGCTCGACCCGATCTTCCGGTGGCTCAATGCCGTGCAATGGGGGGCGATGCTGATGTCGGGCCTGTTGTTGCTGGCTGCGGCCCTGCAGATCGCCAACTCGATCCGCATTGCGGCGTTCTCGCGGCGCCGTGAGCTGGGCATCATGCGGTTGGTGGGTGCGTCGAACCTGTACATCATGGCCCCGTTCCTGCTCGAGAGCCTCGTCACTGGCCTGATCGGTGCGGCGCTGTCGTGTGCCACGCTGGCCCTGGGCTTCGAGCTGATCGTGATGCGCAACGCTCAAGTCTCGATCAAGAGTTTGCAGTGGATTGACTGGTCCCACGCGGGAATTGCCATGGGAGCGGTTGCGGTGGTGGCGATCCTGCTGTCTATCATCCCAACGATTCTGGCAACCAGGAAGTACTTGCGGGTCTAGCCCCGTTCGTACTGGATTGGGGTAACAAAGTGAACCGGGAACTTCCCCCCGCTGAACCCAGTGGCCCGCGCAACAACCACATCAACCATGCTCCCGACTCGGTCCGGACGACCGGCGCGACGCTGCGGCGCCGGGTCGTGCGGGGCCTGCAGGCACTGCTGATCGGCAGCCTCGCGCTGTCGATCGGTGTGGCCCAGTCGGCCCACGCCGATGAGCTCGACGACAAGAAGAAGCAGCTCGACTCGCAGATCCAGCAGTCGAAGAAGGACCTCGAGACCTACAACGCCGACGCGGCCAACGCTGCCCTGGCACTGCAGAACTCCGAGGCCGCGCTCGCCACTGCCGAGAAGCAGTTGGTGGCGGCTGAGGCTGCCGAGACGTCAGCGGCCGCCAAGGACAAGGATGCCGCCGCCGCACTTGTCGTGGCCCAGCAGAAGCTGGCGGCCGCCAAGGACGAAGCCGCCAGGGCTGAGGCCGACGTGCAGGCCTGGATGAAGACAGTCGGCAAGACCGTCGTGCAGACCCAGCAGCAGCGCACCGACCTGCTCGGGCTGGCCGTGCTGACGACGAACCAGGAAATGAGCAGCCTGAACCAGCGCGTGCAGTGGTCGAGGACGCTCATGGACTCGACCCAGGCCAAGCTCGACCGGCTGCGGTCATTGCAGCTGGTCAAGCAGGCCGCCGAGCAGAAGGCAGCCGACGCCGAGGCAGACGTCGCCGCCAAGCGTGAGGCCGCCAAGCAGGCCTACGCCGACGCCCAGAATGCGGCTGCAGCCAGCCAGTCCGCGCGTGACCAGCGCGCGGCCGCCGTCGCCACCAACCAGCAGGCCAAGCAGAACGCCGACGCCCACGTTGCGGCCGAAGAGAAGCGCCAGGCCGACCTGGTCAGCGAGAGCAACTCCGTGGCCAAGCGCATCGCCGACCGTATCGCGGCAGCCAAAGCCGCCGCCGAGCGTGCCGCAGCCGCCAAGAAGAAGGCCGAGCAGGAGGCTGCTGAGGCCGCCAAGCGGGCCGCCGCCGCCCGTGCCGCCGCCGCGAAGGCCAGCGCCGCCAAGAAGGCAGCAGCACAGCGCGAGGCGGATGCGGCCGACGCCGCGGCCGCCGCGGCCAAGAAGCGCGCAGCATCCACCAGCTCAGGCTCGTCCGGTTCGTCGTCGAGCAAGGGGCTCATCTACCCCTCGGGCGCGGTCATCACCTCGCCCTACGGTATGCGCCTGCACCCGATCCTGCGGGTCTGGAAGCTGCACGATGGCACCGACTTCGGCGCCGGCTGCGGCACCCCGATCCGGGCTGCGGCCAGCGGAGTGGTCGAGGAGAAGTACTACAACACCGGCTATGGCAACCGCCTGATCATCGACCACGGGCAGGTCAACGGCCGCTACCTGACCACCGCCTACAACCACGCCACCCACTACATCGTGGGCGTGGGGCAGCGGGTGAGCCAGGGCCAGGTGATCGGCTACGTCGGGTCGACCGGCTACTCGACCGGCTGCCACCTGCACTTCATGGCCTACTCCAACGGTAGCCTGATCAACCCGATGAGCCTCTACTGACCCGATGAGTCTCGACTGAGCCGCCAGCGAAATTCGATCGCGGCATCGTCCGGACCCCACGCTATGGTGGGGTCCGGACTTTTCCATTTCCAAGGAGGTGCGTGGTGCCGCGCGAGAAGGGCCGCAAGCTGGTCGCCCAGAACAAGAAGGCGCGCCACGACTACCACATCGGTGACACGTACGAGGCAGGCATGGTGCTGACCGGCACTGAGGTGAAGTCACTGCGCCAGGGCCGTGCCTCGCTCGCCGATGCGTTCGCAACGGTCGACGACGGTGAGGTGTGGCTGCGCAATGCCCACATCCCCGAGTACGCGTTCGGCACGTGGACGAACCACGCCACCCGCCGCACGCGCAAGCTGTTGTTGAACCGGCGCGAGATCGACAAGCTCGAACGTGAGGTCGCCAACTCCGGACGCACGCTGATCCCGCTGTCGATCTACTTCTCCGACGGCTATGCCAAGGTCGAGATCGCCGTGGCGACCGGCAAGAAGGACTGGGACAAGCGCGAGTCGATCCGCGAGCGCGACGTCGCCCGCGACACCCAGCGCGAACTGGCCGACCGCCAGCGACGCCGCAGGGGCTGAGTCGGCCATGCGGCGTCCCGTCCTGGTCTGCCTGTCGCTGCTGCTCGCCATCGTCGGCTTCATCGGTGGCCCTTCACCGCGCGCTGCTGCAGCGGGGGACACCGTGGACTCATGGGACTTCCAGGTCACGGTGGCCGCGGACGGCCGGGTGCACGTGACCGAGACGCTCGTCTACCGCTTCGGCACGACATCCGGGCGCCATGGCATCATCCGCACGCTGGTGGCCCGTGAACCGTGGGATGCCGACAAGGACGCGGTCTATGGCATCAGCGGTGTCGAGGTGTCGTCACCGGATGCCTCGGCGCAGCACAGCACCACCATGTCCGGAACCGGCCGCAACCGGCTGTTCGCCATCCGCATCGGCTCCCAGGACCGGACGATCACCTCGCCCACAGCCACGTACACCATCAGGTACACCGTGACAGGTGCCCTGCGGTCCAGTGGCGGCTATTCGGAGTTCTACTGGGACCTGCTCTCGGGCGAGGCCCCGAGCACGGCACGTGTCAGCGCCAGGGTCAGCGTTCCCGGTGGTGCGCAGGACGTGGCCTGCTCGAGCGCACCCGCTGGCCAGAACCGGGCCTGCACCAGTGCCGCGCTCAGCAACCAGCAGGCGGTCTTCACCCAACGCCCACGAGCCTCGGGTGAGGTGCTGACGGTGGGGGTGAAGATCGCCGCCGGTGCGGTGCAGCATGCGATGCCCGACCTGGAACCCAGGGCCACCCGCGCCGAGAAGCCGGGGCCACTGGCCGAAGCACCCGGCATCGGGGCTGCGGTGATCCCGATCGGGGCCACGGCGCTGGCCGCCGGGGCCGGGGCGCTGGTGGTGCGCCGACGTGGGCGCGACCTGCGTTACGAGGGGTTGCCGCCGGGGGTGCTGCCGGCCGCGGGCACCCACCCCCGGGCGGTGCCCGACGACAAGGACCTCGAGATCCCGGTGGCCTTCAGCCCACCCAAGGTCCCCGTCGCCGAGGCTGGGTTGCTCGCCGACGGCCAGGTTGACGTACGTGAGACCACGGCCACCCTGGTCGACCTGGCGGTGCGTGGGGTGGTCGAGATGCGTGAGGGCGAATCGGGTGAGTTGATGCTGCGCCAGACCGGCCGCAGCGGCACACTCGCACCCCATGAGGCCGTGCTCGTCGACACCGTCTTCGCGGGGCAGCCCGCAGGGTCGTGGGTCGAGCTCGACGGCGAGGGCTCGTTGAACCAGGCACACAAAGCGCTGGCCGCGTCAGTCACCAACCAGGTGAGCAACCGCGGCTGGTTCACCGAAGTGCCCCGTCCCGGTCGCTCTGCCGGCATCGCCTCGACGCTCGCCGCCGCGGTGTTCGTGGCGTTCGTGCTCTTCGACGTCTCGCTCGTGCGCTGGTGGCCGTGGTTCGCGGCCGCCATCGGTGTGGTCGTGGTGCGCGCCGTCGTGGCGCGGCGGCTGGCACGGGGCCAACGGACCCCGGCCGGTCGTGCGGTGACCGACCAGGTCGAGGGTTTCGAGAAGTACCTCACCACTGCCGAGACCGACCAGTTGGTCTTCGAAGAGGGCGAGGACATCTTCTCGAGGTACCTGCCGTGGGCCATCATCTTCGAGGTCGCGGACCGGTGGGTCGAGGTCTGCGAGCCGTTGATCCAGTCGGGGCGCCTACCAGCGCCGACCTGGGCGGGGCCGGGCCCATTCGACTGGATGCTGGTGAACTCCATGCTTGACACGGTGGCCACATCAGCCTCGCCGGCATCCAGTGACGCCGGCTATTCCGGAACCGGCTTCGGTGGCGGTTCAAGCTTCGGCGGTGGGGACATCTCGTCCGGGGGCGGCGGGGGCGGCGGGTCAGCCAGCTCCTGGTGAGCAGCCCCCGGACGCGATGTCAGTCAGGCAGTCGGTTCACAGGCCGCAGGGTCAGCGCACCGCAACGAGGTCGCAGACGAAGATGAGCGTCTCACCGGGGGCGATGACGCCACCTGCACCGCGGTCGCCGTAGGCCAGGTGCGGCGGGATGACCAGCTGGCGTCGTCCGCCAACCTTCATGCCCGCGACGCCGTCGTCCCAGCCCTTGATGACCTGGCCGGCGCCGAGGCGGAAGGGCAGCGGGGCGCCACGGTTGTAGCTGGCGTCGAACTCCTCACCAGTCGAATAGGCGACTCCGACGTAGTGCACCTCGACGGTCTGGCCCGGGCGGGCCTCTTCGCCGGTGCCCTCGACGAGGTCGGTGATCTGCAGTTCGGTGGGCGCGGGGCCCTCGGGGAAGTCGATCTCAGGCTTCTGGGTCATGCATCGAGCCTAACGGGTCGGCCAGCCGCGTGACAGCTGCTGCGGGAACGGGGTGCTTGGGGGTCTGGTCAGGGTGGGGCCCGATGGTACGGCAGGCAGGGTCAGGCGCACCATGGATACATGAACGCGACCCACGCCTACCAACACAGCTTCGAACATCCCTCGCTCAACCTGCTCGTCACCGACGCCCAGCGCGATCGTGCCGTGAGCTACCTGCAAGAGGCCTACGCCGATGGTCGACTCACCGAGCCGGACTTCGACATGCGGGTGGGCCAGGCGCTCAAGGCACGCACCCGGCGCGAACTGAACGCCGCCTTCGCCGGCCTCGTCCAGGTCACGCCGACGCAGCAGGTCTTCGCCGCGCACCCCGCCTACCTGCCGGTGGTCAGCCAGAACTCCGACAGTGGCAGTGGACGCGCCGCAGCAGGTCTGGCACACCTGTCGACGATCCCGATGCCGCTGCTCGGCCCCGGCATCTTCTACGCGGTCACGGCCAAGGGCTCCTATGCCCGCAGCCAGGCAGCGAAAGCCTTCAACTTCCAGCTGTTCGCACTGGTCATCGCCGCAGGCCTTGGCCTGTTGAGCAACCTGGTGGGCGTCTTCGACGCGCTGGGCGGCATCTGGATGTTCGCCTGGTTCGTGCTCACCATCGTGGGTGCGGTGAAGGCGTTCAGCGGTGAGCCGTGGCGCAACCCGATCATGAAGAAGGTGCCGTTCGCGGTGCTGGACGAGCGGATGCCGCGAGCGCTGGGCCGCTGACGCCCGGCCGACCACCACACGGGTCGCGTTCAACCAAAGCCGGTGGTGGCCGCTTCGGTGACCGGGTAGTATTGGTAGACGACACCGGCTCAGGTCGGTGACAACTCAACAGGGGGTGACTGGTTTCGACTTGGGACGGTAGTCCCAGGGGAAGCGGGCCGAGAATCCAGAGTCAACTCGTAAATGTCCTCTGGAAACCAATAAGTGCCAACTCAAAGCGCACTGACTTCGCTCTCGCTGCCTGAGCAGTGACCGAAGGGTCAGCCCGGATGTAGCCTTCCGTCCGGATCCTGGCCTCATCAAGGAGGCTTGCTGATCAGCCTGCGTCGCAGGGGCTGATCGGGACTTTACTGTGACTGGGCCTGTCTGCACATGCCGACGTGAGTGCAGGGGCCGAGCAGAACGCAACGTCGGATGCGCCCGGAGAAGCCCTGGTTCGCCTCTTGAGGACGCGGGTTCAATTCCCGCCACCTCCACACAACCTGCTGAGACATGCGGCCCCCGGTCCTCCACGGACCGGGGGCCATTGTGCTTGATGGGGTCGGCGCGGGGCGAGGTCGGCGCGTGCCGACCGGTGGGCGGACGGACGTGGAAGGATGGAAGGGTGACGATGCCATCGGGACCCAGAGCAGGTGAGCTGCTCGTGGCCACCGCCGCTCACGGGGGTGGCTATTTCAAGCAGACCGTGATCTACCTCTTGGACGCCGACGAGAGCGGCGCCCTTGGCGTCGTGCTGAACCGGCTGGCCCCCGCCGACCTGGACGAGGTGCTGCCCCAGTGGGGTGACCTGGTGAGCCCCCCTCGCGCCCTGTTCGCCGGCGGCCCGGTCTCACCCAACGGGGCGGTCTGCGTCGCCAAGCTGGGCAACCCGGACGAAGACCCGCCCGGGTGGCGGCGCGTGAACGGTGACGTCGGGCTGTTGCACCTCGACACGCCCGTCGAGATCGCCGAGGGCGCATATTCCGACCTGCGCATTTTCGCGGGGTACGCCGGCTGGGAGGCGGGCCAGCTCGAGGGTGAACTGCTGCAAGGGTCGTGGCACCGGTTCGCCTCGACCGAGGCTGACGTGTTCGGCACCCACCAGGACGACCTGTGGCGCCGTGTGCTGCGTCGGCAGGGTGGCGACACCGCGTGGTTCGCCAGCTACACCGACGATCCCGAACTCAACTGAACCTCGTCCCGGCGGGAACCGGACAGACCCTGCGAACGTCCCACCATGCGTTGTGCGGGTGACGTTGTACGGGGTGACCCTGACGGTTGTCTAGTGTGGTGACGAGTCTTCACGGAGGTGCCGGGTGACACGATGGAGGGAGTTGGAGGGCTTGAGCCTCGACGACGAATTTGACGAGTTCGACCCGGTGGCCGCCCCAGTTCTGGGCATCGATGCTGACGTCGCCGACGAGACCGGGGACGATGACCTCAGCTTGTTGGTGCGCCCCAACGAACCGTGGACGCCGGAGGCGGGATTCCCCGACACGTTCGGCGTGCTGCGCCTGTGGGTGGACGACACGAAGCTCATCACCAAGGTGCGGCTGAGCCCGTCGTGGCGCGAGAAGCTCGGCAAGCGGCCGCTGACCCACGCCTTTGCACAGGCGTTCTCGTTCATCAACAGCTACGACCCCGACACCTCGGACAGTGGGCTGCTCGACACGGACAAGTCGCGAGAGGCCAAGTACCCGCTCTCGTGGGACCGACTTGACCACCTGACCCGCGAGAGCGCCCGCGTGAGCGATCGGATCGACACCTTGGGTGACGGTGGCCGGGGGCACTGGGAAGGCAAACCGGCGGTGGGTGAATCGCCCGACCGGCTGGCGGCCATCGAGCTGACACTCGAGGGTGACCTTGCCAGTGTGGTGTTCCACCCCCAGAAGCTGGACGAGGCACGTATTCGCCAGGTGACCGACGCGGTCGTTCGCGCCCACGCCAACGCCCGTGCCAACTTTGTCCCGGGCCGCTACGTGCCTGGGGAACGCGATGAACTGACTGCGCAACTCAATGACATTCGCCAAGAAATGCTGGCCATGATGAGACGAGGATTCCGATGACGGAGGGTTTCATGAACCACCAGAACGACGAAGACAAGTTGAAGCGCGCTCAGGAGAGCGGCGTTGAGGGTTATCGCGCCGACTCCGACGACGTGCTGGGTGACCTCGACATCTACGAGGCCATGCTCGACCCGAACGGCGCTGCCGGTGGTAAGGGCAGCGGCGGTCCCGGTGGGTCGCCGATGATGATGCCGCCGATGGGCATGGGCGGCGGGGCTGGTGGCGCTGCAGGCGCCGGGCGCATGCCCCTGGGTGGCGCCATGGGCGCCGGTGGCGGTGTCGGCGGCCTGGGCACCTCGCCTGCCGGCATGGGTGCCGGCGGTGGGCTTCCCGGCGCCGGTGGCGGCGTCCCGGGTGGCGGTGGCCTGCCCGGTGGGGTTGGTGGCGGCATCGGTGGTGGTGCGGCCGGCGTTGGTGGCCTTGGCCTGGCCGGCGGCGGCATCGGCGGTGGCACGCTCGCTGCCAGTGGTGGCGGTGCGAGCGGTGGCATCGACACCGATGGCGACGGCATCGCTGACACCTTCGCAGGCGGCGGCATCGACACCGATGGCGATGGCGTGCCTGACATCTTCCCCGGTGACCCCGGTTACCCCGGCTCAGGTGGCGTCCCGGGTGGCGGCGTGCGCCTGCCCGACGGCGGCATCGACACCGATGGTGACGGGGTGGCGAACTACTACCCGCCCGGTGTGACACCGCCCGGCGGGGGTTCCTACACCGGTGGCGGCATCAACCCTGGCGGCGGTACGAATCCTGGTGGCTACCCCACCGAGACCACCCCCATCACCCCGGGAACCACACCCGGTGGTGGAAGCCTGCCCGGCTCGGGTGGCACCGGAATCGGAACCACCCCCGGCACGGGCACCATGCCTTCGGGCAGCATCCCGTCCGGTTCGGGAGGCTTGTCCACGAGCCCGAGCGGTCTGCCTTCGGGCACCGGGTCGGGATCGGGTCTACCGTCCGGTACGGGCACGGGATCGGGGGGCCTGCCCAGTGGGGGCGGTGCGGGTGCAGGCACCGGGGGCGGCAGTGGCAACATCGCGGCCGACCCCGAGCAGATCGACAAGACCGCAGGCGGGTGGGGCGGAATGTCCCAGGACATGAATGACGCAGCTACGTCGATCCAGTCGCTGGCCGCATCCGGCGACGAGTTCGGTTTCGCCCACTCCATCGTCGCCCCCAACTACAACACGCTGCAGTCGACGACGAACACGTGGAGCACGAACGGCAGCCAGGCCTTCACCGAGATCTCCGAGAAGCTGACCGCGGACGCTGCGGGCTACCGGGACATCGCCACCGAACAGATCGCTGCCGCCGGCACGATTAACGACTGACGACTGGAAGGAAGTACGAGATGCCACAGACAATCACGGTCCACCTCGCTGAGGGCTACGAGTCGCAGGTCGAGTACAACTCCATCGGCGAGTGCCGGGCCAAACTGCAGCTGATCGGCACCGAGCTGACCAGCTGCAAGACCAACGATGATGCTGAGGCCAAGGCTGGCGTCGAGATCGCTGCCTGCGAGAACCAGGACGAGCTCTACAGCCAGGCCAACGAGCTCAAGACGGCGGCCGACAACGCGCTCACCGCCATCTGGAACACGTTCACGACGCATTTCGAGCCCAAGTCGCAGACGATCCAGAACCTGGTCGACCGTGGCAAGAACTGGAGCAAGGTGGGCCTGCAGCTTGACCAGATCCAGGGCCACGTGCAGCAGCACCTCATGCTGGACGAGTGGAGCTCCAAGGGTGCCCAGGAGTACAAGAACGCGCTGCCCAAGCAGCAGAATGCCCTGAACGAGCTCGAGGAGCTGTGCTACCGCCAGCAGCAGGTCTGCTCGTCGGGTGCAGCCATCAATGCGGGCATCTTCGCGGCCACCTACACCTCGTTCGTGCAGGTGTTGGCGGCCATCAAGAACAAGAACTCGTCGTTCAGTGGTTTCGCGCCGGGGCGCGGCGGTTATTCCGCCACCTATTACACCAGGACCGCGAACGCCAAGGCGCAGTTGGAATCGCTCAAGACGTGGATCGAAACGATCGTGACCACGCGCGGCGACTGGTCGAATTCGGCCCAGATGGTCGCCGACGACATCCCCACGGTGCAGTCCTCGGTGGCCAACCTGGAAGCCGGCGGCGTGTGGCCCGACCCCAAGTCTGCGAACGCCGCCGACGCCAACGTCGACGACCAGACCAGCTCGACGGGCCGCGGCAATGCCTCGTCCGGTACCACGGGTTCGGGGAGCGGCATCAACCTCTGACACCTGAGCGGCAAACCGGCTGCTGCACCCCCGGGCCACAGGTCCGGGGGTGCAGTGCTGCACGTCTGCTACGAGGCGTAGTATTTGAATGTGAGCCGAAAATTCCCCGAGCCCCAGTGCCCCGTTCGTCCCGGCGACCCGTGCAGCTTGTGCTACCCGGGTGCCACCGGGCCGCAGGACTGCGGACTGGTCTGGCAGGTGCAGCAGGATCCCGACCTGCAGGAACGGCTCGCCGAGTTGCGACGTGCCCATGCCGAGAAGCGCCGCCGCCAGCGGGCAGCCGCCCTGTGAGGTTGCTGAAACCCTCGAGGTGACCCCCGGGCCATCAAGAATGGTGTCAGCAAAGGAGGGGTCATGGTGACCTGGGCTGACCTTGATGACGCGGGCTCGGATGACGCAGCCGACGACGGCCTCGAGCGGGTGGGCGACCCCAGGGTTGCCGATGACAACCCCACCCCCACTGGCCACGACAAGTCGGACGACGAGCTGCCCGTCGATGACTACCCCGACGCTGACCGTGGACCGGGCGAGACAGATTACCCCGATGACCTCGACGTGCCCGAGGGCGAGCAGTGGTCGAAAGAGATGGGCTTCCCGGACCAGGACGGCGTGGTGCGCATCTGGGTGGACGATTCGGCGCTGATCGAACGCGTACGGCTGTCGCTGCACTGGCGCAACCACCTTGGTGACCAACCCCTCGAGCAGTCATTTGCTGTCTGCTTCATGCTGATCAACAACTATCACCGGGTGGCGCAGCGCAGGACGCTCGACTTCTTCGCCGATGGTCCCGAGGCCGACCAGCCGCTGTCCTGGGACGCCCTGCGCGGCATCCGCGCGCGGCAGCAAGAGGTCCAGGGACAGCTCGACGCGCTGGGCGAGGGCGGGCAGACCGAACTGCAGGGCGAGCCGACGCTGGGCTCCGGTGCGAAGGGAAGGGTCCGGTTGGGGCTGAACCTCGTCGGCCAACTGGCCGGGGTCCACTTCGACCGACAGTGGCTCGCCCGGGCGCGGGTCAAAGAGATCGGCGATGCCGTCATCGAGGCCCACGCCGATGCCCGCAGCAGGTTTGTGCCGGCGCAGGTCGTCGTGGGCGAGCGTGAGCGCCTGACCAATGAGCTGTCCGACCTGCGCGACCAGACCTTGGCATTGATGCGGCGAGGCTTTTTCTGAGACCTGGGCAGGGTTTCGCCATCTCGGTATCAGAACACATACCACCTTGCTCATTCACAGCAATGGGCTGACACCCACGAGCACCGGTAACACAAGGGGAAGCAATGACAGAGCAGGGACCCGAGGACATGAGGCGGCGCAGCACCCTGGCTGGATTCCAGGGCATCACGGCCGACAGCGACGACTGGCTGCATGACATCGAGCATGACGAGCAGCGCATCGACCCAAATCGTGAGGTAGGGCGCACCGGTCAGGGGGGTGGCAGCCCCATGATGATGCCCCCGATGGCTGCGGGTGCCGGTGGCGCTGCAGGCGCCGGCGGTGGTGCAGGCCTGGGCGCAGGTGCGGCACTGGGGGGAGCGGGCCTTGGTGCTGCTGGACTGCGGGGCGGCTTCGTGGGCGGCCCCGGAACAGCGAGCGCCGGCGCGGGTGGCGGCGGCATTGGCGGCATCGGCGGTGGTCCTGGAGGCATCGGGGCTGGCGGCGGCGCCGGGCTGGGTGGTTCCGGGCTCGGTGGGTCCGGCTTCGGCGGCACCATGGCTGCCAGCAGCGGTGCCGGTGGGGCGGGCATCGACACCGACGGTGACGGCAATCCGGACACCTTCGGCCCCAACCCCGGTGCCCGCGGTGGCTACCCGGGCTCCGGTGGCATCGACACCGACGGCGACGGCATTCCGGACAGCTTTGGTGGCCCCTACCCCGGGGGGCCGGGAGCGCCCGGCAACCCGGGCGACAGCGGCAACATCAACGCCGACGCCGACGCGATCGAGAACAGTGCGAAGGAATGGGCGTCCCTGTCGGACCGCATGCAGTCGTTGAATTCCACCATTGCGTCTCGAGCCACCACTGCGTCCGAGTTCGGATTCGTCACCAATCCCAACGAGAAGTACAACCAGATGACCTCGGCGATCACCGCGTGGTCGCACAACGGTGCCACCGAATTCTCTGTCTTCCACAACAAGTTGGTCCAGGATGCCAACGCCTACCGGGCCATCGAGCGGGCCGGTGCCGCGTCCACAAGCCTCATCACGAAGGAGTTGTGAGCATGTACACGCTGCTGCCCGGGGGCACGCTGCAAGATGTCCGTGACGCCCTTACCGCACTGTTCACCACCCAGTCGAGCGTGTGGTCGTCCGAGCACCAGGTGGCTCGGGATGCGGTCAACAAGCTCGATTGGCGACACTGCGCGGACAAGAAGCGGTTCTGGCGAGAGGTGGACCGGCTCGAACGCAAGTTGGCCGGTGAGGTGCGCCAGTTGCAGCAGACCTACCGGCTGCACTTCCAGCCCAAGGACTCAGTGCCTGAGAAGTTGATGGCGAACCACCATGAGCCGTGGGGCCAGATCCTGGCCGAGGCCGCCTCGATCGAACAGGACCTGATGCTCTTCACGAGCGCCGAGACGTGGCAGTCCAAGGGCGCCGACATCTACAAGGCCGCCCAGCCGGCCCAGCTCAAGGCACTGCGTGAGCTGCAGGGGGTCGCGATCGCCAACCAGCAGGCGGTCGAGGACGTGGCGATGTTGAATGCCGCCATCTTCGAGGTCACCCAGCAGACGATCGACCTCGTCGCCCAGGACATCCTGGTCGACGCCGGCGAGCAGGCCGGCAAGCAACGCGACACGGACTGGTTCGGGTTCGGCTCGGGCAACGTGAAGGGTTACTACTTCCAGGCCTCGTGGAACGCTGCCGCGCGGCTGCGCCAGCTCGACGAGTGGATGATCATGATCGCTGATGCGTCCGCGTCGCCGTGGGCGGGCGGGGCGACCGAACTTGGCACGGCCATCAAGCAGGTCGAGGATTCGCCGGCCAACCTCGGCCCCGAAGGCTACTGGCCGCCGGCCATCGCCCAGACCACCCCCGACGCCCACACCGGTGCGCTCGGGCAGGTCGCCGCCGGCCAGGGGCTGACGCATGGCAGCACCCAGCGTGAAGGCTCTGGTGTCAAGCTGCGCTGACCCCCACCGACGTCCCCTCATTCCTGGTGCCGGTCGCCGCGCGTGTCGCGGCGACCGGCCCTTTGCACTGTGATGGCTACGATGGACAGGTCCCGCAGCAGTGACGCACGTGAAGGAGGTTGACACATGCCGGAGTCAGGACGCGGACAGCGGCACCACGTGCTTGTGGTCGATGATGACGCCGCGCTCGCCGAGATGCTGCAGATCGTGCTCGAACAAGAGGGTTTCGCCGCATCATGGTGCAACACCGGGCTGCGGGCTGTGCAGGTGTTCCGTGAGGTGCGCCCCGACCTGGTGCTGCTCGACCTGATGCTTCCGGGGCGCGACGGCGTACAGATCTGCCGCGAGATCCGTGCCGAGTCGGGCGTGCCGATCATCATGCTCACGGCCCGCACCGACACCCGGGACGTCGTGACGGGGCTCGAGGCCGGGGCCGATGACTACGTCTCGAAGCCCTTCAAGCCCAAGGAACTGCTCGCCCGGATTCGTACCCGCCTGCGTCGCTTCGAGCCGGACACGGCCATCGCGGACACCTACACCATCGGCGACCTGGTGATCAGCACACGGGGACACAGCGTCAAGCGCGGCGGGCAGTCCATCAGCCTCACCCCGCTCGAGTTCGACCTTCTCCTGGCGCTGGCGCGTCGTCCGAACGAGGTGTTCAGCCGTGACGAGCTGCTCGAAAGGGTCTGGGGCTACCGGCATTCAGCCGACACCCGGCTGGTCAACGTGCACGTGCAGCGCCTGCGATCCAAGATCGAGAAAGACCCGGAGCGGCCCGAGATCGTGGTGACCGTGCGCGGGGTCGGGTACAAGGCGGGCGAGCCGTCCCGCGAGCGCTGAGCGTGCCATGAGGCTGTGGTCGGTGCCGGGGCGGTTGTGGCGCTCGTCGCTGCCGCTGCGCATCATCAGCTCGACACTGCTCGGCTCCGTGGTGGTGCTGCTGCTCGGCGGCGCCCTGCTGATGCGGGTGGTCAGTGATGGTGTGCAGCAGGGCAAGCGTGAGTCAGCAGTGACCGAAGCCAGCGTCGCGCTGGAACGACTGCAGCAACAGCTCAGCGACACCGACCTGCAGACCGCGTCGATCTATGACAGGTTGGGCCAGTTGGCCGACGAGGTGGGCGCACGGCCGAACCAGTACTACCTGCTGATCCAGGGCCCGGTCTCGGGGTTCGTGGCGCCCGGTATCCGCGCCGAGAGCATTCCCAACAACCTGGTCGGCACGCTGACACGCGAGCAGCGAGGCATGTGGGTGACCAACACCCTGGTGCAGTTCACCGATGACCGCCAGCCGGTGCCGGGACTTGTGGTGGGGGGTCTGCTGTTCAACCCGAATGGGGCCGATTCCTATCCGGTCTACTTCGTCTTCCCGATGGAACGCGAGCAGGCGACGATCGACCTCGTGGAGCGGGCGGTGCTGGCGGCCGGGGGACTGCTGCTGGGACTCTTGACTCTGATCGCCGTGCTGGTGTCGCGCCAGGTGGTGCGACCGATCCGGCAGGCGAGCGTGACCGCCAGTGCCCTGGCCGACGGGCACCTCGACGAACGCATGGCCGTCCGTGGTACTGACGACCTGGCCAGTCTGGCGAAGTCGTTGAACCACATGGCCAGCGAGTTGCAGTCGCAGATCGTGCAGCTCGAGGGGCTGTCGCGGGTGCAGCAGCGCTTCGTCGCCGATGTCAGCCATGAGCTGCGCACACCACTGACGACCGTCCGCATGGCCGCCGAGCTGATCCACGAGGCACGCTGGGAACTCACCCCCTCGCTGCGTCGCTCGGCCGAGCTGCTGCATGCCGAACTTGACCGGTTCGAAGACCTGCTGGCCGACCTGCTCGAGATCAGTCGCTTCGACGCGGGTGCCGCGGTGCTGACCCTTGACGAGACCGACGTGGTCGGCCTGGTGCGTGACGAGGTGGCGGCGCAACAGCCGTTCGCGCGCAGTGCGGGGTCGGACATCGTGCTGCGTGCGCCCGAGGGCGCCACCGCGGTCGTCGACGGGCGTCGCATCCGCAGGGTGCTGCGCAACCTGGTCACCAATGCCATCGAGCACGGTGAGGGCCGGCCCATCGAGATCACCGTGGCGGCCGACGACCACGCCGTCGCGGTCACCGTGCGTGACCACGGGGTGGGCTTCGAGGCCAGCCAGGCACGCGAGGTCTTCCACCGGTTCTGGCGGGCCGACCCGAGCCGCGCACGGCGGGTCGGGGGCACGGGGCTCGGGCTGGCCATTGCCATGGAGGATGCCCACCTGCACGGCGGCTGGCTGGCCGCCTGGGGGCGTCCCGGGCAGGGCGCACAGTTCAGGCTCACGGTGCCGCGTACCGCGGGCGGGGTGCTTCATTCCTCGCCGCTCGCCTTGATGCCGTCCGACTACGGCGTGCCACGCGCAGCGCTGATGCCCGGCCCGACCCGGGAGGCGACGACATGAGCATTCCCACCCCGGCCCGGGCCTTCGCCATCGTCCTTGCCGTGCTGCTGGTGTTCACGTCCTGTGCCCGGATCCCCACCACGGGGCCGGTGCAGCAGGTGGGGCCGAGCCCGTCCAGTCGTCCGACCGTCGGTATCGACATCGATGCGCAACCTCCCGTCCCCGGGGCTGACCCCGACCTGGTGCTCGCCGGGTTCCTCGCGGCCATGTCAACGTTCGAACCCGACTATGCCTCGGCCAGGCTGTACCTGACCCCCGAGGCGGCGAAGATCTGGGACCCCGATGCCGGCACGACGATCTACCAGTCAGAGGGCACGCGGCCGATCATCTCGCCCACCTCGGCGTCGCTCAACGTGCCGCTGGTGGGGCGTCTTGACGCCGCCGGCCGGTACACACCCGCCCAGGACCGGTTGCTGCTCGACTTCGGCATGCAGCACGTCGGCGGCGAGTGGCGCATTTCGCAGCCACCGACAGGCCTGTTGATCGCCAAGTACGTCTTCGACCGGTACTACGTACCGCTCAAGGTGGCCTTCCTCGCGGCAGATGGCTCGCGCTTCGCCCATGAGCAGGTCTACCTGCACCGGGACGCCCTGACACCGACCACGGCCGTGAAGGCGCTGCTGGCGGGTCCCTCACCGTGGTTGGCACCGGCCGTCACCACGGCCGTGCCCGGCGACACGCGGTTGAGCGCGAACGCGGTGACCGTCACCGATGGCATCGCCGAGGTGTCGCTGACCGAGCAGGTGGCCTCGTTGACCGAGCAGCAGCGCAGCCAGCTGGCCGCGCAGCTCGTGGCGACGCTGGAGCAGTTCGACCAGGTGCGCGGGGTGCGGGTGCTGACCAATGGCCAGCCGCTGCCGGTGCGCGGCCAGGGAAGCGATGGGGTGGTCACCCGGGCGATGTTCTCGGGCTTCGACCTGTTGGACGGGCAGACCGACGCCCCGGTCCACGTGGCCGCGGGTGGTCGGCTCGGCGTCGTCGACAACGGTCAGGTCGTCCACCTTCAGGGGGTCTTCGGGCAACCCAACTGGGGCGGTGTGCCGGGCACCTTTGCGGTGCAGCGCAACGGCGGGATGATCGGTGTGGTCAACGACAAGTCCACGGCGCTGTATGTGGCCGCCCGCGATGCGACGCGGCTGACCGCCACGGTGGCGGGCACCAGGCTGGTGCGGCCGCAGGTGCGCGATGACGGGTCGGTCTGGACGATCGACCATGCCGGTGGCGTCCCCACCCTGGTCTCGGTCTCGGTCACCGGCACCGTCGGGCGCCACCCGATCGGGGAACTGCGGGGGCGCACCGTCGTCTCGTTCCGCATCTCGCCCGACGGCACCCGGATTGCGCTGCTGCTCGCCAATGGGCAGGGCACCGACTTCGGCCTCGTCCGGTTGCGGGGTACTGACAGGGTGACGGTCGACGGGTGGCGCAAGGTCGCGGTGAACTCGTCGTCGGGCCCGCTTGGCAGTGCCCGGGACGTCGTCTGGGCCGACCCCGAATCGGTGCAATTGCTCGCCGCGGTCAATTCCTCGGGTGCCTTCAACATCTACCTGGTCCGCGCCGACGGAGCAGTGGTCGAGAACCTCGGCCCGATCGGTGCAAGCGGTGCCCCGGTGGCCTTGTCGGCCTTCCCCCGCCGGCAGGGCATGACCTCGGTCTACCTGGCCGATTCCGGGGCCGTGTTCCGTTTCGAGGGTGCCTATCGGTGGCAGCGCTTCGTCACCGACGTCACTGCGGTGGCGCTGCCAGGCTGAGTGCGGCCTGTGGACAACGCGGTTCAGATGGGCCGTCGACGGTTCACAGTGGGTGCCATGCGCACCCTTGACGCCCTCGCCGACCTGTTGCTCGGTGCCAGCTGCCCCGGCTGCCGGCGTCCCGGTTGGGGAATGTGCCCCAACTGCCTGTCGCTGGTCGCGCTGCCCGCACGGCGTGCCGAGGTCGGTGGGGTGCCCGTGGTCGGGTTGACGAGTTACCAGGGCGCAGGTGGCAGCCTCGTGCGGGCGCTGAAGGACCACGGGTCGTGGGGCGTGGCGGGTTGCTGCGGTCCCGGCCTTCGCCAGGCGGTGGACGAGCTGCTGCTGGCCACCGGAACCGCAGACTCGGTGGCCGTGGTGCTGGTACCGGTGCCGTCGTCGCCGGCTGCCGTGGCCCGGCGCGGCTTCGACCACGGCCGGGCGCTGGCCAGGGCGGCACGCAGGCGGGGCACAGGTCGTCCGGGTGACAGCGTGACCGCAGCGCTGCGCCGCACCCGCACACTGGCCGACCAGGCAGGCCTCGACATCGCCGAACGGGCACGCAACCAGCGCAGCAGCATGAGCGCGACCCCGCCGGCGCGCCCGGGCATGCGTGCCGTCATCGTCGACGACGTGTGCACGACGGGGGCCACGATCGCCGAGGCGGCGAGGGCGCTCCGTGGCGCAGGTTGGCGCGTGCAGGGGGCTGTGGTGGTGTGCGTGACCGAACGGATTCATCCGTCACCCAGTTATGGCAACAAATAGGTGAAATCCGCGTGACGCGGGGGTAGCGTGTCTGCATGGTACGAACCACCAGCCACCCCGCTCCGGCGGGTGGGTTGCGGGGTTCGTGCCCTTTTTTGTGCCAGCGGGCATCCGCGACAAGGAAGGGTGCCCGGGGGCAGACAGCAGCACCGACCACATGTTGGTGCACGATCCCAGGAGGTCGCCATGGACATCATCGTGAGTGGGCGCCACTGCCACGTCAGTGACTCCATTCGTGAGCAGGTCAGCGAGCGCATCGCCACCGTTGAACGGTTCAAGAACCGGGTGCAGCGGGTCGAGGTCGAGTTCACCGTGAACGAGACCAAGGGCTCGCCCGACCAGACGGTCGAAGCCGAGATCACCTTGCGCAGCAAGGGTCCGGTGGTGCGCGCTGAAGCCACCGCCGAAGACAAGATGGTCGCCTTTGACAAGGCCATGGAGCGCCTGAAGACCCAGTTGCGCCGTGCCAGCGACCGGCGCAAGCACCACAAGGGACTGCGCCAGCACAACGGGGTGCTCAGCCACCCTGACGTTGAGGCCTACGAGCCCCTGGTCGAGCCCGCAACCGAGGCCGATGACAACGACGACACCTTCACGGTGGCAGGCGTCACCGTCACCGGGGACGGCCCCTTCGTCGTCAAGGAGAAGCAGTTCGACGCCAACCCGCTCACCCTCGCCCAGGCCCTGGACGAGATGGAACTGGTCGGCCACGACTTCTTCCTCTACCAGGACGCCGACACGGGTCGACCGAGCGTCGTCTACCGCCGCAAGGCCTACGACTACGGCGTGATCCACCTCAACGTCGGCTGAGCACCATGATCGGCTGAGCAAATCTGCCGGGGGGCGTCCGCGAGGGCGCCCCCTCGCCGTCCGCGGTGGGCGTAGCCTGATCCGCATGCCCGCGACGCCGCCCATCCTCACCATCGACCAGGCCCGCCGCATCGCACTGCACGCCCAGGGCTTCGGGCGGCCACGACCTGCGGCCGATGCGCCGCGCCGCGAGGTCACCCGGCGGCAGGTGCAGCAGCTGATCACCCGCCTCGGGCAGTTCCAGATCGACACGATCAACGTGGTCGAGCGCGCCCACTACTTTCCGGTCTATTCGCGCCTGGGCGCCTATGACAAGGGGTTGCTCGACCGGGCCCTCGACACCGCCCCACGCCGCCTGTTCGAGTACTGGGGCCACGCCGCCAGCCTGGTCGACATCGAACTGCAACCGGCGCTGCGGCTGAAGATGGCCCGCAACCCGTGGCCGGGCGGCGACCGCACCCTCGAACGCCACCCCGGGTTGGACGAGCATGTCCTGGCCGAACTCGAGGCCCGCGGCCCACTCACCCCGCGCCAGATCGACCACGACGAGGGGGAGCGCCGCCGCGAGCACTGGGGCTGGAACTGGTCGGCGGTCAAGCATGTGCTCGAGGGGCTGTTCACCGCCGGCAAGGTCACCGTGGCGGGGCGCAACAACGCGTTCGAGCGCCGCTACGACCTGCCTGACCGCGTGCTGCCGGCGCACATCATCGCGAGCCCGACCCCCAGCCCCGACGACCAGGTGCTCGCCCTCGTGCGGCGCGCCGCACGGGCACTCGGCGTGGCCACGCTCGGCTGCCTCACCGACTACTTCCGGCTCAAGCGGGCCGAGACGACCGCAGCCCTCGCACGGCTGGTGGCCAGCGGTGAACTGGTGCCCGTCGTCGTCGAGGGCTGGGCGCGCCCCACGTGGTTGTGGCATGAACACCTCACGGCGTCCGGGCAGGTCAGGGTGCCGGGACCGGTTCGTGCACGCGCGCTGGTCAGCCCGTTCGACTCGCTCATCTTCGAACGCACCCGCACGCTGGAACTGTTCGGTTTCTTCTACCGCATCGAGATCTACGTGCCCGAGGCCCGCCGCCAGCACGGCTACTACGTCTACCCGTTCCTGCTCGGTGAACGGTTCGCCGCCCGGGTCGACCTGAAGGCCGACCGGGCCAACGGCGCGATCGTCGTGAAGGCTGCCTGGTTCGAGCAGGGCGCGGCACAGCCCCCGTCCGACGTGGCCACAGCGCTCGCCGACGAACTGCGCGAACTGGGCCGCTGGACCGGTTGCCCCCGCATCGTGGTGCACCCGCGTGGCGACCTGAGCGGCGAGCTGGCCGCTGCGCTCGTCCGCGACGACGTGGCGGCTGGTCCGCTACCGCGTAGCCTCTAGGATGGAACGGTGCCATCCCGCGGGTGCGGGAACTGCGTGCCCTGACACAGGACAAGGAAGCCAAGCGTGAGCTTTATCGATCGTCTGCTCAACACCGGCGACGGGAAGATGCTGAAGAAGCTGTCCCGGATCGCCGACCAGGTGAACTCCATCGAAGAGGACTTCGAGGAGATGACTGATGCCGAGCTGCGCGAACAGACCGACGAGTTCAAGGACCGCCTCGAGGATGGTGAAACCCTCGACGACATCCTGCCCGAGGCCTTCGCCGTGGTGCGTGAGGCAGCCAGCCGGGTGCTCGACAAGCGCCACTTCGACGTGCAGATCATGGGTGGTGCCGCCCTGCACCTGGGCAATATCGCCGAGATGAAGACCGGTGAGGGCAAGACGCTGGTCGCGACGCTGCCGTCATACCTCAACGCGTTGTCGGGCAAGGGCGTGCACGTGGTCACCGTGAACGACTACCTGGCGCGCTACCAGTCCGAGCAGATGGGTCGCGTGCACCACTTCCTGGGCCTCGACACCGGCGTGATCCTGACATCGATGACGCCTGCCGAGCGACGCCGCGCCTACAACGCCGACATCACCTATGGCACCAACAACGAGTTCGGCTTCGACTACCTGCGTGACAACATGGCGCTGTCGAAGGACGAACTGGTGCAGCGCGGCCACAACTTCGCCATCGTCGACGAGGTTGACTCAATCCTTGTGGACGAGGCACGTACCCCGCTGATCATTTCCGGCCCGGCCGAGGACAACCAGCAGTGGTACCCCGAGTTCGCCAAGCTCGTGCTGCGCCTCAAGCGCGACCGTGACTACGAAGTGGACGAGAAGAAGCGCACCGTCTCGGTGTTGGCCCCTGGCATCGCCGCCGTCGAGGACCGCCTGGGCATCGAGAACCTGTACGAGGCCGCCAACACGCCACTGATCGGCTACCTGAACAACGCCATCAAGGCCAAGGAACTGTTCAAGCGCGACAAGGACTACGTCGTCATGGAGGGCGAGGTGCTCATCGTTGACGAGCACACCGGCCGCACCCTGGCTGGTCGTCGCTACAACGAGGGCCTGCACCAGGCGCTCGAGGCGAAAGAGAGTGTGCAGATCCGCGACGAGTACCAGACGCTCGCGACGATCACGCTGCAGAACTACTTCCGAATGTACGACAAGCTTTCGGGTATGACCGGCACGGCCAAGACCGAGGAGTCGGAGTTCCAGAAGATCTATGGCCTGGGTGTCATCCCGATCCCGACCAACAAGCCGATGATCCGCGAGGACCAGAAGGACCTGATCTTCCGCACCGAGGCGGCCAAGTTCAACGCAATCATCGAAGATGTTGCCGAGCGCCACGAAGAGGGCCAGCCGGTGCTGATCGGTACCGCGTCGGTCGCGAAGTCCGAGAAGATTTCGCAGCTGCTGCGCGCGGAAGGCATTGAGCACAAGGTGCTCAACGCGAAGCACCATGAGTCCGAGGCCACGATTGTCGCCATGGCCGGACGCAGGGGTGCCGTCACCGTGGCCACCAACATGGCCGGTCGTGGTACCGACATCATGCTGGGCGGCAATGCCGAGTTCCTCGCCGACCTGGTGCTGCAGGAAAAGGGCCTCGACCCCGTCGAGACCCCGGACGAGTACGAGGCGGCCTGGGACGAGGCGCTGGAGTCGATTGAGGAGCAGACCGAGGCTGAACACGAAGAGGTTGTCGAACTCGGCGGCCTGTACGTGATCGGCTCGGAGCGCCACGAGTCGCGCCGTATCGACAACCAGCTGCGTGGTCGATCCGGTCGTCAGGGTGACCCGGGCGAGAGCCGGTTCTACCTGTCGCTGCAGGACGAACTGCTGCGGTTGTTCCAGCCCGAGGTGATCGAGCGGGCCATGGTCACCCTCAAGGTGGCCGACGACCAGCCCATCGAACACCGCTGGATCAATTCCTCGATCGAGAACGCCCAGAAGCAGGTCGAGGCGCAGAACTTCGAGATGCGCAAGAACGTGCTGAAGTACGACGACGTGATGAACCGCCAGCGTCACGCCATCTATGGCGACCGCCGGCAGGTGCTCGACGGCACCGATGTCGAGGAACAGCTGCGCGACACCGTGAGCCGGGTCGTCGAGGACACCGTGCGCGGCCGCACCGAGGGCTTCCACGACGAGTGGGACCTGGAGCAGTTGGTCACTGACCTCAAGACGCTCTACCCGGTGGGGCTGTCGATGGACGAGATCGAGGAGACCACCGAGCAGGATGCGTTGGTCGAGCTGTTCGTCGATGATGCCCAGGCCGCCTATGACAAGCGTGAAGAGGCCCTCGGCGAGGACACCATGCGTGAACTCGAACGCCAGGTGCTGCTGACCGTGCTCGACCGCAAGTGGCGCGAACACCTGTACGAGATGGACTACCTGCGCGAGGGCATCGGCCTGCGCGCCATGGCGCAGCGCGACCCGTTGGTGGAATACCAGCGCGAGGGCGGCAACATGTTCAACGCCATGATGGAAGCGTTCATGGAGGAGGTCGTCGGCTACCTGTTCAACCTCGAGGTGAAGACCGAGGTCGAGGGCGTCGGACTGCAGGCCCAGCCTGCGATGCCTGCGGTTGCCGCTGCGGACGACGAGGGCGACGGGCAGCAGCCGCCCACCGAGCGCAAGCCGCTGGCGAAGGGCCTGGGCGCGCGCAAGTCGTCGAGGCTGACCTACAGCGCACCGGACGAGCAGGGTGAGGCCGAACAGGTCAACGAGCCGAATGGCGCGGCCCGCACCTCACGCCGTCGCCGTTCCTCGGCCCCGGTCAAGAAGACGGCCCCGGCGAAGACGACCGCGGCGAAGGCTGCCGCCTCGAAGCGTCCGGTGGCCGTGAAGGCTGCCCCTGCCACCGAGGACGCGGCCGAGGGGTCGAACCGCAAGGCGTTCGAGGGCACCGGCCGCAACCAGCCGTGCCCCTGTGGCTCGGGCAAGAAGTACAAGCTCTGCCACGGGGCCTGATGAAGCACGGGGCCTGATGAAGCACGGGGCCTGATCAGCCCCTGTCGTCGCTGACGTCGAGCTCGTCGTCGCTGTCGTCGTCCACCATGTGGGCCCGCTCGGGCCGCGGCAGGGTGGGGCCCAGCGAGACGAGCTCGATGCATGTCCAGCGGCCGTTGACCTGGGCGAGTCGGCAGACGATCGTGTCGCGGCGCCCGCCGACGTGGATGTCGAATGACCCGTCGACCACGTGGGGTGAGGTGAGGCTGCCGCGACAGCTGAGCAGCCGCGCCTGCGACCAGTCGACGGCGGTGCGCCAGACCTCGAGGTGCGCGGCGAGCGGCGGTGTCACCGTGCGCCCGAGCCCCTGGCGGGTGCGGCGTCGCTGCAGGTATTCGAGCGCGGCACGGGCCAGGTGTTCGACCAGCGCCCGGGCGGCCTGCTGTGTGCGGGCCTGCTGCGGGTCGGTCAGCAGTGTGATGGTCAGACCGGCCTCGGCGAGCACGACCGGTCGGGTCACGTGGTGGGTGGGTGGCATGTGCCCAGCATGGCCGTTGGCGGGGGCACCCGGAAGGGGATCCCCGCCACCTGTGGACAACTTGGTTCAACCGAACAGCAGCAGCAACCCGCCGACGGTGTAGCCCACCATCACCAGCAGCAGCGGCAGCTGGCCCGCGACCTGGCGCTCACGGGGCATGGTGCGCAGGGCGATGTCATGGGCTGCCAGCACACCCAGCACGTGACCGCCCACGATGAAGACCACCTGGGCCCATGCGACCACGCCGGCGTAGTCGAAGATCACGGCGTTGACGCCGAGTTCGGCCGTGCCGAACCAGTTGTCGCCGCGTCCGAGCGGGTCGGACAGGTTGATCGCGACGCGCTGGCCCTCGAGCACCAGCAGGGTCGCGTAGTGCGCCAGCGCGTAGCCGGCGACGATGGGCACCAGTGAACGGGCCAGCGAATCGCGGGTGGCACCACGCACGAAGTGCACACCCAGGGCGAAGCTGCCCGCCACGACGCCCAGGCAGCCCAGCAGGCCCGCCGTGCCCCACAGCCAGCCCGGGGCCCCGGAGGCCTGCGTCAGGCGGATCCACCACAGCCCCGCGCCGAGTGAGTCGAACGCGGTGCCTGCGAGCAGCACGCAGCAGACCGCCCACAGCCCCCGGGGGGCCTCGACGCTGACCAGATGGCGCACCGGGTTCGTGAGGTGGACGACGTCATCGCGGCGGTGCCAGGGACTGAGCCGCGCCATCGTCTGGGCGAAGACCTCGAACGGCTCGGCACTGCCGACCCAGCGCACACCGCGGACCGCGGCACCGACCAGCACCCACACGGCGAACCCCAGCACCCACCACCTCAGCACCGCAGTGGTGGCCCGATCGGGCTGCACCAGTTCGAGCCACAGGAAGGCCAGCAGCGCCACGGCCGCGGGGTAGACCCCCGGCCCGGGCAGCGGCACACCCGACGCGTCGCGGTGGCCACCCCAGGGGGTGAGCACGGTGCGCACGACCGAGAGCCGGCGCCAGACCTGGCCCGCGAGCAGCGAGACCGGCACCAGCCCGACCCACACCCACACGAACAGGAACCCGGGGAACGGGTTGGTGATCAGGTCGGGACCGGCCACGAGGGCCAGCAGCGCCACGGCCACCAGCCCGGCGACCAGGACACGCCCGGCCCACAGGGTGATGGGGTGGTCGACCAGTCGCGTGAACCGGGGCAGGGGGCGTCCGGCCGGTGACTGCCAGCGCGGTTCGCGCCACGACCGCAGCACCAGGGCGAACGTGACCAGCAGGGTGATTGCCGAACCGATCACCACGAGTGAGAACGGCAGCGGCAGGTCCTGCCGTGTGCCGACGCCGTGCAGGGGCAGCATCATCGCACGATCAGGTTGGCGACCAACTGGGTCGGGTCGTGGGTCTCGATCTCGAACGAGCCCACCTTGTCGGCGACGAACGAGGCTTCGGCCGGCACGCCTGGCTTGGCCACCACCTCGGTCTCGTACCCGTGCACGTGCACATGCAGGTCGATGTCGCTGGTCACCGTGACCACCACCGTGGAGCCCTTGGTCACCTCGAGGCGTTGCCCGTTCGGGGTGATCGTGCCGCCGGACGCCGTGATCGCGAGTGTCGTCGTCGTGGGTGCGGCGTCGTCCGGCTGCGAACAGGCCGACAGCAGCACGGCCACGCCCCCCAGCGGAAGGAGGGAGAGCAGGGCGCGGCGCGAGGGCATGGGGATCACTCCTGTGCGGGTCAAATGTGCAGGTCGTCGTGAGTTCAGGCCGGGCGGTGCGCCGCGGCAGGATAGCGTTGATCCTAGTCCCGCGACCGCGGGGCATCGACTTGTGGCAGGGGAGTGGAATGTCAGGGGTACTTGTCTGCATTCCTGCGCGGCGCGGTGACCTGGATGCGTTGCGGCGTGACCCCGTGGACGCCATCACCGCCAACCAGGCGCTGTTCGAGACGCTGGACTACACCGCCGACATGGCCGAAGAGGCCGAGTATGCAGCACTGGTGCTGGCCTCGATCTGGGCGCTGGCGCGCCACGGTGAACGGTTCGTCGTGACGGCCGAGGTCGCCGCCTCACAGGTGGTCGCGGGCGACGAGGTGGACAACGGCGGCATCAGGGTCTCGGGCCTGCGCCGCGACCAGCTCATCGCTTGTTTCGACGACGGATTGGCGCGGGCCGACGAGGCCACGGCCGCCGCCGGGGCTGCGCGAGGGCTCAGCATCGACGAGGCGTGGGACCGTGCTGAGGTGGCAGCGCTGCTGCAGCATGAACTGCTCTGGCACACCATCGAGGAAGGGGGCTACTGATGCCTCCACGTTCCATCTGGAAGGGTGCGATCTCGTTCGGACTGATCACCATCCCGGTGAAGGTCTACGGGGCCACTGAAGAGAAGGACATCAGCTTTCGCCAGGTGCACCCTGTCGACGGCGGGCGCATCAAGTACAAGCGGATCTGCGAGAAATGCGGTCAAGAGGTGCCGTTCGCCGAGATCGCCAAGGGTTATGAGGCTGCCGACGGCCGCATGGCGATCCTCGAGAAGTCCGACTTCGACGGGCTGCCACTCGCCTCGGCCAAGACTGTCGAGGTGGTGCAGTTCGTCGAAACCGAGGCCGTCGACCCGACCTATTTCGACCGCACCTATGTGCTCGAGGCCGACGGCCCGGGCGTGAAGCCCTATGTGCTGCTGCGCCAGGCGATGGCAGACACCAACCGTGCCGCCGTGGTCAAGGTGGCGCTGCGCTCACGTGAGACCGTCGCGCTGATCCGCGCCCGGGACGACGTGCTGTTGATGCACACGATGCTGTGGCCCGACGAGATCCGCGATGTCAGCTTTGCCGCACCCCCGGACGACGTGAGCGCCTCGAAGGCCGAGGTGGCGATGGCGACCTCGTTCATCAACGAACTCGAGGCCGACTTCGACCCGGGCCAGTTCACCGACTCGTACCGCGAGGCCCTCGAGGCCGTGGTCGAGTCGAAGCTGAGCGGCGTGCCGCTGGTCGAGGCAGAAGAGGAAGAGGGCGAGACCGCAGAGGTCGTCGACCTGGTGGCGGCATTGAAGGCGTCGGTGGCCGCAGCGAAGAAGAAGCGTGAAGAGGCGGCAGCGGGGGCCAAGAAGCCGAAGAAGGCCGCTGGCTGACATGGAGACACAGGAGGGAACCCACGTGGGCGTGACCCGCATTCACCTGGACGACGAGGACCGGGCCAACGAACTGGCGCAGGCGATTGACGCACTGGGTCACGAGGTGGCCGTGATCAAGGAACGGTTCGCGGGCGAGGATGACGACGAGGCCATCAGCTGGGTCGTCTGCACCCCCGCCACACGGGACGTCCTCGCCGACCTGGTCGACGAGGACGTCTTCGTGGAATCTGACTGAGGGTCGCGCCCGGGCCGGGTTGCCTCAGCTGTTGCTTGCCAGGTAGGTGTGGCCCACCTGCTCCTGCACCTTGAGCGCCTTGAGCACGACGGGGGCGGCCTGTTCCTCGAGCTTCTTGCCGAGCAGCGGGATCTTGACGTTGAGGTCGACGGTGTATTCCACGTCGGTGCCTGCACCATTGGGACGCAGGGTGGCGGTGCCGCCGACGTCGGCCGGCATCTTCTCAACCTTCATGGCGACAACCCCCGTGCGGCTGCCGTCACCGGCGGGTGCCGACCACTGGATGTCCTGGTTGAGGCGCAGGCTGTTGCCGACGATCTTCTGTACCTGGGGCGGCGAGGGCAGGGCCATGTTGACCACCGAGCCGGTCTCGGTGACCGAGACGCTGGAGTCGGTTGAGCCGAAGCGCTCACAGCAGGCCTGGAGGTAGGACTCGTCGGTGAACATGGCGAAGACCTGGTCGGGCGTGGCTGCGTAATGCTGCTGCGAAGTAATCTGCATGCCCCCCATTCTTGCCGACCCGGCGCCGGTGCAGACCCACTGACCGCGAATCATGTGGCATTGCTCACAGCCACCCCGTGTGGGGGGATCAGGGGGGTTTGGGGGTCAATTGCTACGGCATGATGTGCACATGCGCATCGACCTGCACACACATTCGTCCGTCTCGGACGGCACCGACACACCGACCGTGCTGGTGCACAAGGCCCATGACGCCGGGCTCGACGTGATCGCCCTGACAGACCACGACACCTTTGACGGGGTCGTCCAGGCCGTGGAGGCCGGCAAGCGCCTGGGCGTGACCGTCGTCCGCGGCATCGAGATGAGCTGTGAGGTGGACGGCACGTCCGTGCACCTGCTCGGCTACGGGTGCGACCCCATGAACCGCGCCCTGCTCGCCGAACTCACGAAGAACCGCGAAGGCCGCAATGGCCGACTGCAGGCCTTCGCCGACACGTTCACCGCGCTCGGCATGCCGCTCACCGTCGAGGACATCAAGGCGCAGTCGGGGCTCTCCCCGTCGGTGGGACGTCCCCATGTCGCCGATGCCCTCGTGGCCAAGGGCTATGTGGCTGACCGCCTGGAGGCGTTCGACCTGTGGCTGGCCGAGGACAGGCCCGGTTACGTCGGCCGCTACTCGACGCCGCTGGGCGAGGGCATCGACCTGGTGCACGGCGCCGGCGGTGTCGCGGTGCTCGCGCACCCCTGGGGACGCGCGAGCCGCGCACTGCTGACGGCGGAGTTCATCGCCACACTCACCCGCGACCACGGCCTGGACGGCATTGAGGTCGACCATGTCGACCATGACCAGACCGACCGTGAGCTGCTGTTCAACCTGGGGGAGCGGTTGGGGCTCATCCGCACCGGGTCGAGCGACTACCACGGGGAGGGCAAGGCCGGGGTCGGGCTGGGGCTCAACCAGACCCGTGAGTCGGCCTACCGGGAGCTGGTCGTGCGCATCCGCAAGCGTGGTGGCAAGCCCTGAGCCGTGTGAGCCGGGCGTGGCTCAACCTGTGGCAGAGTTGACGCTGGCCCGCACCCGGTCGTCGGGGCGGGCGGCGCACGCAGGAAGAGGACGATGAGCACCACCGAGGCAACCAGCACCACACCAGCGGAACCGGTCATCGACGACCACGCCGGTGACGAGATCGCCCAGAGCTCGACCGGTGCGTCGCTGGCACGGTCGGTGGCACGCAGCGCCGAGATTGCGGCCGACCTGCGCGTGAACCCGGGCCGCTACCGCATGCTCACCGGCGACCGCCCGACGGGCAACCTGCACATCGGCCACTACTTCGGGTCGCTGCAGAACCGGGTGCGGCTGCAGAACCTGGGCGTCGACTCGATGGTGCTGGTCGCCGACTACCAGGTGATCACCGACCGCGATGGAGTCGGCCCGATCCGCGAGCGGGTCTATTCGCTGCTGGCTGACTACCTGGCGGCCGGGCTCGATCCCGAGAAGTGCACGATCTTCACCCACTCGTCGGTGCCGGGGCTGAACCAGCTGATGCTGCCGTTCCTGTCGATCGTCACCGACGCCGAACTGCGTCGCAACCCGACGGTGAAGAGCGAGCTCGAGGCCTCGGGCGACCGGCCCATGTCCGGGCTGATGCTGACCTACCCGGTGCACCAGGCCGCCGACATCCTGTTCTGCAAGGCCAACCTCGTGCCGGTCGGCAAGGACCAGCTGCCGCACCTGGAACAGGCCCGCGTGATCGCGCGCCGGTTCGATGAGCGCTACGGCCGCGCCGTGGCCGACCAGCCGGTCTTTCCCCAGCCCGAGGCATTGCTGAGCGAGGCCCCGTCCATTCTCGGCATGGACGGCACCAAGATGAGCAAGTCGCGCGGCAACACCATCGAACTGGGCTTCGACGCCGACCAGACCGCGAAGATCATCAAGAAGGCCGTGACCGATTCTGACCGGCACATCACCTATGACCCGGACCGGCGCCCCGAGGTGTCGAACCTGGTGATGCTCGCGGGGCTGTGCCTCGACCGGACGCCTGAGTCGGTGGCCGAAGAGATCGGTGACGGCGGCGGTGGTGGCCTGAAGAAGCTGGTGACCGAGGCCGTGAACTCGTACTTCGCGCCTCACCGCGAGCGCCGAGCCGCCCTGGTCGCCGACCCCGGCTACCTCGAAGACGTGCTGGCGGCCGGCAACACCCGGGCCAACGAGATCGCTGATGCGACGTTGGCCGAGGTGCGCCGGGCCATGCAGATGCTCTACTGACCAGCGATTACTGCTCAGAGCCTGACTCGCCGTCCCCGGGCGTGGCGCCCGCGGGGCGTCGGCGACGGCGGCGGCGACGCGGACGGTCGTCCGTATCGGTGCGTGCAGCCGTGGTGGCGTCGAGCCCGACGGGAGCCGGGGCGTCGGCCACCACCTCGCCGTTGACCACCTCGCCGTTGACCACCTCGCCATTGCGCAGGCGGCGACGGCTGCGGCGCGGACGCTCGGACTCAGCGCCATCGTCGTGGCGGTGGTGTTTGCCTTTGCGACCCCCGTGGTGGCGGTCACTGTCGTCGGAGTCGTCGCGGGGCTTCGAGGGCTGCAGGCGGGCCTTGGTGCCCTCGGGGATGCCCAGGTCGGTGAACAGGTGCGGGCTGCTCGAATAGGTCTCGACGGGGGTGTCGAAGTCGAGGTCCAGTGACTTGTTGATCACCTTCCACCGGGTGACATCAGCCCAGTCGACCAGCGTGATGGCGACGCCCTTCGCGCCGGCACGACCCGTGCGGCCGATGCGGTGCACATAGGTCTTGTCATCCTCGGGGCATTCGTAGTTGATCACGTGGCTGACGCCCGTGATGTCGATGCCGCGGGCGGCCACATCCGTGGCAACCAGCACCATGATCCTGCCTTCGCGGAACTTCTTGAGCGCCTTCTCGCGGGCCGCCTGGTTCAGGTCGCCATGGATCGAGGCGGCCTTGAAGCCGCGATCCTCGAGCTCGTCAGCCAGCCGCTGCGCCGCGCGCTTGGTGCGCGTGAAGACCATGACCTTCTCGACGTCGTCGGCCTGCAGCACCTTGCCGACGATTTCGGGCTTGTCGAGGTCGTGGGCCTGGTAGACGAACTGGGTGGTGTCGGGCACAGTCGCCTGGGCGTCGTGGCCCTCAGCCCGGATGTTGACCGGACGGGTCAGGTGGGCGCGGGCCAGCGACACGATCTGGGCGCGCATGGTGGCCGAGAACAGCAGCGTCTGGCGGTCCTTCGGGGTGGCACCGAGCAGCCGCTCGACATCGGGCAGGAAGCCCAGGTCGAGCATCTCGTCGGCCTCATCGAGCACGGCGATGCGCACGGCAGAGAGGTCGAGTGCCTTGCGCTGCACCAGGTCGAGCACGCGCCCGGGGGTGCCGACGACCACGTCGACACCGGCCTCGAGGGCCTCGAGCTGCGGATCGTACGAGACACCGCCATAGACGGTCAGCACGCGCACCTTGCGGATCGCGCCCGCAACGGTGAGGTCGTGGGCGACCTGAACGGCCAGCTCACGGGTGGGGCACAGGATCAGGGCCTGCGGCTTGCCGGGCTTGACGAAGTCGTGGCCTTGTTCCTGCGGGGGCGTGACCCGCTGCAGCACTGCGACACCGAAAGCGAGCGTCTTGCCCGTGCCGGTGCGGGCCTGGCCGATCATGTCGACCCCGTCGATGGCCAGCGGGATGGCCATCTGCTGGATGGGGAAGGGATGGGTGATGCCCGCCTCGGCGAGCGCCTGGGTGATCTCGGGAAGCACGCCGAGGTCGGCGAATGTGGGCGTACGGCCGTACTCGGCCTCATCAATCTTGGTATTCAGCTGTCCAGCCTTCGGTTCATCCGAGGCTCGACCTGACCTGGTCCACCCCGGCGGGATGCGCTGCCGCACGCGGACCACAACCCGGGGACCCGGGGTTCACGGCGTGCGACAGTCGTCGGACATGAGCGCCCAACGGGCCGAGTCTACCGCAGTATCGCAACGTGCACCGGTAGCCTTGAGCCGTGACTGCCTCTGCTGATGCCGAAGCCATTGCCGGACTGTATGCCTGTGGATGGTTGCTCGTGCACGAATCGCTCGCAGAGCTCGTGGGACTGGCGCCCACGGTGAGTGTCGCACTCGAGCACGCGCAGGCCGCGGGGGGCATCGTCGAGGCGGCGGGTCGGGCGCGGGCCGTGCTGGGCGCGCGGGCCGACGACCTGACCGGCCACACGCGGCAGGCCTTCGCCTCGGTGCAGCAGCACACCCCGGCCGCGACGTGGCCCGAGGCCCTGCTGAAGAACCACCTGATCGTGGGCATGGGCCTCGACCTGTCGACCCGCACGCACGCGACGTGGCCCGAGCAGGTGTCCGTCGTGCTGGCGGGTGGCCCGGGACGAGACCTGGCCGCACAGGTGCAGGCATCGATCACTGGACTGGACCTCGACGAGACGACGACCTCGCGCACGGCGCTGTTCGGTCGGCGCGTGATCGCCGAGCTGTCGGCACAGGCGCAGCGCATCGCCGGCCGGGACACGGCGCTGGCGCGGGCGCTCACGGGTGCCGAGGCGGGCAGCGCCGACGAGATCAGCCACACCGTCGAGCTGATCCAGGACCTGGTCGAGGGTGCAGCCCAGCGCATGCTGGCGCTGGGGCTGCAACCCTAGGTACGGCGGTCAGACGCTGCCGAAACCGACCCGGCGCTGGTTCTCGGGGCCGAGTTCGACATAGCCGACCTGGCTGGCCGGCACGATGATGCGTCGACCCTTGTCGTCGTCGAGTTCGACGAGGCCGCCGCTTGCCAGGGCCTCGCCCAGCACCTTGGTGACCTCCTCGGACGTGAGGCTTGATTCGATGCTGACCTCGCGGGCCACGTTCACAATGCCGATCTTGATTTCCACGCCCCCACGCTACCGGGTCACCCGGTCGGGTCACGGCAGGTTCAGCGGGCAGCGGACACCCGGGCCAGGCACACGGAGATGTTGTCGCGGCCGCCCTGGGCGTTGGCCCAGCCGACGAGGGCGCGGCTGAGCACGTCGGGGCCGTCGCCTGCGGGCATGGCGTTCCAGTACTGTGCCAGCAGCCGCCCCATGGTCTCGGCTTCCGAGGCGTAGTTCCACAAACCGTCGCTGCAGACGAGCAGCCAGCCATCGCCCTCGGCGTCCATCGAGGTGACGCGCGGCTCGAGGTCGGTGGCCTCTGGCCCCAACCATTTCGTGATCGCATGGGCGTGGATCGAACTCTCGGCCTGCTCACGGGGCACCCCGAGTTCGATCTGGGTCTGGGCGACGGAGTCGTCGGTGCTCAGCTGCTGGGGTTGGCCCTGGTCAGGCAGCCAGTAGGCACGGGTGTCGCCGATGTTGGCCACCGAGATGCTGGTGCCCTGCACCACGGCCGCGATCAGGGTGCACGACCCGGCGAGGGAGCCGTCCGCGCCATCGGCGAGCACGGCACGGTTGGCGGCCTCGAAGACCTCGGTGTAGATCTCGCCGACCTGCCCGTCGTGGAACGAGTCCTGCTCGAGGCGGCTGCCGAGCAGGTCGGTGACGGTCAGCGAGGCCGTTTTCGAGGCCCGGTCGGAATTGGGGGAGGACGAGACACCGTCGCTGACCACCAGGACGCCGCGGGGTTGGCCCTGCTCACCCGGTGCGTCCGCCCACAGCGCGATCGCGTCCTGGTTCTGGTGGTGGCGGCGACCGATGTCGGTCGAGCCGGCCAGCCAGGGGGCGGGCGAGGTGCTGTAGTCACGCCGCATCGGGTTCAGGGCGCTCAGGTCGCGGGTGGCGTCCTCGGGTGCCTGTTCCTGGTCCTGGCTCATTTGGTTCCTCACTCGCCGGCGCCACCACGGCACCGAAATTCCCGGGTGTAGTCCATCATGCCGTTGGCTCTTCCGGCCACGAGGGCAGGGGCACGGACACCGAGTCGTCGAGCAACGGTCGCCACAGGTCGCCATGCCGGCCCACCCGGTCGAGCACCTCGTCGATCGTGAACGACAGCGGGTCGTCGGGGCCGATGGCCGCCACCTCGTCCCAGGTGATGGGTGTCGAGACCCGCGGCTGGTCTCGTCCACGCACGGAATAGACACTGATCGTGTTGCGGTCACCACGGTTTTGCAGGTGGTCCCAATAGATCTTGCCGCCGCGGGCGTCCTTGGCCATGGTCGTGGTGAACAGGTCGGGGTGGCGGTGGGCCAGCACGGCCCCGAGCCGGCGCACCTGCTCGACGACCTCGCGCCATGGCGCGGGTTCGATGCGGGCCATCAGCTGCAGGCCCTTTGAACCGGAGGTCTTCACGAAGGGCTCGAGACCCGCAGTGGCCAGTTCGGTGGCGGCCAGCATGGCGGCCCGGCACGAGTCGTGCATGGTGATGCCCGGGCCGGGGTCGAGGTCGACGACCAGGGTGGTGGCGGGGACGGCGGCGGGACCCTCGAGGGCGATGGGGTGGCCCGGTGACCCGGCCGGGTGGCCCGGCGTGGCTGGTGCGTCGGTGGTGCGCCACTGGGGGGTGTGCAGTTCGACTGCGGCCAGGTTCGCCAGCCACACCAGCGTGGCGGCATTGTCGGCGACGACGTAGTCGACCGGGGAATCCTGGGTGGCGACGATCGCGGTGCGCACCCAGTCGGGGGTGCCCTTGGGCGCGTTCTTCTCGTAGAAGGACTGCGCGTCGGTGCCGTTCGGGAAGCGCAACCGGGTGATGCACCGCTCGGCGAGGTGGGGCAGCATCACTGGGGCGATGGCCAGGTAGTACTGGATCAGTTCAGCCTTGGTGGTCTGGTCGGGGAACAGCACCTTGTCGAGGTTGGTGAGCTGCAGCGTGCGGCCAGCGACCTGCGTCGTCACGGGAGGGCTGGACATGCCTACACCGTGTCATGCGTGGTGCGCACCGGGCAAGCGAATGGCCGCGGCGACCGGGCGAAAGCCGAAGGGGAGCCCGCAGCAGCGGACTCCCCTTCGAGGTGGTGGGGATCAGAGCGGCTTGACGTGCTCTGCCTGCTGGCCCTTCGGGCCCTGGGCGACGTCGAACTCGACCTTCTGGCCCTCTTCCAGCGAACGGAAGCCAGTGGACTCGATCGCCGAATAATGGACGAACACGTCGTCCTGGGCCCCACCGTCAACCGCGATGAAGCCGTAGCCCTTCTCGGCGTTGAACCACTTGACGGTTCCCTGTGCCATGGAACATCTCCTTGCAACCAAATCTCGAGGATCGCCCGGCGCGAACCCCGCCGCCACGAGGCGCCGGACGTTGGCCCTGCCTCGAACGTGGCACCACTCTTGCACGGTCAGGGGTCAGCCCCGCAGCGGCTGGGAAGGGGCATGGCGAAAGTTGTCAGAGGTGCATGGTTGAGTGGGTCGCGTGAACAGCCATGTGAGTCCGGACCAGCAGCGGGTGGTCGACTGGGTCGCGTCCGGGCAGGCAGGTGCCCTGCTGGTGTGGGGTGGCCCGGGGACCGGCAAGACGCAGACATTGGTGCAGTGTGCTGCGACCGCCCTGGAGTCCGGGCTGACGGGGCCGCAGGTGCTGTTGCTGACGACCACCCGGTCGCTGGCGCAGCGGCTGCGCAACGACCTGATGCGCCGCATCGGCGGTGCCCAGGTGGCGCCGCGGGTGATGACTGCCCACGCGCTGGCCCACAGCATCGTGGCAGCAAATCCCCTGCCGGACGAGCCCCTGTGGCGGTTGCTGACGGCCCCGGAACAGGAGTTCCGGCTGCGGGAACTGCTCGCGGCGCATGACACCTCGGGCTGGTCGCCGGACCTGCAGCGGGCCGCGACGACCCGGGCGTTCGCCGGCGAGGTACGCGCGGCCGTGGCCCGGGTGCGTCAACTGGGGCTGGACCCCGAACAGGTGCAGGCCATCGGCGAGGCACAGGGTCGTCCGGAAATACAGGGTCGTCCGGAATGGGCGGCACTGGGCCAGTTCATGCACGACTACCTCGACGTCGTCGACGCGACCTTTGAGATGGACTATGCCGAGCTGGTGCACCGGGCTCGTCTGCGGCTGCTCGACCAGGACGTGTTGGCAAAGGTGGTGGCGGCGACGCCGCTGGTCCTGCTCGACGACCTCACCGAACTCGACCCCAGCCAGGTGCAGCTGGTGGCAGACCTGGTGGCGGCGGGGTCGCGGCTGGTGGCCTTCGGCGACCCGACCTCGTCGGTCTACGGGTTCCGTGGTGCCGGTGGCATCAGTGCGGCACGGTATGGCGAGATCTTCGGTGGCGAGGGCTTCGGCACCCGTGCCCCGGCCAGCCGCATCGACCTCGACCAGGACTTCGGTCGCGGCACGCTGATCACCGGGGCCCTCGGTGCCCTTGCGGGGCGGCTGCCCCGCAATGACCGCGTGCCCGTGCCGGTGCCGGCGGTCGGGGTGGACACCTGGCGTGGCACGGTGCAGGTGCGGGTGCATGACTCGTCCGGTGCCGAGATCGACCACATCGTTGACCAGGTGCGGGCGGCGCACCTGCACGATGGCTGGGCCTGGCACGACATCGCCGTGATCACCCGATCCCAGCGTGGCGGCCTGATGCAGATCGCGCGGGCGCTGACCGCGGCCGGTGTGCCGGTGCAGATGGCAGGCACTGACATCGCGCTGGGCGAGTCGCCGGCGGTGCGTCCGCTGTTGCTCGGACTGAGGGCGGCGATTGGTGAGGTCACGGACCCCGAACGCCAGACATCGACCTCTCCGGCCGACGCCACTGACCTGCTGCGCTCACCGTTGGGCGGGCTCGACAGCCTCGAGGTGAGGCGGCTGGGTCGGCAACTGCGTGCCGCCCATGCCGAGGACCAGGTCACGTCGGGGGAATGGTTCACCCGCTTGCTCGACGACCCCACGATGGCTGATGGCCTGTCGGGTGAACCGGCGCGCAAGGCCGTTGAGCTGGCACAGCGCCTGGCCTGCACCCGGACGGTCATCGATGAGGGCGGTGATGTGTCCTCGGCATTGTGGACACTGTGGGACGGGACGGGCTGGGCGGCGCGCGCCGAACGCGAGGCGCTGGCCGGTGGTGATGCGAGCGCTGCGGCCCATCGTGACCTCGACGCGGTGCGGGCCCTGTTCGACCTGGCAGCCCGGGACACCGAACTGGTGGGGGTACGTTCGGTGCGCCAGTTGCTGGACGAACTGGTGACCCACCAGATCCCGGCTGACACTGCCCGCGAGTCCGACCTGGGGCGGCGCGGCGTTCACGTGCTCACGGCGCACCGGGCCAAGGGGCTGCGCTGGCCGGTGGTGGTGGTCGCCCAGGTGCAAGAAGGCACGTGGCCCGCCACACGGCGGCAGGGCTCGATCCTGGACGTGGCGCGGTTGTCGCCCGACGGGGTGCTCGCGCCAGAGCCGTTCAGTCGGCTGATCGACGCCGAACGGCGCTCGTTCCTGCTGGCATGCTCCCGGGCGACCCACCGGTTGGTGGTCACCGCGGCGCAGGGGCACGAGGGTGAGGGCGACCAGGCCTCGCGGTTCCTCACCGAGTTGGACGTGCCGGTCGACGAGGTCGTCGGGCGCCCACGGCGCGCGCTGAGCCTGCCCGCCATGGTGGCGCGGCTGCGTGCTGCCGTGCTCGACCCGACGACCTCGCCCGCGCTGCGCGAGGCAGCGGCCTCGCGGCTGGCCCGGCTGAGCGGGCTGCGCGACCGGCACGGTCGGCAGCTCGCACGAGGAGCAGACCCCGCCAACTGGTGGGGAATCCTCGACTACACCCGCAGCGAGGTCGGGGTGGTGGCTGCCGACGAGCCCGTGCGGTTGTCGGGGTCGAGCCTCGAGGAGCTGCTGGCCTGCCCCCGCAAGTGGTTCCTGTCGAAGCAGGCGAGCGCCGAAGAGGGGCGCTCGTCGGCGGCGAGTTTCGGCTCGGTCGTCCACGCCCTGGTGAGCCATGCCGAGCAGGACGACCTGGGCCCCGAGGACCTGCAGGGACACCTGGACAGCATCTGGGACCAGATCCCGTTCGACGCCGCCTGGCTGTCGGCCTCGGAACGGGTCGAGGTCGACCAGGCGCTCGACCGCTACCTGTACTGGGCCGCCGGGCGCGGTGAGGCGGTGGGCACCGAAGTGCCGTTCGACATCGAACTCGAGGTTGAGGGCGAGCGGGTGCAGCTGACGGGGTCGGTCGACCGGCTGGAACGCGATGCCGCCGGTCGCCTGCGGGTCGTGGACTTCAAGACGGGTCGGGTGCTGCCGACGCTGGCCGAGGCGGCGGCCAATGTGCAACTGGCGCTCTACCAACTGGCTGCCACCGCCGGGGCCTTCGACCAGGTGGCCCCGGGGGCCCGCGGCGTCTCCGGCGGTGAACTGGTGTTCCTGCGCAAGGGCAATGAGTCACCCAAGAGTTATGTGCAGGCATCGATCGACGAGACCCCCTGGCCGAAGGGCACCGATGATTCCAGCGGTGCCACGTCCTTCATCCACGAGGCCGTGGCCCACGCAGCCCGCGTCGTGCGCGAGGAGCGCTTCGACGCCCAACCCGGCCCGCGCTGCCAGATGTGCACGTTCCGGGTCTCGTGCCCGACCGTTTCCCTCAACCCGCAGGTGGGCCGATGAATCTTATGACGAGCCGAACCCTGACGCGGCCGCAGCAGGTCAGCGACGCGCTGGGCATCCCGTTCAGCGACGAGCAGTTGGTCGCGATCACCGCCCCGCTTGAACCGGGTGTCATCATCGCCGGCGCCGGCTCGGGCAAGACCACCGTGATGGCGGCCCGGGTGGTGTGGTTGGTCGGCACGGGCCAGGTGCGTCCGGACGAGGTGCTCGGACTGACGTTCACCCGCAAGGCAGCCGGCGAACTGGCCAACCGGGTGCGCACGGCGCTGCAGACGGCCGGGGTGCTGCGCGAGGGCGCCGACGAGCAGGGCGAAGAGGTCATTATGACCTACGACGCGTTCGCCGGGCGCATGCTGGCCGAGCACGGCCAACGGATCGGCGCCGAGACCGACCCGACCATGATCACCGGCGCAGCACGGTTCCGGCTGGCGGACCGGGTGGTACGAGAGGCCCCCGGCCCGTTCGAGTACCTGTCGCGGCTGCGTCCGGCATCGATTGTCGAGCGGGTCCTGGCCCTCGACAGCGCGTTGTCGTCGCACCTCGTCACGACCAACCAGGTCAGGTCGGACGGTGCGGTCGTCGCCTCGAAGCTGGCGTTGGCACCGCTGAACGCCCGTCGAAATGTCTTCAAACCGGTGCTTGATGCCACAGCGGCGATCAACGAACGTCGCGAACTGCTCGACCTTGTCGACGCCTATGCCGAACTGAAACGCCACCTCGGCGTGGTCGAGTTCGCCGACCAGATGGCACTCGCCGCCCGGATCGTCGACGAGGTGCCCGCCGTCGCGGGCATGGTGCGCCACCAGTTTGCTGCTGTGCTGCTGGACGAGTACCAGGACACCAGCGCGGCACAGGCGAAACTGCTGCAGGGCCTGTTCGCGGGTGTCGGTGACGAGGTGGGCCATCCGGTGACCTCGGTCGGCGACCCGTTCCAGGCCATCTACGGGTGGCGTGGGGCGGCAGCGAGCAACATCCTGCACTTCCACTCTGACTTCCCGCGCCGCCGTGAACCGGGATTCCTGGCCGCCGCGAGGGCGCAGCTGACCGTGAATCGGCGCAGCGGGCAGAAGATCCTTGACGTGGCCAACCAACTGGCCGAACCGTTGCGCCAGGACCCGATGCTGGCCCGGCACGATGCATCGGGTGAGGGCACGCCCAGACCGCTGGTGGCCCCCGCTGACAAGCCCGGTGGTGAGGTGCGGGTGGCGACCTTCGAGTCGTGGCCCGAAGAGGCCGGGTGGGTCGCCGACCGCATCGTCGACCTGCACGACCGCGGGCGACTGCGCGCCTGGAAGGACTGCGCCGTGTTGCTGCGGCGCAATGCCGACATGGCCGAGGTGTTCCGGGCGCTCAGCGTGCGCGGGGTGCCGACCGAGATTGTCGGGCTGGGCGGCCTGCTCGACCTGCCCGAGGTGGCCGATGTCGTGGCAACCCTGCGGCTGGTCAACGACGTCACCGCCAACCCCTCGCTGGTGCAATTGCTCAGCGGCCCGCGCTGGCGCATCGGCCAGCGCGACCTTGCCCTGCTGGGTCGTCGGGCCCGTCAGTTGGCGCGTCCAGAGGCCCCGGCGCGCGACAGTGACCTGTTCGCCGACCTCGAGCACGCCGTCGCCGAGACCGATGCCGCCGACGTCGTCTCGCTGCTCGACGCCGTCGACAACCCCGGCGAGATGCCGTTCTCGGCGCAGGCACGCGAGCGGTTCGCCGCGTTCGGCGCCGAGATGACCCGCCTGCGGCGGCATTCGGACGAGCCCGTGCTCGACCAGGTGCGGCGTGTGGTGGGCCTGCTCGGCCTCGACGTCGAACTCGCGACGGGACTGCCGGGTGCGCCCGGCCCGGAGCAACTCGCCGCGTTCACGGATGCGGTGGCCGGGTATGTCGATGTTGATGCCGAGGCGACGCTGTCGGGGTTGCTCGACTGGCTCGATGCCGAGCGGCGCTACGGCGTCAGCCTCGAGCAGGCGACCCCCACGGAGCGCAACTCGGTGAAGCTGCTGACGGTGCACCGCGCCAAGGGGCTCGAGTGGGACGTGGTGTTCGTGCCCGGGCTGGTGCAGGACGTTTTTCCCAGTGACCGGGTCACTGACAACTGGACGACCTCTGCCCAGGCACTGCCGGCGCACCTGCGGGGCGACGCGGAGTCCATCCCCCAGGTCAGCACCTATGACAACGATGGGCTCGTCGCCTACAAGGACCAGCTCAAGTCAGAAGCGCGGATGGCCGAGGACCGCCTGGCCTACGTCGCCGTGACCCGGGCGAGGGACCTGTTGGTGGCGACCTGCCACACCTGGCGCAGCGGCACCAAGAAGCCACGGCTGCCTTCTGAATACTTCGAGAAGATCGCCGAAGAGGCGATGCGGCAGGGCAATGTCGACGCCGTGGCCCCGCCGGTGGTCGAGGCGAACCCGCTGGACGGGCCGCTGCAGTCGGCGCCGTGGCCGGTGCCCGCCGACGACGAGTCCCGACGCCTGCGCCTCGAGGCCGCCGAAATGGTCGCGGGGGCGAAGCGGGTCTTCGACGAGACCGGTACCTGGCCCGAGCCGGAGCACGTGCCGCTCGACGAATTGGCCCTGGTGGCCGAGTGGGACGCCACCCTGGAACTGCTCGAGGCCGAGGCCCGGGCCGGGTTCGCCCTGCCGCAACCGGCGTCGTTGTCGGCGTCCATGCTGGTGACGGCGGGCAACGACCCCGAGGCGTTCGCCCGGCAGCTGCTGCGCCCGATGCCCCACCCGGCGTCGCGGGCGGCTGCGCTGGGCACCCGGTTCCATGCCTGGGTGCAGCGCCACTACGGTATGCGGCAGCTGACCGACCCGGTGCTCGACGACCTGGTCGACGACGGGCTGGAGCGCGTCGAGTCGGACCGGGAACTGGCCCGGCTGCAGGAGTCATTCCTGGCGACGCCGTGGGCTGACCTGGAACCGCTGGCGGTCGAGGTGCCGTTCGCGCTGGTGCTGGGCGACCAGGTCATCCGTGGCCAGATCGATGCCGCGTTCCCGGCTGACGACGGGGTGCACGAGCACCTGCTGGTCGACTGGAAGACCGGCGAGCGGGACGCCGACGACCTGCAGCTGGCCATCTATCGGGTCGCGTGGGCATTGTCCCGGGGCATCGACCCCGCGAGTGTGGACGCCGTGTTCGTGCACGTGAAGTCGGGCAGGGTGCAGCGACCGCGGCACCTGGCCGACCAGGACGAGCTGGTGGCCAGGCTCGGCGACGGGATGGCCGCCCTCGACCGGGCGCGCACGGGCGGGCAGGGCTAGGGCTGGGGTCGGGCCGTGTGGGCCGCGCGGGCGGTGTCCTCGAGCTGTTGGCGGTGGCGCTGCCAGTAGTCCTCGCCGTCCTCGGCCCACATGTTGCCCCAGCCCTCGCTGAGACCGACGGCGCCATCGATGAGCTCACGAATGATGTCGGCGTGGCCCGCATGACGTTGCACCTCGGCGACGAGGTGCACGAGCAGGTGGTACAGCGTCGTGTCAGCCCTGTCGCCCCACCAGGGCACATGCCCCGGTGAGTCGAGGTCGAGGGCCTCGATGGTGGCATCGCAGTGCGCCGCGACCCGCTGGTACAGGTCGACGATGAACTCGCGTGATTCGTCGGCCGTGGCCCAGAAGTCGGCATTCGGCACCTCGTCGTCGGGGTCGTCCGGGTACCACGGGATGGGGATGCCCGAGGGGCGACCGACGACCGACCCCAGGTAGGACTCCGACACGCTGGCGACGTGTTTGAGCAGGCCGAGCAGGTTCGTGCCGGTCGGGGTCATGGGACGGCGCACGTCGTAGTCGCTGAGCCCGTCTAGTTTCCAGATCAGGGCGTCCCGGGCGGACGTGTAGTAGCGGTGCAGCGTGGCCTTCGGATCAGCGGTGGAGGAGGCTGTCATGGGGCCAGCCTGTCACCGCAGGGCCGGGTGGGCCATGGCTTATCCGCGATAACGTACGCCTCGTGAGCCGATTCGACCTGCACCCGCACAGCAACCTGCGCCGCGCCGGCCAGGAACGTGTCGACCCCGAACGCCTCGTCGAGTTGTTCACCGGGCCCGGGGCGCAGGTCCTCGTGGTCTCCGGTGAGGGGCAGTTCCACGTCGAACCCGCCGAGGGCAGTTTCGATGCCGACGTCCACAGCTACCTGGGCTGGACGGACGCCAACGGCCACGTCCACGACGACGGGGAAGTGGCGCTGCAGTGGTTCGCCAGACGCGGTGAATCGGAGGGGCAGACGCTGCGTGACGGCTTCGCCGACCAAGCCATGCACGACCTGGTGGCAGCCGCCGCAGCGATCCTGGCCTGGCACGACGGCACCCCGCAGTGCGAACGGTGCGGCGCGGTCACGGCGCCGGTGCGGGGCGGGTTCATGAGGCAGTGCGTCGAGTGCGGCCACCTGGCATTCCCGCGTCATGACCCGGCCATCATCGTGGCGATCACCGACCCGGACGACCGGCTGCTGCTGGCGCACCAGGCGAACTGGCCCGAGGGGCGGGTGTCGGTGATCGCCGGCTTCGTCGAGGCGGGGGAGTCGCTGGAACAGGCGGTGGGCCGTGAAGTCGGCGAAGAGGTCGGGTTGTGGGTCGACCGGGTGCGCTACGTGGCGAGCCAGCCGTGGCCCTTCCCGCGCTCGCTGATGCTGGCATTCGTGGCCACGGCCGCGGGCGAGCCGGTGCCGGATGGCACCGAGATCGCCTGGGCGCGCTGGTTCAGCCGCGATGAGTTCACCGCGGCGGTCGAGTCGGGTGAGCTGTCGCTGCCGGGCAGGGGCTCGGTCGGTGGACGACTCATCCATGCCTGGGTGGCGGGGGAGTTGCCGAGCGTCTGAGCCGGGGATTCAGGAATCACTCGCGGCCAGAGCCGCCCGGAGCCGTGCGGCGTAGTTGGCGGCCTCGTCATCACTGGAGTACTTCGTGCGCGGCCAGAAGAATCCCCTGAGCCCGTCGCCCTTGCGGCGCGGCACCAGGTGCACGTGCAGGTGCGGCACCGACTGGCTGATGGTGTTGTTGACGGCCACGAAACTGCCTTGGGCGCCGAGGCCGGCCTGCAGGGCGGCGGCGATGAGCTGTGCGGCTCCGAGGACCTCGGCGTGCAGGTCGGCAGGAAGGTCGAGCAGGTTCTCGACATGCGCCCGCGGGACGAGCAGCGTGTGGCCCTTGAAGACCGGGCGCTGGTCGAGGAAGGCCAGCAGTCGCTCGGACTGCCAGACGACGTGTGCGGGCAGTGTGCCGGCAGCGATCTGGCAGAAGATGTCGGGGGTGGGGGAATCAGCCATTCTGGCGGCGCCACCTCGAGGCGAGGCCGGAGGCCCGGCGCGATTCGGTGGCGATGGCCGTGCGCAGTTGGTCGGCCGAGCCGATGATCGAGACCCGCCGCTTCGCGCGCGTGACGGCCGTGTAGATCAGCTCGTGGGTCAGCAGGGGCGACCCCAGCGGGGGCAGTACGACGGTGGTGTGCCCGAACTGGCTGCCCTGCGCCTTGTGCACGGTCATCGCGAACAGGTTCTCGACGCCGCGCAGCAGGTTGGGGCTGAGCAGTCGCAGCGTGGCCTCGTCACCCAGTGCGACCTGCAGCCGGTCGTCGTGCCACACCACCACGCCCGTGTCCCCGTTCGACAGGCCAAGTGTCGCGTCGTTCTCGGTGAGCAGCAGTGGGCGGCCCACCCAGAACTCGGCGCCCAGGCCGAAACCCGGCCGCAGCCGGCGCACCAGGTCGAGCGTGTGGTGGGTCCAGCTCGACACCCCGAACAGGCCGTCACGATGGGCGCACAGCACCCGGTGCTCGTCGAGCAGGCGCAGGGCCCCGGTGGCATCGCCTGCTTCGGCAGCCCTGACCAGGGACGTCCACTGCTGGGCGACGACCGACGAGAGCTGTGGCAGGTCCTGCCAGGTGGTGGCGCGGGTGATCTCGAGGTCGATGAGTTCCACTTCGCCCGAGTCGCCGGCCAGCACATCGAGCGCGGCGTCGGCGTCCTTCGCCCGGATCGCCGCGGCGAGGTGCTGGATGGCGCCCTCGCTGCGGTAGCTGCCGACGAGTTCGGTGACTGCGGACGCGGGGTCCCCACCGCCCACGGTCAGCCCGGAGCTGGTGATGTCTGCCAGCACCGACCCGGCGCTGATCGACTTGAGCTGTTGCGGGTCGCCCACCAGCAGCAGCCTGGTTGATGGCCCGACCGCCGAGAGCAGGGTTGCGAACAACTGCAGGTCGACCATTGACACCTCGTCGACCACCACCAGGTCATAGGGAAGCTGGTCGGTCGGGCCGTGGCGGAACTCCCCGGTGCGCCCGCGTGCGCCCAGCAGCCGGTGCAGCGTCATGCCGGCACCGAAGGCCGGCATCAGGGCACCTGCGGCCTCGAGTTGTGGGGCCTGGCCGGCCACGGACTGGTACAGGCGGCTCGCCGCCTTGCCGCTGGGGGCGGCCAGCGCCACCCGCACGGTGGCACCAGCCTGTTCCTGCACCGCGGCCAGCACCCGCACCACGGTCGATGTCTTGCCCGTGCCGGGGCCGCCTGCGAGCACCGAAGTCCATGACCGTACGGCGGTCTCGACGCCATTCCGCTGCCGGGAGTCGTCGATGGTGCCCTCGGGCAACCTGGCCAGGCTGGCGTCGAGCAGGTGTTCGTTGACGGCAGGCGGGCTGAGCAGTTCACGCTCGTGCAACAGGCCCGCGACCTGCTCCTCGGCCGACCAGTAGCGCTCCAGGTAGACCAGCGAGTCGACCAGGCGCATCGGCACGCTGTTCGGCTCGGCACCCTCGTCGCCCAGCATGCGCTGCTGCACCAGGTGCTCGCGCCACGCCACAGGGTCGGGCCAGTCGATGGCCGACTGCAGCGCCTGCCGCTCGGCGGCCAGCTCGTCGGCGGTCAGGTCCTGTGATTCCAGCACCTGGTCGATGAATTGTTCGGCGGCGGTCGTCAGGTCGAGGCATGTCGACCCCGCCCGTCCGATGGCGAAGCACAGCGCCGCAGTCAGCTGCACGAGTTCGTCCGCGCAACCGTGCAGGCGCGTCAGGATCGTCGCCAACTGCACCTCGGCGGACGTGACCATGCCCACGGCGTGGGCACGCGCCAGCGGGGACTCCTTGCCCCGGGTCAGCACCGACAGCTCATGCTGTGTGGCGGCGTTCATCGTCGCCCTCCCAGGATCGTGTCAGCGGCGATGATGAAGCGGGCGGGGGGCCGCCAGGTGAAGACGCCCGCGGGCATGCCCCCCAGCACCGGGGTGTCGGCGCCGGCCATTCCACGCACGAACAGGTAACCGACCCCGCCCAGGTGGTGTTCGGGGTCATAGCCGGCCAGGCGCCAGCCCAGCACCCGGTGCAGCGCCACGGAATAGAGCAGGGCCTGCAGGGGGTAGTGCGCCGCGACCATGGCCTGGGTCATCGCCGCTGCGTGGTAGTGGTGCACCCCCAGGGTCTCGCCGGGGGCCAGTGGCATGGTGTTGGTCTTGTAGTCGACGACCACGAACTTGCTGCCGACCCGCAGCACGGCGTCGATCGACCCGTTCAGGAACCCGTTCAGTGTCTGCTCGGCCGCCGGCGTGCCGAGCAGCACGTCGCCGTAGTGGGCGAGCGGGTCGTCGGCGGGCAGCAGCGCCCTGTCGGTGAACAGTTGGGCGAGGTCGCCCACAGTGCCGACGGTGCCCCTGCCACCCATGGTGAGTTCGAAGTCGAGCTCTGGCAGGCGGTCGGACACCGGGATGTCAGCGAGGGTGCCGCCGGTGAGGGTACCGAGCGGGGTGTGCAGCACCTTGACGAGGGCCTCGACCAGCACCTCGGGGTCGATTTCATCGCCGAAGGCTGCGAAGTGGGGTGCGGCCGCGGTGCGGATCGCGGCGCGCAGGTCTGGGGCCTGCGGGTCGATGTGTTCGAGGATGGCGTGGACGAATGTGCCGAAGTCGGCCCCGCCGGGCACGTCAGCCAGCGGCGACGGCATCCGGTCGACGCCGGACCCACTGGTGGCCACGACCTCGGAGTCTGTACGCAGGTCGGGCTCGTCGAGCCCGCTGCCATCGGCGACCGCGGCACCTTCCTGTTCCACGAAGCCTGCGGTGGCGCCATGGTGGGGCGCGGCGTCGTGCAGGGCCGCGGTCAGGCCGGTGTAGCTCGTGCGCCGCCACGTGTGGTCGATGCAGCGCGTCCACGCGCGGGGGCTGCCGAGTGGCTGCTCGGGCTCGCCGGCGGTGTCCTGGGGTGCCGTCTGGGGGGTCTGGGGGGCGACGACCACTTCGAGGGGGTCGAATCGGCCCAGCGTGAGCCGCTGCTGCATCGTCGAGATGGCCCCCTTGCGCTGCAGCTGTCCCGGCGGGGGCGGCACCTGCCCTGGTTTGTCGCTCATCAGCAACCGGTGCAGGGCCGAACGGTGCACGTCGGTGGTCGCACCCCACCACACCCGAAGGCCCACCTGGGCGCGGGTCAGCGCGACATAGGCCAGCCGCAGCTGCTCGAGCAGTTCTTCGTCGTCATCGTTCCTGCTGGCGCGGTCCGACACGTCGAGCAGGGGCGCCCGGGTGTCGTCGTCGGTGTGGTGCACCCGCGGCGTGTCCGGATCGTCCTTGCGGCCGTTGGGGAACGCGAGGTCGGGCAGCAGCACCACGGGGAAGCCGAGGCCCTTGGCCGCGTGGATGGTCATCACCTGGATCGCCTCGTCGTCGTCGCCGATGCGTGTGCTGGTCTCGTCCTCGCCGTCGATCGCCTGCTGCAGCCAGCGCCGCACGCCCTCGGGGCTGGCGCGGTGCCGCAGGGCATGGTCGTGGGCCAGTTCTGCGACCTGCAGCAGGTCTGAGAGCAACTGCGCGCCCTGTGGCTGCTGCAGCATGCGCTCATGCAGCGAGAATGCCGAGACCAGTGTGTCGGTCATTGCAGCGAACCCGTCGCTCGTCCACAACTGCGACAGCTGCCGCACGGTGCGGGCCAGCTCATCGAACTCGGCCTCGTCGGCCTCGACCAGTTTCGGGATGTCCCAGCCGATCAGCGGGGTGAGTGCGGCCCGGCGCAGGCTGGCGGCATCGACCTGCAGCAGCATGTCGAGCACCGTCAGCCAGGCCGGTGCGGCGGTGCCCTTCATGAGGTTTCCGGCGCTGCGGTTGGCCCGCACCCCGGCCTCGTTGAGCTTGTTGACGACGTCGGTGACATGCCAGCGCGACCGCACCAGCACCGCGACGTCGCTGCGCTTCAACCGTTGTGCCTGCTGCTGGCGGGGCAGCGTCACCCTGGGCGGGCTGCCGCTGAACAGCAGCGCCACCTGCTGGGCGAGGTCGTCGACGGCCCGGTGCCACAGGTTCCGTTTCAGGTCGGCATCCTCGCCGAGCAGCCGCAGCTGCACCGGGGCCTGCCATTCCCCCGTGGCCGTGTCGATGCCCGCCGCCGCATCGGCCGTGGCGGGAGGCGTCTGGATGCCCCGGCCAAGCTGGGCCTGGTGCAGGATCGCGTCGATCCCGGACGTCACCGCGGCGCTGCTGCGCCAGTTCTTGCGCAGGCTGAACCGCTCGTGCTGCTGCGCGGCGGCCAGATAGGCCTCGACGTCGGCATTGCGGAACCGGTAGATCGACTGCTTCGGGTCGCCGATCAGCACCAGCATCGCCTGCCCGTCGAACGCGTCGCGCAGCAGGTTCCACTGCTGCTGGTCGGTGTCCTGGAACTCATCAATCATGACGAGCCGGAACATGGCGCCCAGCACGTCGGCGGCCGGGGAACGGGTGCCGTCCGGGGCGGGGGCGAGTGCCTGCTGCAGGCGTCCGGTGAGGTCTTCATAGGTGAACACCTGGGTGGTGCGCTTGCGGCGCTCGTATTCTGTGCGGGCACGGGCGGCCAGCTGCCCGCGCACGCCCTGCTGCTGGTCTGCCCGGATCGGTACGTGCGGCATCTCAAGGACCTTCTCGACCAGGCGCCCCACGACGGCCAGGTCGGCCCGGTAGCCGTCTTCAGCCAATTGCTGCTGCAGGAACAGGTCGTCGGCGATCTCGGCGTGCATCTGCGCACCGTCACCCAGCATCGAGTCGGTCGCGTCGTGGTCGACGTGCACCCCGATCCGGGTCATCATCAACTGGCAGAAGCTGTGGGTGGTCGTGATGGTGGCGCTGTCGAAGTCGACTGCCGCCGCCCGCAGGTTGATGGCCTCGGGCGTGCTGCTGGCAGCCAGTTCGGCGACGGCCTGGGCCAGGTGGTCATGCACGCGGGTGCGCAGTTCGGTGGCCGCCTTGTTGGTGAAGGTGACCAGGGCGACCTGGTCAACGGTGCAGAAGCCCTCGGCGAGCGCCCGCACCGTGAGCTTGGCGATGTTTGTCGTCTTGCCTGTGCCGGCGCTGGCCTCGACCACCAGCGTGCCCACCCCGAGCCGCACACCGTCGATGGTGAACTCGGGGTAGTCGATCAGCCGGGGCACCAGGTGCAGCGCCATCTCATTGCCTCCTGTCGATCACGAAGCCGCCGAACAAGCGTGGGACAAGGTCGCGGACCGGCACGCGGTAGCAGCCCCCGCCGTCCGCGGCCGAGCAGGTCAGGGTCTGTTCCAGCAGAGTCCTGTGGTCCCATGGGGTGAAGGGTTCCCAGTTGACGTCGCGTTCCCGCATCCACGCGTCCTTCGTGGCGTTGTCATCGCCATACGTCTTGTGGGTCCACAGTGTCCTGGGTGGTGCGGCCAGCGGATGGGTCTGCCCGTGGACGTACAGCAGCACCAGGTCGGCGAGCAGCTCGGCGGGCGTGCGATGTCCCGGCGCCGAGGTCAATTCATTGAGGCCCTTGTCATCCTCGATCCCTGCGACCGGCGGGCGCCCGGTGGCCACGGACAGGGCGAGGGCATTGATCCAGGCCTCGAGCAGCAGGTGGCCACCCAGCTTGCTGGTGGTCACACTCAGGTGCGCCTCACCGCGGGCCCGCACGGCCCCCACAAGCCGGATGTCGCCGTCGGGGTGGGGGACGGGGATGTCGACGACCACGGTGCGTTCGGACGCCGTGTTCGTCATCAGGCGATCGGCGAGAGCCACGGCCTTGCGCATGGCGGTGTCGACTGACCTCTTGCCATTGGCTGTGCTCGGCACATCCGGGCTGAGCAGCTGGTGGCGATGCAGCGATTCGGGGTCTTCACCCATGCGCAGGTGTTCGAGCACGGTCGTCTTCACCTGCCACGTCGTCAACCCGGTGGCCTCGAGCGTGTCGCGCACCGACAGGTCGTCGTCCCATGTCTTCAACTGGACGCCTGCCCGCTGCTGCAGGAATGCCCGCAAGGGGTCCTTGAAGAACGCGGTCAGGTCTTGCAACCGCACCACCGTGGGGTGCGGCGCGACCGGGAAGTCGTGCAGCAACAGGTCGCCGTGGGCGGCCGTGGCCAGGCGCGACCGTGGGGTCTGCTCGACGTGCCGGATGGCGGAGTAGGCCCGCACGTCGAAGCTGAAGGGTTCGACACCGTGCGCCTCGTCCTCGAGGAAGTTGGCGCGGGAGTGGGCCTGGCCGGGCAGCAGTGCCTGCCGGTTCGCCGACGTGACCGCGGCCGGCAGGTGAATGCCGAGGGCCCCGGCCGCCTCGCGCAGCTCGGTGATCGGCACGGGTTCATCGAGTACGTTCAGGCTGCTCGCATCCTGGGCCTGGTACACGATGGCGACCCGCTCGGTGGCGGCGACCAGGGCGTTCAGCAGGTGCTGCTGGTCGCGTGCTCGTTCGTTCGGCACGGCCCGGTTGGGGTGCCCGGCGAGCAGGTCGTCGCCGATCATCGGCAGTCGGCGGGGGAACCGGACGTCATCGAGCCCGAGCAGTACCACCACCCGGTGCGGGATGCCCGTGAGGTCACGCAGTCCGGTGACCACCAGGGCGCCGGTGCCGAAGCTGGGGCGCATCCGCTGCTGGCGCGACATCTCGGCGATCACCTGGCGCACGTCGGCCCGGCCCAGCAGCGCGCCATCGGCATGCGGGCCGGCCCACTCGGCCAGCGCTGCGCGTGCTGCCGCCACCTGCCAGCGCTGCTGGCGCGGCATCGCCACCAGGTCGCTGATCAGGCCCTGCAGCCGATCGTTCCATTCCGCCGCGGTGGCGGGGGAGGAGTGCTGGTGGAAGAACAACCGCAGGCGCGAGACGAACTCTGCCAGCTGTCCTGCCAGTTCGGTGGCGCGTGAATCCAGGTGGCTCGCGGGGATCGCCTCGCCGCATGTCGTCAGCGGGGCATCGGCATAGGACGCGCCCAGCACCAGCGCCTCGACGCCTGCGTACCAGGTGCCCCGTTTGGGAGTGATGCCGAATTCCTTGCGGTGCGCCGCGTCGAGACCCCAACGGATGTTGGCCTTGCCGATCAGCAGCTTCAGCGCCTGGCCACCGTCGTCGCCGAACCCCCAGCGGGCGGCCACCGGCGTCGACAGGCACAGGTCGAACAGGTCTTGCCACGTCGCACGCGAGGTGCGCAGTGCCAGCACGTCGTCGAGCAGTTGCAGCACCTGGTTGGGTTGGCGCGCGCCGTCATGGCTGATCCGCACCCGCAGTTGGTGGCCGGGGTGGGCATCCGCGGCGGGGGAGTCCGACGCGAGCGCACCGTCCAGCACCGACGCGAAGGTGTCGAGATCCGGGCACAGCACCGCCACGTCGCGAGGTTCCAGCGTGGGGTCGTCCACGAACAGCCCACACAGGTAGTCGCGCAGCACCTCGACCTGCCGGTTCGGCCCGTGCGAGGGCAGCAGTCTGATGGTGCCGTCAGCCTCGTCCCCACCCCTCGGCACAGCCTCGGCGCCTTCGTGTACGGCCACCTGCAGGCGCCCGAGGTCAGTGGCCGGCCGCCCGATCGCCGGGGTCACCGACTGGATCGTCGCGCCGGCACTGCGCCAGGCATCCATGGCCGTCGCGTGCACCCGTGACAGCCGCCCCAGCACCGCATCGTCCGCGCCGCTGGCGTGGTTGAGCTGCCAGACCACCACCCGCGAGTTCGCGGCCAGCGCTGCGAGCAGGTCGACCTGCTGCGGGTGCAGCACGTCGACGCACAGCAGGTGCACCTCGTCGGGGATCACCGCGGGTCGCGCCCCGGCGACCCTGTCGACCAAAAACCGCTGCTGGGCCAACGGGTGCGGCACCCCGGCCAGGTCGCGCAGCACCTGCCAGAAGCGTGGCTGCCACTGGTCGCCGATGGCCAGCGACTGCCCGTCAGGGCCGACGTGGCGCCCGGCGTCCCAGGCATCAATCATGTCCGGCGCATTGCGGCAATAGGCGCGGGCCAGCCGCGACACCCGCCGGCCTGTCGCCAACCGCCGCCCGGGACGCAGCTCATCGCTGGCCAGGTGGGTGATCAGCGGGCTGGCCCACTGCTCGTCCACGACCGTGTCGAAACCCTGCAGTGCCAGCCGTGACAGGTGGTGGGCCGCCCACGGGTCGTTGTCGGGGTGTGGCAGGTCGCCACCGCACAACGCCTGCTGCAACTGGCGCTGCAGCTGGGGCAGCGTGACGAACTCGATGCCGGCGCACACCCCGAAACCGTTCGTGCGCGCGATCGTCTGGGACACGTGGCGCTGATGCGCCGCCCCGGGTGTGACAGCAAGGCGCATGGCGAACGGGTCGCCGGAAGCACCGGGCAGCTGCGCGGCCATCCCGGCCACGAGTGCACCCAGGTCGAATCCTTCGAAAACCTCGAGCGACCCAGCCATCCACCCCTCCTTGTGTCGAGCAGTCGTTTGCCACCCTATGGGCACCCCCCGACAAAAAGTGTGGGAGTCCGGCCCTGTCGGCAGCCGTCATAGAGTGAACCCCATGCCCACCGACCTCGACGCCACCCGCGTGCACCAGATCCTCGATGCGCTCGACCCCGAGCAGCGCAGGGTCGCCGAGGCAGTCCACGGGCCCGTTGTCGTCATCGCCGGGGCGGGCACGGGCAAGACCCGCGCCATCACGCACCGCATCGCCCATGCCTCGCTGACCGGTGTCGCCGACCCCGCTCGCACCCTGGCGGTCACGTTCACCACCCGTGCCGCCGGCGAGATGCGCGGTCGCCTCGCCGACCTCGGCGTGCATGGTGTACAGGCCCGCACCTTCCATTCCGCCGCGCTGCGCCAGCTGCAGTGGTTCTGGCCGCGCGCGTACGGCGCGGAACTGCCGCCACTGAGCGAATCACGCTTCGGCATGGTCGCCGAGGCGGCGTCCCGAAGCAGGTTGTCCACCGAAACGACCATGATCCGCGACCTGTCGAGCGAGATCAGCTGGTCGAAGGTGTCGAACGTCACCCCCGGCACCTACCCGGGGCTGGCCCGGGCCACGGGCCGCGAGGTCAATGGCCTCGACGTCGCGCAGGTGGCCAAGGTGATCAGTGACTACGAGGGCATCAAGCGTGAACGTGGTGTCATCGACTTCGAGGACATCCTGCTGTGCACCGTCGCGATGATGCATGAGCACCCGCAGGTCGCTGCAGAGGTGCGCGACCGGTACCGCCACTTCACCGTCGATGAATACCAGGACGTCTCGCCGCTGCAGCAGTCGCTGTTGATGGCCTGGCTGGGGGACCGTGACGACATCTGCGTGGTGGGCGACCCGGCGCAGTCGATCCATTCGTATGCCGGCGCCCGCCCCGATTTCCTCACCGGGTTCGCCCGCAACTTTCCCGAGGCCACCACGATCAGCCTCGACCGTGACTATCGCTCGACCCCCCAGGTCGTCGATCTGGCGAACAATGTGCTGCACCCGCCGCACTTCAACGGTCGCAGCCCCGGGCTTGTGCTGCGGGCCCAGCGCCCTGACGGTCCCGCGCCGGTGTTCGAGGGCCACACCACCGACGCCGACGAGGCCCGGGCCGTCGTCGGCTGGCTGAAGCAACTGGCTGCCAAGGGCATCGAATGGCGTGAAATGGCCGTGCTGTTCCGCATCAACGCCCAGGCACCCGCCCTCGAAGCGGCACTGACCGAGGCCGGCGTGCCGTACGTCGTGCGTGGCAGTGAGCGGTTCTACGAACGTCCCGAGATCAGGCAGGCGTTGCGGCTGCTCGCTGCCCATGCCCAGAACACCCCGGACGACCCGGGCCTGGCCTCGGTCAAGGCCGTCCTCGGGGGCGCGGGGTGGACAGAGGAACCGCCGACGGGCGCAGGCGCCGCCCGCGAACGCTGGGAGTCACTGGCCGCGCTCGTCGACCTCGCCAGTGACATCGCCGCAGAGGACGCCACCGCCGGCCTGGGCCCGATCGTGGACGAACTGCAGCAGCGGGCTGCTCGCCAGGAAGCCCCCCTGGGCCAGGGCGTCACCCTCGCCACGCTGCATTCGGCCAAGGGCCTCGAGTGGGACGCCGTCGCCCTGGTGGGCGTGGCAGAGGGGTCCATCCCGTTCTCGCTGTCGGTCACGCCCAGCGCCATCGACGAGGAACGCCGCCTGCTCTACGTCGGCCTCACCCGCGCCCGCGAACACCTGCGGGTCAGTTGGTCGCGCACCGGTGGCCCCGGACGCGGTGGTCGGCGCATGTCCCGGTTTCTCGTCGGGCTCACCCCCGGCACGGTGCGGGACGCCGCAGGCGCGCCCGGCACGGACAACGGTGCCCGGCGCAGCCGCAGCGCGCTGTCGCAGAAGTGCCGCGTGTGCGGCGAATCGCTGGGCACCGCGGCCGAACGCAAGGTCGGACGGCATGCCACCTGCGCATCGACGTACAGCGAGGCCCTGCTCGTCGACCTGAAGGCCTGGCGCAAAGAGGCGGCCGACGGTGCCCCGGCCTTCATCGTCTTCACCGACGCCACGCTGGTCGCGATCGCCGAGGCGATGCCCGGTGACGAGGACGACCTGCTGGAGATCTCGGGCGTCGGCCCCAGCAAGGTCGGTCGCTATGGCGAGGCCGTGCTCGAGATCGTCGATGCTCACCGGGTTTGATGCGCACCGGGGCTGAGCGAGCTGGCGTCCTGGCACCCGTCTGAAAAAGTTCCGCAATAAATCGCTTGCATGCCCCATACGCCCCCGGGGTAGTGTGTAACTCGCCCGATCCCGGTGCACCGATCAGCGGTGCGGCTGGGGTCCGATCAGAGGAAGGAGGTGGGCACCGATGAAGTACGAGAAGTCGACGCAGGTCTTTGATGGCCTGGGTCTCGCTGTCGCGCCCGACGTCACTGTCGCTGGCACCTTTGTGCCCACTGGCGCCCTGGCCGGACTCCGCCTGCGTGACCTCAACCTGCGTGGTCGTGAGAGCGGCAACCACAACTCCATGGATTCATCCCCACAGGGGTACAGCGACTGAGCTGAGCCTCGACGAACACGGGCCGTGAATCCAGATCGGGATTCACGGCCCTTTCCGTGTCTCCCTGCTGACACCGACAGACCTGCCCAATCCAGGAGACACCATGTTCGCCGACCAGCTCGACATCCTCAGCGTGGGGGATGCCGTGATGCTGCCGTGCCTCGACCATGACCCCGAGTTGTTCTTCGCAGCCGAGCCGGCCCACATCGAAGCGGCCAAGCTCGTCTGCCAGGACTGCCCCATGATCAAGGAATGCCTTGACGGCGCCCTGCGTCGCCGGGAGCCCCACGGCGTCTGGGGAGGCCAGCTGCTGCTTGACGGCGTGGTGGTGCCCCGCAAGCGTCCGCGTGGCCGCCCGCGCAAGAACCCGCTGCCCGTCATCCCGGCACTGCCCACCCCGCTGCCCGTGCGCAACCCGCGGCGGGACGCCGCCCGCACCGGCGACGAGGGGAGCGACGCCGACAGCCCGGCAGCCTGACCGTTCGGACCCCCGCCGGCCGGTCACAGCGGTGCCGAACCGTTCGACTACCGACGGTTCGGCGCACCTGTGGGCAGCCCGGCTTGCACAAGTGGCACCAGTGCCACGTCTGCAAGCCCAATAGCCGAAACCACCTGCACTCGTGACATCAGCGCCACTTCTGCAACATCGGGCCCCCGGACGAGTTCAGTAGTCGCCGGCTGGTGAACCCCCCCCGGCCGGTCACGGCGGTGCCGAGCCGTTCAACTACCGACGGTTCGGCACCGCTGTGGGCAGCCCGGCTTGCACAAGTGGCACCAGTGCCACGTCTGCAAGCCCACAAGCCGAAACCACCTGCACTCGTGACACCAGCGCCACTTCTGCAACACACCAGCCCTACGCCGCCTGCCGCACCGCCCCACTGCCACAGCACGAGCGGTGCGGCAGCACCACGTCGTGGCCCACCTGGCCCGAGGCGTCCAGCGTCCACCACCCCGGCGTCAGCGGGGCACCCTGTCGCCACGCCCGCGCCGCGAGCACCACCTGGTTCGAAGCCCAATCCACCATCCACCCGGGCACCAGGTGGCGTTGTTCGCCCAGCAACAACCTCGAGGCCAGCAGCGGACGCTGGGCCGCCAGCGCCAGGTCGTCGCAGTGCACGCATGCCCCCGCGTCGACGAAGGCGCCGACCCGGCAGCGCTCGGCGCCCAGTTCCACGACCACATGGGGCACACCGCAGCGGTGCAACAGCTGCGTCGCCGCCGGGTCGTGCAGGGCCCCCTCGACCACCACCAGGCCCCGGTGCAGGGCGAGGTCGTCGGGCTGCGGCAGTGTTCCGTAGTCAAGGTCCAGGTGTCGGCCCACCCCCGGACGCAGCTGTGAATACCCGTGCGAGACCAACAGGGTCCTGCCTGTGTCCAGCCGGGTGGCCAGCCCTTCACGCAGCAACCATCGGGCCAGCGCCGCCTGCTGGGCTGCGTCCTCGTCCGACGGCCCCACCCCGGCAGCGACCGCCCGGCAACGCGTCGGCCAGCGCCCCAGCGAGCCCAGCCACCCCGTCGTGGCAGGACGCAGGCCTTCGAGCTTCCAGCGCGCCTGCCCCACCCTGATCGCCACCGCGTCAGGGCGGCCGGCGCCCAGCACCACCGCCTGGTGGTGCAGCCGCCACAGCTCCTTGGCAGCGGGGGACAGCGGCAGGGCAGTGGGCCCCGGCATCAGCAGCGAACTGGTCATGGGCCACAGCCAAACCGATGGCGACCCCTGGCCGGAAGGGCTTCAACGCAACGGACAACCCCACGTCGCAGATGGACAACACCCCAGGCGTGTCGGACAACAACGACGAAGGGGCCGGGCGCACATCACGTGCGCCCAGCCCCTTCGGACTCGGTGTGAGCTCAGGCCTTGCCGAGGATGCGGTTGAGGTTGGTGCCGCACACGGGGCACTTGCCCTTGGCCATGCGGGTGCCCTTCTCGTTCACCACGATGTTGCCCTCGGCCTCGCGCTTCTCCTTGCACTTCACGCAGTAGAACTCACCCTTGTAAGTGTCATCAGCCATGTTGTCCTCCTAGATAAAGATCGGTCAGAGACCGCCCGTCCTCAGGGCACGTGGCCTCGTCTACCGCTCCATCGTAGCCGTGAGCCACGCTCAGGCGTGATTTGGGTGCACACGGCGTGCCGCGTGTCGCGCACATGGGCCCGCTGCGGCGCCGCCGAACACCCAGCACAACCCCCCAACAAAAACAGTGACCCTCAACAAAAACAGTGACCCTCAACAAAACAGTGACCCTCAACAAAACAGTGACCCCCGGGTGGTTTCGCATGCCTTCCCCTGCACGCAAGCCCACCCGGGGGCTGACCCAACGGTATCGAAGCCGTGACGCGGCCGTCAACCAGTCGACGACTACTCGCGACCCTCTTCCCGCAGCAACTGTTCGAGCCCCTTGTCCCAGTCGTCGCCGGTGTCCTCGGTCGCCGCGTCCGGGTTGGCGAAGCCGACGGGGTCATCCAGGCCGGCCGACGTCGGCAGCAAGTCGGGATGCTGCCACAGCGCATCGCGTTCCGCCTTGCCACGGGCCGATTCGACGGCCGCCCACAGGTTGGCGGCGTCACGGATGCGACGCTGCTTGATCTCCAGGCCGACGAGTCGCTTGAAGACCTCCTCGGTCGGGCCACCCAACCCACGTCGACGCCGCACCGCCTCGAACAGCTGTGGTTCTGCCGGCATCCAGCGGCTCGCGACCCCGTGGACGACGTGGTCAACCCAGCCCTCGACCAGCGCGAGCAGCGTCTGCAGACGGTCGAGCACCTCGACCTGCTCCGGCGTGGGGTCGGGGTTGAACAGCTTGCCCTGCACCTTCTCGGCAATCTCGTTCATTTTTTCCTGGTTCAGCTCTGACAGGTCGCCCACGTCGAACATCGACTCGATCGCCGACAGGTCGATGCGCGCCTCGCGGGCGTAGTGCTCAACCAACGCCTGCAGCTGCGGGCCCAGCCAACCGACGTGGGCGAACAGCCGTTGCCGCGCCGCCTCACGCAGGGTCAGGTACAGCAGCACGTCGCGGTCGGGCACGTCGAGCTCACCGAAGTGGTCGGTGATGTTTGAGACCAGCATCGCCACCCGGGGGGTGGCCAGCTGAAAGCCGAGGTCGCTGGACGAGACCACGCTCTTCGAAAGCTGGCCGATTGCCTGGGCGAACTGCGCCGAATACATCCGGCGGGCCGCATCGCGCATCATCGGGGCGAACATGGTTGACAGCATCGACAGCGGGTCGTCCTCGGGGGCACCCTCTGCCGCGGTGCCGGGGGCCTTGCCGAGGGCCTCGGACAGCGCCTCGATCACCGGCTGGGCCATCGGCCGGAAGCTGGGGAAGGTGGCCTCCACCCATTCCGCCCGGCTCCAGGCTGTCGGGGCCGCGCGGACGGCGGGGAATTCGACGGCCTCGTCCAGCCACATCTCGGCAAGTCGGGCCGAATCGGCCACCTCGGCCTGCTGCGCCGAGGTCGGCGTCGGGTCGGGCCCGAGCGATGCCGACATCTTGCGCACCTGGTCCTTGAGCCACGCCCACTCGTTGTCACTGCCGCCCTTGGGTGCCTGGAAGCCGGGGGCATTCGGCGGCTGGAAGCCGATACCACCGCCCTGGGGCATCTGGCCGGACATGGCGCCCAGCTGGTTCATCAGGGCGTTCAGATCGAGGCCCTGCATGCCGGGGGGAAGGTTCTGGCCCAGCTGGCGCAGCAGTTCCGACAGCGGGTCGGTCGGCTGGCCGCCCTCACCGTTGCCCTCGCCACCCTTGTCGGGGTCGTCGGGGCGGTCGTCGTCGCGATCAGGATGCGACATGAGTGCTCCTCCTGGGTCTGCACGTCGGGATCTCCATTCAACCGTAGACGGCAAGCCCGCGACGGCAACCCCGGCCCAACCCCGACGCGGGTTGTTGCCGGGGCGCGGTAAGGTTCAGGCACGCAACCCGAGCGACGCGAGGAGGCATCGTGCCCGACCGACCACCGAGTCGGCCTGAGTCGACCGTGTCACCGGGACAGGCCGCACCAAGCCCCGAACCGATCGCCCGCGAGTCCGTATCGGCCCCGGCGTCGCGCCGTCAGCCCAGGATCAGCCAGCAGACCCTGACTGCCGTCGTCTCGTCGGGCGTCTTCTTTGCGCTCACCCTCGTGCTGGCCCTGGCCCCCGTTCCGTATGTGGGCTGGCGGCCGGGCGGCACGGTCAACCTGGCCGGTGCCGGGTCATCGGGGGCCGCGGCGGTGCAGGTGCAAGGGCTGACCACCACGCCGCTCAACGGCGAACTGCGGCTGACCACGGTGAGCCAGACCCGTGTCGATTCCCGTCTCGGCCTGGCAGAGGCCATGTACAACTACGCATCGCCCTACCGCGATGTGCTGCCGCGCCGGTTCATCTACCCGCCCGGCAAGTCGGTGCAGCAGGTGAAGGCCGAAGAAGTCGCGTTGATGGGCACCTCGCAGTCGGACGCCGTCGTCGCGGCGTTGCGCGCGGCCGGCCAGCCGGTCAAGGAATTGCCGATGGTCACTGCGGTGACGGTGTCGGGGCCGGCCCTGAACAAGCTGCTGCCCGGTGACATGATCCTGAAGGTCGATGCCAAGGCCGTCCAGACCCTTGCCGACGTCACCACGGCCATCAGGGCGCACGCGGTCGGCGAACCCGTGGTCTTCACCGTCGACCGGGGCGGCACGCAAGAGACGGTGACGGTCACGACCGTCCCCTCGCCGAACAACCCGCAGCAGCCCCAGGTCGGCATCCGGGTCGGCGTTGGCTACCAGTACACGCCCAAGGTTTCGTACGGCATCGACCCCGACATTGTCGGTCCCAGCGCCGGGGTGATGTTCGCCGTGGCGATCTATGACCTGATCTCGCCCGACGACCTGCTCGCCGGGCGCAAGGTGGCGGGCACCGGCGAGATCAGTCCCTCGGGGAATGTGGCGGGGATCGGTGCCATCCAGCAGAAGATCCGGGGCGCCGAGAAGGCGGGTGCCACGATCTTCCTGGTGCCCGCGGACAATTGCCGTGACCTCTCCGGGGTCCGGACCACGATGCAGCTCATCAAGGTGGGCACGCTGCGAGAAGCCATCGGCGGGCTGCAGCGCCTGAAGACTTCGCCGGATGGACAGGGGGTGCCTCGCTGTTGAGCGACGCAGACATGAAGGCCAATGAGACCGACACCGTCGAGGCACCGGACGATGCCAACAACGTGCTGATCGCGGCGCTGATGGACATCGAGCGCCACGTGACCAGCCAGGGCTGGGACCAGCCGGCACGCCTGTTCGCGTTGGTGCGCACCGACGAGCTCGTCCGCAACGAACCCTCGCTGGCCGCACACCTGACCCAGGGCAACCCCGACTCGCTCAGCTCGATCGAGCAGGAGGACTTCCACGCCGGGGGAGACCTGCCAGAACTGCTGGCGACGCTGGGCCGCATGAGCTGGCCCGCCAGCGTGTTCGGCTGCGCCCTCGCACTCGAGCGCGCCTTCCTGGCACCCCAGCACGAGTCCGAGATCCCGCAGCAGAACCCCGACGAGTTCGTCGCCAACCACCCGCAGCGCCAGGACATGCGCATCGTGGTCGGTGCCCTGCGTGACGGCGCCCGCTACGGCGTGGCCCGGTTGCTGTCCCACCCGGACGACCTGCTGGGCACCCAGGAACTCGCCCCCGACCTGATTGATGCCGTCGCAGGGACCCTGACATGAGCACTTCTGCCCGCCGCGCCCCGGCGCACTCGCCAGGCAACCGCGCCCGCATCGGCCTCTGGATCGTTGGCGGCCTGCTCGCGCTGCTGATCGCTTTCGGCCTGTTCTCGCGCGTGTGGACCGACTGGTTGTGGTTCCGCAGCCTCGACATGACCTCGGTCTACACCACCCAGCTGGGCACCTCGATCACCCTGTTCCTCGTCTTCGGCCTGGTCATGGCCGCCATCGTGGGCGGCAACGCCTGGTTGGCGCTGAAGTTGCGTCCCAAGACCCGTGGACGAGCAGAGTCGGCCATGGTGGAACGCTCACGCGAACTCATTGAGAAGCGCACCACCAGCGCCGTGGTCATCCCCGCGGCGGTGGTGGGCCTGTTCGCGGGGATCGCGGGCGGCGCGCAGACCATGACCTACCTTGCCTGGCGCGAGAAGACCCCGTTCGGCGTCGAGGACCCCTGGACTGGGCTGGATGCCTCGTTCTTCGTCTTCGACTACCCGTGGTGGCAGTTCATCATCGGGTTCCTGCTGGCTGCACTCGTGATCTCGACGATGATCGCCATCTCGCTGCACTTCATCGTGGGTGCCCTGCGCAGCCTCGGGCCGCGGGTGCTGTCCTCGTCCGGGCAAAACCTGCGCGCACTGCAGTCCCCGTTCAGCCCGGCCGCCCAGACACACCTGTCGATCCTGTTCGCGCTGCTGCTGGTGGTGTGGGCGGGCCAGTTGCTGCTCGACCGGGTGGGCTACTCGATCGGCACCTCTGGCATGTTCACCGGCGTCGGCTACACCGACGACAACGCCCGCAGCACGGCCAAGCTGATCATGGTGGTGATCGCGCTGCTGTGCGCCACCCTGTTCGCCATCAACGCGCGCGTGCGCCGATGGTCGCTCGCCGGCCTGTCGATCGTCACGATGATCATCTCGTCGCTGGTGGTCTCGGGCATCTACCCGGCACTGCTGCAGCAGATCTATGTCAAGCCCTCGGAACAGGACAAGGAACGGCCCTACATCCAGGCCCACCTTGACGCCACCAGGCAGGCCTACGGCCTGAACAATGTGCAGATCCAGGAGGGCTACACCGCCCGTACCACCGCCACGGCGGGTCAGCTCAAGGCCGACGCCGAGGCGCTGCCCGCGATCCGGTTGATGGACCCGTCGCTGATCTCGCCGGCCGTCGAACACCTGCAGCAGGTGCGCGGCTACTACTCCTTCCAGAACGTGCTCGATGTCGACCGCTACACGATCGATGGCAAGGCCACCGACATCGTGCTGGCCGCCCGCGAGGTCGACGTCAACAACATCGACCAGTCCTGGAACAACCTGCACACCGTCTATACCCACGGCTACGGGCTGGTGGCGGCGATGGGCAACCAGAGCCAGTCGAACGGTGAGCCGGTCTGGGCTGCCGGTGGCATCCCGGTGACGGGCACGCTGCCCGAACATGAACCGCGCATCTATTTCGGCGAACTGGCCAGCCAGTACGTCGTGGTCGGCGCACCGCAGGGCACCGCTCCTGTCGAGTTCGACCAGCCGACCGGCAACCAGGGTGATGCCACCAAGAACACCTACTCGGGCAAGGGCGGGGTGCCGATCGGCAACCCGATCACCCGGTTGAGCTATGCGGCGCGCTTCGCCGATGCGAACCTGCTGCTGTCGAACCGGGTGAACGCCGACTCGAAGATCATGTACGACCGGCAGCCGCTGCAGCGGGTGCAGCAGGTGGCGCCGTGGCTCACGTGGGACAAGGACACCTACCCGGCCGTCGTGAATGGCCGTGTGGTGTGGATCGTCGACGGTTACACCACCTCGGCGAACTACCCGAACTCGCAGCGCACCGACCTGCGCACCGCCACCAGCGATGCCGTTTCTGACACCATGCGCATGCAGCAGGACAAGCCCGTCAACTACATGCGCAACTCGGTCAAGGGCATCGTCGACGCCTATGACGGCACCGTCACGCTGTACGCCTGGGACGAGGCCGAACCGGTGTTGCAGACCTGGCTCAAGGTCTTCCCCGATGTGCTGCAGCCGAAGTCGGCGATCCCCGCCGAACTGCTCAGCCACCTGCGCTACCCGCAGGACCTGTTCAAGGTGCAGCGCCAGATGATGACCCGCTACCACACCACCAATGCCCTGACGTGGGTGCAGGGTTCGGACGTGTGGCAGGTTCCCGATGACCCGGTCAAGGCCGGGGGCAAGAAGGAGCCGCCGTACTACCTGTCGATCAAGTGGCCCGGTGACCCCCAGCCCGTCTACAGCCAGACCGCGACGTTCGTGCCCAGCGGGCGCGAGAACCTGCGCTCGTACATGGCCGTGAACGCTGATGCCTCCAGCCCTGATTACGGCAAGATCCGGGTGTTGCAGATGGACGACGCGAACCAGATCGCAGGCCCCGGCCAGACCATGAACGCGATCACCACCGACCCGGTGGTGGCCGAGAAGCTGCGGCCGTTCCTGAACCAGGGCTCTGCGACCGCGATGTACGGCAACCTGATGACGCTGCCGCTGGGTGGTGGACTGCTGTATGTGCTGCCGATCTATACCGAACGCCAGGTCGGTTCGGCGGGCTACCCGGCGCTGCAGTTCGTGGCGGTGCGCTTCGGTGAGCATGTCGGCATCGGTGAGACCCTGCAGCAGGCGCTCGACTCGGTCTTCGGCGGTGATTCCGGGGCCTCGACCGACGAGAACGAACCGGACGACCAGACCCCGAACAACACCCCGCCCACCGAGGTCGACGCGCAGATCACCAAGCTGCTGGGCGAGGCGGATGCCTCGTTCGCGGCGGCTGATGCGGCGCTCAAGGCTGGCGACCTGGCTGCGTACCAGAAGCACATCGCCGACGCCCGGACCAAGGTGGCCCAGGCGCTGGCGCTGCAGAAGAACCGCTGAGGGGCGAACCTGCGGGAGTGGCGCGTCGGCCATTTCTGCAGGTTTCAGCTTGATTCGGGGTCGTGGACGGGCATGGGCTCGGGCTGTTCACCGCGCTCGGGTTGTTCTGGGCTCGGCTCGTCCGTGAACTTGTAGAAGTGGCACCGATGCCGCGTCCGCAGCCGGGATGGGCTGGATCGGTTGCGGAACTGGCACCAGTGTCACTTGTGCAGGTTCGGGCCGGCTGCCGGGGGGTGGACGGGCATGGGCTCGGGGCGTTCACCGGGCTCGGGTTGTTCTCAGCTCGGCTCGTCCACGAACTTGTAGAAGTGGCACGCGTGCCGCGTCCGCAGCCGGAATGGGCTGGATCGGTTGCGGAGCTGGCACCAGTGTCACTTGTGCAGGTTCGGGCGGGGGGCCGGGGCCGGGGACGAGCATGCGCTCGGCCGTTCACCGTGCCCGCCCACCCCCTCAGGCGTGCAGCTCGAACGGCTGCACGTCATATCCCGCCTGCTGCAGCGGCCCCGCCAGCTGTGCCGCATCACCCACCACCACGACATGCCCCCGCTCGGCTCCGATGATGCGCTGGTGCGCGGCCGTGGCTTGCTCGGCGCTGACCTGACGCAGCGCGGCGTGGTGGCGGTTCACCTGGTCGGCATCGACACCGGCGGTGGCCAGCGTCGTGGCCTGGCCGACGATCGCCTCGGCCGTGTCATAGCGCAGCGGCGCCAGCCCCACGACCTGGTTGATCGCGTCGTCGACCTCTGCCTGCGTCAGCGGGTTGGCCGACAGGTCGAGCAGCTTCAGCGTCTGGTCGAGCGCATCGACGGCCACGTCGTTGCGCACGTTGGCGCTGACCGCCCACACACCCCCGGACGCCTGCGGCGTGGCGGCCAGGTGAATGCCATAGGTATAGCCCAGTTCTTCGCGCAGGACCTTGTTCAATCGCGACAGGAACGACCCGCCCACCGCCACGCTCGCCACCTGCAGCGCCGCCCAGTCGGGGTCGTGGCGGTCGACGCCGACACCGGCGATGCGCAGGTCGATCTGCACTGCGCCGGGACGGTCGACGAGCCTGACGACCCTCGTCGAGGGCAGCTCGGCGAACTGGTCCTCGGACGATGCCACCCGCGGCGCCGTCGCCACCTGCCACTGGCCCAGTGTTGCCTCGAGCAGCGCCAGTGGGTCCTGCCCTACGAAATCGCCGGCCACCACCACCGTGCTGGCGTCGGGGCCCCAGTGGCCCGCGTGCCAGCCGCGCACATCGTCCGGGGTGAGCGCGGCGACCGTCTCGCGGTTGCCGCCCAGCATGCGCGAGGCTCGCGTGCCCGCCTGCCAACGCAGTGCCCGGGTGGCCATGTTGGCGGTGTGCGCACCGCTGACGAGCGCCTGTTCGATCTCGGCAACCCGCAGCGCCTTGTGGCGTTCGACGGATTCGTCGGACAGTTCGGGCTGGGCCAGGATCTCGGCGAACAGGGGCAGGGCCTCGGCGAACCGGGTGGTCGGCACGTCGAGCGTGGCAAACGTGTGGGTGTTGGCGGTGCGTCCGTCGTAGGCGGCGCCGACGTTCTCGAGCAGTTCTGAGATGCGGCCGTCCGGGTGCGGCACGGTGCCCTCGTCGCTGGTGTGCAGCGTCAGGCCCGCCAGGCCCTCGAGGGCGCGCGGTTCGGCGTCGAGGGCGATCGGCATCATCAGGTCGAGCGCGGCGACATGCTGGCCCGGCAGGTTGAACAACCAGACGGTCAACCCGTTCGACAACGTGACGACCTCGGGCAGCGGGAAGCGCCAGTCGTGGCCGTGGGTGACTCCCGGGCGGGGGGTGCGGGGGGTGATGGTGGTGCTCATGCGTCCGCCTTCCGGAACGTCAGTGTGGCGCGGGCCTCGGGTGCGAGCCATGTGCGCACCGCCTGCTGGATCGCCGCGGGGGTGATCGCCGCGTAGTCGGTCAGGATGTGGTTGATGCGGGCCGGGTCACCGGTCAGGCTGGCCCACTGGTTGATCTCGTCGGCGCGTGCCTCGAGGCTGGCCAGTTCGGTGAGCAGTGAGCGTTCCAACTGGGCGTGGACGCGCTGCATCTCTTCAGCGCTCGGGCCCTTGTCAGCCAGCCGGGTGATGTGGTCGAGGATCGCGTCGACCAGTTCGTCGGTCGAGACCCCGTCACGGGTGCGTGAGCTGACCAGTGCCAGGTTCGCATCACCGACGAGGCCCATCGTCGAGCCGCTGACTCCTTCGGCGAGGTCGCGGCGCACCACCAGGTCGCGGTGCCAGCGCGCCGACTGCCCAGAGCCGAGCACGTCGAGGGCCAGGTCGATCGCCAGCGCGTCGGGGTGGTCGAAGCGGGGGATGTGCCAGACCAGGTGGGTCGCGTCGCGGGGCACGTCGCGCACCAGCTGGGTCGTCGGGTTGCCCGCAAATGCCGGCAACCCCGCCGGGGTGCTGCGCTGTGGCACCGGTGTGGCCGGGATCGCGCCGAACTGGGCACCCACCTTGTCGACGGCCTCCGCCAGTCCCACCGCGCCGGCCAGCACGAGGATGGCGTTGCCGGGGGAGTAGTGCAGCTGGTGGAACGCCTGGACGTCTTCGAGGGCCGCGGCGTCAAGGTCGTCCATCGACCCGATCGGGGTGTGGCCATAGGGGTGGTCGGCGGGGTAGGCCAGCTCGAACAGTGCGGCGATCGTCTCGCCGTAGGGCACGTTGTCGTAGCGCTGGCGCTTCTCTTCCTTGACCACCTCGCGCTGGGTGTCGAGGTTGGTCTGGTCGACCATCAGGTGTTCCATGCGCTGGGCCTCGAGCCACAGCGCCAGCTCGAGCGCCCCGGGGTGCACGGTCTCGAAATAGTTGGTGCGGTCGAAGCTGGTGGTGGCATTCGCCGTGCCGCCCGCCGACTGGATCGCCGCGAGGTGTTCGCCGGTCGCCACGCCGGTCCAGGTGCCCTGGAACATCAGGTGCTCGAACAGGTGCGCGAACCCGGTGCGGCCGACCACCTCGTCGCGGGAACCCACCTGGTACCACAGGTTCACCGCCACCCCGGGGGCGGTGGGGTCATGGTTGACGATCAGGCGAAGCCCGTTGTCAAAGGTGTGTTCGTCGAGTGCGTAGTGAACCGGGTCGGACGTGAGCGGCATTTGGCCAGCGTAGCCGCCCGCACCGACATGCACCGCCCGCGCAATGCCCGGCAGGTGAACCGCCGGTGAAACTTGTGGTCTACAACGCACATCGTCACCTCAGGAGTAGAAGAGTGGGCCCCATGACTGATCTCGACACCACCGTCGCCCAGCTCGCAGAGCTGACCGACGACGAACTCGCCACCGTCGATGCCTGGTGGCGCGCCAACAACTACCTGACCGTTGGCCAGATCTATCTGCAGGGCAACCCCCTGCTGCGCGAGAAGCTGACGGCTGACCACATCAAGCCGCGCCTGCTCGGCCACTGGGGCACCTCGCCGGGCCTCGCGTTCATCTACGCCCACGCCAGCCGGCTGATCCGCCACACCGGCCAGGACATGATCTACCTCGCCGGCCCCGGCCACGGCGGTCCCTCGCTCACCGGCGCCAGCTACCTCGAGGGCAGCTACACCCACTACTTCCCGAAGGTGACCCAGGACGTCGACGGACTCACCCGGTTCTTCCGCCAGTTCAGCGCACCCGGCGGCATCCCCTCGCACGCATCGGTGACCACCCCCGGCTCGATCCACGAGGGCGGCGAGCTGGGCTACGCGCTCATCCACGCCTTCGGCGCCATCTATGACAACCCCGACCTGATCGCCCTGTCGGTGGTCGGCGACGGTGAGGCCGAGACCGGCCCGCTCGAGGGTTCGTGGAAGGGCATCAGCTTCGTCAACCCTGCCCGTGACGGTGCCGTGCTGCCGGTGCTCCACCTCAACGGCGCCAAGATCGCCTCACCCACCGTGTTGGCCCGCAAGCCGCGCGAAGAGGTCCGCAGCCTGTTCGAGGGCCACGGCTACGACGTCATTGAGGTGGATGGCGACGACGTGCCCGGCATGCACCACCGCTTCGCGGCGGCGTTCGCCGAGGCCTGGGGCAAGATCAAGGCCATCCAGGCCGCGGCCCGCGAGGGCACCGCCCCCGAGGGTCGTCCGCGGTGGCCGATGATCATCCTGCGCTCGCCCAAGGGCTGGACCGGCCCGCACGAGGTCGACGGCACCGTCGTCGAGGGCACGTGGCGTGCCCACCAGGTGCCGCTGGCCGGGGTCAAGGAGGACGACGCCCACCGCGAGATCCTCGAGGACTGGATGAAGTCCTACAACCCCGCGGAACTGTTCGACGAGAACGGGCACCCGACCGAGCTGGTCACCCGCAACAACCCGCAGGGCACCAAGGCGATGACCGAGCAGCCCCACGCCAACGGCGGCCTGCTCACCCGCGACCTCGACCTGCCCGACATCGCCGACTACGAGATCGCGGTGGACGCCCCGGGCTCCACCCGCTACGAGTCGACCAGGGTGCTCGGCGCGCTCATGCGTGACCTCTACACCCGCAACCCCGAAAATTTCCGCCTGTTCTGCCCCGACGAGACCAACTCGAACCGCATTGGTTCGGTGTTCGAGGTCTCTGACCGCACCTGGATGGAATCGCGCACCGCCGACGACGTGAAGTTGTCGCCCGAGGGCCGCGTGATGGAGGTGCTGAGCGAGCACAACTGCCATGGCTGGCTCGAGGCCTACAACCTCACCGGCCGCCACGGCCTGTTCGCCACCTACGAGGCCTTTGCGATGGTCAGCGCCAGCCAGACTATCCAGCACGCCAAGTGGCTCGAAGAGGCCAACCACCTGCCCTGGCGGGCGAAGGTTCCGAGCCTGAACATCCTGCTGTCGTCCACCGCGTGGCGCAACGACCACAACGGGTTCAGCCACCAGGGCCCCGGCCTGATCAACAACGTGATGCAGCACCGCGGCGACGTGGCCCGCATCTACCTGCCGCCGGACGCCAACTGCCTGCTCTCGGTCGCCCGGCACGCCTTCAGGAGCCGCAGCCACGTCAACCTGATCGTGCAGGACAAGCAGCCGCAGCTGCAGTACCTGACCCTCGAGCAGGCCAATGAGCACTGCCGCCGCGGCGCCAGCGTCTGGGACTGGGCCGGCAACGAGGACCTCGAGTCGGACGAGGCACCTGACATCGTGCTCGGCTGCGCGGGCGACGTCGTCACCATGGAGACCGTGGCCGCCGCGCAGATCCTCAAGGAGCAACTGCCGGCGCTCAAGGTGCGCGTGGTCAACGTGGTGAATCTGATGACGCTGGCGCGTCCCAAGGACCACCCGAACGGCATGACCAACGAACTGTTCCGCGAACTGTTCACCGATGACGTCGACGTGGTGTTCAGCTTCCACGGCTACCCGGGCACCATCCACCAGTTGGTGCACGGTCGTCCCGACGTCGACCGGTTCCACTGCCGCGGCTTCATCGAGCAGGGCACCACCACCACGCCGTTCGACATGGTGGTGCGCAACCGCGCCAGCCGGTACGACCTGGTGATTGATGCCATCCACAATTCCAAGCGCAAGGTGCGGGGCATGGCCGAGCTGAAGGCCTGGTGCGAGCGTCAGCTGGCCCGCCACGAGGAATACATCGTGGAGCACCTCGAGGACATGCCCGAGGTGCGCGACTGGGTGCTCAAGGGCCAGCCCGACGAGGAGCCCAGCGAGGACCTCAACGAACAGGCCTGATCGGGCAAACCCCACACACCGGGTGGGTTGAACTGCCGGGGGCGTCCTGTTGACAGGGCGCCCCCGGTGTCGTTCCCAGAAGGCAGGGGGTAGGCTCGAGGTGCAGGTTTGTTCAGCGTTGAAAGGACCAGCATGACCGCCCTGAGCGATGCCGAATTCGTCGTCCGCACTGTCGCGGACACCGCGTGTGCGAACGAGGAGTATTTCGGCCAACTGGATGCCGTCGTGGGTGACGGCGACTTCGGCTATTCACTGGCCCGAGGTTTTGAACACGTCCTCGCCCAGTGGGACGACTTCGACCGCACCGACGCGGGCGTCTTCCTGCAAAAGGTCGCCCAGGCGATCTCGCAGCGGGTCGGCGGCACGTCCGGGCCCATCTGGGGCACCGCGTTCCTGCGGGCCGGCGGCAAGCTGAAGGGCCACGAGACCATCGCCCCGGCCGACGTCGTCGTCGCGCTGCGCGCCGCGGTCGAGGGCATCCAGGCCCGCGGTCAGGCACAGCTCGGCGAAAAGACCCTGCTCGACTCGCTGGTTCCGGCCATCGACACCTTCGAGGCCGAGACCGCGGCGGGCGCCTCGACCGATGACGCGTTGGCGGCGATGGCCGTCACCGCGAGGACGACTGCCGATGCCACCAAAGAACTGCAGGCCATGCGTGGCCGTGCCAGCTATACCGGCGAACGCAGCATCGGGTCAGTCGACGCCGGTGCCACCGCGGTCGCCGTGATGCTCGAGAAGCTCGCTGGGGCCTGGCCCCAGCGCTAGAAACAACCACTCTCACAGGCGAGGTGCACCATGAAGAAGTTCGTCAACGACCCCAAGCAGTTCGTGCCCGAGATGCTCAAGGGCATCGCCCTGGCCAACCCCGACACCATCACCTATGTGCCCGAGTACAACCTGATCATGCGCTCGGACGCCCCCAACAACGACAAGGTCAGCATCGTGCAGGGCTCCGGCTCTGGGCACGAACCCGCGCACGTCATGGTCGTCGGCCACGGCATGCTCGATGCCGCCTGCCCCGGTGACGTGTTCGCCGCACCGCCGAGCGACTATGTCTATGAGACCGCCAAGAAACTGGCCTCTGACAAGGGCGTGCTGCTGCTGGTCAACAACTACACCGGCGACAAGATGGCCTTCGAGATGGCCGCCGAACTGGCCGATGCGGATGGCATCAAGGTCGACACGCTGTTCATCAACGACGACGTGGCCGTGACCGACTCGCTGTACACCGTGGGCCGCCGCGGCGTGGCCGGCAACTTCTTCGTCATCAAGGCCTGCGGTGCCGTGGCCGAACAGGGCGGCAGCCTCGAAGACGTCAAGGCCATCGGCGAGAAGGTCAATTCCGTGACCCGGACGATGGGCATCGCGCTCACCGCCTGCACGCCGCCGGCCAAGGGCAGCCCGCTGTTCGAACTCGGGGACGACGAGATGGAGGTCGGCGTCGGCATTCACGGCGAGCCCGGCCGTCGCCGCGCCAAGCTGGTCTCGGCCGACGAAATCGTCGACGAACTGCTGGGCGCCGTGGTTGGCGACCTGCCGTTCACCTCGGGTGATCGGGTGGCGCTGATGATCAACGGCCTGGGCGGCACCCCGATCAGCGAGCTGTACCTGCTGTTCGGCATCGCCGCGCAGAAGCTGGCCGACCAGGGCATCACGGTGGGCCGCAGCTATGTCGGCGAATACTGCACCTCGCTCGAAATGGCCGGCGCCTCGCTGACGCTGGTCAAGCTCGACGACGAGATTGAGGCATTGCTCGAGGCCCCGGCCTCGATCGTGAACCGCATCTTCTGAGGTTCTGAAAGGCAGACCAATGAACACCAACCCCAGCCTCGCGCTGGGACCAATCCTGCGCGTATCCAGCCTGGGGCTGCCGGCCGCCCGCGGCGACGAGGACCTCGTCGCCCGGGTGGCTGCCTGCGAACTCGAGCCCCACACCTTCAGGCTCTGCCGCGAGTTCGCCACCCACGTAGGCGTCACCGACGAATTCCGCAGCGTTGTCGACCATTTCGGCACCGAAGCCGGGCACACCCCGGCCGGGTTCCGGGTGCAACTCGAGCTCGGTGGCGACGGGGTGCTGCGTGCCGACCTGGTGCGCGACATTGCCTATGACGCCGACGGGGCGCTGCGGCCCACCAACGTGTTGTTCAGCGCCGACACCGCCAACCCCTACGAGCTCGAGCCCATCGCGCCATTGCTGGCCAACCTGACCTGCAACCCCGGCATCATCTACGACCTGTTCATCAACAACCCCCAGGCCAACATCGACCACAAGTTCTCGACCCGTGACGAGGTGATGGCCGAGGTCGGACGGATCCTGGGGCCTGGCGCCGACATCTCGGTGGAGTTGAACAACCCCTTCGAGAAGGACTTCGGGCTCATCCTCGAAGAGGCCGAGAAGTTCCGCGAGATGCTGTCGAAGTGGCGGGTGGTCATCAAGGTGCCGCACACGGGGCCGGTCAACGCCGGCAACGTCAGCCAGCTGCTCAACGGGGCCAAGAAGCTCGACCAGCGCTGGTGGCAACCGGCGACCGCCGATGCCCTGCGCGGGCACAACCTGGCCCTCAAGCTGCGTGAGCACGGCTTCCGGGTGAACTTCACGCTGATGTTCGAGCCCTACCAGGCCCAATTGGCCCTGCAGGCCAAGCCGTACTTCATCAACTCGTTCGTGCGCCACCGCCTCATCCAGACCCGACACATCGCCACGCTGCTCGACGACCACGACATGGGCGGCGGCGATGTCACCGTCGCCGAGCTGCGCCGCTACCTCGTCGACACCGACAACCTCGCCGTCACCGACACCGACTACGACGCCAACGAGGTGCTGGCGCTGGCCCGGCGCATGGTCGCCTACCGCGGCATCACCGCCACCGAGGGCGACGGCCTCGACGGTGCCCGGCACAACCTGCGGGTGCTGCGGCAGTGCAACCTGCCCGACACCCGCCTGATCATCTGCTCGATGGAAGGCCCGACGATGTACCCCGACATCGACCGGCTGCTCGCCGAGCCGGAGTTCGAAGACATGACCGACCGGGTCGTGATCACCGCCGAACCGGCCTACCTGGCCCGGTTCACGTCGACGGGCCAGGTGGTGAGTTACCAGCGCCGGTTCATGTCGGCGGCGGCCGGCCAGCACTAGTCGGCTCAGGGGTGGTCGTTGCGGGCTCGTCGCACCAGCCCGGTGAGGCTCGAGCCCGCAGCGACGAAGTTGTTCGAGCTGCTCTCGCCCGACGTCACGCCCACGACATAGGGGCCGTCCGACCAGAACCCGAAGACAGGGCTGCCGGATTGCCCCGGCCAGTTGTCGAACGTGTCGCTGAGCAGCACCTTGCCGGCGTCGGAGTCATAGTCGGTCTGGTCGAGGGCGAAGTCGCGCTGGTAGGTGGCGAGTTCGCCGGTCCAACTGAAGTCCTGCGGGTAGCCGATGTTGCGCCAGGGCAGCACGTCGTCATCCCACGAGTCGGAATAGGTGCGGGCGCCGAGCCAGCCGAACCGGTCGCCGAGGCGTTGGTTGAGCACGATGACTGAATAGTCATCGTCCATGTTCTTGCTGTTGTAGTTCGCTGCGGTGACCTTTTGCGTGTAATAGGCGTGCGTGCCCCAGGCTGTGGCCAGTGACGAGCCGTTCGTGTACAGCACGTCGACGCGCAGCCAGCCAGGTGTCCAGTCCACGCAGTGGCTCGCCGTGAGCACGTGGCGGGGGCCGATCAGCACGCCGCTGCCGCTCCAGCCGGAGGGGCGGGTCATGCGCACCAGGCAACGCCAGGGGTAGTTGCGGTCGTAGTAGACCCAGCGTCCGTCGGGGTTGAACACCGTTGTCGGACGAACGTCGCGGTCGTCACGCAGGCCCCGGAGCGACGCCATGCCCTGGGGTAGCTCGGGCGTGATCGCGAGGTCGTCCATGTCGGCCGGGATCGAGGGTGCGAGCTCGTCTGGGCTCATCCGTGACAGGCCTGTGCGCAGGGTCCTGCGGGGCACCTGGACGAGTTCGGGCGCGGCATGGTCGATGACGGCGCTGCGGGCGCGGTCGATCGTCACATTGATCCGCCAACGACCGTCCTCGCCCTGTTCAACCGAGACGTCTGGCTTGGCCCCGGAATCGGTGGCCAGGTCGAAAGTGGCAGCAATGGGCTCGGGTTCGGGCGGCTCGTGGTGGCGGATCGCCAGCTTGTCAAGGCGAAGTTCGCGTTCATTGAGGGGAGGCTGAACGGTGGCCTCGGGCTTGTCAGTGCTCATGTGCTGAAGAGCGGTTCCGGCGGCTGGCTGATACCCGGTCGCCTGGTGCAGGGCCACTAGGGTTTGGGTGTGAACCGCGCCACCCCAGCCCCCGCCAAGAACTCGGCGATGAGCTGGCTGGTCTATGGGGTCGCGGTGCTCGCCTACATCTCGGCGATCTGGCAGCGCTCGTCGTTCGGTGTGGCGGGGTTCGCCGCGACCGAGCGGTTCGGCGTGCTCGCCACCGTGCTGAGCATGTTCGTGGTGGTGCAGCTGCTGACCTATGCGCTGATGCAGGTGCCTGCGGGGCTGCTCGCCGACCGGTTCGGGTCACGCGTGGTGGTCGGCAGCGGGGCGCTGGTGATGGCGGCAGGTCAGCTGGTGCTGGCGCATGCCTCGTCCTTGGCGCCCGCCATTGCCGCGAGGGTCTTGATCGGCATGGGCGATGCGCTGACGTTCACGAGTGTGATCAGGCTGCTGCCGTTCTGGTTCTCGGCGGTGCGGGTGCCGATGCTGGTGCAGCTGACCAGCATGTTGGGGCAGGCCGGGCAGTTGATCTCTACGATCCCGTTCGCGGCGTTCCTGCGTTCCCGCGGGTGGACGCCTGCGTTCACGCTGTTGGCGGTCGCCTCGCTGGTGGCTGCTGTGCTGGCGTGGGCGTTCATCCGCAATCGTCCGGATGGTCAGCGGGTGCACTCGGCCGCCGATGGCGAGTTCCGGTTCGTCGAGACGGCCGTGCAGGTGTGGCGCACACCCGCGACGCGGTTGGGGTTCTTCCTGCATGCAGTGGCGGGGTTCCCGGGACTGATGTTCGCGATGATGTGGGGATACCCCTACCTGGAGGGCGGTGTTGGGTTGACGCCGACCGCCATCTCGGGATTGTTCATGGTGTATGTGGTGCTCGGGCTGGGCATGGGGCTGTTGGTCGGGTGGCTGGCGCCCAGGCACCCGCTGCGGTTGTCGAACTTTCCGTTGGCGGTGGCATGGACCAATGTCGCTGCGCTGGCGTTGTTGGTTGCGTTCGGCCGGCCGCCGATGTGGGTGCTGGTGGTCTGGATGGTCGCGTTGTCGTCGACTTCCGCCGGGTCGAACGTGGGCATCGAGGTGGCCCGGGCCAAGATCCCCGAGAACCGGATGGGCACGGCCTCGGGCGTGGTCATCATGGGGGCGTTCCTGTTCGGGGTCACCGGCATGGCCGTGTTCGGGCTGGCGCTCGATGTGCTGGGTGGGTATTCGCCGGCGAACTTCCGGGTGGCGTGGGCGACGCAGTTCGTGATGTTCGGGCTCGGGTTTGTGGGGGTGTACGTGTCGCGGCGTCGGGTGCGACGGTTGAACGAGGCAGAAGGTGTTGTGGTGCCGTCGTGGCCGGACGCGCTCGCGCGCGAATGGCGACGCCGGGGTGGGCGGGGCTGAGGGCTGACAAGCTCCATCCGACGGCGTTGAATGGGGGCATGGTGCACTTGTCCGTCGTCCACGGCGACATCACGACCATGCGCGTCGACGCCGTCGTCAACGCCGCCAACAACGCCATGCGCGGCGGCGGGGGAGTCGACGGCGCCATCCACCGCGCCGGCGGACCGGCGGTGCTGGCCGACTGCATCGAGAAGTTCCCGCATGGATTGGCGACGGGGGATGCGGGGGCGACGGTGGCGGGCAACCTGCCGGCGACGTGGGTGATCCACACGGTGGGTCCGAACTGCCGCGCCGGTGAGCGGGACCGGTCGCTGCTGGTCTCGTGCTACCGGCGATCGCTTGAGGTGGCTGACGAACTCGGCGCGAAGACGCTGGCGTTCCCGCTGGTCAGCGCGGGTATCTATGGCTGGCCGAAGGACGATGCGATCGCGGTGGCCGTCGAGACGATTGCGTCGTCCACAGCTGGGGTGGACGAGGCGACCCTGGTGGCGTTCGACGCGGACACCCACAGGCGGCTGGTGGCGGCGGTGGCGAGGTGACGGGGGACTGAGCCGCGGGGGGTTCGTGATGCGGCCCCGGCGGCCGGCCATCCCAGTTGCCTCCAGTCATCCCACCTGGCTGGCGTTGTTCGACGTGGCTGGCGCTCTAGAGACCAGCTACGTCGATTAGCGCCAGCCAGGTGGTGGTGTGGTGACCTCAGATGCATGCTCGCCCGGGCGTTTCACCTAGCAGGCGGTGTTGTATGGGCGGCGTCGTCCGCTTGGTGCTCACCGTGTCGCCCATGCATGCACGTCGACACCCTTGGATGCACCTCGACACCTGCAGACGGGTGTCGGCGCGTCAACAAGGGTGTCGGCGTGCACGTTGGGGTGCGGTGGTGCTCCGAAGCACCCGCGAGGACGACCACGCCGGTGTCGGGCTGGTCACGAACATGTCCACGCGGCGTACATACTGCTCCAATATGTACATTTTGTGCTCAAATTCGTACATGTTCGGCGGACATGCTTACGATGCGTACATGTGGACGAACACCGACAGGCCGTACCAGGATCTGCCAGCTCTGCCGCCGTCGATCGAAGTCGAGACGCGGGAGGTGCTGAAGGCCCTCACCCCCGCGGCTCGGGCACTGGCGGCGCTCGATGCTGCCTGCCGACGGCTGCCCGACCCGTCCATGCTCATCAACACTATCCCCCTGCTCGAGGCCCAGGCGTCCAGCGAAATCGAGAACATCGTCACCACGAATGACGAACTCTTCCGTGCCGCCCACGGCGCGCTCGGTGAACCCCTGACCCCGCCCATCAAGGAGGCCCTTCGCTACCGGAGTGCCTTGATGGCAGGGTTCGAGGCGCTGAAGACGCGCCCGCTCACCACCCAGACGGCGGTTGACATCTGCAGTCACATCCAGGGGCGTCCCGTCGTCGTGCGCAATCAGCCCGGCACCTTCATTGGCAATCCCGACACCGGGAAGCGCGTGTACACGCCCCCGGAGGGTCAGGACGTCCTGCTGGACCACCTGTCCGCGTGGGAACGGTTCCTGCACGCCGACCACGGGCTCGATCCACTCATCGTCATGGCGTTGCAGCACTACCAGTTCGAGGCCATCCACCCGTTCTCCGACGGCAACGGGCGGACGGGGCGCATCATCAACCTGCTCTTCCTGACGCAGAGCGGGCTGCTGGACTCACCTGTGCTGTACCTCTCGGGCCACATCGTGCGCCACAAGGACGAGTATTACACCGCGCTGCGTGGGGTCAGCGAGCGCGAGGACTGGCAGACCTGGATCCTGTTCATGCTTCGCGGTGTGGAGGTGACGTCACGGTGGACGCTGAACCTCATCGAGTCGGTGGCCACACTGCGAGCAAGCACTGAGGACCGCATCAGGGCGGAGTTCCCGAAGCTGCCGGTCGCTGACATCACAAGGCTGCTGTTCACGCAGCCGTACATCCGCATCGATGACGTGGTGGCGGCAGGGCTGGCCCAGCGGCAGACGGCGTCGCGGTGGTTGGGGGAGCTGTCCGACCACGGGATTCTGCAGAAGCGCAAGGTTGGCCGGTCGGTGGTGTTCGTGAACGTGGAGTTGTTGGGACTGTTGGTGCACCCGCTTCACCGGTAGAATGTGTGGCAAATTCTATGACGCTGTCAACGCGCGCATGAAGGTCGAACTTCAAGCACATCACCTGCCTAAGGGAGCATCAATGAGACTGGAGTGTGAGTTCGAGTTGCTTCTCGGACTTGTCGTGGCGCAACATGGCGACGAGACTGTGCGTTTCGCCCTGAACGTGGGTCCCAACGAATCGTGGAACTCCGTGGTTTGGGGAAAGGCGCGTGTTGAGGTGCTGCAAGTCTTGGCTGCTGGCCTTGAGGTCGCTGACCTAGAATATCCTGGGCAGTCGAGACAATTTCAGTGCGGGATTTTTGGCTACCTTCCAGCCGCCCGTGACTCGGTTCTGCGTCACCTGCGGCGCGCAGCGGGCGGGAAGCTGTCGGACGTCGAGGAAGGGATTGAGGAGTTGGCGTCGGGTGGCGCAAAGCTACTCGGGCGCATTTTGAATCGTTATGCATTTGAAATTCGTGTTCAATTCGATCAAGGCGCATCTCCCAGTTCATGCCCGTACTCGATTCCCATCAATGATCCAGACGTGCACCTCCTCGGAAAGCAAATGATGGCCGAGGCCCCGATGGCGGAGCTGTGCAGGGCCGTTTCGTGCGAACCCTTTCCGCCGTATACGAGCTGCATGGTCGTCACGCCCACAGGTGCCGCCAACTTTCATCCCGATTTGCTGGTAGCATCTCTAGTTCGCTCCTGCGTTGTTCGCACGCTGATCTACGGCCAGCCTCTGACTGCCGCCCATCTGAGATCGCACGCATCAGACTCGATTGAGACTTTTCTTGGGGTCGCCCGAGGGTCAGTTGTGGAGGTCCCGGTGGCTGTGGGTCTGATAGGCGCTCGTTTGGAGGCCGTGCAGCCTGACACGGAGCCCGCTGGATCATCGGGCATTCAGGTTGGGGATGGGTATCTTCGAGACGTGGTCGCCACAGACTCGCGGACGTTTGGGCCAACGATGCACCCATTGGGGGCGGTCTGGGTGACGCGAGAGCGAACGCTGGCGCATTTCCAGAAGGCCGAAGGTTGGCAGGTGGATGTCCTGGCGGCTGATGGTCGCCCAATCTTTGGCAGAGTCGAAAGCCCCTCACTCGAGGATCGTTGGGAGAGTGTGGCTATGGCCGCGATATTGGCTGCTGAAGAAGTTGCCACCACCGAGTTGGACGGTCTTTGGAACCCTGAAGGCAGAACCCATCCAAGCCTCAGGAAGATTTCATATCGGCAGGCCGATCGTGTCGGAATCCATCGGTAAACGTGTCGGCGCGCAGGAACTGCGCCACACTTCTGAATGGCACGCGCTTTTGGCTGCCCATGACGAGGCGCTAGCGATCTGTCGTCGGAGGATCGTTGGCACCTTTACTCGGCGGACAGAATTGCTGGATGGGCTGGTGGATGCAGTCATTGCTTGGGAATCGATCTTCAGTGGCCACGTGGAAACTCAAATGCGTATCACCCTGCCTTCGGCGAAGATTCTGGCCGTGAAAGAGGACGAGCGAGCGGTGCTGATCAAAAAAATGAAGGACGCCTACTCGCTCCGGTCCCGTCTCGTGCACGGCGGGAGTCCCAAGAAGAACTCGGCGAACCAAATTCGTGAGACCCGCGACCAAGTAGTCGGCTGGGTTGTCGATCTTGTGAGATACCTGCTTCGCCGTGAGCCGACCCTGCTTGACCTTAGCGCTTCCCAGAGGAGCGAGACCGTTCTACTCCGCGGGTGAGTGCGGGCGAAGCAGTCTTCCTCACTCCCTCCCCGCATACTCCGGCGCCAACACTTCCATCTGCTCCAAGACCAACGTCACCGCCGCCGGCGCCTTGTCCGGTGGGTACCTGAACTTGCGCAGCAGCCGCTTCACCACAGCCCGTAGCTTGGCCTGCACGTCATCCCGCCGAGTCCAGTCCGTCTTGGTGTCGCGGCGCATTACGCCGACCAGCTCACGCGCGATCTCGGCCAGCACGTCCTCGCCCTGCTGCAGCACCGCCGAGTCGTTCTGGCTCACCGCGTCATAGAACGCCAGTTCGTCGTGACTCAACGGGGGAGTGAACCGCTCACCCCGATCGGCCTCACCAGCCACCTCCTGGGCCATACTCCACAGCTCATGAATCACCTCAGCCGCCGTCAGCTGCTGGTTCGTGTACCGCAGCATCAACTCACTGATCCGCTCACTGAACGCCTTCTGCCGCACCAGGTTGTTACGCGTCAGCTGTTCCGCCTCCTGCACGAGCAAGTCGCGCAGCGCCTCAATTGCCAGGTGTGCCGTCGACGACTGGGCCGCCTCGTCGAACGCCTTCCGCGACAAGTTGCGAATGTCAGGCCGCGAGATGCCCGCTGCCTCATAGATGTCAGTGATGTCCCCAGCTGACGTTGCCTCCGCCACCGCCCCTCGCAGCGCCCGCACGATCTCGTCAGGAATCGGCTGTCCGTTCGCTGCACGTGCCTTGGCGTCGTACTTCGCCATCCACACCCGCACCTCTTCGAAGAAGCGGACGTCCTGGCGCAGGTCTGCCATCGACTCCGAGCCGGCCGCCAGCGCCCACATGCGACCCAGCTTGGACGACAGCTGCCGGAAACGATCAGCCAGGTTCATCTGCCCGTCGGCAACCTGATTCCCCGGCGTATTCGGTGAGCGCAAGTAGTTCACCGCCCCACCCACGGCTTTGAGCCCACGCTGGGGATCCGCACCGGCCATGATCGAGCGCCAGTCGAACCCCGCCAGCAGCTCGTTCAGCGCATCCACCAGCGAACGCGTCACCTCGACGGCCTCGTCAATGTCTCGACCCAGTGGCTTCTCGCGCCGGTCGCTCGGGCTGTACTCCTGCAACGCCTCCCGAAGGTTTTCGGCCAGCGGGGCATAGGCGATCATCAGGCCGTCCTGTTTGCCGCGGAACGTCCGGTTCACCCGGGCGAGCGCCTGCATCAGCAGGGCCCCCTTCAGCGGGCGGTCCAGGAACAACGTGTGCAGCGGCGGCGAGTCATAGCCGGTCAGCATCATGTCCTTGACGATCACCAGCTCAAGCTCGTCGTTCACGTCCTTCAGTCGGTTCTTGATCGCCGTGTTCTCCGAGTCGCGGCGCACATGGTCGCGCACCGGCGGCACATCCGACGCCGTTCCCGAATAGACGACCTTGATGACCCCGCTGTTGATGTCGTCCGAATGCCACTCCGGACGAAGCTGAACGATCTGCGCATACAGGTCGGCCGCGATCTGCCGGGTGGAGCACACGATCATCGCCTTGCCGTGCGGCTGGCGCTGGTCGCCGGGGTCCGTCGGCTGCAGCGCTTCGTCCATCGCCGCTCGCCGAGTCTCCCACTGTTCGACGATGTCCCCGGCCAGTGCGGCGAGGCGCTCCGGCGCACCATAGATGGCATTGATCACCGCGACCGACTGCTCGACGCGGCTGCGCTCAGCCTCATCCAGACCGCGGGTCTGTTCATCGGCCAAGGCATCCAGGTCTTCGGCGGTCACATCCGAGGCAAGCTTCACCTGGATCAGTCGTGGCTCGAAGTACACCGGCACCGTGGCGCCGTCCGCCACCGCGCGGCTCAGGTCATAGACATCGATGTAGTCACCGAATACGTCACGGGTGTTGCGCTCGTCCTCGCTGATGGGTGTGCCTGTGAAGGCGATCAAGGTTGCGTTGGGCAGCGCGTCCTTGAGGTGACGTGCATAGCCGTCGAGGTCGTCGTAGTGGCTGCGGTGGGCCTCGTCGACGATGACGATGACATTGCGCCGTTCGGTGAGCAGTGGATGGTCCACCCCGGATTCGCGTTCGTCCTTGTCGCGGCCGAACTTCTGCAAGGTGGTGAAGTAGATGCCACCACTGTTGCGGTTGCTCAGCTCGGTGCGCAGCTCGCTGCGGCGACGCACCTGGATGGGCTCTTCCGGCAGCAAGGTCGACCTCTTGAAAGTCCCATACAGCTGCCCGTCGAGTTCGTTGCGGTCGGTGATCACGACGATGGTCGGGTTCAGCATCGCCGGGTGGGTGATGACCAGGTGTGAATAGAGCTCCATCTCCATCGACTTGCCCGATCCCTGCGTGTGCCACACGACGCCAGCCTTGCCGTTGGACTTCACCGCCGTGAGGGTGCTCGAGACCGCCTTGCGCACCGCGAAGTACTGGTGCGGCTTGGCGATGCGCTTGGTGAGCCCGCGGTCGTAGGCATCGAAAGCCGTGAAGTTGAGCACCAGGTCGAGGAACCTCGCCTGCTCGAACAGTCCGAACGTCAGCGTTTCGAGTTCGGTGTTTTCGGCGTCGGTCTCGACGGGCTTGCCCTGGTCGTCCACCTTCCACGGCGAGAAGTGGTTCAGCGGGGTGAACGGCGTGCCGTACTGGGCGCTGATGCCGTCACTGATCACTGTGGCAACCATCGTGCGGAACGCCATCGGGAACTCGTGCACGTAGGTGGCGATCTGGGCATGCGCCTTGGCGATGGTCGCGTTCACCGCTCCCGCCTGCTTCAGTTCCACGAGCGCCAGCGGCAGCCCGTTGACATAGAGCAGCACGTCGAACCGACGGTTGGCCTGGTGGTCCTGGATGCGCACCTGCCGGACCGCCCGGAACACATTGTCGGCCGGGTTGTCGGAGATGAGTCGCAGCGTCGGCGTCTGCTCGCGCCCGGCGGTGTCGGTGTAGGTGAGCCCCCGGAACCCCTTGGTGAGATAGTCGTGGAAGACCTTGTTCTCGGCGACGGGGTCCTGCGAACGGGGTTGCAGCACGTCGGCCTTCGCCTGCAGAAGGTACTGGTCCGGGACCGTCGGGTTGAGTCGGCGCATCGCGTGCGTGAGGTCGTCGTGCAGCACGAGGTCAGTGATGGACGACCGCTGCTGGTCGATGTCCTGGCCCTTGCCGGGCAGCCAGCCCAGCTCCCCGAGCCAGTCGAGCATGCTGTCTTCCCACTGCGACTCGTTGATCATCAGACCGCTTCTTCCACTTGGGTGATGGCGTCCTTGACGCGGAGGATGCCGTCCATCAGGGCAGGGAGCAGGGTGTCACGGAGTTGGGCAAGGGTCTGGGATTCGCGAGCCGATTCTCGGGCGGAGACGTGGAGTGCCCTGGCTCGCTCGTCAAACTCGAGCATCACACTCGACGGTGGGACATCCAGCCGCATCGACCTGAAGACCCCTCGCGGCAACTCCAGGAAGGTCGCCCCGTTTGCACGGTTGACGTACTCCGGCACCCGCCGCTGCATCTCGTGGAAGATCCACCACTTGGTCTGTGGGTCGTTCGGTTGGACCACGATGAAGCCCTGATTCACTGCTGTTGGTTCCTGAGGGATGGCAAACGCCCCAATAGTGGCTCGTGATGTCATCAGAATGCTCCCGGCGGGATACAAGGGCGATGAGCAAGCTGCCAGCCCAGCGTCGGTGATGTGTCGAGGAGTGTCCTCTAGGTAGGGCGAGGTCAATGCCGTGACATCGCTGGGGGCGGCCCATCGGACATCGCCATCCCAGTATGCCGGCACTTTGGTGCTTGGAGTTGCTCCTCCGCCGATGGTCGCGATCTCGTCGTAGGTGGTGGGGATCCTGGCCTCGGAGAGTGTGCTCTCATGAAGGGCTGCCGCCAGATCTAGGGCCGTCCGCACCAAGGCTGAGTTGGCGGCGATCTTGTCGTCCAGGGCTCCGAGGACCTCGGCGATGGCTCGTTGCTCCGACAGGTGTGGGAGAGGAATGCGCAGGCGAAGCTGGTCGGTCAGGCTTGCGTAGGGCGCCATGTCGGTCGCATGCGCGACCGTGGTCAACTGGGCTTGGAAGCCCGGGGATCTCAATACAGCGTGCAGGAAGCGTGGGTGCAAAACGCGGAGATCCAGCGAACGCCAGAACGTGGTTTGCGGTGAGCAAGCGAACTCAGGTGTGCCGCTGGGTACATATGAAACTCTGCCCACGGTGCCCTTGTGTGTGATGATCACGTCATCGCCACGCCCGATACCCTTTCGAATTCTGGCGAGTGCTGTATTTGAGATCTTAGCACATGATTCAAAGTCGATTCCGATCTCTCGTACATCCGCAGCCCGAATGAACGGCGTCCCCTTGAGTGCGAATTCATCTGATCGAGGCCGATATTCGCCGTGATTACCATCTTGAACCAGAAGGATTCCTCGAGTCTGGAGTTCTCGAGCCTCAATCGTCTGCCAGGTCATCACAGCCTCCCCAGTTGCTCGCGCACCACACCGGCCAGCCGCTCCGACTCCCGGAAGTGATCCTCCAACTCGGCTGTCAGCCTGGCGATCTTGTCGTCCAGCGGCTCGTCGTCCCCCTCCGCCGCTGCCATCCCCACATACCGTCCCGGGGTCAGCGCGTAGCCCGCCTCCTTGATCTCGGCCATCCCCACTGACCTGCAGAAGCCCGGCACGTCCTCGTACTCGCCGGCCACCTCGAGCTCTTCGCCCGCGCCGTTCTCGCCGGTCTCTGTCACGTCGGTCGTGCCGAGCGGCAGCCGCTCCATGCCGCGCCAGGCGTGGTAGGTGTCGGCTATGCGGTGAATGTCGGCATCCGAGAACGCCTTCTCGGCCCTCGTCACCATGTGCCCCAGCCCGCGGGCGTCGATGAAGAGCACCTCTCCCTGGCGGTCGATCGTCCCGCCCTTGCCCGCTGACTTGTTCTTGGCGAAGAACCACAGGCACACGGGAATGCCGGTGGACCGGAACAGCTTCTCGGGCAGGGCGATCATGCAGGCAACGAGGTCGTTTTCGACCAGCTGCGCCCTGATCTCGCCTTCGCCCCCGCTGTTGGAGGTCATCGACCCGTTGGCCAGCACCACGCCCGCGGTGCCCTGGGAGCCGAGCTTGGCGATGATGTGCTGCAGCCACGCGAAGTTGGCATTGTTCGCCGGCGGCACGCCGTAGACCCAGCGCGCGTCCTCCTCGTTGCGGTTCCAGTCCTTGATGTTGAACGGTGGGTTCGCCATCACGTAGTCCATCTGGGTGCCGGCGTGGTAGTCGAGCGCGAACGTGTCACCCCACCTCGGCCCCAGGTTGCCGTTCAGCCCGTGGATGGCGAGGTTCATCTTCGCCATCCGCCAGGTCGACTCATTGAGTTCCTGCCCATAGACGGCCAGGTTCGACGGGTCCTCATCATGGGCGGCCAGGAACTTCTCCGCCTGCACGAACATGCCACCCGACCCGCAGCACGGGTCATACACTCGGCCCTTCTTGGGCTGCAGCATCTCGACGATCACCCGGACGACGCTGGCGGGGGTGTAGTACTCGCCGCCGCGGCGTCCTTCGGCCGAGGCGAACTTGGCCAGGAAGTACTCATACACCTCACCCAGCAGGTCTCGTGCCTTCGACGCGCCCTGGCCGGTGAACTGCACCGAGTTCAGCAGGTCGAGCAGTTCGCCCAGCCGCTTCTGGTCGACATTGTCACGGTTGAACAGCCGGGGCAGCGTGCCGACCAGGCTGGGGTTGGCGGTCATCAGCATGTCCATGGCGTTGTTGATGCGCTCGCCGATGGTCTTCTGGCTGGTGCCGGTGACCTTGGCGTATTCCACCAGTGACTGCCAGCGTGCATCCAGGTCGACCCAGAAGACACCGGCGCCGGTGTACTCGTCGGGGTCCTCCAGGGTGTCCTCGAGCTGGTCGTCGTCGTAGCCCTCGGCGCGCAGTTCGTCCTCGATCACCTGGCGCCGTTCGGCGAAGGCGTCCGAGACGTACTTGAGGAAGACCAGGCCGAGCACGACGTCCTTGTACTGGCTGGCGTCCATCGAGCCGCGCAGCTTGTCGGCTGCCTTCCACAAGGTGTCCTTGAGCTCCTTGGGTGTGCTCGGCGTGAGTGCTTCCGCCTGCTTGGTGCGTGCCATCAATGGCCTTTCTGCGTGGTGGGGGACAGGGTGATTGCGCCGGACAGGACCGACCGGGTGACCAGTCGACGGAGCTCGTGCAGCTGAGTCTGCCGTTGTTGCAGCAGGCTTTCCCAGTTCTGCAGGTGTTGCATGAGTGTGTCGGCCGTTTCGCGGCTGATGGTGCTCACGGGCAGCGGCCAAGTGCGCCATTTGCCGTTGCCCGGGGGCAGCTGGTTGATGGCCTCGGCGATGGCCTCGGGCACCAGTGTCTCGGACGTGCTGCGGATGATGCGGGCGGGGTAGGCAACCGCGGACCCACCGGCCCGGTCGACGATCGCCCGGGGTCGGCCATGGTTGGTGAACACGACATCGCCCGGATACGTGAGTTGCAGGTGTGGATGCGCACGGGTGAGGGCGAGCAGGTCGACCTGCCGTGGATCGCTGGAGTGGACGGCGTCGGCGTCCCACACGCGGAGGGTGCCGGAGGGCAGGTCAGCCAGGCGGGTGCCGGACAACAGGGTTGCCAGGCGCTGATCGAGCGCATCGCCGAGGCGGATCGTTGATGGTGCGGTCTCGGTGACGGCGACCGGGTCGTGGGGCAACACGTCCGGGAGTGGTGCGTTGAGGGCGGCCCGCAGGGTCTGGATGCGGGCGGAGTCGTCGGCGGCTGACCCGGTGAGCAGCTGTGCCTGGGGCAGGGGTTGGGTGACCAATGACGAGCCGTTGGCGAGCACCCGGGCAGGGTTGCTGCGGGTGAGCGTGAGGAACGCCCGTGCACGGTCGTCACGCGTGGTGGCGAGCAGGTCGTCCAGCAGGTTCTGGCGGGTCGGCTCGTCGAACGCGCGACCGGACAGGTCGCCGGCCCAGAGCGTGGGGGAGGAGTCGCTGGGTGTCATCAGCCAGAGTGCGAGGTGTTCGCGGGTGCCACCCCGGGTGAGGCCCTGGGGCAGCCGGACCGCGGCGCGCACCCGCTGCTGGCGAAGGTGGACGTCGCGTCGTCCGACCTGGTCGTGGGGCAGGGAGTCGGTGAGCAGCTTTGCAGGGCCGACGATGAGGCCGAAGGTCTGGGCTGGAAGCTGCAGGGCGAGTTCGTCGAGCAGGTCAAACGCGGTGTCGGCAGTGCGGGGCAGCCGGGATATCACGACGTCGCCGGCGCGAAGGGCCCAGTCGTCGTCGAGGGTGACGTGACGAGGGGTGATGTCATGGGTGCGGTAGCGCAGTAACGCGTCGCGGCTGGGCTGACGGGCGGCGAGGGTCACGGTGGGCGTGGGAATGTCTTCTTTGCCGGCCTGGCGGATGATTACGTCGGCGCAGGAGCCGCTGAGGTCGACCATGGTGCCGGCGGGGCTGAGCAGGGCTGTTGCGGAGGCGGCCAGCAGGTCGACCAGTTCGGGTGCGAGGCGGGTGTCGTGGGCCTTGCCCGTGGCCGCGAGGGTGTCGGTGAGCTGTTCGAAGGCGTGGCGGGGGTGCCAGGCGGCGTCGGCGATGGCATCGGTCTGGGCGGCGAGCTGGTTGAAGCGGTCGCGGCCCAGGGCCTCGAGGTCGCTGTAGAGGTAGTCATCGTCGGGGTCGAGTTCGTCGGTCTCGTCGAGCAGGTCGTCGAAGGTCATGCCGGCCAGTGGTTGGTCGAGCATGGTGCGGGCGGCCAGCAGCAGGCGAAGGTCCTGCACGAGTGCGGCGTCGGTCGACGAGCCGACCACTGCCTGAATGGCGAGGTCGGCGCGAGGATCGGGGTTGTTGCCGCGTTGGGTGGCCTCGAGCCAGTCGACGACCTCGGCGGCATCGAAACGACCATCCGAGGTTGGTGTGGGGAAGCCGAGGCCGGACTTGGGGCGCCTGCGCCACATCGAGACCACGGGACGCTGGACGCCGGCAAGACGTGCGACATCAGCGAGCGACAGCGTGGTCATGGGCGGGCACCTCCTCTGGGATTCGGGTTGTGGCAAGCCTAGTTGATTCCACCCGGAGCGTGCTGACGTACCTGATAAGGGGACTTATCAGACATATGAATGGGCAATGAATCCTGTTTGCTCCAAGCTGGTGACACCGCAGTTCACCAGTCACCAAGGAGTAGTCCCGTGCGGAAGTTCATCACCCTCGGCGCGACCGTTTCGGTCGCCATCCTGTTCGCCGGCTGCACCGGCATCGCCGCCAGCCCCTCGGCCGTTGAGCCCAGCGGCGACAACCGTCCTGCCAGCTCGGCGAGCGCCACCACGGCCGCCTCGTCTACCACCGATGCGCCGACCACTGAGTCGTCACCGACCCCCACCAGCGACCTCGTGAAGCCGTTCGGGTCGTCCATGACGTGGGAGGACAACCTGTCGGTGACGGTCAGCAAGCCGGCCGCCTTCAAGCCCAGCGAGTACTCGCAGGAGAAGGGGTTCTCGCAGTACGTCGTTTTCGACATCACGATCGTCAACAAGACCGGTCAGCCGTGGGACCCCGCCATGTTCTACGCCACGCTGCAGTCGTCGAATGAGGAGGCTCCTCAGGTCTACGACTCCGAGAAGCTCGGCAACCGGCCCTCGACCAAGCTGCTGAACAGTCGTGAGGTGAAGTTCAAGATCGCCTTTGCGGTGAAGAACCCGGCCGACCTGGTCATGGAGGTTCGGCCTGACTTCGAACACAACGCCGCCCTGTACGAGCTGGGCTGACCATGGCGCGGCCGGTCAAGCCCTGGCGCAGGGACATCTGTGAGGTGACGGGCAAGCGCCGCTTCCGTGACCATCGTGAGGCGGTGCAGGCCCTGCACGCTGCAAGGAACTCCCGCAAGACCGCCGCAGAACTCGGGCAGGGGTCGTCCCGGCAGGAGTGCCGCTCATACGCGTGCAAGGCCTGCCGGGGCTGGCACCTGACCTCATTGCCCGCCTGGCAGCCGGAAGGAGCGGTCCGATGAACTTCGAGATCACGCGTGGCTACCCCATGGCGTACACATCGCGAGAAGTGGAGTGGTTGCGCACCAACAGGGGGCAGGACGCGGTGCTGGCGGCTGGATGGCTGTCGGGGCGTGCCGGCGCGCGTGGTGCCATCACGGTGGTCACACCGCGGGCGTGGAGCATCGCCGAACTGGAATTCGAGCACCCTGCCCTGGGCAGGCTGGTCAGGAGCGGTGCCAGCCTGACAAACGCACGGGGTCTGGGCAGCGTGTCCGGGCGCTGGGTCTTGCTCGCATGGCCCACGCGCGATGCCATGCATCGGGTGCTCGACGGGAAACCGGCTGGATTGGCGGTGCTGTCGTGGAGCACCAGGGACATCGAACCCTGGGTGCGTGGATGCCGGCCAGAGCGCCTCGGGCCGGTCTGGACTGAGCTCGATGACTCTGTACCGCAGCTGCACCCGGTGGTGGCGCAGGCGATGGACTCGCTGACCAGTGTGGTGAACGCGTCCAACGGGATGACCGGGTACAACCGGGACTACACGGTTGACGCGCTGCGAAAGCTGCGCAAGGCAGGGTACGAGTTGAGCGGGCGAGACCTGGAGGCGGACGCATTGGGACGTGGTTGGTATGCGGTCATGGCCCATGAACTCGGCGAGATCACGGACAGGATCGCGGCAGGTGGTCGGCTGCAGGTCAAGCGGGACCGGTTCAGGGACGACATCGTGAAGGTGTGGGAACAGGCGTCGGTTGCAACGACTTAGCCTGCACGACTCGACGTAGCTGGCGTTGTTCGACGTGGCTGGTGCTCTAGAGGCCAGCCAAGTCGATTAACGCCAGCCAGGTGGTGGGGATGGCGGCCGTGGCTAGTCGATTTCTTCGCCCGCCAGCGCCTTCGCCGCCAGCCGTTCCTCTTCGCTGACCTCCCAGACCTCCTTGGCCGCGTGCAGCGCCAGCAGGATGATGCCGCAACCGAGAATGAGGTCGGGCCAGCCTGAATTCGTCCACAGGGTGACCAGCGCCATCGCGATGATCGCCAGGTTGACCAGCACGTCATTGCGCGCCGACAGGAACGCCGCCCGGCTCAGCGACCCGCGGGCGTGGCGCACCCGGGCCAGCAGCCAGGCCGAGGTGCCGTTGACCACGATCGCTCCGAGCGAGGCGACGATGATGGGGACGATGGCCGGCGCCTGGGGGTCGCTGAACCGCTTGATGGCCTCCCAGCCGGCGAACGCCGCCGGCATCAGGATGATCAACGCCATCAGCTTGCCCAGCCGCGCCTGCCGGGCCAGCGACCAGCCCAGGGCGATGAAGATGAGCAGGTTGACCGCGGTGTCCTCGAGAAAGTCGACGCTGTCGGCCAGCAGCGACACCGACCCGGCGAACAGGGCGACGGCGAACTCGACGAAGAAATAGGCGAAGTTCAGCAGCGCCACGGTGAGCACCGTGCGGCGCAGGGTGCTGGCCTCGATGACGGGGGAGTCTTGTTCGTGGTCTTCGGTGGTGCGTTCGGTGTCGGTCACAGCTGCAGGCTATCCCCGTGCCTCACCAGCCGGGGTACCGCTTCGTCCACCGGGTGTGGGGGCCGTAGTCACTGTGCAATCGCGTCGACTGCGTGAACTCAAAGATGAAGTCGTCGGCCAGTTCGAGGATGGTGCCGCGTCCCTCGACCTCGAACGCGAGTTCGGGCGGCAGCGCGGTCTCGCCGTGCAGCGCGCCCAGGATGTTGCCGCAGATCGCCCCCGTGGAATCGCTGTCGCCGGAGTGGGTGACCGCCAGCGCGAGCGCGTCGAGCACCTGGTCGGGTTCGGGATGGGCGAGGCAGGCATAAATCGACATGGCCAGGGCTTCTTCGGCGATCCAGCCGCCGCCGAGGGTTTCCATGCTCTCGGGGCTGGGCGGGTTCGTGGACGCCGTGAGCGCCTGGTTGATGGCGGCCGTGGTCTCGCCGTTGGCGTCGTATTTCGGCAGCAGGTCGAGGGTGGTGTCGATCGCCTGGTGCAGCGACTCGCCGCGCATGATCGCGGCGATGAGCACGGCGAGCGTACCCGAGGCGACCTGGCCGGTGGGGTGGCCGTGGGTGTACCCGGCGGCCTCGGCAGCGGACTCGTACACCCAGGTCAGGGGCTGGCCGATCCATGGTGGCAGCAGGCCGAAGGGTGCGCTGCGCATGACTCCTCCGCAGCCCTTGGAGTTGTTGGTGGCCTGGGCGCCGAACTGTTCGGCCGCGCGCTTGCCCTTGCGGGCCTCACGTAGGGCGGTGAGGCAGGTGGTGCCGGGCGCCCGCTGGGAGTAGAGCCAGCGCTGGTTGATGAGCCAGCCATCGTGTGTTCCGTCCGGGCCTGACAGCTGTTGGGTGTCGAGCCAGCGGTCGTAGGCGTGGTGGGTGACGGCGACGGTGAAGCCGAGCCCGCGGTCGGTGCGCACGGATGCGCGGATCATGCCCTCGACGGTGAAGAGTGTCATCTGGGTGTCGTCGGTGATGCGTCCGTAGACCGGGGTGCCGCCGATGTGCTCGGACTGGTATTCGCGGACGCCGTCCGGACCGCAGGTGGAGCGGATGCGGGAGAGGTCCCAGAACTCGACGGGGCCGCCGAGGGCATCACCGATGGCGCCGCCCAGCAGGCTGCCGCGGACGCGGGATCGGTAGGATTCGAGGTCGGATCGGGTGAGGGGCATGGTGAGGTGGTCCCTTCAGTGCACGTTCGTGTTAGTCGAACTCGACGGTTCCTTCCGCGTCCACCCACCACACGGTGATCCCTGCGGCGGCCAGCGAGGTGTGTGTTTCGGAGTAGAGATTCCGGTAGCGCTTGAAGTCTGGCAGCGCGATGATGCTCCTCCAGTCAGGCTGCTTCCCGCGAAGCTTCATGGCAGCCAGCACAGCGGCAGCGAACCAGTGACCCGCCTGATTGCTGGGTTGAGTCCTCTTTGGGCGGTCGACCAAGGCTGGATTGGCATAGGTCTTGCTCGGGAAGCCTTTGACCTCGATCCCGATGGCCATGCCGTCCAACGTGGCGACGATGTCGATCCCGTGTTCTCTGGTGGCGGTGTTGGCAACAGATTGGATCCGATAGCCGCTGGCCACCAACGCGCTCACGACTGCAGCCTGAACGTTTGCCTCCGTGTGCCACTGCTCGTCACGAGGATGGCGCTGGGCTTTGGGGTGCTGAATGTCAGCAGTGGGCCCTGGTGCCACCGATGATTCGGGCGAATGGGCCTCGCCCGAAATTGGAAAGCCGAGTTTCGCCAGGTGCCGACGGGCGGTGCGCGACGTGAACTCCGGCCGAGGGACGCCGACCGCAATCTCGAACGCCTGCTTCACCGGGTACCAAACCCCGCCCACCTGCACGGCGTGCTCACGAATGGGCTCCGGGCCAACCCCCGCAAGGTGGCACGTCACGATATCGCTCGACAGTTCGTATCGAGTGCCGTTGAGAGTGAACGAAGTCCGGGGCATGCCTAGAATCTAGCTGTCAACCCCCGGTTGCCGGCCCGTCGGGGAGCTAGAGGCCTTCAACTCCTTCGGAGCGCGGCGACTCATCACAGCAGGACAGCTTCACATCGGATCTCATCGTCCGGTCAGCGCCCGCTCGACATTTCTCTGCCCGGCAGTGGCCTGTGCCTGATGCTGGCCGCACGCCGCTCCCAATCGGTGCACGCCGCACCCCTTGGGTCGGGCCCCAAGGGGGAGCGGCAGGAACCCAAAGGGTGCGGCGTGCACCTGAGGGGGAGCGGCATGCCCCGAACGGGAGCGTGGGCGGGTCCGCCGCCACCCGTTGCCCCTGAACACAACAGTTGCCCTTGTGCCGGCACAAGGGCAACCGTCGCGTTCAGGGGCAAACCTCAGCCCCGCTTGGCGTTGAACTCGTACGAGGTCGACTCGAAGAGGTTGACCAACTGCCACAGGCTGGTCATTGCTGAATAGTCAGCGATCGCTGTATGGTCAGTACGTGCTGACCATTGCTTCGCGGGTGGACGCCATGAATCGCCTGGGTCGCGCCATGGCCGATCCGACCCGCTCGCGCATCCTGCTGCACCTGCTCGACGCCCCCGGATACCCCGCCCAACTGGCCCGCGACCTCGACCTGACGCGCACCAATGTCTCGAACCACCTCACCTGCCTGCGCGGGTGCGGCATCGTGGTGGCCGAGCCCGAGGGCCGCCAGACGCGCTACGAGATCGCCGACCCCCACTTGACCGCAGCCCTGACCGCGCTGGTGAATGTCACCCTGGCCGTGGACGAGGCCGTGCCCTGCATGGACCCGGCATGCACCGTGCCCGGCTGCTGCGACAAGGGCGACGACAAGGGGGGCGAACGGTGACCACCACGCTGACCTCGATGCTGTCGCCCGCCCGCCGCGACGTGCTGCGCCGACGCATCCGCATCGTCGTCGCCATCACCATCACGTGGAACGTCATCGAGGCCATCGTTGCCCTGCTCGCCGGTTCAGCGGCGTCGTCGGCGGCGCTGGTCGGCTTCGGCCTCGATTCGATCGTCGAGGTGCTCTCTGCCGCCGCGATTGCCTGGCAATTCTCGTCCCCCGACCCGGAGCGCCGCGAAAAGGTCGCCCTGCGGGTGGTCGCGGTCTCGTTCTTCGCCCTGGCTGCCTATGTGAGCGTTGATGCGCTGTCATCCCTGTTCGGTGGACGCGAGCCCGATCATTCACCCGTCGGCATCGCCATCGCGGCCCTGAGCCTGCTGGTGATGCCCTTCCTCAGCTGGTTCGAGCGTCGCACCGGGCGAGACCTCGGCTCAGCCTCGGCCATCGCCGACTCGAAGCAGACGCTGATCTGCACCTACCTGTCGGCGGCACTGCTCGTCGGGCTGTTGCTGAACAGCCTGCTGGGCTGGGCCTGGGCCGACTCGGTCGCTGCGCTTGTCATCGCGGCGTTCGCCGTCCGTGAGGGCCTGGAGGCGTGGCGCGGGGACGCCTGCTGCGCGGCCCCGGTCTCGGTGCTGACGGGGGAGCGGCAGGCGGACTCGTGCTGCAACGCCGAGGGCGAGGCCGGCAGCAGCGACATCGCCCGGTAACCCAGCCGGCGGCGTCCCCGCACAGAGGGCGCCGCCACCCGTTGCCCCTGAACGCAACGGTTGCCCTTGTGCCGGCACAAGGGCAACCGTCGCGTTCAGGGGCAAACTTCAGCCCTGCTTGGCGTTCACCTCGTACGACGTGTTGGTCGACTCGAAGAAGTTGACCAGCTGCAGCGTGTCGTTCGCCGTGGCCATCCACTTCGCCGGGTTCGCGACCTTGTACTCGGCGTCGAAGCCCAGCTCTTCCAGCCGCCGATCCGCCAGGTACTTGACGTACTGGTTGATGTAGTCGGCATTGAGCCCCAGGATGCCGTGGGGCAGCAGGTCCCGGTTGTAGGCCTCCTCCATGGCCACGGCATCCAGGATCATCTGCCTGATCTCGGCGGCGAACTGCGGGGTCGCTACCTCGGGGTTCTCGTCGAGCACGGTGAGCACCAGGTTGATCCCGAACTTCAGGTGCAGCGACTCGTCGCGGACGATCCAGTCGATGAGCGAGCCGAAGTTGCGCAGCAGGTTGCGCTGCCGAAAGCTCAGCGCCACCATGAAGCCCGAATAGAACCAGATGCCCTCGAGGATCACGTTGTACGCGATCAGGTTGCGGACGAAGTCCTGCTTGCCCTCGACGGTGGTGATGTCGAGGGTCTGCTCGGTCATGCGCCGGATGTACCTGACCTCGAACTCCTCTTTGGCGGCCATCGAGGCCACCGTCACGTGGGAGTTGTAGGCGGCCTCACGATCGATCGGGAACGTCTCGAGCACGTACTCGAAGCCCATGCAGTGGTTGGCCTCCTCCCACATCTGCTTGGCGAGGTACAGGTGTGCCTCGGCGGCGTTGACATAGGGGTAGACGCCGAACGCCAGGGCCTTGTTGACCAGCAGCTCGTTGGGGTTGAAGTAGCTCATCAGAAAGGTCAGTGCTGCGCGCTCGTCCGGGGTCATCCGCTCGAAGTCGGCCAGGTCTTCACCCAGCTGCACCTCATTCGGGAACCACGTGTTCGCGACCGCCTGGTCATAGAGGTCCATGGCCCACTGGTACTTGACCGGCTTCAGCAGCAGCCCCTGTTCGATCCCGGTGCCGAGAATGCCACCCATCACTGGCACGCCTCACACGCCAGGCGTTCCATCGGGTCGGTGGGGCAGGCGCCCACGTCGTCCACCACGACGGGCTCGGCCAACTGCAGCGCAGCGGCGCCGAACCCGCGTCGCACCGCCCCCGCCCCGACACCCGTACCTGCGCCACCCCGGACGATGGCCTCGGACTTGTTGACCCGCACCGTCGATTGCTCGGCAGTGTGGCGCGGCATCATGTGCAGGTAGTAGGTCGTCTTGACCCCCATGCGCCAGGCCTCGGTGTACAGGTCGAGCATGCGCGACACATCCCGGTCGGCCAGGTAGATGTTGCGGCTGATCGCCTGGTCAACCCATTTCTGCGCCCGCGCCGCGACCTCGAGGTAGGCGCGCCCGGGCAACTGGAACGAGGTCTGGTAGATCTCGACCAACTCGGCCGGCACGCCGTAGTGCGGCGATTCCGCGGCAACCTTGGCAAGGTCGCCCTGGTGGCGCAACAGGTCTTCGCGCACCAACTGCCACAGCCCGGCCTCGCGCAGGTCGTCGACCAGGTTGCGGTTGACCTCGAGGAACTTGCCCGAACTGGTGGCGCGGCTGAAGATCTGGCTGAACTGCGGGTCAAGCCCCGGCGTGGTGCCCGCCACCAGCCCGATCGAGGCAGTCGGCGCGATCGCCAACAGCGTGGAATTGCGCATGCCACCGGCCACCTTGGTGCGCAACGCGGCCCAGTCGAGGCGTTCGGTGCGGTCGACCGCGACCGGCACACCGCGGTCGTTCGCGAGCAGGTTGAGGGTGTCGACCGGCACCATGCCCTTGTGCCACTTCGATCCGGTGAAGTTCGGGTACGACCCGCGCTCACGGGCAAGGTCTGCCGAGGCATCGATGGCATGCCACGAGACGAATTCCATGAGTTCGTCGATCAGGTCATAGGCCTCGGTGGTGGCATAGGAATAGCCGAACCGCTCGGTGACCTCGGTGAACCCCATCACCCCCAGGCCCAGGGCCCGGTTCTGTTCGTTGGAATGTTCCGACTCGGGCACCGACGAGATGGTGATGTCGATGAGGTTGTCGAGTTGGCGCACCGCAAGCCGGGTCGACTCGGCCAGCAGCGCCCAGTCGACCTTCGCCCGCCCGCGTCGTCCGGTGACGTGGCGCGACAGGTTGATCGAGGCCAGGTTGCAGACCGAGACGTTGTCGCGGTCCTGCGGCAGCGTGATCTCGGTGCACAGGTTGGACAGGTGGATCGTGCCGGTGTTGTCGTTGAGTGCGCGGGTGTTGATGGTGTCCTTCCAGGTCAGCCACGGGTGTGACGTCGCCTGCAGTGTCGTCAGGATGGCCCTGAACTGCTCGCGGGCACCGATCACCTTGTGCCGCAGCTGCCCGGCCTCGGCGAGGTCGATGTAGTCGCGATAGCGCTCAGAGAAGGCCCGCCCGGTCAACTCGACGAGGTCCGGCACCTCAGCAGGGTCGAACAGGTACCAGGGCTGGTCGTCCTCGACGCGCTTCATGAACTCGTCGCTGATCCAGACCGCGGTGTTGGCCGTGCGGGTGCGCCGGTACGGGTCGCCGGAATTCTGCTTGAGGTCGAGGAACTGTGCGAAGTCCAGGTGCCAGTTCTCGATGTAGAAGCACAGCGCACCGAACTTCTTGCCGCCGCGGCTGACCGCCCGCAGCGTCGAATCAATGGTGTGCATGAACGGGATCGGCCCGGTCGAGGCCGTGTTGTTCGACGTGATGGGGGAGCCCTCACTGCGCAGCTTGGTCACCGACAACCCGATGCCGCCGGTGCCCTTGGTCAGCCACATGACATCGCGCACCGACTTGGCGATGTGCTCGATGTCGTCCTCCATCTGCATCACGAAGCAGTTGGACAGTTGCGCATACGGGGTGCCGGCGTTGACCAGGGTCGAACCCGCCGCGAGGTATTCCAGGCGCGACATCTTGTCGTAGAAGGCGATGGCAGCCGCGTCCGGGTCGTCCTCGTGCAGTGCCAGTCCCATGGCCACGCGCATCCAGAAGAACTGCGGCATTTCCATGGGCCGCTTGTCAGGGGACGAGATCATGTACCGGGTCTTCATGGTCTGCACCCCGATGTAGCGCAGCAGGTCGTCGCGGGCGGGGTCGAGGGCCCGGCCCAGTCGGTGCAGGTCGAAACCGGCCAGACGCTCGTCCAGCAGGCCCAGTTCGATGCCGCGGTGGACGAAGGCCACGAAGGCCTCGGCATGCTGGGCGAACACCTGCTCGCGCGTGACGCCCTGGCCGAAGATGGCCTTGTAGAAGCCCTTCACCAGCAGCCGTGAGGCGATGGTGTCATAGGCGGGATCGTCCTTGACGTTCTGCAGGGCCACCTGGATGACGGCCTCGTCGAGTTGCTCCGAGGTGATCCCGTCGAACAGTGTGATCTCCAGTTCGGAGCGCAGTTGGGTGGCGCGGGCCACTTCATCGTCCAGGCCGGCTGCGGCCTCCTGGATGGATCTGGCGATCTCGTAGCCGTCATAGGCGACCCGGCGGCCGTCGCGTTTGACGACGCTGATCCCGGTGTGTTCGTTGGCGGTCGTGGTCAAAGTCATTCACCCCTCGTGAAAGAACCTGCTCGGTGCTTCCACGGCCCATGGGCGACAGGGTGGGACGAACACATGGGCGCAGCCCATGACAGGTTCGTCTCGTCCCCTGACCTTCCCACGAGGTCGCGGACCCCCGCCGCTCGGGACGGGGCGCTGGCAGGTCTTCGGACTCGTGGGCAGATGCTGCCTGGCCTACTGTCCGTCGCTTCCCGGATCGGCCGATCCAGTGCTTGATGACGGAGTTCGTTCCCACTCACCGCTGCGGGGCAGTCCCGGTTTCCCACCGGGTTCCCTGTTGCCTCTGCGCGTCTGGGGTGGCGCGCAGAACCAGCTGCGTCAACCACCATATATGAGAATCACGCTGGTGTAACTACCTGGATGTAGTGATGTGGTCGCGGGGTAGCGCCCACGAACTGCCCCTGAACGCAACAGTTGCCCTGGTGCTGGCACAAGGGCAACCGTCGCGTTCAGGGGCAAACCTCAGCCTGGGCCTGGGCCGACTCGGTCGCTGCGCTTGTCATCGCGGCGTTCGCCGTCCGTGAGGGCCTGGAGGCGTGGCGCGGGGACGCCTGCTGCGCGGTCCCGGTCTCGGTGCTGACGGGGGAGCGGCAGGTGGATTCGTGCTGCAACGCCGAGGGCGAGGCCTGCAGCAGCGACATCGCCCGGTAGCCCAGCCGGCGGCGTCCCCGCAACAGAGGGGCGCCGCCACCCGTTGCCCCTGAACGCAACGGTTGCCCTTGTGCCGGCACAAGGGCAACCGTCGCGTTCAGGGGCAAACCTCGTCCCAACACCTGCTCGATCAGCTGCTTGAAGCGCAGGAAGCCGAAGCTCGATGTCCCCTACTTCCACCCACCCATACGCGCCGCCATCGCGTCACCGACCCTTGTCGGCAGCACTCGTCCCATGTTCGCCAGCACCACAGCCTGCGCCCCTGCCGCGTACCGGGCCTTCGGGTGGCGATCCGTCAGCGCCCGTTCCACGTACTTCGCCACCAGGTCGGGGGAGCCACCGCGGCTGCCCAGTGTGCTCAACAGCTTTCGCAGCCCCAACAGGTGTTGCCGGTACAGCTCGCGGTGTGCAGGGCTCAGCCCGGCCTCCATCTCGTCGAGCATTCCGCCCATGTTCCGCCACGTCTCGGTGTTGGTGGGCCCCGGCTCAATCACACTGACGAAGATCTGCCACGGCCGCAGCTCAATGCGCAGGATGTCGGCCACCGCCTCGAGCGCGAACTTCGAGGCGCTGGACGGGCCCTCGAGCGTGGCCACAGTGCGCCCCACCGTGGACGAGATGAAGACCACCCGGCCCTGCGACTCGCGCAGCTTGGGCAGCACCGCCTGCGTGACCACCACCTGCGCAACGACGTTCACGTCGAAGCATGCGCGCCACTCGTGCGGGGGAACGGCCTCGACGGGCCCGCCATGGGCGATGCCGGCGTTGTTCACCACGGCGTCCAGTGGTCCGCCCAGCCGGTCGGCGAGGGTGGTCACATGCTGCTCGTTGGTGATGTCCAGCTGGATGGGCCTGATCAGGGGGTTCTGTGCCCTCAGGTGCTCGGCCTGGGCTTCTTCCCGGACCCCGGCGTGCACCGTCCAACCGGCGTTTGCCAGCCGCAGGCAGATGGCGGCCCCGATCCCTTGTCTGGTGCCTGTGACGAGAGCACTGGGCATGACTGCCTCCTGTGACATGTGTCACAAATCGTACGCTCGCGTGCCCGCTTTGGCGAGGGCGGAGTCCCCCCGCTCGTCAGCCCGCAGCCCCACCCAGGTACTTCTCAAGCACCACCTTGTGCGCCTTCTGCGCCCACTCCTGGCTCTCGACAGCATCCAGTGCCACCGCCGCGTTGCCCTCGAGCGTGATCAGTGGCAGCGGCTTCGCCTTCTTGCCATAGCCCTCGGTGACGCTCACGAACGCCCGCTGTTGCTTCGGCAGGGTGTGCACGGCCAGCCCGACCTGGCCGTTCTTGCCGAAGTTGACCGGCAGGTACACCCTCGGGTCGCCCGTGGCGAAACGCTGGTGCACCTGCCCGGCCTCGGCGGCGACCTGGAACACCGGCCCGGTGATCTTGAGCTTGAGCCGCTCGCCGGTGCCGGGATCTCGCCACTGCATCGATGTGCCCCACACCTCGGTGGCAGCGAGCACCGCGAGCAGCAGCGGTATGCCCACCGCCGCCGGGGCGACCAGGTCGCGGAGCGCCGCGCGGCGGCCAGTGTAGTTCGAGGCACTCTCGGCGATCGCGTCGTAGTTCACCCACGCGAGGGTGGCGAGCAGCAGCAGCACCACCGCGATGCCGAGCCCGATTGCCAGCCGGGTTGGGTCGCGGTACTTCTCGAACTGCCCTGTTGACTCGAGCACGATGTCGTGGTTCGCCATTGCGGGGTCCCTGTCCCTCCCATGGACGAGGCCTGCCTCGTCCGGTTGCACCGCCAGAAGGTAGTGCACGGGCGGGTCAAGGGCACGCCGAGCCTGGGTTGGTGCGCAGAACCAGCATGCGTCAACCACCATGGATAAGAATCACGCCGGTGCCGCAGGGGTAGCGCCCACGAACTGCCCCTGAACGCAACAGTTGCCCTGGTGCTGGCACTAGGGCAATTGTTGCGTTCAGGGGCAATCTGCTGGAGCCCAACACAAGAAGCCCCAACACAAGCAGAACCGCCCCTGACTAGGTTTTCACCATGTCAGGGGCGGTTCTTCGGAGTAGCGGGGACAGGATTTGAACCTGTGACCTCCGGGTTATGAGCCCGGCGAGCTACCGAGCTGCTCCACCCCGCGTCGCTCGCTCTACATTAGTGGACCCCGCCCGAGATGCCAAATCGGGTCGGTCCGCGTTCGCCCCCAGCCGACAGACCCACCCGTCCCACCAGCACCTCCCGTAGACTCGGACAGTCACACGCGCGGCGCCGCCGCCGAACCCACTGGAGTGTCAATGTCATCAGACCTCACCCGCCGCCACGTGCTCGGGCTCGGCGCCGCCGCCGCCAGCCTGCCCCTGCTCGCGGGCTGCCTGAACAATGACCTCCCGGGCACGCAACAGTCCGCGAGCCGCACCATCAGCGTGGGTGCCTCGGACGAGCCACAGGTGCTCGACCCGATCAAGAACGCCCAGGCCGCCATCCCGCAGGTGTTGCTCTACAACGTCTACGAGACGCTGGTGAAGGTCGACGGCGAGGGCACGCTGCGCCCGCTGCTCGCCAACGCCTGGACCATCAGCGAGGACCGGCTGACCTACCGCTTCACACTGCACCCGACCGCCACGTTCGCCAGCGGCACCGCCCTCGACGCGAACGCGGTGGTGGGCAGCATCGAGTTCCTGCGCAAGGCCAACTCGCAGAACGCCGAGGTCGCGCGGGCGATGGGCAACATCGACACCGTCAGCGCCGAGGACGCCACCACCGTGGTCGTCAAGCTCAAGAAGCCCAGTCTGTTCTGGCTCTATGACATGAGTTCGACTGCAGGCATCATCATCGACCCGGCGGGCTACCAGACCATGGGCACCACCCCCATGGGGTCGGGCCCGTTCACCTTCGAGAACCACCAGCGTGGCACGTCCATCACGCTGAAGCGCAACGAGCGCTACTGGGGCACGCCGCTGCGCATCGACACGGTGACCTTCCGCTACTTCACCGACCCCAACGCCATGAACTCGGCGATGCTGGCAGGCGACCTCGACATCATCTCGAACGTCGCCGCGCCGCAGGCGCTGGGCCAGTTCAGTGACACCAATCGCTTCACGGTGCTCGAGGGCTACACCACCGGCGAGGTCGTGCTGGGCTTCAACCACAGCAATGCGGCGCTGGCCAAACGGCAGGTGCGCCAGGCCATCTGCCACGCCATCGACCGGCAGGGGCTGGTCAACTCGGTGTGGGGTGGCAAGGGCCAGCTCATCGGTTCGATGGTGCCGCCCAGCGACCCCTGGTACGAAGACCTGTCGCAGACCTATCCCTTCGACCCGGCCAAGGCCCGCGAACTGCTCGCCGCGGCCGGCCACGCCACCGGGCTCACCCTGAAGCTGCGGGTGCCGACGCTGCCGTACGGCCCGGGCGCCGCAACCGTGATCACCAGCCAGCTCAAGGACGTCGGCATCACCGTCACCGTCGAAGAGATCGACTTCCAGCGCTGGATCACCGAGGTGTTCCTGGGCGGCAATTACGACATGACGCTGGTGGCGCACGTTGAGGCCCGCGACATCGTGGCCTGGGCCGACCCGAAGTACTACTGGCACTACAACAACGCCGACTTCCAGAAGCTCATCGCCGAGGCCGACGCCGCCCCCGAGCAGCAGGCCTACGACAAGATGCGCCAGGCCGCCAAGATCCTGGCCGACGATGCCGCCGCTGACTTCCTGTTCCTGCTGCCCAGCCTGATCGTCACCCGCAACACGGTCAGCGGCATCAGTAAGAACGTGCCGACGCTGAGTTTCGACCTCACCACGGTCGCCACCCGACCTGCCTGAGCGTGAATCCGAGAGCGTGAATCCCATCGTCAGGGCCGTGCTGATCCGGCTGGCGACACTCGTCGCGAGCCTGCTCGGCAGTTCCCTGGTGGTGTTCCTGGCCGTGCAGACGCTGCCCGGTGACCTCGCCGGTGCCATCCTCGGGACGAGCGCGACGCCCGAACGGGTGGCGGCCCTGCGTGCCGAGCTCGGCCTCGACAGGCCCTGGTACGTCCGCTACGGGGACTGGCTCGCCGGGTTCGTGCGCGGCGACCTGGGCTCCTCGGCGCTGAACGGCGAACCCATCTGGCAGCTCATCGACGGCCCGCTCGGGGTGACCGTCTGGCTGGTGGGGTTCGGCATGCTGGTTTCGATCGCGGTGGCCCTGCCGCTGGGGTTGTGGTCGGCGATGCGCCGGCGCCACGCCGACGGGGTCATCGTCAACGCGCTGAGCCACATCGGCATGGCGGTCCCGGCGTTCCTGGCCGGGCTGCTGCTCACGGTCGTCTTCGCGGTGCACCTGCGTTGGCTGCCCGCCAACGGCTTCACCCCGCTGGTGGTCGACCCGGTCGCGTGGGCGCGCAGCCTGGTGCTGCCGGTGCTGTCGCTCGCGCTCGTCCAGGGGGCGATGCTCACCCGCTATGTGCGCTCGGCGTTCGTCGAGGTGCTCGGTGAGGACTACCTGCGCACCGCCCGGTCGATCGGCTGGACCCGGCTCGGGGCCGTGCTGCGCCATGGCATGCGCCCCGCCGGCCTGTCGCTGGTGACGGTCGTGGGGCTGATGCTGGTCTCGCTGCTGGTCGGGGCCATCGTCGTCGAACAGGTCTTCGTGCTGCCGGGCCTGGGCTCGACGCTGCTGCGGGCGGTCACCCAGCGCGACCTGCTGCTGGTGCAGGGCATCGTGATGCTGCTGGTCGCGGCCGTGCTGGTGATCAACGCGGTCGTCGACATGGTCTTCCTGCTGCTCGACCCGCGGCTGCGCCGGGCCCCCAGCACCCGAACCCCGGCGGCCGCCGCATGAAGCGCTTCACGCTCTGGGCCGGCATCGTGCTGGTCGCCGCGCTGGTGGTCATCGCCGTGGTCGCCCTCGTCTGGACCCCCTTCGACCCCATTCGTGTCGACACCGGCAGTGCGCTGCAACCGCCATCGTCCACCCACTGGCTGGGCACCGACCAGTACGGCATCGACATCGTCAGCCGGCTGATGGCCGGCGCCCGCACCACCCTGGTCGTCGGCGTGATCGCCGTGGCGATCGCCGGGTTGGTCGGCATCCCGTTGGGCCTGCTGATCGGCATGTCGGACGACCGCTGGTGGTCCAGGCTCGCGCTGCGGGTCAGCGACCTGCTCTATGCCTTCCCGGCGCTGCTGCTCGCCATCCTGCTGGCCGCCGCGCTCGGCTCGTCCACGGGGACGGCGATGACTGCCATCGGCATCGCGACCATCCCCGTGTTCGTGCGCATCACCCGCGCCGGCGCGATGCAGGTGATGACCCGCGACTACGTCGCCGCCGCACGCATCAGCGGCATCAGCTGGCCGGCGATCGGTGTGCAGCATGTGCTGCCGAATGTGGCGCCGCTGCTGGGGGTGCAGGCATCGGTGAGTTTTGCCATGGCGATCCTGGCCGAGGCGGCGCTCAGCTACCTGGGCCTGGCGGCACCGCCGACGACCCCCTCGTGGGGACGCATGCTCAGCGAGGCCCAGCGCAGCATCTTCACCTCACCTGAGCTGACATTGTGGCCGGCGCTGGCGATCGGGCTGGCGGTGCTCGGGTTCAACCTGCTCGGCGACGGACTGCGCGACCGGCTCGACCCGTTGCTGCGGGAGGTGTCATGACCAGCCCCCAGCAGCAGGCACCACTGCTCGAGGTCACCGGCCTGCACGTCGAATTCGGGCGCCGTCGCACGGTGGCCGTGCACGACCTGTCGTTCCGCGTGGACGAGGGCCAACGGCTGGGCATCATCGGCGAATCCGGCTCGGGCAAGTCGGTCACGGCGCTCGCGATCATGGGACTGCTGCCCGAGAACGCCCACGTCACCGGCTCGGTGAAGCTGCGCGGAAGAGAACTGCTGGGCCTGCGCGATCGTGACCTCTCGAAGCTGCGCGCGACCGAGATGAGCATGGTCTTCCAGGAACCGCTGACCGCCCTCGACCCGACCATGCGCGCGGGGCGGCAGGTCGCCGAGGCGCTGCGACTGCACCAGCTGAGCCAGCACGACACCCGCAGCCGGGTCGAACAGACCCTGGCCTCGGTCGGGCTCGACGACCCGGCCCGGATCGCCGATTCCTACCCACACCAGCTCTCGGGTGGGCAGCGGCAGCGGGTGCTGATGGCGATGGCGCTGATCAACACCCCCGACCTGGTCATCTGCGACGAACCCACCACCGCCCTCGACGTCACCGTGCAGGCCAAGGTCTTGCGCACCCTCGACGAACAGCTCACCCGCACCGGCGCGGCGTCGCTGTTCATCAGCCACGACCTGGCCATCGTGTCGCAGATGGCCGACCGGGTGCTGGTGATGCGCCGGGGCCGGCTGGTCGAGCAGGGCACCGTCGGGGCGCTGCTGCACCACCCGCAACAGGGCTATACCAAGGGGCTGATTGCCACCGCCCGCCTGGACGCCGTCGCGCCCGGCGAACGACTGCCCGTGCTCGACGACTTCGAGGCGGTCGAGCCCGGCACCGACCAGGAGCCCGTCCGATGAGCACCCTGTTCAGCCTGCGCAATGTCAGCCGCCACTACACCCGGGGCGGGCAGACGACCCGGGCGCTCGATGACATCACCCTCGACATCGACGAGGGCACGCAGCTGGGGGTGGTGGGGGAGTCCGGCTCGGGCAAGACCACCCTGATCAGGCTGCTCACCGGGCTCGACGCGCCCACCGGCGGCGAGGTGCGGTTTCGCGGTGACCCGGTCAACCGCCGCGCGGGGCTGGGTGCCGACGTGCAGGTCGTGTTCCAGGACCCCCGCAGCTCGCTCGACCCGCGCATGACGGTGCGCCGCACGGTGACCGAGCCGCTGCGTTCACACCGGCCGCGGCAGCCGTCCACGAACCGGCACGCACGGTTTGACGAGGTGATGCGGCAGGTCGGGCTCGACGCGTCGATGGGTGAGCGGTACCCCCACGAGTTCTCGGGCGGGCAGCGCCAGCGCATCGCCATCGCCCGCGCACTGGCGCCGCACCCGACGGTGCTGATCGGGGACGAGCCGGTCTCGGCGCTCGACGTGTCGGTGCGGGCGCAGATCCTGAACGTGTTCACCGACCTGGTGCGTGACCGCGACCTGTCGCTGCTGATGGTCAGCCACGACCTGGGTGTCATCAGGCATGTCTGTGAGCGGGTGGTCGTGCTGCGCAAGGGCCGCATCGTCGAGGACGGCGCCACCGCCGAGGTGTTCGAGAACCCGCAGCACCCCTACACCGCCGAGCTGGTGGCGGCGATGCCGCGGTTGCCGGTGTGATGCTGGTCGGGGTGTGACGCTGACCACACGCTGGCCCTCGCCAGCACCTGGTTGGCATTCAGGAATAGAATCGCCCCTCGTGAAGGCACTCCTGCTCGAAAACATCCACCCCGAAGCGGTCCGCGTGCTGACCGAAGCCGGTTACGAAGTCGAAACCCGCGCCGGTGCGCTGGGCGAGGACGACTTGATCGACGCCCTCGAGGGCATCGACCTGCTCGGCATCCGCTCGGCGACCCACGTCACTGACAAGGTGCTCGAGGCGCGGTCAGAGTCGCTGAAGGCCGTCGGCGCGTTCTGCATCGGCACCAACCAGATCGACCTGGGTTCGGCCGCCGGCCACGGCGTCGTCGCATTCAACGCCCCGTTCAGCAACACCCGTTCGGTCGTCGAGCTGACCATTGCCGAGATCATCGTGCTGGCCCGCCACCTGACCGACAAGAACCGGTTGATGCACGAGGGCGTGTGGGACAAGTCGGCCAAGGGCTCGCACGAGGTGCGCGGACGCACCCTGGGCATCGTCGGCTACGGCAACATCGGTTCGCAGCTGTCGGTGGTCGCCGAGGCGTTGGGCATGCGCGTGATGTTCTATGACATCGCCGACAAGCTGGCGCTGGGCAACGCGCGGCGGGCGAACTCGCTCGAAGAGCTGCTGGCCGAGTGCGAGACCGTCACGCTGCACGTCGACGGACGCCCCGGCAACGCAGGCTTCTTCGGCGAGCGCGAATTCGCGATGATGCGGCCGCGGTCGCTGTTCCTGAACCTGTGCCGCGGCATGGTCGTCGACCACAGCGCGCTGGTGGCCAACCTGAAGTCGGGCCACATCGCCGGTGCGGCCATCGATGTGTTCCCCGAGGAGCCCAAGCGGGCAGGTGACCCGTTCGTCAGCGAACTGCAGGGCTTGCCCAATGTCATCCTGACCCCGCATGTCGGTGGCTCGACGCAAGAGGCGCAGGAGGACATCGGCCGGTTCGTCGCAGGCAAGATGGTCGACTACGTCGAGACGGGTTCGACGCTGATGAGCGTGAACCTGCCGGCGGTCGGTGCGCCGGCTGCCGGGGCGATCCGGGTGGTGCACCTGCACCGCAACATCCCCGGTGTCATGGCGGGGCTCAACCAGGTGTTCTCGAACCACGGCGCCAACGTCGAGTCACAGACGCTGGGCACCCGCGGCAACCTGGGCTATGCGGTCACCGACATCAAACTGTCGATGGACAGCATCGAGACCAACTTCGAGCACGAGCTCGCCGAGGTGCCCGGCACCGTGCGGGTGCGGGTCATCCAGGCCTGAGGCCCTACTCGGCCCTGAGCCGCTCGACCAGCTCGGCGTGCAGCAGTCCGTTGCTGCACAGCGCGCCGGGGCCGTTCACGCCGTCGATGCCGTCGACGTTCGTGAACCGGCCCCCGGCCTCGCGCACGATCACGTCGAGCGCTGCCATGTCGTGCAGCGCCAGCTCGGGTTCGAGGGCCAGGTCGACGGCACCTTCGGCGACGAGCATGTAGCTCCAGAAGTCGCCGTAGGCGCGGGTGCGCCAGCAGTCGCGCAGCAGGTTCACGAAGGCCTGTCCGCGGCCCGAGTCGATCCAGCCGCCGACCGACGAGTAGCTCATGGACGCGTCCTCGATGCGTCCAACCTTCGACACCTGGATCTGCTGGCCGCGCAGCAGGGTGGGGCCGCTGTGGGCACCGCCGCCCTTGTGGGCCCACCAGCGCCGGCCGAGTGAGGGGGCCGAGACGACGCTGGCGACGACCTCGTCCTCGACCATGAGCGCGATGAGCGAGGCCCAGACCGGGACACCGCGCACGAAGTTGCGGGTGCCGTCGATGGGGTCGATCACCCAGCGACGGGGACCCCAGCCGGTGTCCTCGCCTTCTTCGCCATGGACGGCGTCACGCGGGCGGGCCTTGCCGAGGGTGCGCCGGATGGCTTCTTCGACGGCGACGTCGGCATCGGTGACCTCGGTCATGTCCGGCTTCGTCGACACGGTCAGGTCGCGCGCCTTGAAACGCGACATCGTGATCGAATCGGCGTTGTCAGCCAGCAGATGCGCCAGGCGCAGGTCATCGGTGTAGTCGGGGGAGCCCATGTCGCTGAGCCTAGTGGCTCGGGGCCCGGGGCAGGTGGTGGACGTGGCTGTGGTGTCAGTTCTGCAGGTTCGTGGACGAGCGGGGGCTGTTGCAGGGCCCCGGGCGTGGGGCCTCGTCCGGCGGCTGGGACCCGAGAACTTGCACCAGGACGAGTTATTCGCCCCGATCGACCCCGTCCGGCCGAATAACTTGCTCCAGAGCGAGTTTCTCTGGTGCTTCCGGCGGGACGGGCATGCACGGGGTGTCAGTTCTGCAGGCTTGTGGACCAGCGGGGGCTGGTGCAGGGCCGGCGCCTGCTTCGTCCGGCGGCTGGCACCTCGCCGAACATGTACAAGTGGCACTGGTGGCGCCAGTGCAGCCGGTTCGGCCGATTCGGGGCGCACTCGGGGCACTGGTGTCAGTTTCGCAAGTTCGTGGACGAGCGGGGGCTACGACTCCCGCCAGGCCCGTTCCATCCGCCGGAACGACTCCAACCGACCCGCCGGCAGGTCACCACGCCCCACCGCCGCATCGAGACCACATTCCGGCTCAGCGCTCGCATGCGTGCAGCCCCGCGGGCAGTCCTGGATGAACTGCGCCAGGTCGGGGAAGGCCGCCAGGATCGTCTCGAGCTTCACATGCGACAGGCCGAACGACCGCACGCCCGGGGTGTCGATCACCCAGCCCGTGGCATCCCGGTCGGCCCCGCGCACCGGCAACTCCAGCGCAATCGCCGACGTCGACGTGTGCCTGCCGCGCCCGGTCACGTCATTCACCACACCCGTGGTGCGGCCCGCGCCCGGGATCAGCGCATTCACCAGTGTCGACTTGCCTACGCCTGAATGCCCCACGAACACCGTCACATGCCCGTCGAGCAGGTCGCGCACCCCGGAAAGGTCCGAGCCGGGCTCGGTCGCCACCACCGGCACATCCAGCGGTTCGTAGGCCGCCCGCAACGCATCGGGGCTCGCCAGGTCGGCCTTCGTCAGGCACAGGATCGGCTCGATGCCCGCGTCATAGGCGGCCACCAGGATCCGGTCGATCATTCCGGTGCGCGGCGGCGGGTCGGCCAGCGCCGTGACGATCATGATCTGGTCGGCATTGGCCACGATCGGCCGCTCGAACGGGTCATCATCGTCGGCGGTGCGACGCAGCACGGTGCGCCGCTGGATCACCTCGACGATGCGCGCCAACGTGCCGTCGGCGCCGGTGACATCACCATCGAGCCGCACCTCATCGCCCACGATCGCCGCCTTGCGGCCCAGCGCCCTGGCCTTCGCAGCCAGCACCGTGACGGGCGGGTCGAGCGGCTGGCCCTCAGCGTCGACCACCGAGCACCGGTAACGCCCCCGGTCGACCGTGATCACCCGGCCCAGCGGCAGTTCGCTGAAATCGGGGCGGTCCTTGGTGCGCGGGCGGGTGCGGCGACGCGGCCGGTCGAAACTGTCCGTGTCGTCATCTCGCAGGCCCTCGGCGGCCCGGCCGCGCACCTTCGGGCTCACCCGTGCGCCCCCGACCGGGTCACGAGTGCTGACCACATGCCCGGGAAGTCCGCGATGGTCTTGGTGGTGCACGCGATGTCATCGAGCTCGACGCCGTCGACGACCAGTCCCACGACGGCGGCGGCATGCGCCATCCGGTGGTCGGCATACGCCTTCAAGAGCGCCGGCTTCAGCACCCCGGCACCACGTCCCTCAATCTCGAGCCCATCAGCGGTCTCGCGAATCGCCGCACCCACTGCCCCCAGTTCGGCCACCAGCGCCGCGAGCCGGTCGGTCTCATGCCCGCGGATGTGCGCGACGCCCTGGATCACGGTGCGCCCGTCGGCGACCGCCGCCACCGCAGCGACCACCGGGGTGAGTTCGCTGCTGGCGTGCAGGTCGACCGCGCCGATGCCCCGCACCGTGCCAGTACCGCGCACCACCAGCGTGCCGTGCCCGCCGCCCACGTCGTCCAACGACACCTCGGCGCCGACCCGGCGCAGGATGTCGGCGATCGCCGCCCCACCCTGCGTCGTCTCGACCGGCCACCCGGGCACCCGGACGACTCCGCCGGTGAGTGCCGCGGCTGCCAGAAAGGCCGCCGCCGAGGTCAGGTCGGGCTCGACCTGCTGGTCGACAGCCCTGATCGCGCCCGGTGCCACCTGCCACGTGACCTCGTCGGGCGTGCTCACCTCGACGCCGCGGTCACGCAGCATCTGCACCGTCATGTCGATGTGCGGGCGGCTGGGCACACTGGCGCCGGCCTCGGCCGGCACATGCACGACCTCGACCCCGTCGGGGTACCTCGCCCCCGACAAGAGCAGCGCCGAGACGAACTGGCTCGAGCCCGACGAGTCGATCTCGACCCGGCGCCCGCTCAGCCCTCCCGAGGCGTCCTGGGTGAACGGGATGTTCGGTGCATCGATGGCCACCCCCAGCTGGGCGAGGCCGTCGAGCACCCCACCCATCGGGCGCGCCGAGGCGTGGGCATCACCGGTGAACGTCGTCCGGCCGCCGTTCAGCGCGGCCAGCGGCGGCACGAACCGCATCACGGTGCCCGCCAGACCACAGTCGATCGGCGCATCCGGCACCGCGAACACCGCCGGGGGAGTGACCCGCCAGGCACCGTCCTCGTCGATGATCGTGACGCCGAGCTGCGCCAGCGCCGCGCGCATCAGGTCGGCATCGCGGCTCGACAGGCCACCGGTGATCGTCGAGGGCCCGTCGGCCAACGCCGCGAGCAGCAGCGCACGGTTCGTTTCGGACTTGGAGCCGGGGACCACGACCGAGGCATCGATCGCATCCCCGGCTCCGATGAAGGGCGCAGACCAGTTGGTCATGCAGCATCAAGCTGCTTGCGGGCAGCCTTCTTCGCCTGCTTGATTTCCTTCTTGGCGCGCTTCGAGAGCTTCTCGGCGTCCTTGCTGATGGCCTGTGCCTTCTTGTCGGCGGCCTTGCCGAGCCGCTCGGCGGTGTTCTCGGCACGCCAGGCCAGCGACGGATTGCCCTCGTGGTCCTGCGCGGCGAGGATCGTCGAACCCAGCAGGGCGACGGCGGCGAGCAGCTTGGCCTGGGCGGCGCGCTTGTGCTCGTCACCGGCCCGGGTGAATTCCAGCGCCAGCGCGATCACGTGCGGCACCTGGGTGACCAGCAGCACGCCGGCGCCGAGACGGCGACCGATGCCGGTGGCGAAGGCTGCGCCACCGAAGATGCGACCCGCACCCCACAGCTGCACCAGCGTCTTCGTCTCCTGGGGCACGTACGGCGCGAACTGGGCGGGGGCCACGCGCTGCGCGAGCGGCGCGACCTTCTGGGCCACCGGCTCGGCGGCTTCCAGCTGGTCCTGGGGGTTGGTGACGGCCTTGACACCCTCGTAGACGAAGTGGCTGGCCAGCATGGCACGTCCGACAAATCGCAGAAGACTCATGGGTCATTTCTACCGCGAACGGAGACAAATGTGGTGGTGCCGGGCTGAATGCACACTGCGTGGACGCCCCGTAGGCTGGGCACATGTGTGGTCGATACGCGGCGTCGCGGCACCAGGACCAGCTCGTCGAGATCTTCGAGGTCGACGAGGTCGTCGAACCCGGCCCCACCGGACCGAACCAGAAGCCGTACACCGCGCCGCGCTGGAACATCGCCCCGACCGACCAGGTCGCGGCCATCGTCGAACGTGCCCACAAGGCCGATGACCAGACGACCAGCCGGGACACCATCCGAAAGCTCGTCGGACTGACCTGGGGTCTGGTGCCGTCGTGGTCGAAGGCGCCCACCGGCGGCGCCAAGCTGATCAACGCGCGCCTCGAGACGGTGGCCGAGAAGCCGAGCTTCCGCAAGGCATTCACGTCGCGGCGCTGCCTGATCCCCGCCGACGGCTACTACGAGTGGTACGCCTCGCCGAACGCCCCGAAGTCGGCGCGCAAGCAGCCGTTCTACATCCATCCGACAGGCTCCGGCGCTCCGGCCGGGTCGGCCGGCATCGACACCCCGCTGATGGTGATGGCCGGGTTGTACGAGTTCTGGCGCGACCCTGCGCGCGATAAGGATGACCCGCTCGCGTGGCTCACCACGTGCGCCATCATCACGACTGCTGCCACCGACGACCTCGGACGCATCCATGACCGCATGCCGGTGCAGGTGCGCCCCGAGCACTGGGATGCCTGGCTCGACCCAACGCTGGCCGACGCCGATGCGGCGCTCGGCCTGGTGCACGTGCCCGATGCCGGCGAAATGACCGCGCATGCCGTCTCGCGGCTGGTCAGCACGGTGTCGAACGACGGGCCCGAACTGGTCGAGCCGATGCCGGCCGAACGCGTGGAAGGGGAGGAATCATGACGCTGCTCGGTGAGGTCAACCTGCACGAGGTCGACACCCCGCAGGGCACCGGACGCTGGCATGTCTCGCCCGCCGCACCTGGCGCCGAGCAGGGTTCGCCCCGCGCACTCGTCGTGCTCGGCCACGGCGCCGGCGGGGGTGTCGACGGCATCGACCTGGTCGCACTCGCGGCGCTGCTGCCTGCCCACGGCATCACCGTCGCCCGCTTCGAACAGCCGTGGAAGGTGGCCGGCAAGAAGGTCGCGACCCGGCCGCCGACGCTGGACGAGGCCTGGCTGGCTGCAGTGCCGGCGCTGGTCACGGGGTCCCTGGGTCGGCAACTGCACCTCGGCGGGGCACCGCTGGTCGTCGGCGGGCATTCGGCAGGTGCCCGGGTGGCCTGCCGCTGCGCCGCCGCACTCGGGGCGGCGGCGGTGCTGGGGCTGTCGTTCCCGCTGCACCCACCGGGCAAACCCGAATCGAGCCGGCTCGACGAACTGCTGGCCCCCACAGTGCCGGTGCTGGTGCTGCAGGGTGACCGCGACCCGTTCGGCACACCAGCCGAGGTCAACAAGGCGCTGTCGTCGTCCAACACCCACATCACCGTGGTCGAGGTGACCGGCGCCGGGCACCCGCTCAGCGTGCCCGCGAAGGTGCGCACCGCCGCCGACCACCGCGATTGGCTCGCAGCCAACGTGCTCGACTTCCTGGGCGCTCACGCCATCCCGGTGTGACGGAATAATCGCGGGGCACTTGGGCGTTCAGTTCGACATGAGCCCCACGATGACCACTCGCCTGACACCCCCCGGGGTCGCCTGTCGCGACGATTCGCTAGGCTCTTTCCTCATGAACGTCGATACGGCTGACCAGGTGGCCGAGGCCGACCACAGCGAAACCGACGCCGAGCGCGCCGAGCGCTTCGAGCGGGATGCGATGGCATACATCGACCAGCTCTACGGTGCCGCGATGCGGATGACGCGCAACCCCGCCGATGCCGAGGACCTGCTGCAGGAAACCTATGCGAAGGCGTATTCGAGCTTCGCGCAGTTCACCCCCGGCACGAACCTCAAGGCGTGGCTCTACCGCATCCTCACCAACACCTACATCAACAGCTACCGCAAGGCCCAGCGCCAGCCGAAGATCGGCGGCGACGGCGAGGTCGAGGACTGGCAGATCGCCCGTGCCGCCGACCATTCCGCCACCGGCCTGCGCTCAGCCGAGACCGAGGCGCTCGAGGCGATGCCTGACCAGGTGGTCGTCGACGCGTTGAACAAGCTCTCACCCGATTTTCGCGAGGCTGTCTACCTCGCCGACGTCGACGGGTTCGCCTACAAAGAGATCGCCGAGATCATGGGCACCCCGATCGGCACCGTGATGAGCCGCATCAACCGAGGACGCAAGCAGTTGCGCGAGCAGCTGCACGACTACGCCGCGAGCATGGGCATCGGCCCGGGAGCCCGCGGTGGTGACGAGAACGACGGTGACCTCTGATGACACTCCACGTGGCCCATTCCCATCACGGCGGCGACGAACCCCACGCGCACGACTCCTGTATCGAGGCGCTCTCGCGCATCCAGGAGTTCCTGCACGGTGAGTTGGACGAGGACACCGCCGACGTGATCCGTGAGCACCTGCAGGCCTGTGAATCCTGCCTGGACACCTATGACGTCGAGACCGCCATCACCACACTGATCCGGCGTGCGATGCCGACGTCAGCCTGCCCGGACGGGTTGCGCGCACGCGTCATGAAGATGCACGTCACCACCACCGTCGTGACCACGTCGCTGCAGGAGCCACCCGCCCAGGATTGAACCCGCCCGACCCGCGCTGCGCATGAGAATGGCCCCACCCCCACGACGGGGACGGGGCCATTGCTGTGTGGTGCGACGGCTCAGGCGTTGGGACGCTTGCCGTGGTTCGCACCCTTCTTGCGACGTGCGCGGCGCTTGCGTCCGGTCTTGCCCATCGTCGTCCTCCCGGGGGATTGAGTGGTGCCGTGTCTCGGCACGGCTGCCAATTCTGCCAGAAACCCACTGCAATCCCCAACCGGGTGCTGGGGGATAGGATCCGCGCATGTCCTTGTTGTCCCAGACGATGCTCGACAAGACCACCCTCGACCCCTCGGACCAGCAGTGGTTGCGCGACTTCGTCCACGAATGGCAGATGCTTGCCGACACGTCGTTCTCAGACCTGATCCTGTGGGTGCCCGACGCGGACGATTCCATCTTCTGGGCCGCGGCACAGACCCGACCCTCGACCGGGCCGACCGCACTCGAGGACCACGTGGTGGGCGAGATGATCCACTACGAGCCCGAGCACCTGGTCACCGAGGCCTACCTGAGTGAGTCGATCTGCGAGACCAGCGACAACCAGCTGCGGGCAGGCATCCCCGTTGACGTGTGGGCCATCCCGATCCTGCGGCGCGGTCGGGTGATCGCCGTGGTCGAACGGCACACCAACCGGATGGGTGTGCGGGCGCCCGGTGCGCTCGAGGACGCCTATCTCGAGACCGCCGATGCGCTGTCGGTGATGGCGTGGCGGGCGACCTATCCCGTGCACCCGACGTCTGACCCGTCGCTGAGCCCGCAGGTGGGCAACGGCATGGTGCTGCTGTCCCCGGCCGGTGTGATCAGCTATGCCACCCCGAACGCGGTCTCGGCGTTCCGGCGATTGGGCTGGGCCGGCGACCTCGAGGGTGAAGACCTGCGTGAGGTAACCCGCGACCTGGTTAACCGCTCGTCCCAGATCGGGCAGACGATCGTGCGCGACATCACCGGACGCGAGGTGCGCGAGTTCGACATCGAGACCGACGAGGCGAGCCTGCGCGTGCGGGTGGTGCCGTTGATGGGCCTCGAGGGCCACGTGGGCACGCTGGTGCTGTGCCGCGACACCACCGAACTGCGCCACCGCGACCGGGCGCTGGTGACCAAGGACGCGACGATTCGCGAGATCCACCACCGGGTCAAGAACAACCTGCAGACGGTGGCCGCGCTGCTGCGACTGCAGTCCCGCCGCATCGAGTCACCCGAGGCCAAGCGGGCGCTCAGCGATGCCATGGGACGCGTGCAGGCCATCGCCGTGGTGCACGAGACCCTGTCCCGCACGTTCGACGAGGACGTGCCCTTCGACGACGTCGCCGACCGGGTGCTGCAGATGGTCGGCGACCTGGCGGCGGCGACCGACAACGTGCGGGCGCGCCGCGACGGCAGCTTCGGCATGGTGCCGGCGGGTTCGGCCACGTCGCTGTCGGTCGTGATGACCGAACTGTGCCAGAACGCGGTCGAGCATGGCTTGGGCGTCACGGGTTCGGGGACGATCACGGTGCGACCCACCCGCGGTGACGGCTGGCTCGAGGTGGCGGTCATCGATGAGGGCAAGGGCATCACCGACCCGACGGTCGTCGAGGGCTCGAAGAGTCTCGGGCTCTCGATCGTCCGTACCCTGATGAGCGACCTGGGTGGCACGTTCGACCTGAGGAACAACCCCGACGGTGCCCCGGGGGCACGTGCGGTGATCAGGCTGCCGATCGGTCACCCGGACGAGTGAGCCGTCCTCAGGAGTTGCGCAGGCGACTGCGCGCCTGACGGCGCTTCATGGCGCGGCGCTCGTCCTCGCTCAGACCGCCCCAGACCCCATGGTCCTGGCCGGCTTCGAGGGCCCAGGCAAGGCATTGCTCGCGCACTTCGCAGCGCATGCAGACCTTTTTCGCCTCCTCGATCTGAAGCAGGGCAGGACCCGTGTTGCCGATCGGGAAGAACAGCTCCGGATCTTCCGTCAGGCAGGCAGCCCGGTGGCGCCAGTCCATGGCCTCAAGCTCCAATCTCGGTCGAAGACACGCATAGAAAACGACCAGCCTTGACAGGCCAGTCGGTGGATTGCCCACACGATCGAGTTGTGATCCCCGGTGAGCCGATCCATTCTATGGCCACCACGCGAAGCATTTCAAGGGTTTGGGGCAATCCGTGAACTCGGTGGCTGCTAACCTGCCGCCGGTTCACGACTACAGTAGTCGCGTGCCCCAAGAGTTGTCAGTAGAACGCGCAGCCAGACCCACGCCGCTTGTGATTGGTGTCACACTCGTGGCGCTGCAGGCCCTGGTGCTGGTGGCGCTGGGTGTTTCGGTGATGGCCCAGGGGCACGGCAGGTTCTCGGTCGGCGTCGGCGCGGCACTGCTGGTCTATGGCGTGGCGGTCGCCGGCATCGCATGGCTGGGGTGGAAGAAGCACCCGCTGGCCTTTGGCCCCATGATGGGCGCCAACGTGCTGCATGCCATGGTGATCGCCTCGACGGCCAACGGCAGCAAGGCGCTGTGGCTCTGGTTCGGGCTCATCCCGGTGGTGGCGTCGATCGTCGCGTTGCTGTGGCCCTCGACCCGCGCCGAGTTCGGCCGCGGGCCCCAACCGAAGTAACTCAGGCGATCCGGCGTGCGCCCGCCGAGGGCACCGCGCTGAACCACTTCGGCGCCCCGAAACCGGCTCCCGCGAAGGCCTTGGCGATCGCCTGCCCGACCCGGTCGGCCGTGCCCTCGGGCACCAGCGCGATGATGCAACCGCCGAAGCCACCGCCGGTCATGCGCGCGCCCAGCGCGCCGTGGGCGCGGGCGGTCTCGACGGCCAGGTCGACCGTCGGCACCGTGATCTCGAAGTCGTCACGCATCGAGGCATGCGAAGCATCGAGCAGTGGCCCCAGGTCGGCGACGCGTCCGGCGCGGGCCAGGTCGATGGCCTCGAGCACGCGATGGTTCTCGGTGACGACGTGGCGGGTGCGCTTCACCAGTTCGTCGCCGTGGGGTGCCAGCGTGGCGAGTGCGGCGGCCAGGTCGTCCACGTCGCGCAGCGCCGGCACGCCCAGCAGGCCTGCGGCCTTCTCGCAGGTGGCGCGGCGCGAGGAGTATTCACCGTCGACGTGGCTGTGCGGGGTCATGGTGTCCAGCACCAGCATCTCGAGGCCGACGCTGGCGAAATCCATCGGGACCTGCTGGGTCTCGAGTGAGCGGCAGTCCATGAACAGTGTGTGACCCAGGGTGCACAGCGTCGAGGCGGCCTGGTCGAGCAGGCCGGTGGGTGCGCCGACATAGGCGTTCTCGCAGCGGCGGGCGAGCACGGCACGTTCCATGGGGTCGATGTCGAGCCCGTACAAGTCGACCAGGGCAGCGACGGTGGCGCATTCCAGCGCCGCCGAGCTCGAGAGGCCCGCGCCGATCGGCACGCTGCATTCCAGCACCAGGTTGACCCCACCGACCTGGTGACCCGCCTCGCGCAGTGCCCAGACACAGCCGGTCAGGTAGTCGGCCCACACCCGGGCCGCGGCACCGGGGGCATCGAACGGCACCAGGTCGTCGACCGAGGTCTCGACGGTCTCGTCCAGGTCGAGCGAGGTCACCACGATGCGGCCGTCATCGCGGCGTGCGGCGGCGACCATGGCCGAGCGGGTCAACGCGAAGGGCATCACGAAACCGTCGTTGTAGTCGGTGTGCTCACCAATCAGGTTCACCCGGCCCGGTGCGTCCCAGACGCCGGCGGGCCCGGCCCCCCACCGCTGCGTGTACGCAGCGGTCACGGCGTCGCGGCGTGCACCGTGCTCTGCCACGGCGGCGGGGGACTGGTTCATTCGTCGTCCTCGTCATCCAGCCTGGCCAGCCACGTGGCCAGGCGTTCCACTGGGTTCTCGAACTCGGGGTTGAGGTCGACGAAGGTGCGCATCTGCTCGGCGAGCCAGGCGAACGTCACCTCTTCATCGCCCCTGCGTGCCTCGAGTTCTTCAAGGCCCCGGTCGGTGAAGTACATCAGAGGCCCTCGAAGGCACGGCTCATGAGTTCGGCCTCCTGCGCCTTGTGCTGCTTCATGGTGCCCACCGACGGTGCCGACGCGTACGGACGCGCGACCACCTGCATGCCCGAGACGTCCACGGCGGCGCCCCGCGCCTTCAGGGCGTCGGCCAGGTGGATCTTCATGAAGTGCCACGATCCCTGGTTCTCAGGCTCGTCCTGCACGAACTTGACGTCGGTGACGTGGGCGTAACGCGCCAGGATCGCCGTCAGCGCCTCGTCGGGCAGCGGGTAGAGCCGCTCCAGCGAGATGATGGCGACCTTGCCCTCCAGGCCGCGCTTCTCACGTTCGGCGACCAGGTCCCAGCGCACCTTGCCCGAGCACAGCACAATGCGCTGCACCTGCGACGGGTCGACGATCGACGGGTCGTCGAGCGCTGGTTCCCACTTGCCGCTGGTGAACTGCTCGGGCTGCGACGCGGCCGGCTTGCTGCGCAGCATCGACTTCGGGGTGGCGATCATCACGGGGCGGTGCCAATTGACGTACGCGTGCTGGCGCAGCAGGTGGAAGTGGCTGGCCGCGGTCGACGGCTGGCACACCGCCAGGGCGTTCTCGCTGCACAGCTGCAGCCAGCGTTCAATGCGCGCCGAGCTGTGGTCGGGCCCCTGACCCTCGTAGCCGTGCGGCAGCAGCATCACGACGCCCGACTTCTGCGTCCACTTGGCATTGCCCGAGGCGATGAACTCATCGATGATCGTCTGGGCGCCGTTGGCGAAGTCACCGAACTGGGCTTCCCACGCCACCAGGGCGTCGGGACGGGCCACAGAGTAGCCGTACTCGAAGCCCATGACGGCGTACTCGCTGAGCAGCGAGTCATAGACCTCGAAGCTGGCCTGGTCGTCGCTCATGTGGCGCAGCGGCAGGTATTCCTCGTTGGTGACGCGGTCGACGACACCGGCGAAACGCTGGGTGAACGTGCCGCGGCGCGAGTCCTGACCCGTCAGGCGCACGGGTCGTCCCTCGAGCACCAACGAACCGAACGCCAGGATCTCGGCGGTCGCCCAGTCGATGGGCCCCTCCATGATCTGCTTGGCGCGGCGCTCGAGCTGCGGCAACACCTTCGGGTGCACCGTGAAGTCGTCGGGGAACGACGTGTGGGCGTTGGCGACCGACTGCATCATCGCGGGTGTGATGGCAGTGCCGCCGGTGCTGCTCGACTTGATCGGGTAGACGGGCACCTTGCGGTACTCGTCGTCGACGACCGGGGTGGCCCGGGCTTCCTTGAACACCTCTTCGAGGCGGCTGCGGAACCGGTCGAGCACCTGCTCGGCGTCGTCGATCGAGATGTCGCCACGGCCGATCAGCGATTCGGTGTACAGCTTGCGGGTCGACCGCTTCTGCTCGATCAGGTCATACATCTTCGGCTGGGTGAAGCTGGGGTCGTCGCCCTCGTTGTGACCGCGGCGGCGGTAGCAGACCAGGTCGATGACGACGTCCTTGTGGAACCGCTCGCGGTACTGGAACGCCAGTCGGGCAGCCATCACGCAGGCGTCGGGGTCGTCGCCGTTCACGTGCAGGATCGGTGCCTGGATGGTCTTGGCGACGTCGGTGCAGTACGTGGACGAGCGCGATTCCTGCGGTGAGGTGGTGAAGCCCACCTGGTTGTTCACGACGATGTGGATCGTGCCGCCCGTGGTGTAGCCACGCAGCTGGCTCATCTGCAGGGTCTCGTAGACGACGCCCTGGCCCGAGAACGATGCATCGCCGTGCAGCAGGATCGGCAGCACGCCGAAACCGCCACCGAGCACGTCCTGCTTGGCCCGGGTGATGCCCTCGAGCACCGGGTTGACGGCCTCGAGGTGGGACGGGTTCGCGGCGACCGATGCCTTCACGGTGGCGCCGGACGGGGCCACGAACGTGCCCTCGGCACCCAGGTGGTACTTGACGTCGCCCGTGCCCTGGGAGTTGCGGGGGTCGATGTTGCCCTCGAACTCGCGGAAGATCTGGCCGTAGTTCTTGCCCACGATGTTGGCGAGCACGTTCAGGCGGCCGCGGTGCGGCATGCCGATCGTGACTTCGGCCAGACCCTCTTCGGCGGCGCGCTCGCAGACCTCGTCGAGGGCCACGATCACCGATTCACCACCCTCGAGCGAGAACCGCTTCTGGCCGACGAACTTGGTCTGCAGGAAGGTCTCGAAGATCTCGGCCTCGTTGAGCTTGTCGAGGATGCGCAGGTGCTCTTCGCGGGGCAGCGAGGTGTGGGTCTTCTCGAAGCGCTCCTGGAACCACTCGCGTTCGGTCAGGTCGGCGATGTGCATGTACTCGATGCCCAGGGTGTGGCAGTACGAGCTGCGCAGGATGTCGAGGATCTCGCGCAGGGTCAGGTAGGCACGGCGCTGGCCGCCGAAGTGGCCCACGGCGAATTCCCGGTCGAGGTCCCAGATGGTCAGGCCGTGGGTGTCGAGTTCGAGGTCGGTGTGGGTGCGGGCCTTGTACTCGAGCGGGTCGATGTCGGCGGCGAGGTGGCCAATCTGGCGGTAGGCCTGGATCAGCTCGACGACGCGGGCGGCCTTCGGCACCTGGTTGGTGCGGTGGCCCGAGATGTCGTTGGCCCAGCGCAGCGGTGCATAGGGAATGCGCAGGCTGGTGAACATGTCGTCGTAGAAGCCATTGGCGCCGAGCAGCAGGTCGGCGATGGTCTTGAGGAACTCACCGCTGGCCGCGCCCTGGATGATGCGGTGGTCATAGGTCGAGGTCATCGTCGTGATCTTCGAGACGCCCATCTCGTTCAGCCGGCTCACCGAGTTGCCCATGAACTCGGGCGGGTAGTCGATCGAGCCCATGCCCAGGATGACGCCCTGGCCGTTCATGAGTCGGGGCACCGAGTGGCTGGTGCCGAGGCCGCCGGGGTTTGTCAGCGAGGCAGTGGTGCCGGCGAAGTCGTCCACCGTCAGCTTGTTGTTGCGCGCCTTGCGCACGATGTCTTCGTAGGCGGCCCAGAACTGGGCGAAGTCGAGCGAGCCTGCATCCTTGATGGCGGGCACCAGCAGCTGGCGGGTGCCGTCGGGCTTCGGGACGTCGATGGCCAGGCCCAGGTTGATCTGGTCGTTGACGACCAGCGTCGGCTTGCCGTCGACCTCTTCATAGGAGTTGTTCATGTCCGGGATCGCCTTGAGCGCCTGGACCATGGCATAGCCGAGGATGTGGGTGAAGCTGACCTTGCCACCCTTGGACCGCTTCAGGAAGTCATTGATCAGGCCGCGCTGGTCGATCACGAGCTTCATCGGCACGTTGCGCACCGACGTCGCGGTCGGCATGGTCAGCGAGGCGTCCATGTTCTTGGCGGTGCGCATCGGCGCACCCTTCATGGGCTTCTTGACCGGGCCCGTCGAGGTCGAGGCAGGACGACGGCTGGGGTCGGGGCGGTCGGCACCGATCGGGGCCGTGCTGGCCGAGTGGGACGACTGGGCCATGGGGGTGGCCTTCGCGGGGGTCACCGGCGCCGGGGGAGCGGTCGTCGTCGTGGCGGGCTGGGCTGGCGCTGGGGCCGGCGCCTGGGCCGCAGGTTGGGCGGGTCGGGCATGCTCGGCAGGGATCGCGGCGGGCTGCGCGGGCGCTTCGACGGCAGGGGGCGGGGTCGGCGAGGCGGGGGCAGACCCCTCGGCGGCGAAGAACTCGCGCCAACTCGCATCCACTGACTGCGGGTCCTTCAAGAACTGGTCACGCATCTCGTCGATGAGCCAGTCGTTCGCACCGTAATCAAGAGAGGGATCTGTCTGCGACATGTCGTTACCTGGTGGCCGAGGCCACCGTTAGCCTTCTTCCGCGATCTCGAGTCGTCCGGGCGCCAATGCCCGCCGCGAACGACTCTATCTGTTGGGTCGGAATCGTCCCAACCAACAACCCGTGTCTGGACGCGTGTTTTTCCTGGTGTTTCAGTCGCCGCGACGTCCCGGACGCGCGGGCTCGTCGAGCCTGTCGATCTGCTTCAGGGCCGCGGCATCGAAGCCAACCTCGAACAGTTCGTCGGACAGGTCGTCGTCCGCCACCTCGTCCGGGGTGTCGTGGCGCCCAGCAGCCCGCTCGGCAGTCAGGTCCGCCCACGTCCAGACCGTGGCGATGACGGCCATCACCAGCAGCAGGGCATTGCGGGCCACGAGCACTCCCGTGTGTTTCACCGTGGGGATGGCGCCGATGATCTGGCCATAGAAGACGGGGTAGACCTGTTGGGTCAGGAAGGCCGCGAACAGGGTCAGGGCGGCCAACAGGTGTGCCCGCGCCCGCATGGTGTGCGTGTGTGCCAGCGCGAGCAGCGCAGCCACAGGGGTGCCCAGCCACAGCAGGTACTGGGGCGACAGGGTCTTGTTGGCCACCAGCATGAACAACACGATGCTCGTCATCGCCAGGGCCAACAGGTCGGCAGGCAACTGCTTGCGGACGAACACCACCACGACCATGCATGCAGCAGACAGCACGGCCAGCGCCATGACGACATCCGAGAAGCGCATCCACGCATCGGTGCCGGGGCCGAAGATCTCGAAGGCGTTGTACTTGCTCATCTCAACCGTCCAGCCCCGGGGGTCGCGCGAGCGCTGCCACATCAGCCAGGTGGCCGGCACCGACTCGACCTGCAGGCCGCGGTCGGACTGCCATGTCAGCGGCGAGATGAGTCGTTGCCAGCCGCCGTGCAGGAACGCCAGCCCCGCCAGTGCCGCACCCGTGACGGCAAACCACACCGTGCGCAGCACGGCGGCGCGCGACCGGCCCATGAGCGGGGCGATGAGCATGGCGGGCCACAGCTTCAGGCCCGCGCCCAGCGCGACCAGCGCCCCGCTCACCCGGGGGTGGCGGGTGACCAGCAGCGCCGCGACGCCGACGACGAACGCGGGCGCCATGTCGTAGCGGAACCAGATGAGCGCCCCGAAGAACGTGACGAAGGCATTCCAGAACAGCAGCGCCCGCAGTGTGCCGCGCCGCCACAGCAGCACGCAGAAGGCGGCGTCCAGGGCTGCCATCGCCAGGCCGAACGCGAGTTGGTAGGTGTTCTGGTCATTGCCGAACACACGCAGCGAGTCGAGCAGCCACACCACCGGCAGCGGGTATTCGACCAGCCGTTCGGTGATGCCGACGTCGTGGTTGAGCCACCACAGGTAGTAGTTCACGTCACTGCGGATGAACTGGTACTTGTCGTACCACTCGCGCAGCACCCACGCGCGGCTCAGCAGGAACAGCAGGATCCAGACCCACGCCGCCCCCAACGCACGGCGCACGTGGCGCCACCACACCGGGGGCTGGTGGCCGTGCCCATCACCGGTCCACCAGCTGGTGGCCGTGCGCCACCAGGACGCCGCCCGCTGCCCTGCATCCGGGTCGGGGGCGGGGAACGTCGGCTCGGGGCCGCTCGCATGCCGCCCGGCCGCAGCGCTCACGACGGCACGCTCTCGCGGTGCGCGGTGGGCCGGGTGGCTGGTTGCCGCTGGGGTCGTACGAAATGCCAGATCCAGCGAAGCGTCCAGGCCAGCAGCAGCACGATGCCGATGTTGCGGGCCGCCAGCACCAGCGTCACGACCGACATGCCCAGACTGCCCTGCACCAGCGGTCCGTAGCCGATGGGGTAGACGATCTGGGTCAACGCGGTCAGCACCAGCACCACCCAGCCCATGCGGCTGAGCCGGCGCTGGTCACGGGCATGGATCCGCTCGCGTTCCGCACCGGTCTGGTCGAACGAGACGACCGCGAACCCGGCGGCCAGCGGCCCACCGAGCCACATGATGTACTGCGGCGAGAATGTCTTGTTGGTGACGATGATGATGAGCACGACCAGCAGCATCAGCGCGGCCGATTCGACCAGGCGGTGCTGGGGACGGCGCCACCACAGCACGTACAGCACCACGGCGCCGACGTAGCCGATGATGGACGAGGCCGACGCCAGCGCCAGCATGAACCCGTCGCCCGGGCCCCAGACCTCGAAGGCCTGGAATGTCGAGATGCCGACCCAGTACTCGTCCTTGGCGACGATGCGGGCCAGCATCAGCGGGGTGGCCCAGACCGACTCGACCTGCAGCGCACGGCCCGACTGCCAGGTCAGGGGCGAGAGCAGCCGGTCCCAGCCGGCCCACAGCAGCGAGACCAGCGCCAGCAGCCCGCCGAAGCCGAACACCCCGATGGTGGCCCGCACCGCACTCCTGCGGTCGCGGCACAGCGCCGGCCACATCAGGGCCGGCCAGAGCTTCGTGGCGGCGCCCGCACCGATCAACATGCCGGCCAACCAGTGCCTGTTCTTGGTCAGCGACACCAGCGCCCAGCCCGACAGCACCGCCGGGATCAGGTCGAAGCGCAGGTAGGCGGTGGGCCCGACCAGCGCGAGGAAGGCCGTCCAGAACAGCAGCGCATGCGCGCGCAGGCGGCCGCCGTTGCGCCACATGCTGTACGAGAAACCGGCGTCCAACGCGAGCATGCAGGCGACGAACGCGACGACATAACCCACCTTGGTGCCAAGGCCCAGCAGGTAGGGCAGGTAGAGCAGCCAGATGACCGGTGTGGGGTACTCGACGAGCGTCTGTTCGGGGCCCAGCGTCGCCAACTGGTCGATCTTTGACCAGTAATAGACAACATCGCCCTGGGTGGACGGGGCGATGATGAGCCAGACGGCGAAGACGAGCACGCGCGCCCCCACCCAGACCTTGAGCAGGTTGCGCCCGTCCTGGGCCCAGTCGGTGCCGGGGAAGTTGGTGATGCGGTAGCGCAGTCTGAGCAGGCGGCCCGGCTCGTCAGTGGTCACTGCGAGCCTCCCGTCCCGTTCAGTGCGGTGCAGTTCAGTGCGGTGCTGTTCAGTGCTGTGGCGCCCCCGGCAGGATTCGAACCTGCGCTCCCGCCTCCGGAGGGCGGTGCTCTATCCCCTGAGCTACGGGGGCCCGGCGTCTGGGCCTAGGCAATGCTAGCAGCACTGGACGACGCTCATGGACGCAGGCGGTCCGTCGATAGTCTGGCGGCGTGTTGCGACCGAATCGTGCGTTCCTGGTGCTGCTGTCCGTGCTGCTTGCCCTGACCGGGTGTGTCAAGCAGGCGGCGCCCGAACCGGCCGTGATCCGCGACGGTGCCCCACCGTGGGCAGCGCCGCGTGACGGGGTCAGCTACCTCGACAGGGCAGGTCTTCCGCAGTTGCCGCTCGACGACCGCAGCGACCCGTGGATCGTGCAGCTCAGCATCACCATCGACGGCCAGGCCGTCGAGGTGGCGCGTCACATCGGCGTGGATCGTCCACGCGCCCTGCAGGCACCCGTGCACACCCACGACACGTCGGGGCAGGTCTGGCTCGAGGGGCGGGGCAACCGCGAGGTCACCCTCGGGCAGTTCTTCACCGTGTGGGGCGTGCGGTTCACCGACCAGTGCCTCGGCGCGGCCTGTTCCGGGCTCACGGTCACGGCTGACGGTGCGCCCGTGAAGGATGCCCGCGCACTGGTGCTGCGTGGGGTCAAGCAGGTGACGATCAGCGCCACGACTTCCTGAGGGACCACGACTGCCTGAGGGCCGCCCAGCGGCGGCTGGGCGGGGCGTGCGGGAAACGTGGAAGAATCGGTGACTGCGTCGTTCGTCCCCCCGGACCCGCCCACAGACTCAAGTACCCAGACCAACCCGACCAAGGTGATCAATGACCCACACCCACGTTGCCGGTGCCATCCACGCTGACGTGTCCTCACCCGGCCCCCAGTGGCTGCAGCGGCCCGCCGACATCAACGCTCTCGACCCCGCGTTGTGGAGCGAGACGGTGCGGCGCGACCACGACGGCGTGCTCACTGTCGGTGGGCTGCGCGCTGATGACCTGATCGCCCAGCACGGCTCGCCGCTGTACGTCGTGGACGAGCGCGACCTGCGCACAAGGGCACGCGCGTTCGCGGATGCCTTCGCGGGCTGGGACGTGTACTACGCCGCCAAGGCATTCATCTGCCGCGCCGTCGGGCGCTGGGTCGCCGAAGAAGGCCTGGGTGTTGACGTGTGCAGCCTGGGCGAGCTGCGGGTCGCGCTCGAGGCCGGGGTTGAGCCCCGCCGCATCGGTCACCACGGCAACAACAAGTCCGTCGAAGAGCTTGAACTCTCGGTGGGCAACGGGGTGGGCCGCATCATCGTCGACTCGTTGCAAGAGATCGAGCGGCTCGAAGAGATCTGCCGACGTCATGAGGTGCGGGCGCGGGTGCTCGTCCGCGTCACCGCCGGCGTCGAGGCCCATACCCACGAATACATCGCGACCGCGCACGAGGACCAGAAGTTCGGGTTCTCGATCAGCAACGGCCAGGCGATGGTGGCCATGGTGCGCTGCCATGTCAGCCCGCACCTCGAACTGCTCGGCATCCATTCCCACATCGGGTCGCAGATCTTCGCGACCGACGGCTTCGAGGTGGCGGCACGGCGCACGATGAAGCTGCTGCACCAGTTCACCGACGCGACCGGGGTGGCGCTGGCCGAACTAGACCTGGGCGGTGGTTTCGGCATCCGCTACACCGAGGCCGACTCACCGGCCACCCCCGATGCGCTGGCCACCAACCTGCGCGACATCGTCGAGCACGAGGCCCGCGCCTACCAGATGGACGTGCCCCGCATGTCGATCGAGCCCGGCCGCGCCATCGTCGGCCCGAGCACCCTGGCCCTGTACACGGTGGGCACGGTGAAGCCGGTCGACCTCGACGGTGGCGCCCAGCGCATCTATGTCTCGGTCGACGGCGGCATGAGCGACAACATCCGCCCGGCGCTGTACGCAGCGCAGTACTCGGCCGTGGTCGCCAACCGCACCACTGCCGAGCCGACGGTGCTGTGCCGGGTGGTCGGCAAGCACTGTGAGTCGGGCGACATCCTGGTGCACGACGTGTTCCTGCCGGTTGACATCGCCCCCGGCGACGTCATTGCCGTGCCCGCCATGGGCGCCTATTCGCGCAGCCTGGCCAGCAACTACAACCACGCCACCAAGCCCGCTGTGGTCTCGGTGCGTGACGGCGCGACGAGCACGCTGCTGCGGCGCGAGACACTTGATGACCTGCTGGCACTCGACGTGAGCTGAGGACTGAGATGACCATCCCCGCACCCACCCGCACGCTGAACGTCGCCATGCTCGGCTGTGGCACCGTCGGGTCGCAGGTGGCCCGGCTGATCCTGGGCCAGGCCGATGACCTGGCCGCACGCACCGGTGCACACCTGAACCTGGTCAGCATCGCCGTGGTCAATGCGCACAAGGCGCGTCCCGGCATCGACAAGTCGCTGTTCACCACCGACTCGCAGGCGCTCGTCGAGCGCACCGACCTCGACATCATCATCGAGGTGATGGGTGGCGTCGAGGGCACCCGTGAGCTGGTCGCCGAGGCGCTGGGCCGCGGAACGAGTGTGGTCACCGCCAACAAGGCGCTGCTGGCCGCCCACGGCGCCGAGCTGACCACCATCGCGCACGAACACGGCGCCGACCTGTACTACGAAGCCGCCGTCGCGGGAGCGATCCCGATCATCCGGCCACTGCGGGAATCACTGGTGGGTGACGAGATCACCCTGGTGATTGGCATCGTCAACGGCACGACCAATTACATCCTCGACCAGATGACCTCGCACGGCGCCGACTATGCCGACGCGCTGGCCGAGGCCCAGCGGCTGGGCTATGCCGAGGCCGACCCCACCGCCGATGTCGAGGGCTACGACGCCGCCGCCAAGGCCGCCATCCTGGCCACGTTGGCGTTCCACACGAGCGTGCACTTCGACCAGGTCTATTGCGAGGGCATCAGCCAGCTCACGGCCGCCGATGTGACGGCGGTGGGCAGGCTCGGGTTCGTCCTCAAGCTGTTGGCAGTCGCCCAGCTGGCTGAGGACGACCAGATCAGCGTGCGCGTACACCCCGTGATCCTGCCCCAGTCGCACCCGCTGGCGTCGGTGGGTGGTGCCTACAACGCGATCTTCGTCGAGTCGCGCGCCGCCGGACGACTGATGTTCATGGGTCCTGGTGCTGGTGGCGAGCCCACCGCCTCGGCGGTCATGGGCGACCTGGTCACTGTGGCCCGCAACCGGGTGCGCGGTGTGGCCGGGCCGGCACCGACCAGTTACACCGACCGCGTCGTGGCGACGATGGGTGACACCGAGTGCTCGTACTACCTGAGCTTCGAGGTGGCCGACCGTCCGGGTGTGCTGGCCCAGGCCGCGAGCGTGTTCGGCTCGCACGGGGTGTCGCTGCACACGGTCTCGCAGATCCCCGGCGACGAGGGCGACCCGGGGCGTGACGTGCCCAGCGCGACGCTGGCGATCATGACCCACCGCACCCGCGAGCATGTCATCCGTGACTGCGTCAAAGAGCTCGAGGGTTCGCCGTTCCTGCGGGGCCGCGTGCGGTTGTTGCGCGTCGAGGGCGTGAAGTGAGCGAGGACGGCCCGATGCCGATCGGGGTCAGGGTGGCGGCCACATCGGCCAACCTTGGCCCCGGGTTCGACGCCATGGGGCTGGCGCTCGACTGGTATGACGAAGTCACGCTGACGCCCGGGCCGACGCTGGTGGTCGAGGTCGAGGGCGAGGGTGCCGAGCGGGTGGCCCAGGACGAGCGCCACCTGGTGGTCTCGACGATCCGGCGCGGGCTGGCCGCCTTCGGGCACCCGGACCCCGGCATGGCCTTCACGCTGCGCTGCCACAACCGCATTCCGCATTCGCGGGGCATGGGTTCGTCGGCTGCGGCGATCGCGGCCGGCTATGGACTGGCCTGGCAGCTGGCCCACCCCGGGCAGGATTTCGACCTGGCGGCGATCTGCGACCTGGCCTCAGACGACGAGGGCCACCCCGACAATGCGGCCGCCGCGGTCTACGGCGGGGCAGTGCTGGCCTGGACCCGTTCCGGCGCGACGGACCAGAGCGAGCTGGGCACGGTGACAGGCGTCGCGCACCTGCGCCTCGACCCGGGCATTCGGGCCCGGGTGTTCATCCCGCAGTTCGAGTTGCCCACCGCCCAGGCACGGCAGGTGCTGCCGGACGCGCTGCCGCGCCCGCAGGTGATCGCCCAGGCGAGCCGCGCGGCGCTGCTGGTGCATGCGCTGGCCGGGGACCCCGACCTGTTGCACGAGGCGACGTTTGACTGGCTGCACCAGAACCAGCGCGGGGCCCTGATGCCACGCACGCTCGACCTGCTGCACCGGCTGCGTGGGGCCGGTGTGGCGGCCGTGGTCTCGGGAGCAGGCCCGACGGTGCTGGCGCTGGGCACGACCGAGCAGTTGGCGGCGGCCGATGCCGTGGACCGGGCCGGGTTCGAGATGCACGAGCTGGCGGTGGGCAGGGGCTTGCGGGCCTGGTGAGGTCGCCGTGGTGCGTGTTTGTTCCGGCGACACGCTCGTCCACCCTGATTCACGCTCACGCGATCTGGCTGCTAGGCTTGCGCCAGACGCAATGGCACCACCGTATTGAGGTGTCAGGGTTCGCCCCGGGGAAATTGGCTTCGGCATCGTGACCCCAGGCTGCACGCCGCGAACGAATGCGCGCACCACTTCATCCTTGCTGCAGCCCCGCACGGGGGTTGCCCAGCAGGAGTGGACCCCGCTCTTTGCCGGGTTGCCCGCAATCACGAAGCAGTCGTGAATCCCCATCAGGCCATTGCCTCACGCCGCACAGCATGTGCATTCCACTCTGGAAGGAAACGAGTGAGCGAACAGACCCAGACTGGCGGTCTGGACAAGAAGCTGCTGCCCGAACTCAAGTCGATGGCAGCGTCGCTGGGCATCAAGGGCACCAGCGGCATGCGCAAGGCAGACCTGATCGCCGCCATCAAGGCAGGCGGGGGTCGCAGCGCAGGCTCGTCCGCACCGACCCAGCAGGCCCCCGCGAAGGCCCCGCAGGACGAGCCCCAGCAGGGGCAGCCGACGCAGGGGCAGGGCGACCAGCGACGCGACCGCAACCGTCGCCGCCGGGGCAACGACGACCGCGGCGCCAACCAGCAGCAGCCGGCGCTGGTGCCGGGTGGTTCGACGGCCGACGAGGTCGGCGCACGTCTCGAGGCTCTTGCCGGGGGGCGTGGCGGCGACAGTTCCGCACAGTCCGAGCGCCAGCAGAACCGCGAACAGACCCAGCAGCGCGACCAGAACCAGCAGCGCGACCAGAACCAGCAGCGCAACCAGCCGTCCAACGGCTCACAGGGCGGTTCACAGGGTGGCTACGACGACGGTGATGGCGGTGGCCGGCGCAACCGGCGCCGTCGCCAGCGCGACCGCCAGAACCGTCGCCAGCGCGGCGGCACGTCCGTGGGCATGGAGGCCGAACCGACGGTCAGCGACGACGACGTGCTCGTCAATGTTGCGGGCATCGTCGATGTCGGCGACAACTACGCCATGGTGCGCACCTCGGGCTACCTGCCCGGGCCGAACGACGCCTACCTGTCGCTCACGCAGGTCAAGAAGTACGGTCTGCGCAAGGGCGACGTGGTGACCGGAGCCCAGCGCCAGGCCCGCGAGGGCGAACGGCGCGAGAAGTACAGCCCGCTTGTGCGCGTCGACAGCATCAACGGCGTCGAGCCCGAGCAGATGCGCCACCGTCCCGAGTTCAACAAGCTGATACCGCTGTACCCGCAGCAGCGCTTGCGCCTCGAGACGACGCCCAACAACATGACCGGTCGCATCATCGACCTGGTCAGCCCCATCGGCAAGGGCCAGCGTGGTCTGATCGTGGCCCCGCCCAAGGCCGGCAAGACGATGATCATGCAGCAGATCGCCAACGCGATCGCGGCCAACAACCCCGAAGTGCACCTGATGGTGGTGCTGGTCGACGAACGTCCCGAAGAGGTCACCGACTTTCAGCGCACCGTCTCGGGCGAGGTCATCTCGTCGACGTTCGACCGGCCCGCCGAAGACCACACGCTGGTCTCGGAACTGGCGATCGAGCGCGCCAAGCGACTGGTCGAACTGGGCCATGACGTCGTGGTGCTGCTGGACGGCATCACGCGCCTGGGCCGCGCCTACAACCTGGCGGCACCGGCATCGGGCCGCATCCTGTCCGGTGGTGTCGACTCCGCTGCGCTGTACCCGCCCAAGAAGTTCTTCGGCGCCGCCCGCAACATCGAGAACGGCGGCTCGCTGACCATCCTGGCGACGGCGCTCATCGAGACCGGCTCGCGCATGGACGAGGTCATCTTCGAGGAGTTCAAGGGCACCGGCAACATGGAGCTGCGCCTGCAGCGAAGCCTGGCCGACAAGCGCATCTTCCCGGCCATCGATGTGGACTCCTCGGGCACCCGCCGTGAAGAACTGCTGCTCGGCCGCGAAGAGCTGGCGATCATCTGGAAGCTGCGTCGTGTGCTCTCGGGCCTCGACCACCAGCAGGCGCTCGAGATGCTGTTGAGCCGTCTGCGCAAGACCCAGACGAACAACGAGTTCCTGGCCGTGATCTCGAAGACCACGCCGAACCCGGAGGACGGGCGCTGAGCCGATGGCCCGGGTCGAGAACGACCAGCTGAGGCTGTGGGGCAGGCTGACGGCTGCGGCACTGACAGGTGTCGTGGCCGGCCTGCTCGTGCCGCTGCCCCCGGGGGCGGCACCGTTCACCCCGGCCCTGGTGGGTTTCATCGTCGGGTCGGTGGTCTTCTGTGTGCCCCTGCTCGTCCGGGCCATGGCACACGACGAGGAACAGACACGGGCCCGCGTCGACGGGTTGGGCGAGAGTCGCAGCGTGCTCGACGTGCTCATCGTGCTGGCGGCGGTGACGGGGCTGGCCGCAGTGGCCACGATGCTGGTCGGGGCCCGCACCAGCGGTCCGGGCGGTGTGTTCAACCTGGTGGTGCCGGTGGCGGCGGTGGTCGCGGCCTGGGTGCTGCTGCACACCGGCTATGTGCTGCGCTATGCCAAGCACTATGTCAACGCCGAACCGGGCTGCATTGGTTTCGCCGGTGACGGCGAGCCGGTGATGTCGGACTTCGTCTACCTGTCGTTCTGCCTGGGCATGACCTACCAGGTCTCTGACCAGGAACTGAAGACCACGGCAGTGCGCCGCATCGTGTTGTGGCACACGCTGCTGAGCTATCTGTTCGGCACTGTCGTGATCGCCTCGACGATCAACCTGCTCGTCGGGCTTGCAGGCACCGGGGGCTAGGTACAGCCAGGCGCACGTGCGCGGTTCCGGTTTGGTGATCGGGCCGGTCTGGGGAATAATTGGACGGCGCTACCGGTTCACGCTGCGTCCGCCGGACACGGTCTGCTGGTCCATGGGGGCCACGACCTGGCGACCCGGTAGAAAACACGAGGAGAAATCATGAAGAAGGGTATTCACCCGGACTACCACGAGACGGTTGTCACCTGCACCTGTGGCAACACGTTCACCACCCGCAGCACCGCCGCCGGCGGCACCATGTCGGCTGACGTGTGCGCGGCCTGCCACCCGTTCTACACCGGCAAGCAGAAGATCCTCGACACCGGTGGCCGAGTGGCCCGCTTCGAGCGTCGCTACGCCAAGCAGGGCAAGGCCAGCAAGTAACTTCTTCACACCAGGGACGCCGGGAACACCACCGGGCGTCCCTGGTCTTTTGTTGTCCGGGATGTTCCCGGGCGCGGATGCGGAGGCCCAGATGGAACGAGTCGGACTCGAGCGGTTCCCGACCGCGATGCAGGTGCTGGCTGAACACGCCGAACTCGAGCAGCAATTGGCCGACCCCGCAATCCACTCCGACCCTGCCCGCAGCCGCAAGGTGGGGCGCCGTTTCGCCGAGCTGGGTGGGGTCGTGAGCGCCGTCAACACCTATGCGGGTCTGGCCGATGACCTCGCCGCCGCGCGCGAGCTGGCGGCCGAGGACGACGCCTTCACCGATGAGGCTGACGACCTCGAGCAGCGCCTGGCGGCAGCGGGGGAGCGGCTCGCCGCGCTGCTGGCGCCGCGGGACCCCAACGATTCGGCCGACGCCATCGTCGAAATCAAGTCGGGCGAGGGCGGTGAGGAGTCGGCGCTGTTCGCCCGCGACCTGTTCGAGATGTACCAGAAGTACGTCGAGGGCCGGGGCTGGAAGGTCGAGGTGCTGGACGACCAGCCCACCGACCTCGGTGGGTTCAAGTCGCTCACCTTCGCCGTCAAGGCCAACCAGCCCGGCGACCTGATGCCGTACGGGCTGATGAAGTTCGAGGGCGGCGTGCACCGTGTGCAGCGGGTTCCGGTGACCGAGTCCCAGGGGCGTATCCACACCAGCGCCGCCGGCGTGCTGGTGATGCCCGAGGTCGAGGCCACCGATGTCGAGATCAACGACGACGACCTGCGCATCGACGTGTTCCGGGCTTCGGGACCCGGTGGCCAGGGCGTCAACACCACGGACTCGGCCGTCCGCATCACCCACCTGCCCACCGGCATTGTGGTCAGCTGCCAGAACGAGCGCAGCCAATTGCAGAACAAGGAGTCCGCACTGCGGATGCTGCGGTCGCGGTTGATCGCACAGGCCGAGGAGGAAGCGGCCGCGGCAGCCTCGGATGCCCGCAAGTCGCAGGTGCGCACGGTCGACCGCTCCGAGCGGATCCGCACCTACAACTTTCCCGAGAACCGCATCACCGACCACCGGATCGGGTTCAAGGCACACAACCTCGACCAGGTGCTGGCCGGGGACATGTCGGCGCTGGTCGGGGCGCTGCAGGCTGCCGACCTCGCCGAGCGGCTCGGACGCCCTGCAGGGTCACAATGAGCGCTCGTGTGCCCGTCGCCGTCGCACTGAACTGGGCGAAGGCCAAGCTCGAGGCGGCCGGCACCCCGTCACCGGCTGCCGAGGCCCGCACACTGCTGGGCCACGCCACCGGCGCCGAGCCCCGTGACCTGGTGCTGCGGCGAGACATCGATGCCGACGAAGCGGCCGCGTTCGACCGGTTGGTCGATGCCCGCGCGACCGGCATCCCGGTGCAGCACCTCACCGGGGTGGCGCATTTCCGCACCGTCAGCCTGCACGTGGGCCCGGGCGTGTTCGTGCCTCGTCCCGAGACCGAGGTGATGACCGGCTGGGCGCTCGAGCAGCTGGGCCCGGACAACCGGTTCGGACCGGAGCCGCTCGTGGTGGAACTGTGCGCCGGCTCGGGGGCGATCAGCCGCGCGCTGGCAGCCGAGGCACCCCACGCGCGCATCCACGCCGTCGAACTCGATGAGACAGCCGCCGACTATGCCCGGGCCAACCTGGCGGGCACCGGTGTCGACCTGCGGGTGGGCGACATGGCCGACGCCTTCACCGATCTTGACGGCACCGTCGACGTGGTGGTCACCAACCCGCCCTACATCCCCCTGGAGGCGTGGGAGTCGGTGCAGGCCGAGGTGCGCGACCATGACCCCGAACTGGCGCTGTTCTCGGGTGCCGACGGGCTCGACGCCATGCGGGTGGTGGCCCGCGTGGCCGCGCGCCTGCTGCGTCCGGGGGGTGTGGCCAGCGCCGAGCACGCCGAGGTGCAGCATGACGCCGTGCAGCAGGTCTTCGTGGACACCGGCGACTTCGTGCAGGTCAGCGATCACCGTGATCTCACCGGACGCTGGCGCTTCGTGACCGCAACCCGCCGTTGAATGGTGGCAGGATTGGCCGGGTGAGTGAAGAGCAGCTGCCCGAGGACGACATCGTCTCGACGCCAGAGCCGGAGAATCCCGAGACCCCCGAGCCCGACGCACCCGAGCCTGAGACCCCCCAACGGCCCGCGCAGGTGTTCAACACCGCCGAGCAGCGTGACGAGGCGATGGCGGCAGCCGTGGCCGCGATCCGGGCGGGTGAGTGCATCGTGCTGCCCACTGACACCGTGTACGGCATCGGTGCGAACGCCATGGACCGCGATGCGGTGCAGAAGCTGCTCGATGCCAAGCATCGTGGCCGCGACATGCCCCCGCCCGTGCTCATTGCCGATGCGGCCAGCCTGGGTGCGCTGGTGCAGTTCATCGACGAGGATGCCAAGGCGCTGGCGGCGAAGTTCTGGCCGGGCGCGCTGACGATCATCCTGCGCACCCAGGAGGGGCTGCGCATCGACCTGGGAGAGACTCGCGGCACCATCGCCGTGCGGGTGCCCGACCACGAGTTCACGAGGGCGCTGCTGCGCCGCACCGGCCCCCTGGCCGTGAGCTCGGCCAACATCTCGGGCCAGGAATCCTCGACCGACATGGCCGAGGCACGCCGCCAGCTGGGCGATGCGGTGGCCGTCTACCTCGACGCCGGGCAGACGCCGGGCATGACGCCCTCGACCATCGTCGACTTCACGGTCACCACGTTGGGCAAGGTGCTGCGCCGCGGGGTGATCACCCTCGAGCAGTTGCGTGAGGTCGCCGCCTATGTCGAGGACATTGACGAACCAGAAGCAGACGAGCCAGAACCAGCCGAGCCAGAAGCAGCCGAGCCCGCCCCGGAGCCGCCGCCGAATGCGTGAATACCTCCTCGTGCTGCTGACCGCCGCCATGGCCACCTACCTCACCGGTGGCCTGTGGCGACGGATTGCGCTGCGCGTGGGGGCTGTGGCCCAGGTGCGTGACCGTGACGTGCACGCGGTGCCCATTCCCTATTTCGGGGGCGTGGCGATCCTGCTCGGCATCGCCGTGGCATTCCTGCTCGCCGCGCAGTTGCCGTTCCTCGGACGCCTCGAGATCGTGCGCCATGACTCCCTGGTGATCCTCGCGGCCGGGGCAGTCATCTGCCTGGTGGGTGTCGTCGACGACATCATCGACCTGCCGGCCATCGTGAAATTCGCCGGACAGGTGCTGGCCGCCGGCATCGTGGTGCTCAACGGCGTGCGCATGTACTGGATCCCGTTGCCGAACTCGATCATCTCGCTCGACACCGCGAGCTCGGTGCTGATCACCGCATTCCTGATCGTGTTGTGCGCCAATGCCATCAACTTCATCGACGGCCTCGACGGGCTGGCGGCCGGTGTGGTGGCGATCGGTGCGGCAGCCTGCTTCCTCTACACCTACCTGCTGGCCTACGAGCAGGACTTCGTGCGCGCCACCACCGCCTCGCTGGTGACGGCGGCCCTGACGGGTGCCTGCCTCGGTTTCCTGCCCCACAACTGGTTTCCGGCGCGCATGTTCATGGGGGACTCCGGTGCCCTGTTGCTCGGGCTGATGCTCGCCACGTCAACCATCTCGCTGACCGGCCAGATCGACTCGTCGCAGTTGCGCAGCGGCGAGGGCGGGCTGTTGCCGGCGCTGCTGCCGATCCTGCTGCCGCTCTCGATTTTCGCCCTGCCGGTGCTCGACCTGGTGCTGGCCTATGTGCGCCGCACCATCGCCGGCCGCTGGTGGTTCGTGGCAGACAAGCAGCACCTGCACCACCGGCTGCTGCAACTGGGACACAGCCAGCCGCGGGCGGTGTTCATCATGTACCTGTGGACGGGGCTGCTCAGCTTTGGTGTCATCGTGCTCGGCCTGTACGCGAACCGGTGGACGCTGACCCTGCTCGCCGTGGTGCTGGTGGTGGCACTGGCAGCGACGTTCGGCCCCCGGATGGTGCGGCGCCGACGCCGGCCGGCGTGAAGTAGTTCGACATGAAGACTTTCCTTGTGTTAGCTTTCACAAGCACCCCGCCCCGACCAGGTCAGGACGAGATCTTCGATGAGCACCACGGCGTCACCCATGATGGCTGAACCCATCGACGCCGCATCCAATCCTGCGGGCAGGGCCCCCAGCCCCGCCGTCGCCATGATGACGACAATGCTGCGAAAGTCATTGGGGTTCGCCCATGCCGCCTGGCTCGTGGCGCTCGGCATCGCCTTCTGGGCCCAGGGCCTGCACGGCGTGGTCAGCGCAGCGGTGGGCGGGGGAGTGGTCATCTTCTTCTATGCCGCCGGGCAGGGCCTGCAGATGCTCGCCGGCGAGCTCGGCGCCAGCCGCGGCCTGGTGCTGACGATCGTCTCGTTCATCGCCCGCGCGGCGCTGCTGGGCGCACTCTGGTTCGGCATCGCCTCGTCCCCGTCGCTGGCCACGGGCTTTCGCCCACTGTCGTTCGTCATCGGGCTCGGGCTGGTGCTGTTCGGCTGGCTCGGTGGCATGTTCTGGGCGTGGGCGCACCTGCGCATCCCGGTCTATGACGCCGACTGGGACGCACGCCCGCTGGTGCGTTCGCGCTCGATGCGGGCGCGTCGGGGGCCACGGCACAACCGCGGTGACCATGGCAATGACGTGGGCGGGGCGGCCCGGTGAACACTGCTAGAGTCATCACCGAAATGGACCAGACCTCAAGGGTGAAGCCTGCGCCCTCATCCGCCGCGCCTGCGGCACCGACGAATGCTCGCGGTGCCTCGGACGATGGCATGGTGTCGCTGAGCTACATCCTGTCCGGGGTGCTGTTCTACGGCGGGCTCGGTTTCGCCGGTCAGCACTTCCTCGGACACGCCTGGATGTTCCCGGTGGGTCTCGTGGTGGGTGTCATCGCAAGTACGTACCTCGTGGTCAAGCGGTACTCCTCGCAGGAAGATTCCTCGACGAGTGCGCCCGCTGGCGCGAGCAGCAAGACGAAGAACTCGGAGAAGGAGCAGTGATGCAGCTGTCCCCGTTCGTGCCGTTGGAGGGCTCAGGTTGGCCCCCGGGAGTGCACAGCTTTGACTACCCCGGGTTGTTCGGCACGACCTGGCTGAACAAGCCGATGCTGCAGGCGTTCATCGCCGCCCTGCTGATCATCGTGTTCTGGGTGGCCACCACGCGCAACCTCAAGATCATGCCGTCGAAGGGCCAGTTCCTCGTCGAGTACATCTATGACTTCGTGCGCAATGGCATCGCCCGTGACCTGCTGGGCCACGACTACCGCAAGTTCCTGCCGTTCCTGCTGATGCTGTTCAGCTGGACGCTGGTCAACAACTGGTTCGGTGAGCTGTTCTTGTTCATGCTGCCGACGATGTCGAAGATCGGCTACGCCTATGCCCTGGCGCTGCTGGCGTGGATCGTCTATGTCGGTGCCGGCTTCTGGAAGCACGGCGCGAAGTACATCAAGATGCAGCTGATCCCCGACGGCGTGCCGGTCTACCTTTACCCGATCATCATCCCGCTGGAGTTCCTGTCGAACTTCATCGTGCGGCCGTTCACGCTGGCGCTGCGTCTGTTCGCCAACATGTTCGCCGGCCACCTCGTGGTGATGGTGTTCGTCATCGGCGGCGAGGTGCTGCTGACCACGCAGGACAACCTGTTCTACAACGTCGCGGGTGGCGCGTCGCTGATCTTCAGCTTCGCCATCCTGTTCCTGGAGCTGTTCATCGGCGCCCTGCAGGCCTACATCTTCACGGTCCTGACGGCGCAGTACATCTCCTCGTCCATCGCGGACGCCCACTGAGGCCCACCCGCCCCACAAGTTCCCCCAACAAGCACATCCGGCAGCACGCCGGAGGGAAACCACAGAGAAGGAAAAAGACATGATCCCCATGGAAATCGTCGGCTCCATCAACATGATCGGTTACGCCCTCGCCACCCTGGGCCCGGCCCTCGGTGTGGCCTGGATCTTCGCGTCGGTCATCAACGGCACCGCGCGCCAGCCTGAGGCTCGTTCGGCCATGATGGGCACCGCCTTCATCGGCATGGCCGTCGTCGAGGCGCTCGCCATCATCGGCATCGCCCTCGCCTTCGCGCTCCAGTGAGCATGGTCGTGGTTGCCCAGACCTGGGCCCCCCTCGCGGTTGATCTCGGACCGCTGCTGCCCAGCCACCTTTCTGAGTTCATCGTCGGCATCATCCTGGCGGTGCTCATCTGGATCGTGATCGCGAAGGTCGGCGTGCCGGCCTTCGAGAAGATGTACGCCGAGCGTGCAGAAGCGATCCAGGGTGGCATGCAGCGTGCTGAAAAGGCGCAGGTCGAGGCCGAGAAGGCCTTGGCCGAGTACCGTCAGCAGCTGAGTGAAGCCCGCGAGGAGGCTGCCCGCATCCGCGAGGATGCCAAGAACCAGGGAGCACAGATCGTCGCCGACATGCGCGCACAGGCCACCAAGGATGCCGACCGCATCCTCGTCCAGGCCCAGTCGCAGATGGAGGCCGAGCGCAACACCGTGATCAAGCAGCTGCGTGGAGAGGTCGGTGGCCTGGCCACGACCCTCGCCGGCAAGATCGTCGGGGAATCGCTCGAGGACGACCAGCGCACCCGCAACACCGTTGACCGCTTCATCGCCGAGATCGAGGCAGAGGCCGCCAAGGCCGAGCACTCGTCGAACGTGGGGAGTTGACCATGAGCGCCAGTGCACAGGCTCGCCTCGGCGAGCTCGACCGCGAACTTGACCAGGTCCAGGGCGGGGCGAACCTGCCCCAGGAGCTGTTCGCCGTGGTGGATGCCCTCGATTCGTCGGCGGGACTGCGACGGGCCCTTGCCGACCAGGCAGCACCTGCCGAGGTCAAGCAGGGGTTGGTGAACCGACTGTTCGGTGCCAGGGTCAGTGACCAGGCCACCCGTGTCGTCACCAAGGCGGCCCAGCTGCACTGGACCTCGCCTGTCGAGATGACCGACGCCATCGAACGCCAGGCAGTGCGCGCCGAGTTGCGGCTCGCGCAGGCTGGTGGCGGACTCGAGGCGGTCAATGACGAGCTGTTCCGGTTCGGGCGCATCGTCGCCGGCGATCGCAAGCTGCGCGATGCCATCGAGAACCGCAACGCCCCGCTCGAGGTCCGCGAGCGGCTGGTCGACCAGTTGCTCGCTGACAAGACGGGCCCGGCCACGATCCGGCTCGCCAAGCGCGCCCTCGCGGCGCGGGGACGCACCGTGGCCAACGCCCTCGACTCCTACGAGTTGCTGGGTGCAGAGCTCGCCAACCGCACGATCGCCAAGGTCACGGCGGCCAGGCAGCTGGATGCTGACCAGACCAACCGCCTGCAGGTGGCCCTGACCCGCCTCGCGGGTCGCGCCGTCGAGCTGCAGGTATCGGTCGACCCCGAGGTGCTCGGCGGCCTGCGGGTGCAGATCGGTGACGATGTCATCGAGGGGACCGTTGCCGGTCGCCTTGAGGACGCGCGGCGACAGATCGCCTGACAAGACAATTCGGTGCCCGGGGCAACGTTTCGGGTGCAGTGAGGAAAGAGTAGGGACGCCATGGCGGAACTGACGATTCGTCCGGACGAGATCCGCGACGCTCTGGACACCTTCGTCCAGAACTACACCCCCGAGACGGCCAGCCGCGAAGAGGTCGGTACCGTCGTCACCTCCGGTGACGGCATCGCCCGCGTCTCGGGCCTGCCCTCGGCACTGGCCAACGAACTGCTGAAGTTCGAGAACGGCACCCTGGGCATCGCCCTGAACCTCGACGTGCGCGAGATCGGCGTCGTCGTGCTCGGCGATTCCGAGGGCATCGAAGAGGGTTCGACCGTGACCCGCACCGGCGAGGTGCTGTCGGTGCCCGTGGGCGAGGGCTACCTCGGCCGCGTGGTCGACGCCATGGGCAACCCGATCGACGGCCTCGGCGACATCACCGCTGTCGAGGGCCGCCGCGCCCTCGAGATCCAGGCCGCCGGCGTCATGGACCGCCAGGAGGTCCGTGAGCCCATGCAGACCGGCATGAAGGCCATCGACGCGATGACCCCCATCGGTCGTGGCCAGCGCCAGCTGATCATCGGCGACCGCAAGACCGGCAAGACCGCGATCGCGATCGACACGATCATCAACCAGAAGTCGAACTGGGAATCGGGCGACCCCGCCAAGCAGGTGCGCTGCATCTATGTGGCCATCGGCCAGAAGGGCTCGACCGTGGCTGCAGTGCGTGGCCAGCTCGAGGCTGCCGGTGCGTTGGAATACACCACGATCGTGCACGCCCCGGCGTCCGACCCGGCGGGCTTCAAGTACATCGCCCCGTACGCCGGCTCGGCCATCGGCCAGCACTGGATGTACCAGGGCAAGCACGTCCTGATCATCTTCGACGACCTCACCAAGCAGGCCGAGGCCTACCGCGCCATGTCGCTGCTGCTGCGTCGTCCCCCGGGCCGTGAGGCCTACCCCGGCGACGTCTTCTTCCTGCACTCCCGCCTGCTCGAGCGCTGCGCGAAGCTCTCGGACGCGCTGGGTGGCGGTTCGATGACCGGTCTGCCGATCATCGAGACCAAGGCCAACGACGTCTCGGCCTACATCCCGACCAACGTGATCTCGATCACCGACGGCCAGATCTTCCTGCAGTCCGACCTGTTCAACGCCAACCAGCGTCCCGCCATCGACGTCGGCATCTCGGTGTCGCGCGTCGGCGGTGCCGCCCAGGTGAAGTCGATGAAGTCGGTTTCGGGCACGGTCAAGATCAGCCTCGCCCAGTACCGGGACATGCAGGCGTTCGCGATGTTCGCATCCGACCTGGATGCGACCACCCGTCGCCAGCTCGACCGTGGCGCCCGCCTCGTCGAGCTGCTGAAGCAGCCCCAGTACGCGCCCTACCCGGTCGAGGAGCAGGTTGTCAGCATCTGGGCCGGCAACAACGGCGAGTTCGACGACGTCCCGGTTGAGGACGTGCTGCGCTTCGAGCAGGCACTGCTCGAGTACCAGCGCCACAACGGCACCGTGCTGGCGACCCTGCGCGAGTCGGGCAAGTTCACCGACGAGATCGCTGACCAGATCCGCGCCGACATCGCTGCGACCAAGCAGGGCTTCCGCACCTCGGAGGGCAAGCTGCTGGTGGGCAACGAGCCGCACGAGGCCATCGATGAGGACGAGATCGACCAAGAGGTCATCGTAAAGCAGAAGCGAGGCTGACCATGGCGTCCAGTCTGCGTGAAATCCGGCAGCGGAGGCGGTCGGTCCAGGCGACGAAGAAGATCACCAGGGCCATGGAGCTCGTGGCGTCGTCGCGGATCCTGAAGGCCCAGAATGCTGCCAACGCGGCGGTTCCCTATTCGCGGGAACTGTTGCGGGCGCTGTCGGCCGTGGCCACCTACTCCCACGCCGAGCATCCGCTGACGACCGCCGTGGAAAACCCGACGCGGGCTGCGGTCCTGGTGATCACCAGCGACCGCGGCCTGGCCGGCGCCTACTCCTCGTCCGTGATCAAGCAGGCCGAGCAGTTGGTGCAGCTGTTGACCGAGCAGGGCCGTGAGGTCGAGCTCTACGTCGCCGGTCGCAAGGCGCTGCAGTACTACACGTTCCGCTCGCGCCCGGTGGCACAGAGCTGGTTCGGCTTCTCGGAGTCGCCCCAGTACACCGATGCCAAGGCAATCGCCGATGTGCTGCTGCAGAAGTTCCTGCAGCCCACCGACGAGGGCGGCGTCGACGAACTGCACCTGGTGGGCACGCGCTTCCAGTCGATGCTGGTGCAGACTCCTGTGGTGCGTCGCCTGCTGCCGATCGAGATCGTCGAGGGTGTGCACCCGCTGGGTGAGGGCGAGATCGTGCCCCATTACACGATGGAGCCTGACCCGCAGACGGTGCTCGACCAGCTGCTGCCGCTGTACGTCTCGAACCGCGTCTACTACGCGCTGCTGCAGGCCGCGGCATCCGAGCTGGCGAGCCGCCAGCGGGCGATGAAGTCGGCCACCGACAACGCCCAGCAGCTGATCGAGTCGCTGACCCGCGACGAGAACCAGGCTCGCCAGGCCCAGATCACCCAGGAAATCACCGAGATCGTCGGTGGCGCCGACGCGCTGACCCAATCTGCCTGAGCGGCAGCGAACAAGAGAGAGTTGAAAACATGACTGCCACTGAGTTCAGTGCCGATCAGGCCGCTCCGACTGCGGGCATCGGGCGCGTCGCCCGAGTCATCGGCGCCGTTGTCGACGTGGAATTCCCCGCCGACCAGATGCCCGACATCCTGAACGCGCTCACCGTCGAGACCGAGGTGATGGGCGAGAAGCACACCATCACCCTCGAGGTCGCCCTGCACGTCGGCGACAACCTGGTGCGCGCCATCGCGCTGAAGCCCACCGACGGCATGCGCCGTGGGGCCGAGGTGCGCGACACCGGTGCCCCCATCACCGTGCCCGTGGGCGACGTGACCAAGGGCCGCGTGTGGAACGTGACCGGCGAGTGCCTCAACCAGGATGCCTCGGAGTTCCAGGTGAGCGAGCGCTGGCCGATCCACCGCAAGCCCCCGTCGTTCGACGAACTCGAGCCCAAGACCGAGATGCTCGAGACCGGCATCAAGGTGCTCGACCTGCTGACCCCGTACGTGAAGGGCGGCAAGATCGGCCTGTTCGGCGGCGCCGGTGTGGGCAAGACCGTGCTCATCCAGGAGATGATCTTCCGCATCGCCAACAACTTCGGTGGCACCTCGGTGTTCGCCGGTGTGGGCGAGCGCACCCGTGAGGGCAACGACCTCATCTTCGAGATGGACGAGGCCGGTGTGTTCAAGGACACCGCCCTGGTCTTCGGCCAGATGGACGAGCCGCCGGGCACCCGTCTGCGCGTCGCCCTGTCGGCACTGACCATGGCCGAGTACTTCCGCGACGTCCAGAACCAGGACGTGCTGCTGTTCATCGACAACATCTTCCGCTTCACCCAGGCCGGTTCCGAGGTGTCGACCCTGCTGGGCCGCATGCCGTCGGCCGTGGGCTACCAGCCCAACCTGGCGGACGAGATGGGCCAGCTGCAGGAGCGGATCACCTCGACCCGCGGCCACTCGATCACCTCGCTGCAGGCCATCTACGTGCCCGCGGACGACTACACCGACCCGGCCCCGGCGACGACCTTCGCCCACCTGGACGCCACCACCGAGCTGTCGCGTGCGATCGCCTCGCGTGGTCTGTACCCGGCGGTGGACCCGCTGACCTCGACCAGCCGCATCCTCGACCCGCAGTACGTGGGCCAGGAGCACTACGACGTGGCGACCCGGGTGAAGCAGATCCTGCAGCGCAACAAGGAACTGCAGGACATCATCGCCATCCTGGGTGTCGACGAGCTCAGCGAGGAAGACAAGATCATCGTCAACCGCGCCCGGCGCATCCAGCAGTTCCTGTCGCAGAACACCTACACCGCCGAGAAGTTCACCGGTGTGCCCGGTTCGTTCGTGTCGCTGCCCGACGCGATCGAGGGCTTCCGGATGATCTGTGACGGCGAGGTCGACCACATCGCCGAGCAGGCCTTCTTCAACGTCGGCGGCATGGACATGGTGTTCGAGAACTGGGACAAGCTCCAGAAGGAGCAGTGATCATGGCTGAACCCCTGCAGGTCGAGGTCGTCTCGGCCACCCGGCTGGTCTGGGAGGGTCCCTCGGTCAACGTCATCGTGCGCACCACCGAGGGCGACAAGGGCATCCTGCCGCGCCACGAGGACTTCCTCGCCGGCCTGGTGGCACACCCTGTCGAGATCGTGACCTCGGACGGTCGTCGCGAGATCATCGCCATCGACGGTGGCTTCGTCGCCGTCAACGGCAACCGGGTCTCGATCCTCACCGAGATGGCCACCAACGTGACCGAGATCTCGGGTGATGCGGCCCAGCGCGAACTCGACAAGCTGCTGCCGGTCGTCGACGCGGGTGACGCGACCGAGGACGACATCCACCGCTACCACCTGATCCAGGCCCAGCTGAAGGCACTGGCCAAGGTGAACAAGGCCTGACCGCCGCTGACTACGTGAATCGCCGCCCTTCCTTCGGGAAGGGCGGCATTTGCGTGTTGTGCACCAGTTGGATCACGAATGCTGGACCGGGTGCGGGGACCCACCCGTTGACCGTGTAGCTTTCATCCATGGAGTGGGTGGTGATCATCGAGGTGCTCGTGGCCGTGGTGGTCGCTGCCTGTCTGCTCTTCCTCGTCTGGATGTTCGTCCGTCGCCGCTGGCTCTCGAGCCGCGGCGGCGTTTTTGATTGTGCGCTGCGCAGCCACGGCCATCGTCCGCACTGGCAGCTCGGCATGGCACGCTACGACGGCAACCGGCTGCTCTGGTACCGGGTCTTCTCGCTCGACCTGGGGCCGCGGTTGATGCTTGACCGGCGCCAGACCACCTGGTCGGGGCAACGACCACCCAGCCACGACGAGATGACCGTGTTGTTCACCGACCACCAGGTGGTGCTGCTCGACGGGATCACCCGCTCGGGCGAACAGGGCACGTTCGAGCTGGCGATGACGCCTGCCTCGGTCACCGGACTGATGAGCTGGCTCGAGGCCTCGGCGCCCGGGGTGGGCATGCGTGGCCCCGGCCTCGACTGATGCCCGCCCGGTGGGGGGTCAGGCTTCCCGCTGGCCGCCCGGCACCCAGAGCGTCTCGGCCTCGGTCTTCGTGCCCGCTTCGGTGGTCACCGACCTGGCCAGGATGAACAGCAGGTCCGAGAGCCTGTTGAGGTACATGATCGCGAGCGAACTGAGGCCGCCGGGTTCGTCCTTCGTCCCGGGGTTGTCGAGCCCGTGCTCGTCCGCTGCCTGCCACGCGGTGCGCTCAGCCCGCCGGACGATCGCACGCGCCACCTGCAGCTGGGCACCGCCCGGCGTCGTGCCGGTCGGCAGGATGAACGAGCGCAGGTTCGGCAGGGGGTCGCCGAACTCGTCACACCAGCGTTCCAGGCGGTCGATGGACGACTGCAGGATGCGCAGGGGCTCCCATTCGGGGTCACTCACCAGCGGGGTGGACAGGTCGGCGCCCAGGTCGAAGAGTTCGTGCTGCACCACGGTCAGTACGGCCACGACGGATTCGGGCAGGTCGCCACTGGCCAGCGCCAGCCCGATGGTGGAGTTCGCCTCGTCGACGGCACCGTAGGCCTGTACGCGGATGTCGGTCTTGCGGGTGATGGAGTTGTCGCTCAGTCGGGTCTCGCCCCGGTCGCCGGTGCGGGTGTAGATGCGCGTCAGGTGGACCATGACATGAGCCTACGCCGCCCGCTGCGCGCCCGTGCGGGGTGTCCGGGCCCGGACGGCTGCGCCGTGCATGCAAGACTGGTCCGCATGTCCCGCCTTCGTCGCCCACTCGCCGTCGCCACTGCGCTCGTCCTCATCGCCTCGTTCGGTGCCTGCAGCCGGCTCGGTGCCACTGAGGTGGTCCCGACCGGGCCGACGGCCACGTGCTCGTACCCGGCCTCGGGCGGCGCGGCGCGTCCGGTTGACCTGCCCGACGAGCAGGCACCCAACACCGGCACCCTGACGGCCACGCTCGAGATGGCTGCCGGCACGGTCACCATCACGATGCCGCGTGAGAATGCACCGTGCGCCATCAACAGCTTCCAGTCGCTGGCCGAGCAGGGGTTCTATGACGACACCAAGTGCCACCGGCTGGTCGACAGCGGCATCTTCATCCTGCAGTGCGGTGACCCGACGGCTTCGGGGACGGGCGGCCCCGGCTATGCCTATGCCGACGAGCTGAAGGGCACCGAGAAGTACACCCGCGGCACCGTCGCCATGGCGAACCGGGGCAAGGACACCAATGGCTCGCAATTCTTCATCGTCTGGTCGGACTCGTCGCTGGCGGCCGACTACACCGTGCTGGGCACGATCGATGAGGCCTCGCTGGTGACCATCGGCAAGATCGCCAGCCAGGGCGTCGATGCCACCAACGGGGTGAGCCCGATCGCCGACGCGGGCATCCGCAAGGTGGTGCTGGGCTGAGCGGGGTGGCCTGGCGCTGCAGGTCAGCCCACCGACGGCTGCTGCAGGAACTCGTGCACCAGGCTCGTGAAGATCCTCGGCTGCTGGGAATGCACCCAGTGGCCGGCGTCCTTGATGCGCACCAGCTGGGTGCTCGGGAAGTAGCCCTTCATGACCGGCGCATACTCGGGCCGGATGTAGTTCGACAGATTGCCGCCGATCCACAGCACAGGCCCGGTGAACTGGGCACCCGGCCCCGGCTCGGGCCAGTCGGCCACCGCATCCAGGTCGCGCTCGATCAGGTCGAGGTTGCACAGCCAGGCCCAGCCATCCTCGGTGCGCCGCAGGTTGGTGAGCAGGAAATTGCGGATCGTGGTGTTGGGGATGTACGGCGCGACCACCTCGTCGGCCTGCGCGCGAGAGCTGAGCGTGCCCAGGTCGAGGTGGCGCAGGCCCCGGATGAGGTCGGCGAAGACCGAGCTGGACGTGTCACCCTGCACGGGGGAGATGTCGGCCACGACCAGCCGCTCGACGAGTTCCGGGTGCCGCAGGGCCACCTGCATGGCGGTACGCCCTCCCATGGAATGGCCCAGCAGCACCACGGGTCGTCCACCCGCCCAGTCGCCGATGAAGGCGGCGACCTGAGCCGCCATGTCGACATAGTCGATGGAATCGGTCCACGGCGAGCGGCCGTGGTTCGGCAGGTCGACCAGCGCGCAGCGCAGGTCGGGGTGGCGTTCGACGAGCGCCTTGGCGATGATGCCGAAGTTCTTGCCCTGCCCGAACAGGCCGTGCAAAAAGACCATGGGACGGGCACCATCGCCGACCTGCTGGTAATTCAGGGTGGTCATCGGGTCACGGCATCCGGTTGAAGCAGGCGGTGTGAAAGTGCCGACGTCCATCGACCGCCCGCTGCTGGCCGAAGCCCGGCTCGTCACGCCAGGCCACGATGTGGGCAGTACCGACCATCACGCCGCGACCGCAGAACGGGCACGTGTAGTCCTTCTGCGCGGCGGTGGCGCTCACGGTGCGCACGATCCAGCGTCCGTCCGCCTTCTGCGCAGCACCGGCGAGGCTGCCACTCGACAGGGGACGAAACGGTCGCTGGTGCTTGCTGACTCGTCGTGCCACGCCTGCAACCCTAGCAAGCAGGGGCGGGTGGGCCATGCCGCTAGGCTGGCCCGCGTGCGAGTTGTGATTGCCCAGTGCCAGGTCGACTATGCCGGACGCCTCACGGCCCACCTGCCGATGGCCAAGAGGCTCATCCTGGTGAAGTCCGACGGGTCGGTCTCGATCCACAATGACGACCGGGCCTACAAGCCACTGAACTGGATGAGCCCGCCCTGCACGCTGTCGGTGCGCGAACCCGGGGCAGACGAGGCGGCCACCACCGCAGATGTGGACCCGTGGGTCACCGAGGTCTGGGAGGTCACGGCCGCCACCGGCGACAAGCTGCAGATCTCGCTCGGTGAGGTCTTCCATGATTCCAGCCACGACCTGGGCATCGACCCGGGGCTGCGCAAGGACGGTGTCGAGGCCCACCTGCAGGCGCTGCTGGCCGAGAACCCGGACACGTTCGGGAAGGGCTTCACCCTGGTGCAGCGGGAATACCAGACCGCGATCGGGCCCGTCGACCTGCTGCTGCGCGACCCCCATGGTGCCTATGTCGCGGTCGAGGTGAAGCGCCGCGGCGAGATTGACGGTGTCGAGCAGCTCACCCGCTACCTCGAGCTGATGAACCGGAACCCGCTGATGGGCGAGGTCAAGGGGGTCTTCGCCGCCCAGCAGATCAAGCCCCAGGCACGGGTGCTCGCCACCGACCGCGGCATCGACTGCGTGACGGTCGACTATGACGCGCTGCGGGGCCTCGACAACAGCGAGGACCGCCTGTTCTGAGCAGTCGGCGTCACTGGCCCTTCTGGGTGGTGTCGTCGCCGGTGGGCAGCGCGATCGTCGGTTCGACACCCACCTGCTCGGCGTCGAACATCACGGTCTGTTCGGCATCGGCGGCGGACTGTTCTTCGGTCACGTCGGCGAACACGCCGGGTTGACGCACCACGGTGCTGGTGAACGGGTCGGCGTCGGGGAAGTCGATGGCCGATTCGCCGGCGAGCTCGCGCAGGTTGCTCATCTGGGCGATCACCGACTGCTTGCGCTGCAGCAGGGCGGCGACCTCGCGCTCGAGCTGTTCCTTGCGCCAGGCGTACTGCTCCTCGAGGCGGTCCTTCATCATCGCCACGTGGCGGTGCGCTGCAGCCATCTGCGATTCGGCATCGCGGCTGGCAGTCACCTTGATCTGTTCGGCATCGACCAGCGCCGCGGAGCGGATCTCGCGTGCCCGCTCGCCTTCGGCGGCGACGTTGTCGTGGGCCGCGCCCTGCTGACGGGTGGCCTCGGCCAGCAGTTGCGCCGCGCGGTCCTTGGCTTCGGCGTGCTCGGCCTGGGCGCTGGTGAGCACTTCTTCGGCCCGGGTGCGCGCCGCTGCCAGTGCTTCGGCACCCTCACGCTCGCCTGCCTGGCGCTGACGAGCGCCCTCGAGGCCTGCCTGTTCGATGATGCCGGCGGCGCCGCGCTCGGCCTCGGCGATGATGGACGAGGCCTGGCGGCGCGCGGCCTCGAGCTGGGCCGCTGATTCGGCGCGGGTCTGCTGCAGCATGGCGGCGGTGTCGGCGTCGAGGTCACCGCGCAGCTTGCGCAGGTTGGCCAGCCCGGCCACGCGGATGTCGTCGGCCTCGGCCTGGGCATTGGCGCGCAGGTCGGCGGCAACCCGACGGCCCTCCTCCTTGATCCGCTCGGCCTCGACACCGGCGCGGGTGACGAGGTCCGAGGCCTGTGCCTCGGCAGCGGTGAGGATCGCTGTGGCATGCGCGCCGAGCCGGCTGAACTCGGTCTGGCCCTCGTCGCTCTGCTGTGCGGCGATGAGCTCGCGGCGCAGGTGGCGGGTCAGCTGCTTGAGGGTTGCGACTTCCTTCTCGATCTCGCGCACATAGCGGTCGACCTCCTGGCGGTCGTAGCCCAGCATCGTGCTCGGGAAGCTGCCAGCGGCGCTGGCGCGGTCGTCGAACAGGTTGACGCCGGTCTCTTCGATGATGTCGTCGACCGTGGTCCGCTGGTCACTGCGCGGGGATTCGCTGGCCATGACGGCTCCTCTCTGCATGCATGGACGAGGCTAGCAGCAGGGGTGGCCCGAGCCCGGGAGTGCAGCGCGTGGCAGTGGTGGCAGTCGTCAGTGGGCCGCGGCTGCCGGGGGCTCGGTGAGCTCCAGCAGCACGCCACCGGCGTCCTTGGGGTGGACGAAGTTCACGCGCGCGCCGCCCGTGCCACGCTTCGGCTCGTCGTACAGCAGGCGCAGGCCACGCTCACGCAGCGTTGCCGAGACGGCGTCAATGTCGGCGACGCGGTAGCACAGCTGCTGCATGCCCGGGCCCTTCTTGTCGAGGAACTTGGCGATGGTCGAGTTCTCGTTGAGCGGGGCCAGCAGCTGGATCTGGGCACTCTCGGGCAGCTGCGAGCCGGTGCCGATCATGGCCTCTTCGACGCCCTGTTCCTCGTTCGTCTCGCGGTGCAGCAGGCGCCAGCCGAACTTCTCTTCATGGAACTTGATGGCCTCGTCCAGGTCGGGGACGGCCAGACCGACGTGGTCGATGCAGATGAACAGGTTCTCCATGGCTCCTCTTTCGCGGGCGATTCGACGTGACTGATTCTTTCACCGCACACCCGCGCGCACTCAGCTGGGGTGCTGAATCAGCGACCCAGCCACTGCGTGGCGGCCACGACCAGCGCCTTGACCCCTGCGTCGATGGTCGGTTGCATGTCGGGGATGAAGTTCGGGGCATGGTTCGAGGGGACGTCGGTGATCAGGGTGCCCCGCGCGGCGGCCTCGTCGTGCTCCTTGAACCCGCCCCAGAACCAGAACACGTACGGCGCGCCGTAGGCATCGGGGATCTGGCCGAAGTCCTCGGAGCCGGCCACCGGCTCGAGTGCCTGGTGCTGGTCGCCGAACGCCGCGTCGAAGGCCGCGCCGACACGCGCTGCGGCGTCCGGGTCGTTGTGGGTCACCGGCGACTGGGTCTGCCAGGTGTAGGTGGCCGTCGCCGGCTCACCGGCCGCCGCGCATTCGGCGTCGATGATGCGCACCAGCGACTGCTTCATCTGGGCGCGCACCTCTTCGTCGTAGCTGCGGATGTTGAACTCGATCTCGGCGCTGTCGGGGATGATGTTGCCCTTCATGCCGGCGCTGAGTCGTCCCACCGTGATGACGGCGAGCTGGTTCGGGGCCACCTCACGCGAGACGATCGTCTGCACCCGCACGACGATGTGGGCGGCGAGCACCACGGGGTCAACGGTGTTCTGCGGCTGCGAACCGTGGCCGCCGCGACCGGTGATGCGCACGTGCAGCCCGTCAACGCTGGCCATGATCGGGCCGGCGGCGGTCAGCACCCGCCCGGGGGCGGTGGGCCAGACATGCTGGCCCAGTGCCACGTCGATGTGGGGGACGAGCTGCTTGACCTGGTCCTTCATGCCGGCGGCGCCGGTGACGATCTCTTCGGCGGGCTGGAAGACGATGACCGCCGTGCCCTGCCAGGCATCCTTGCCGGCCGCGAGCAGACGGGCGGCGCCGGTCATGGCCGTCATGTGGTGGTCGTGGCCGCAGGCGTGCATGACCGGCACGTCGCGACCCTCCCAGGTGCCACGGGCCGTCGAGCGGTAGGGCACCTTCTCGGCCTCCTCGACCGGCAGGGCGTCCATGTCGGCGCGCAGCAGCACAACGGGGCCCTCGCCATTGCGCAGCACGCCCACGACGCCGGTGCTGTCACCGACGTTCTCGTGCACCTCGAACCCTGCCACGCGCAGACCCTCAGCCATCAGGGCGGCGCTCTTGACCTCCTGGTTCGACAACTCGGGGTTGGCGTGCAGGTGCTGGTACAAGGCCTCCAGTTCGGGACGGATGGCGTCCAGGCCGGAGAGGATCGAGGTGGCGGAATCAGTCATGACCACAACCCTAGTGCGGCATGGCGGTCCCTCGACACACCGGTGATGGATGGAACCGAGCCCGGGTCGGTACGGCACAATGGCAGGGATGGGACAGTGTCCCGTCGCGGTACCTTCCCCACTCGCGTACCGAGTTGCCCACGACGGACGAATCCCAGGAGACGCCCATGACGAACTGGATCAAGAAGGTCCTGCTGGCCCTGCTCGCCGCCTTCCTGCTCTATTACATCTTCACCCAGCCCGAGCAGTCGGCCGAGGCCGTGAAGACCTTCTTCGGTGGCATCGCACGTCTGTTCAGGGCACTGGCTGGCTGAGCCGCATGCGGCTGTTCGCACGGTTCCTGACCCCTGACGTCGACAGGCACCTGCTCGAGGACGAGGGCGAATACATCATCGACGAGGTGCCCAGGCACTGGGCGGCCTCGGTGTTGCCGGTGCTGATGGTGGCGGCCGCCATCCCGTGCTTTGTGGCCATGGTGCTGATGGGACCCTACTTCTGGGTCGGGCTGGTGGCGGGGGTGGCCTTCTTCATCGCCGGCATGATCGGCATCCACCAGCAGTTCATGGACCGCTTCGTCATCACCAACATGCGGGTCTTCAGGGTCCACGGCATCCTGAGCCAGCACCTGGCGACCATGCCGATGACCCGGATCCTCGACATCTCGGTGCTGCAGCCGTTCATCGGGCGGCTGCTGGGTTATGGCCACATCACGTTCGAATCGGCCGCGCAGGACCAGGGGCTGCGCGAGATCCGCTACGTGGGCCACCCGGAAGAACGCGACCTGACGATCCAACGGGTGATCCAGCGTGCGGGCCTGCGGGCGAACATCCGCCGGGTCGAGGACGACCCGGATGCGCGGGACGGCAACTGAGGGTTTAAGCGCCCCGGCGGGCTTACGCGCCGCCGTTCTCGGTGGTGCCGGTGGGACGCTGGCCCAGTTCGGCATCGAGGCGCAGCAGCCCGGGGCCATCATCGCCGATGAGCTTGAGTCGGCCGATGATCTCAGAGACGGTCGCCTCTTCTTCGATCTGTTCTTCCAGGAACCAGTTCAGCAGGGGACGTGAGTCCAGGTCACCCTCTTCGTCGGCGAGCCGGTACAGGTCGCGGATTGCTGCCGAGACGCTCTGCTCATGTTCCAGCGCGCCCTCGAAGACCGCCAGCACCGAGGCGAACTTGGCCGGTGGGGCGGCCACGGCACCGATCTTCGGGGCCATGTCGCGGTCGACCATGTGGTCGATGAACTTGTTGGCGTGCACGACCTCTTCGTCGGCCTGGTGGCGCAGCCAGGCAGCCATGCCCGGCAGGTCACGCACGTCCACCTCGATGGCGAGCTGCCGATAGGTCGTCGAGGCCTGCAGTTCGAGTGTGACCTGGGCGTCGAACGCGGATTCAAGCTTCTTGGTCATCTTCATGCCACCCAGCCTAGGCCGCCGGCCGGGTGGCATGCAGGGCTCAGGCTGTCAACGCTGCGTCAACCACCTCGCGGGCCTGCTGCTGCACCTCGGCCAGGTGCTCAGGGCTCCTCAATGACTCGGCGTAGATCTTGTACTTGTCCTCGGTGCCCGACGGGCGCGCCGCGAACCAGGCATTCTCGGTGGTGACCTTGATGCCGCCGATCGCTGCCCCGTTGCCCGGCGCATCGGTGAGGATGGCGGTGATCTTCTCACTGGCCAGCTCGGTCGCGGTGACATCGGTGGGGGAGAGCTTCTTGAGCCTTGCCTTCTGCTCACGGTTGGCATCGGAGTCGACGCGGGCGTAGTAGGACTTCCCGAATTCCTGCTCGAGCTCGGCATACAGCTGGCTCGGCGTCTTGCCGGTGACGGCGATGATCTCGGAGGCCAGCAGGTCGAGGATGAGCCCGTCCTTGTCAGTCGTCCACGTGCCTCCGTCGAACTGCAGGAAGCTCGCGCCCGCCGATTCCTCGCCGCCGAAGCCCATCTCGCCAGAGATCAGGCCGGGGACGAACCACTTGAACCCGACCGGCACCTCGACAAGGCGGCGCCCGATCTTGGCAGCGACCTTGTCGATCAGCGAGCTCGAGACCAGCGTCTTGCCGACGGCGGCCCCGGTGGCCCACTGCGGGCGATGGGTGAACAGGTACTGGATCGCGACGGCCAGGTAGGCGTTGGGGTTCATCAGCCCGGCGTCGGGGGTGACGATGCCGTGGCGGTCGGCGTCGGCGTCGTTGCCGGTGGCGATGTCGTACTTGTCACGCTGCTGGATCAGCGAGGCCATGGCGTTCGGCGAGGAGCAGTCCATGCGGATCTTGCCATCGGTGTCGAGCGTCATGAAGCGCCAGGTCGGGTCGACCGTCGGGTTCACCACGGTCATTGAGGGCAGCAGGTTCTCGGCGATGTACTGCCAGTACTGCACCGAGGCGCCGCCCATCGGGTCGGCGCCGATGCGTACACCCGCGTTGCGGATGGCGGCGATGTCGACGACCTGCTCGAGCTCGCCGCAGTAGCTGCTGCGGTAGTCATAGCGGTTCACCGACGCCGCAGCCTGCTCATAGGGCGTGCGCCTGATGGCCGATGGGTTGCCCAGCAGTTCATTGGCCCGCGACGCAATCCAGCCGGTGGCGTCGGTGTCTGCGGGGCCGCCGTTCGGCGGGTTGTACTTGAAGCCGCCATCGCGCGGGGGGTTGTGCGACGGGGTCACCACGATGCCATCGGCCTGCGCGCTGTTGGTGCGGTTGTAGCGGATGATGGCCCGGCTCAGCGCCGGGGTCGGGGTGTACTCGTCCTCACGTTCGGCGACGGTCTCGACGCCGTTGGCGTGCAGCACCTCGATCGCGGTCTTCCAGGCCGGCAGCGACAGTGCGTGGGTGTCCTTGGCGATCAGCAGCGGACCGGTGACGCCCTGGCTGGCGCGGTACTCGACGATCGCCTGCGTCGTTGCGGCGATGTGGGCCTCGTTGAAGGCCGTGTCGAGGCTGGACCCGCGGTGCCCGGACGTGCCGAAGACCACCTGCTGGTCGGGGTTGGCCGGGTCGGGGGTGAGGTCGTAGTAGGCGGAGAGGACCGCGTCCACGTCGATGAGGTCGGATTCCTGGGCTGGCTGCCCTGCGCGTTCATGAGCCATGAGGTCATCCTGCCAGCAGGGACGGGGGCAGATGTTCGCTGGTTGCAAAGCCACGGGCGCTGAGACGCCTACCAGCCGCGGGTGCTGGTTGAATGGTGGCATGAGTCACGCCGCGAACCCTGGCAGCTCCCGTGGGGCTGTCGACCTGTCCGGATTCCAGTCGTCCTCCCAGGACCCCGGCAGTCCCAACGGGCTGCTCGACGGGCACGGGGCAGCCACGCCGCCGGCCGGGGGTGCCGCCACCGGCGCCTCGTGGGTGGTCGAGGTCACCGAGGCCGGCTTCAACGACTTCGTGCAGCAGTCGGTCAGCTACCCCGTGGTGCTCGAGCTCTATTCGCCCCGCGACCCGCAGGGCGCCGAGGTCAGCCGCACCCTGGCCGACCACACCAATGCCAACCAGGGCCGGTGGCTGCTCGGCCGGGTGAACGTCGACACGGAACCCCGGGTGGCCGAGGCGCTGCAGGCCACGTCGGTGCCGTATGTGCTGGTGCTGCTGGCCGGTCGGGCCGCCCCGTTGTTCCAGGGCACCCGACCCGCGAGCGAGATCACCGCGGCGCTCGACCAGGTCGCCGAGGTGGCCCTGGCGAACGGCCTCACCAACCGGGCCCCGGCCCAGGCCCCCGCTGCCAGTGCCCACGACGCCGAGGCCGAGCCTGCCATCGACCCCCGCTATGCGCCGGCCTATGACGCCATGGAACGCGGCGAGTACGCGGCGGCGGCCGAGGAGTTCGACAAGGTGCTGGCGCAGGCCCCGAATGACCAGGAGGCGACGGCAGGCAAGGCCCAGGCCTCACTGCTGGCCCGCTCGCTCGAGTTCGTGCCCACCAAGGTCATCGCCGATGCGGCCGCCAGGCCCGACGATGTCGAGGCGCAGTTCGCCGCCGCCGACCTCGAGGTGATCCAGGGCGAGACCGCCGCGGCGTTCGACCGGCTGATCGGGTTGATCCGTGACCTGCGCGGCGACGACCGCGAACCGGTCCGCGTGCGGGTGCTCGAACTGTTCGCGACCCAGCCTGCGGGTGACCCCGTGGTGGCCAGGGCCCGCCGGGCGCTCAGTTCGGCGCTGTTTGCCTGAGCCCCGGTTGCCTGAGCCTGCGCGCAACCCCGGTGGCCGCGGCACGGCCGGCCCGGTTGGCCCCGATGGTCGAGGCTGAGGGCCCATAGCCCACCAGTTGCACGCGGGGGTCGGCCAGGGCTGTGGTGCCGGCCTCGTCCAACTGGATGCCACCCTGCGGGCTGCGCAGGCCCAGCGGGGCGAGGTGGCGGATCACGGACCGGAACCCGGTGGCCCACACGATCGCGTCGACGCGTTCGATGTGGCCGTCGGCCCAGGCCACCCCGTCGGGCAGCACCCGGGCGAACATCGGCAGTCGCCGGTCGTAGACCCCCAGCAGACGTGCCTGTTCCTCCTGCGGACGAAGCATCAGCCCGGTCACCGACACCACGCTGCGCGGGGGCAGGCCCTGGCGCACGCGCTGCTCAACCAGTGCGACGGCCGCTCGTCCGGCTTCGGGGGTGAACTCGTCCGTGCGCCACACAGGCGGGCGCCTGGTGGTCCAGAGCACATCGGTGATGGGCCCGATCTCGCCCAGGAACTGCACCGCCGAGGCGCCCCCGCCCACGACCAGGGTCCGCTTGCCACGGAAGTGCTCGGCCCCTGGCCAGCTGACGGTGTGGAACTGCTCGCCCCTGAACTCGTCCATGCCGGGGTAATGGGGCAGGTGCGGCTGGCGCCACGTGCCGGTGGCATTCACGATGGTGCGCGTGAGCCAGGCCTGCTCGCCGGCCGGCGTCGAACCCACGACCCGCAGCAGGCCGTCCGGCCGGGCGTCGGCGGCCTCGACCCGGTGCACCGTGACCGGGCGCAGCACGGGCAGGGCGTGGTCGCGCTCGTAGCGGGCGAAATAGGCCGGTACGGCCTCGTTGGCGGGCAGGTGGGCGAGGCTGGGGTCGTGCTCGGGCGAGAGCGAATCGGGCAGCGCAGCAACGCCGTGCACGTCGGCCATGGTGAGGGAGTCCCAGCGGTGCTGCCACGCCCCACCCGGCCGAGAGTCGGCGTCGAGCACGAGGTGGTTGATGCCACGGCGCTGCAGGTGGAACGAGGCCGACAGCCCTGCCTGCCCGGCGCCGAGGACGATCGAGTCCCAGATTGGTTGAGCGTTCATGTATCCCACGTCGGCTCAACGTCCTGGCCTCGGGCGATGTTCCCGGCAGGCACTGTGAGCGGCACGTTCAGCGCCGGTGGCCGTTCTCGGTGAAGACCACCTGGGCCGACCCCCGCGCGGCCAACACCTCGCGGATGCGGCGGGCGGACAGCTCCGAGACCGCCCCGTCCAGTGCGTCGGCGCCCAGCCAGTGCGCCCGGACGACCTCGCCGGGGTCGAGGCGCAGCAGGTTCACAGCATGCGCGTCGAGGTGGCCACCGTCATAGATGAACTCGATGGCGTCCGACCAGCCGAGGTGGGGCGGCATCCAGTCGACGAGCGCGGGCGTGGCCAGGTTGACGACCAACCCGATCTCTTCGGCCACCTCGCGCTGGGCGCCGTCGCGGGGTGGCTCGCCCGGTTCGACGACCCCACCGGGCAATTCATAGTCGCGCTTGTAGGTCGTCTGCAGCAGCAGCACGCGGTGCTGGGCGTCGGTGAACACGACGTGCGAGATCACCCGTTTGGTGGGCAGCACCGTGTTCATCACCGCGCTGAACGCACCGGGGCCATACGCGTCGTCGGAATCGAGGCGTGCGTACTCGAGCACGTCACAGTAGACGCCGTCGACCATGTGCGCGTCGCGGCGAACCCCTTCGAGTCGAAACCCGGCCCGCTGCAGTGCGCGGCGGGCGGGCCATTCGCCCTCGAGCACCTGGGCCTCGCAACGCCGGATGCCGGGGCGTTCGAGGGCGTCGTCGGCGGCGCTCGCCACGGCCGCGGCCAGGTCACCAGGGGCCATGCCGGTGTTCCAGTGCAGCGTGGCGACGTCGCCGACGACGTCGATGCGGATCGTGACCTCAGGCACCGGTGCCCGCGTCACCCGGGTCGGTGGCTGTGGCGGCGGGGTCCCACTTGAGCCAGACCGCCCCCAGCGGGGGCAGGCAGACCTGGGCGAGTGCGGCGCCGTCACCGCCGTGGGTGGCCGTGGCGATGACGCGTCCGTAGTTGCCGAACTGCCCGGTGCCGTCGTAGGCCGCGGAGTCGGTGTTGAGGATCTCGGTCCAGGTGCCCTCGCGGGGCAGCGCCACCGTGTGCTCGTTGTGCGGGTTGGGCGAGAAGTTGAACAGGCAGGCGATCAGCTCGCCGCTGCGCGAACGCCTCAGCCAGCTGAACGTGTTGCCGGCACTGTCGTCGGCATTGATCCAGCGGAAACCGTCGGGGTCGTTGTCGAGTTCCCAGAACGCAGCCTCGTCCTTGTAGATGCGGTTCAGGTCGGTGAACAGCTGCTTCAGGCCGTGGTGGTTGGGCGTGTCGGCGTAATGCCACGACAGGCTGGCCGACTCGTTGAACTCCTCGCGCTGGCCGAACTCGTTGCCCATGAACGTCAGCTTCTTGCCGGGGAAGGCCCACATGTAGGAGTAGAAGGCGCGCAGGGTGGCGAACTTGCGGAAGTCGTCCTGGGGCACCTTGTTCACCATCGAACCCTTGCCGTGCACGACCTCGTCATGACTGATCGGCAGGATGAAGTTCTCGGAATAGGCATAGACCATCGCGAACGTCATCAGGTTGTGCTTGTACTGACGGTGCACCGGGTCGGCCTCGACGTAGCGCAGCGAGTCGTTCATCCAGCCCATGTTCCACTTGAAGCCGAAGCCCAGGCCGCCCTGGTCGACCGGACGGGTGACCCCCGGGAAGCTGGTCGATTCCTCGGCGATCATCAGGATGCCGGGTTCACGCTCGTAGAGGTGCTTGTTGACATAGCGCAGGAAATCGATGGCCTCGAGGTTCTCGCGCCCGCCGTACTGGTTGGGCACCCATTCGCCCTCGTTGCGGGAGTAGTCCAGGTAGAGCATCGAGGCGACCGCGTCGACACGCAGGCCGTCGATGTGGAACTCCTTGATCCAGTACAGGGCGTTCGAGACGAGGAAGCTCTTCACCTCGTTGCGGCCGTAGTTGAAGATGTAGGTGCCCCAGTCCTGGTGCTCGCCCTGGCGGGGGTCGGCATGCTCGTACAGGGCGGTGCCGTCGAAGCGGCCGAGTGCGAAGTCGTCCTTGGGGAAGTGGCCGGGCACCCAGTCGAGGATGACGCCGATGCCCGCCTGGTGCAGCTTGTCGACCAGGTGGCGGAAGTCATCGGGCTTGCCGAACCGGCTGGTGGGGGCGAAGTAGCCGGTGCCCTGGTAGCCCCACGAACCCTCGAAGGGGAACTCGGCGACAGGCATCAGTTCGACATGGGTGTAACCCTGCCACTTCACGTAGTCGACCAGTTGTTCAGCCAGCTCGAGGTAGGACAACCCACGACGCCAGCCACCCAGGTGCACCTCGTAGATGCTCATCGGCTCGGCATGGGCCTGCGCGGTGCTGCGCCGGGCGATCCACTCGTCATCGCTCCAGAGGTAGCGCGAGGTGTAGACGATGCCCCCATTGTTGGGGGCCTGCTCGAAGAATTGCCCCATGGGATCGGTCTTCTCGATCCAGCGGCCGTCGGCCGTCTCGATGCGGAACTTGTACAGGGTGCCGTCGTCCAAGCCTTCGATGAACCGACCCCAGACCCCTGACCCGGGGATCAGGGACATCTCGTCACCGGTCCACCAGTTGAAGTCGCCGACCACCTGCACCTGGCGGGCGTTGGGCGCCCACACGGTGAACCGGACCCCGTCGACCGAGCCGCGCTCGTCATCCTGGATGGTCACCCGGTGCGCGCCCAGCCGCTTCCACAGCTCGGTGTCACCACCCTGGTGGAACCCTTCGAGGTCCCACCCACGCAGGTCACCGTGAAAGTCGAATGCCATGTTCCTTGCCTTCCTGCGGACAGACGCTGATCACCCGAAACCTATCGACAATGCCGTCACGGTGCAGCGCTTTGGGGGTAGTTCTCAGGCTGCGGTTCGCGGTCTCAACCCACGAGCGCCCGCAGCGCGGACAGGGGGATCTCGATCCAGTCGGGACGGTTGCGCGATTCATAGACCACCTCGTAGATCGCCTTGTCAGCGACGTAGGCATCGAGCAGCGCCCGGTCGCGTTCGCCGAACCTGCCGCCGAAGCCGGCGTTGTAGGCGTCGAGGAACGCGTCGCCGGCTGACGTGAGCCAGTCGCGCGCCCGGGACGAGGCGGGATCGTCGCAGGCCGAGGTGGCATAGGCCAGCGACCGCAGCATGCCCGCGGCATCGCGCCAGCGCGAATCGGGCAGCTGGCGCTCGGCGAGTGACTTGATCGGCTCACCCTCGAAGTCGATGATGCTCCAGCCGGCAGCGGTCAGCAGCGTCTGGCCCAGGTGGAAGTCACCGTGGATGCGTTGCCCCGGCACCTGTTCGTCAGCGAGGGCGGCGAAGCGGTCGTCGAGCGCGGGGGCCAGCTCGGCGAGCGCCGGCACCTCGGCTGCGGCCCCGGCGAGCCGGCGCCGCATGGTGGCGCTGATGTCGGCGGCACGCAGCTGGGTCACCGGGAAGGTGTCGCACAGTGCCAGGTGGATCGAGGCCAGGGCGGCGCCCAGGGCAGCGGCATCGCCGGTGAAGTCGGCGCCGGTGCGGGCAGCCCCGGTCGCGATCAGCCAGCCGTCCCGGGCCTGCGGCAATTGCTCGAGGACCATGGCGAGGTCGTAGTGCACGCGCTCGACGCGTGCTTCGAGCCAGCCGTGCAGCGTGGCCACGGAGCCGACCCCGGCGCGGTTGAGCGCGTCGTGCACGCTGATGTCCAGGTTGGCGCCGGGTTCGAGGCGACGGAAGAACTTGGTGATGGCCGTAGTGCCGACCAGCACCGACGTGTTCGACTGTTCCCCGCCGAACGCGCGGGCCTCGCCGGTCAGGTCGACGGGCCGCACCACCGTGGCCGACCAGTCCTCGGTGCGGCGTCCCGTCGCCAGCATGTCGACAAGTGCGCGCAGGGCTCCCGGGTCGCGCAACGCGTCGTGCAGGTGGACGAGGCTGCGCCGGTCGGCCGGCAGCAGTGCGGCGGCTTCGTCATCGCCCAGGGTGCCGAAGAAGGCCCCCGGCGCCTGCTGGGCATCGAGTGGTTGCCGGCGGTAGCTCAGCGGCACCAGGTACAACTCCTCGGTGCCGTCGGGGTAGTGCGCACCCACCAGTTCGAGGCGCACCGCCAGATCGTCGGTGAGGGTACACCAGGTCAACCGGCGCACGGTCCCCGGCTCGGCACCGCGCCCCTTGCCGGCAAACCAGCGGGCGCCGGTCACGTACGCCCACACGGCGGGGATGGGGTTGGTCATGGGGATACCTCCAGTTCGGGGCCGTGCAACAGGATCCAGGCGAACCCGTGCTGGTGCAACGAGAAGTGCAACCAGCCGTCCTCGTCGATGGGGACGGGCACATCGTCGCGCAACAACAACCTGGCCGCGACCCCGGCGAACCGGGGCAGTTCCAGCCGGAATTCCTGGTCGGTGCCGGTCAGGTTGTTCACGCACAGCACGGCGTGGCGGTGGTCCTCACGCAGGAAGGACAGCACGGCGTGGTTCTCACCGCCCAGGTCGGTGAACGCACCCCGTCCGAACACCGGGTAGCGGCGCCTGATCGAGAGCATGTGGCGCACCCACATCAGCATCGACGACGAGTCGCCCAGCTGGTCCTCGACGTTGACGGTGTCGGGCCCGAAAAACGGGTGGTCGACCACCGGCAGGTAGAACTGCTCGGGCGGGGCCTCTGAGAAGCCGGCGCCGGGGCCATTCGACCACTGCATCGGGGTGCGCACGCCGTCGCGGTCGTTCAACCAGATGTTGTCGCCCATGCCGATCTCGTCGCCGTAGTACAGCACGGGCGAGCCGGGCAGGCTCAGCAGCAGGCCGTGCAGCAGCTTGAGCTGGAACGGGTCGTTGTCGACCAGGCTGGCCAGGCGGCGCCGGATGCCGAGGTTGAGGCGCATGCGCCGCTGCGGGGCATACTGGGCCCACATGTACTCGCGGTCGTCCTCGGTGACCATCTCGAGGGTCAGTTCATCGTGGTTGCGCAGGAACGTGGCCCACTGGGTGCCCAGTGGGATCTCGGGCGTGCAGGCGAGGATGTCGCTGATGGCGTCGCGGGAATTCTGTTTGAGGGCCATGAACAGCCGCGGCATCACCGGGAAGTGGAAGGCCATGTGGCATTCGTCGCCCTCACCGAAGTAGTCCACGACGTCCTGGGGCCACTGGTTGGCCTCGCACAGCAGGATGCGCCCCGGGTAGTCGGCGTCGACCATGGCCCGCAGCGCCTTGAGCACGGCGTGGGTGCCGGGCAGGTTCTCACAGCTGGTGCCGTACTGTTCGACCAGGTAGGGCACCGCGTCCAGGCGGAAGCCGTCGATGCCGAGGTCGAGCCAGAACCGGATGGCCTTGAACATCTCGCGCTGCACCGCCGGGTTGTCCCAGTTGAGGTCGGGCTGGTGGGCGAAGAAGCGGTGGAAGTACCACTGGCCCCGCACATGGTCGTAGGACCAGTTCGAGTCCTGGGTGTCGATGAAGATGACCCGCGCATCGAGGTAGGCATCGGGGGCGTCACGCCACACGTAGAAGTCGCCGTACGGACCGTCCGGGTCACGCCGGGAGGCCTGGAACCAGGGGTGCTGGCTCGACGTGTGGTTCATGACGAAGTCGACGATCAACCTCAGGCCGCGGTCATGGGCCGTCACCACGAACGCCGTGAACTCCGCCAAGGTGCCCAGTTCAGGCAGCACGTCGGTGAAGTCGGCGACATCGTAGCCGCCATCGGCCAACGGCGAGGGATAGAACGGGGGCAGCCACAGGCAGTCGACCCCCAGCCACTGCAGGTAGTCGAGTCGGGTGGTCAGCCCCGCGAAGTCGCCCTCGCCGTCGCCGTTGCTGTCGCGGAAGCTGCGGACCATGACCTCGTAGAACACGGCCCGCCGGTACCAGTCGACCTCGTCGGCGCGGATGGCGCCGGTGACCTCGGTGCGGGCGATGGCCCGCTCGAGGTCCTCGGTGGACAGGCCCGCGGTGATGTCCTCGGGCGGGTCGGACCACACCGATTCATCGGCCCAGACCGGTTCGTCGTCCTCACGCGTTGGCATCGTGGCGGGTGCGCCGCTCAGCTGGTCGTCACCCGGAAGATGTGGGCCACCTGGCCGGGGTGCAGGTGCACGAAGTTGGTCACGCCCCAGGTGTATTCCGCACCACCGCCCAGCTCGTCGGTGACCCGCAACAGGCTGCGTGGGTCGAGGCCGAGCGCAGGCAGGTCGATGGTGACCTCGCCAGTTACACCACTGTTCGGGTCGAGCGTGACCACGACGAGCACATGGGAATGACCGTCGACCTTCGAGAATGCCAGCAACGAGTCGTGGGTGGTCTGGTGGAACGTGATACGGCGCAGCTGCTGCAGCGCCGGGTTCTGCCGGCGGATGTGGTTCAGCGCGCCCATCAGGCCGTTGAGGTTCGGTGCAGCGGTGAAGTCGCGTGGCCGGTATTCGTACTTCTCGGAGTTGAGGTACTCCTCGCGTCCGGGGGCCAGTGCCTCGTGCTCGAACAGCTCGAAGCCGGAATAGACGCCCCAGGAGGGCGACAGGGTCGCAGCCAGGACGGCGCGGATGGCGAACGCAGCCTGGTTGCCCGACTGCAGGTGGAACGGGTTGATGTCGGGGGTGTTCACCCAGAAGCTGGGACGGTAGCAACTCGACCAGTCGTCAGCGAGCTCCCGAGCGTACTCGGTGAGCTCCTGCTTGCTGCCACGCCACGTGAAGTACGTGTACGACAGCTGGTAGCCGACCTTGCCGAGCCCCTTCATCATCTGCGGACGGGTGAAGGCCTCGGCGAGGAAGATCACCTCGGGGTGCTTGGCATGCACCTGGTCGAGCAACCAGTCCCAGAAGTCAAGGGGTTTGGTGTGCGGGTTGTCGACGCGGAACACGGTGACGCCGTGGCTGATCCAGAACTCGAGCAACCGCAGGCATTCGTGGTAGATGCCCTCGGGGTCGTTGTCGAAGTTGATGGGGTAGATGTCCTGGTACTTCTTCGGGGGGTTCTCGGCATACGCGATGGTGCCGTCGAGCCGGGTGGTGAACCATTCGGGGTGTTCGGTCACCCAGGGGTGGTCGGGCGAGGCCTGCAGTGCGAAGTCGAGGGCCACCTCGAGCCCGAGTTCCCTGGCCCTGGCCACGAAGGCGTCGAAGTCCTCCATGGTGCCGAGATCCGGGTGGATGGCGTCATGGCCGCCGTGCTCGTTGCCGATGGCCCAGGGCGAACCGGGTTCCTGTTCGGAGGGGGTGAGCGTGTTGTTGCGCCCCTTGCGGTACTGGTGGCCGATGGGGTGGATCGGTGGCACGTAGACGATGTCGAAGCCCATCGCGGCGGCCGCCTCGAGGCGCTCGTGGCTGCCGGCGAACGTACCGGACACCCAGGTGCCGTCCTCACGCTGGTGGGCGCCCTGGGAGCGTGGGAAGAATTCGTACCAGCTCGAGAACGCCGCCCGGCGACGTTCGACGCGCACAGGCACCTCGGCGGTCGGGCTGACCAGCTCGCGCGGGCCGTACAGGTTCATCGCCCGCTGGGTGGCACGGCCTGTGGCCATGTCGAGCAGTTCCTCGACGGGTCGGTCGGGCAGCAGCGCCTCGGCCATGCTGCTCAGCACGGTGGCGGTTGTCCGGTCACCGGCCTCGGCGGCAGTCAGGGACGCCTTGCGGAACAGGTCGGCGCCCTCGAGGCAGACCAGCGGCACGTCCATGTTGACGGCGAGCTTGGCCTCGGCATGGTGCAGCCAGGTGTGCCAGGCGTCGGACCACGCCTCGACCCGGTAGGTCCAGTCGCCGACGCCCGCCACGCGGGCCCAGCCCTCCCACACATCCAGGCCGGTCGGTTCTGCCTGGCGCATCGGGAACGGGTGCTCAACGCCCTGGGGGTCGGTCAGCACGATGGTCGCGTTGACGGCGTCGTGCCCCTCGCGGAACACGTTCGCGGTGACCCGGAACTCCTCGTTCTCGACGGCCTTGACGAAATAGGCGCCGCCCTCGACGACGGGCCACAGGTTCGCCACGGGAATGCGTCCCAGGCGGTGGGGGCTGGGGTTGCGCTTCAGCGAACCGGCGGCGCGCTTCGGGGTGCTGGGCAGTGATGTCTGGCTCACAGTGACACGCTATCGAAGGCCCCCGACACTTTCAGGGACTGTGTCCGTGAAAGCGCGCAGGGGTGCGGGGGTGCAGGGGGTCGTCCCCTGCAACAACTCAGTCGGGCGGGAACTGGCCTTCGGCGCCCATCTCGAGGTCCGGCGGCGTCACCTGCGAGGCAGGCGGCTGCTCGGGCACGCGGATGACCGGGATCGGCATGGTCTCTTCGTCAGCGACCACGGTCACCGGCTCGGCCAGCACCACCCGCAGCAGCGTCACCGAACGGCCGGGCAGTTCGATGACCTGGCCCAGGTCGAGCGGTTCGGGTTGCTCACGCACCCCGGTCACCGTGTCGAGCAGCAGTTCGAAGCCCTCACCCCAGCGGGAATGCACCGGCAACTGCACGCTGACCGGTTCGGCGCCGTTGTGGAACCAGGCGAGGAAGGCCTGCTGCTTGTTCGACACGTACATGCCCAGATGGTGGCGGTGGGGGTCACCCCAGTCCTGGTCACCCATCTGGCCGCCGTAGCCGCTCATCCAGGTCAGGTCGATGCGGCCGGTGGGGGCCCCGGAGTCGTCGAGCACGTCGTCGTGGTAGCGGTAGCGCGACCGGTGCAGCACCTGGTGGGTGGCGCGCAGCCGGGCCAGTTCCTGCGTCAGCGCCAGCACGTCGCCCCAGGGTTCGCGCTCGTCCCAGTGCACCCACGAGATCTGGTTGTCCTGGCAGTAGGCGTTGTTGTTGCCGCCCTGGGTGCGTCCCATCTCGTCGCCGGCGGTCAGCATCGGGGTGCCGTAGCTGAGCAGCAGGGTGGCCATCATGTTCTTCACCTGCTGGTGGCGCAGTGCGTTGATGGCAGGGTCGTCCGATTCACCCTCCCAGCCGCAGTTCCATGACCGGTTGTCGTCGGAACCGTCGCGGTTCTGTTCGCCATTGGCCTTGTTGTGCTTCATGTCAAACGTGGTCAGGTCACGCATGGTGAAGCCGTCATGCGCCGTGATGAAGTTCACCGATGCGTTGGTGCGTCGTCCATCGTGGTCGAAGATGTCGGGCGAGCCCGACAGCCGGGTGGCCAGCTCGCGCACGTCGTGGGTGGCGCCGCGCCAGTAGTCGCGCATGAACCCGCGGTAGCGGTCGTTCCATTCCGCCCAGCGCTGGCCCCAGTTGCCGACCTGGTAGCCGTAGGGGCCGACATCCCACGGTTCGGCGATCATGGTGATGTTGTCGAAGACCGGGTTGTTCGCGATCGCTGACTTGAAGGCGTGGTGCTGGTCGACGTGGTGGAACTGGTCACGGATCAGGGTCGTGGCCAGGTCGAATCGGAAGCCGTCAACGCCCATCTCGGTGACCCAGTACTCGAGCGAATCGATCACCATCTGCAGCACGCCGGGGTTCGAGGTGTCGACCGAGTTGCCCGTGCCGGTGACGTCGTAGTCGTTGCGCAGGTCACCGGTGAGGCGGTAATAGCCGGCGTGGTCGAGACCGCGGTAGGCCAGTGTGGGCCCCTCGTGTCCGCCCTCGCCGGTGTGGTTGTAGACGACGTCGAGGAAGACCTCGATACCCGCCTTGTGCAGTTCAGAGACCATGTGCTTGAACTCGGCCACCTGCTCACCCATGGTGCCGACGGAACAATAGGCGGCATGAGGGGCGAAGAAGCCCAGCGTGTTGTAGCCCCAGTAGTTCACCAGGCCCTTGGCGATCACGAATGGCTCGCTGATGAAGTGGTGCACCGGCAACAACTGCACTGCGGTCACGCCCAGGTCCTTCAGGTGCTTGATCACCGCGGGGTAGGCCATGCCGGCGTAGGTGCCGCGCAGGTGTTCGGGCACGTCTGGGTGCTGGCGGGTGTAGCCCTTCAGGTGGGTTTCGTAGATGACGTGGCGACCCGGACGATGCCTTTCGACGATAGGGGTCGGCGGCGGCGTGTCGGCCACCACAACGCTCAGGGGCACCGAGGCGAACGAGTCGCGCTTGTCGATCTCGAAGTTGTTGCCGGGCACGTGGTCGCTGATGGGACCCGCGTAGTCGACGCCGGCGGTGATCGCACGGGCATAGGGGTCGAGCAGCAGCTTGGCGGGGTTGGCGCGCATGCCGTGGCCCGGTGCCCACTCGCCGTGCACGCGGTAGCCGTAGCGCTGCTCGGCGGCGATGCCCGGCACGAACGCGACCCAGACGCCGTCGGGGTTGCGGGACATGTCGACGTTGTGCTGGCTGCGGTCGGCATTGACCAGGGCGAGTTCGACATGGGTCGCGCGGGGTGCCCACAGGGCGAACCGGCAACCCCCGTCCATGAGCCTGGCGCCGAGGATCTTCGAATCGATGGGTGCCCGGTAGGACTCAAGCGGGGTGAGCGCAGTGGTCGTCGACATCTGTACCTCGGGTAGCGGGGGCGCGGGTGCACCCCGGGAAGCCATCACATGCTAGTGGCTCACTGGGCGAGACCCAAGAAGGCTGGCGGCACCACTATGTCACCATCCGCAGCAGGTACGCGGGTCCGCCCGTCGGTTGCGGTAGGTTGGCCCACATGAGCGATGCTGCGACGAGCCCGGACGAGGCCATGCGTCAGGCCGAGGAATGGGTGCGGCTGGAGGTCGTCGAGACCACCGCGGTGATCACCCTGGACCGACCGCCCGTCAACGCCATGACGATGGCCATGCACGACCGTATTGCCGAGCTGGCCCGCGAGGCCGGCCGCAACGATGCCGTGAAGGCCGTCGTGGTCACCGGCAACGGCAAGGCCTTCGCCGCCGGCAACGACATCGGCGAGATGCAGGCCATGTCGGTGGCCCAGATGGCGGCCCGGGTACACCCCATGCAGGCCTGCTTCACCACCGTGGCCAAGCTGCCAAAGCCCGTCGTCGCGGCCGTCAACGGGTACGCACTGGGTGGCGGCTGCGAACTGGCGCTGTGCGCCGACCGACGCATCGCCTCGTCGCGGGCGAAGCTCGGCCTTCCCGAGGTGACCCTCGGCATCATGCCGGGCATCGGTGGCACCCAGCGCCTGCCGCGTCTGGTCGGCCCCTCGCGGGCCAAGCAGCTGATCTTCACCGGCCGCAGGGTCGATGCCGCCGAGGCGCTCGACATGGGGCTGGTGGACGAGGTCGTCGAGCCCGAGGACCTCATGGACGCCGCACTGGACTGGGCACACCAGTTCCGCGACGCCGCCAGCTGGGCGTTGCGCTGGGCCAAGGAGGCCATCGACACGGGCCTCGAGACTGACCTCGACACTGGCCTGATGATCGAGGCCACCGGCTTCGCGTCGTTGTTCGGCACCGACGACCGCCGCATCGGCATGAAGAGCTTCCTCGAGGATGGTCCCGGCAGGGCCGTCTTCCGCGGCCGGTGATGGCGCGCGCCTATTTCGACCATGCGGCCTCGGCGCGGCTGTTGCCCGAGGCCCGGGACGCCTGGCTCGCTGCCACCGACCTGGTGGGCAACCCGACGGGACTGCATGCCTCGGCGCGCCGGGTGAAGGCACTGCTCGAGGACGCGCGCGAATCCATCGCCACCGACCTCGGCGCCCACCCCACCGAGGTGGTCTTCACCTCATCGGCGAGCCAGGCCGATTCCATCGCGGTGCTGGGCGGCTCGGGGCTGCGCCCCGACCGGACGGCCGTGGCGATCAGCGCCGCCGAGCACCCCGGTGTCGCCAGCATCACGAAGGCGCTGGGCCCCGACAGGGTTCGTGAACTGCCCGTGCAGCCCGACGCCGGCCTCGACCTGGCGGCCGCCGCCGCGCTCATCGACACTGACGTCGCCGTGGTGAGCGTGCACTGGGTCAACGGTGAGGTGGGCACCATCCAGCCGATCGACGCCGTGGCCGCAATGGCCCATCGGGCGGGTGCGCTCGTCCACTCTGATGCGGTGCAGGCGATGGCATGGCCCGGCATCGACTTCGCCGCCAGCGGGCTTGACCTGGTCACCGTCGCCGCGCACAAGATCGGTGGCCCCGTGGGCATCGGCGCGCTGCTGGCGCGCCGAGAACTCACGCTGGCGGCGTCCGGGCTGGGTGCCGGACAGGAACGCGGCATCGTCTCGGGCACACCGTCGGCCGCGCTCGCGGCGGCGTTCGCGGCCGCGTTGCGGGTGACCACCGGCTGGCGCCGTGACCTGGGGGATGAACCGCTGTGGCGCATGCGCCGGCGCATCCTGGGCGCGCTCGCCGGCATCGAGCGGGTCAGGGTCAACGGCCCCACCGACCCGGCCCTGCAGGTGCCCGGCATCGTCCACCTGACCATCGACGGCGTCCGCGCCGATGACGTGTTGTTCCTGCTCGACAACGCCGGCGTCGACGCGTCCACGGGGGCATCGTGCCGGGCGGGCATGCACCAGCCCAGCGACGTCGTGCTCGCCATGACCGGGTCGCTCGCCGACGCGTCGTCCTCGATCAGGCTTTCGTTCGGTTGGGAGACCACCGATGCCGAGGTGGACAGGCTCATCGCGGTGCTGCCCGGGGCGATCGAACGTGCCCGGGCGGCGTCGGCGACCTAGACTGGTGCACTGGCCCGCCCAGTTCCCACCCGTCCAGTCCCCAGGAGGATCCCCGCATGCGCGTGCTCGCAGCCATGTCCGGTGGCGTCGATTCCGCCGTCGCTGCTGCCCGGCTCGTGCAGCAGGGCCACGACGTGACCGGTGTGCACCTGGCGCTGAGCAAGAACCCCCAGTCGTTCCGTTCCGGGGCGCGGGGCTGCTGTTCGCTCGAGGATTCCCACGACGCACGACGTGCCGCCGACCGCCTCGGGATCCCGTTCTATGTCTGGGACTTCTCGGACCGCTTCCGCGCCGACGTCGTCGATGACTTCATCGCCGAATACCAGGCGGGTCGCACCCCCAACCCGTGCCTGCGCTGCAACGAGAAGATCAAGTTCGCGGCCGTGCTCGAACGTGGCGTCGCACTGGGATTCGATGCCGTGGCGACCGGCCACTACGCGCGGCTCGTCGACGGGCGGTTGCACCGCGCCGTCGACCCGGCCAAGGACCAGTCCTATGTGCTGGGCGTGCTCGACGAGCAGCAATTGTCGCGCTGCCTGTTCCCCCTGGGCGACACCGTCAAGACCGACGTGCGTGCCGAGGCCGCAGCACTCGGGCTGGGCGTGGCCAAGAAGCCCGACAGCCACGACATCTGCTTCATCCCCGACGGCGACACCGCGGGCTTCCTCGACCGCCACCTGGGCACCACACCCGGCGAGATCGTCGATGCCGACGGCACCGTGCTGGGCGAACACCAGGGCAGCCACCACTACACGGTGGGCCAGCGCAAGGGCCTGGCGATCGGGCGCCCCGCCGCCGACGGGCGCCCCCGCTACGTGCTGTATGTCGAACCGGTCAACAACCGTGTCGTCGTGGGCCCTCGGGAGCGCCTCGCGGTAAAGGCCATCACCGGCATCCGGCCGGTCTGGGCCGGCCCGGTCGTCGAGGGGCCGTGGCGCGGTTTCGCGCAGGTGCGGGCACACGGCGAGCCGATGCCCGCCACCATTCGTCTGGCCGGCGGCGAACTGCAGGTCGACCTCGACGAGCCGTGCACCGGCATCGCTGCCGGGCAGGCCGTGGTGACCTATGCCGACGACCGGGTCGTGGGCTCGGCGACCATCAACCTGGCGGCCTGAATGGTCGACGCGCTGATCCCTGCCGGCATCGGCTCGCTGCCGGGGGACGACCTGGGCGCCGCCGTGCGCATGCTCTCGGAAGCCACCCCCGACGTGGTGGCCGTGCCCGAGCTGCCCGGCCGGGGTGTCGGGGCCGACATGATTGGCCGCACCGGGGCGATGCTGTCGGGGTTGGGGCTCGACCTGCAACCAGCCGGGTGGCGCCTGGTTGACCACGAAGCCCGCGACCAGCGGCGTGCCCGCGCGCTGCTGCGCCGCGACCTGGACGACCTCGAAGAACATCTGCAGGGCTTTGCGGGGGTGGCCAAGTTCGCTGTTGCCGGGCCGTGGACGATGGCCGCGCTCGTCGAGCGTCCGCGTGGTGACAAGGTGCTCGGCGATTTCGGGGCCAGGCGCGAACTGGCGGCATCGCTGGCTGCCGGGGTGGGCGAGTTGCTCGCGGACATGGGCCGTCGACTGCCGCAGGTGACGTGGTGGGCCCAGCTCGACGAACCGATGCTGCGGCCGGTGCTGGCGGGGCAGGTCGCGACCGCCTCGGCGCTGCACCGGCACCGCCGCGTCGACGCCACGGATGCCGCGGCGGCGCTGGACCTGTTCGCCGACGTGGCCGGGGTGGTCGGCGTGCACTGGTGTGGGGCGGCCGACGTCGACGTGATGCGCCGCACGAGGCTGTCCGCGGCGGCCGTCGACATCGCCGCGCTCGCCACTGCTGACCTTGATGACCTGTCGGCGTGGCTCGAGTCGGGTCGACGGGTGTGGTGGGGCACCGTCCCCACCGCGAACCCCGACGTGCTCGAACCGGTCGACCGCAGCGCCGACCGGCTGTTCCGGTTGTTCCGCACGCTCGAACTGGACCCCGCCGTATTGCTGCGCGACGCGCTGGTGACCCCCGCCTGCGGGCTGGGGCTGTGGAGCCCGTCGGTGGCCCGGCAGGTGCTGGAACGCACCGCGGCGGTGGCCACGCAGGTCACCGAGCGGCTGCACGACCAACTCGGCGGCTAAGGTGGGCGCGTGCGCATCTTCACCAACCTGAACCTCAACGGCCCCACCCCGACGCGCGTGCAGCCGAAGGTGGGGGAGTGGGGCCCGCAGATGGTGCCGTCCACGGCCAGCAAGAAGCGCACCCGCATCTGGGCCTCGATTGCGCTGGTGGTCGCGCTGACCGCCCTGTTCCTGGTGGGCTGGTGGTTCTACAAGCAGCTCAACGGCGGGGCGTGAGTCGGTCCGCACTCACCACAGCGACACGACACCGAGCGTCGCCAGTGCCAGCACGAAGTTGCGCACGAAGAACCCGAGCAACGTCAGTGCTGCGAACGTCCACGCGTTGATCCGTCCGGCGCCGGCCACGAAGACCAGCGGGTAGAACGGCGGGATCCCTGACATGGCTGAGACGAGCAGCACCGGCTTGCCCCAGACGGGATGGTCGAGCAGGTGCGCAGCCCTGGTGCCGAGCGCGCGCCAGCGTGCACGCCAGGTGCCGGGTTCAACGTCGGCAGTGGAGGGCCGCTTGAACCAGCGCAGCTCCTTGCCGTGGCGCACCGCCCAGAACATCGCCATCTTGCCGGCGGTCATGCCGATCGCCAGCCCCAACGACATCGGGAAGGCACCCAGCACCTTCGTCGCCGCACCGGCGACTATGAACGCTTCGGAGTGGAAGACCGGGATGATCGCGGACAGCATGCCGTAGCCGATGGCCGAGACCAGCTCGACCCAGAAGCGCCACGTCATGGTCGTGGATCAGAGCGCCAGTGCTGCCAGGTGTGCCAGCCGGCGCAGCTCGGATTCGAGGAACTCCGGACCACCCTGGCGTCCCAGCACCACGGTGCGACCCCGGGCAGCGGGGGCGACGGCCACGGTCGTCTCGCCCCAGCCCGGCAGCCACTGGTCGGGCAGTTCGCCCGAGTGCGGCACGTCCAGCGGTGCCAGCAGGTTGCACCAGGACACGTCCACGCGCGAACCCGGCTCGTCCACCGGCGCCAGCCCGCTGGCGGTCTCGATGGCCCGCTCGGGTGAGAGCAGCAGCGCCCACTGGGAATGGAAGACGTGGGGTGCGGCCTCGGTGAGGATCTGCAGCGCCCGCCCGGGCTCGGCCGTCATGCGGTTGAGGGTGTCGATGTCGCTGGCCAGGCCCCAGTTCTCGGGATAGCGCGACAGCCACAGCACCGAGACGCCGTCCAGACCGGTGCAGGCGGTGATCAGGGTGTCGGGCAGGGCACCCGGGGGCATCGTCAGCATGAAGTCGTTGATGGCGAAACCCGGGCCCCGCTCGACGATCTCGATCGCGTTGATGTCAGCCCCTGCGGTGCCCAGGGCGGTCGCCACAGCACCCAGCGAACCGGGTCGGTCAGGAAGTCGCACTCGCATCAACAGCACGCAGCCATTGTTCCATGCACGCACAATCGCCCGGTTACGCCGACATGACGGTCACGTTTCTGGGCCTAGGATGGTCCAGTCCGTCCGCCCACCGCAGAACTCAGGAGTACATCGTGGCGTTGAGCCCTGATGATGTCGCCCGGCTCGCTGCACTGGCCCGCATCGAGTTGACCGAGCAGGAACGCGAGACCCTCGCCCCGCAGCTCGACGTCATCCTCGAATCGGTCGCCAGCGTTGCGGGCCTCGCCGGTGACGACATCCCGCCGACCTCGCACGCACTGCCGCTCGTGAATGTCTTCCGCCCCGACGAGGTGCGCCAGACCCTGAGCGCCGACCGGGCCCTCGCGATGGCGCCTGCCGCCGAGGACGACCGGTTCCGCGTGCCCCGCATCCTGGACGAGGAGGCCTGATGAGCCACGACAACCCTGGGACGCACGACATTCTCACGGCGACCGCCGCCGAGCTGGCGCGCCGCATCGCCACGGGTGAGCAGTCGAGCGAAGAGATCACCCGCGCCCACCTCGAACGCATCGCCGAGGTCGACGACCAGGTCAACGCCTTCCTGGCCGTCGATGCCGAGCGGGCACTGGCCAGCGCCCGGGCCGTCGACGCCAAGCGCTCTGCAGGCGAGTCACTGGGCCCGCTCGCCGGCGTGCCCATCGCGGTGAAGGACCTGCTCTGCTACGAGGGCCTGCCCACCACGGCCTCGTCACGCATGCTCGAGGGCTGGATTCCGCCGTACTCAGCGACCGTGGTCAACAAACTGGTCGCCGCCGACCTGGTCGTGCTGGGCAAGACCAACCTGGACGAGTTCGCCATGGGCTCCTCGACCGAGACCAGCGCCTTCGGTGCCACCCACAACCCGTGGGACCTCGACCGCATCCCGGGTGGTTCGGGTGGCGGTTCGGCCGCTGCGCTGGCCGCATTCCAGGCCCCGCTGGCCATCGGCACCGACACCGGCGGCTCCATCCGCCAGCCCGCCTCGGTGACCGGCACCGTGGGCGTGAAGCCGACCTATGGCGGTGTCTCGCGCTACGGCATCATCGCGATGGCCAGTTCGCTCGACCAGCCCGGCCCGTGCGCCCGCACCGTCGAGGACGCGGCCTTGCTGCACACCATCATCGGTGGCCACGACCGCATGGATTCCACCTCGATCGATGCGCCGGTGCCGCCCGTGCTCGAGGCCGCCCGCGCCGCTGACGTGGCCGGGATGCGCATCGGCGTCGTCCGCGAACTGGGCGGCGAGGGCTATGCCCCCGGCGTCGAACAGCGCTTCCGTGAGTCGGTGCAGTTGCTGCAGGACGCCGGCGCCGAGGTGGTTGAGGTGAGCTGTCCCCACTTCGTCCACGCCCTGGCCACGTACTACCTGATCATGCCCGCCGAGGTCAGCTCGAACCTGGCCCGCTACGACGCGATGCGCTATGGCTTGCGCGTCGGTGACGACGGCACCCGCTCGACCGAAGAGGTCATGCGGCTCACCCGTCGCAAGGGCTTCGGCGCCGAGGTCAAGCGCCGCGTCATCATCGGCACCTATGCCCTGTCGAGCGGCTACTACGACGCGTACTACGGCTCGGCGCAGAAGGTGCGCACGCTGATCAGCCGCGACTTCGACGCCGCCTTCGCCAAGGTCGACGTGCTCGTGTCGCCCTCGACGCCCACCACGGCGTTCAAGCTGGGCGAACGCGTCGACGACCCGCTGGCCATGTACAAGGCCGACCTGTGCACCATCCCCGCGAACCTGGCAGGTGTGGCCGCCGGCTCGTTCCCGGCCGGGCTGGCTCCCGAGGACGGCCTGCCGGTCGGCTTCCAGGTGATGGCACCCGCGATGGCGGACGACCGCGTCTACCGCGTCGGTGCGGCCCTGGAGCGGCTGCAGGCCGCCGCGTGGGGTGCGCCGTTCACCAGCCAGATTCCGTTCCTGGAGGCAACCCGATGAGCGAGTCGAACCTGACGGACCAGCTGATGGACTATGACGAAGTGCTGGAGCGCTTCGACCCGGTCATGGGCCTCGAGGTGCATGTCGAGCTGAACACTGTCTCGAAGATGTTCTGCGGCTGCCCGACCACCTTCGGTGGTGACCCGAACACGCACGTGTGCCCGGTGTGCCTGGGCATGCCCGGGTCGATGCCGGTGATCAATGCCAAGGCGGTCGAATCAGGCATCCGCATCGGGCTGGCGCTGAACTGCGAGATCGCCACCTGGTGCCGGATGGCGCGCAAGAACTACTTCTATCCCGACATGCCGAAGGACTACCAGATCAGCCAGTACGACGAGCCGATCGCCTTCAACGGCTGGCTCGACGTCGAGGTGGATGGCCAGACCTACCGCATCGAGATCGAACGCGCCCACCTCGAGGAGGACACAGGCAAGTCGCTGCACGTCGGTGGCCAGACCGGTCGCATCCAGGGTGCGGACTATTCGCTGCTCGACTTCAACCGCGCCGGGGTACCACTGGTCGAGATCGTCACCAAGCCGATCGTGGGCGCGGGCGAGAAGGCGCCGCAGGTGGCCCGTGCCTATGTCGGTGCCCTGCGCGAGATCCTGCGCGGGCTCGGCGTCTCGGACGTCCGCATGGAGCAGGGCTCACTGCGCTGTGACGCCAACGTCTCGTTGATGCCGACCGGTACCACGGAGTTCGGCACCCGCACCGAGACCAAGAACGTGAACTCGCTGAAGTCGATCGAGGCGGCCATCACCCACGAAATGCGCCGCCAGGCCGTCGTGCTGGCCTCGGGCGGCACGGTCAAGCAGGAAACCCGCCACTGGCACGAGGTGGGCAACCACACCACGCCGGGGCGCTCGAAAGAGACAGCCGAGGACTACCGCTACTTCCCCGAGCCCGACCTGGTGCCGATCGCGCCGAGCCGGGAGTGGGTCGAAGAACTTCGCGCAGCACTGCCCGAGCCGCCGGCCGTCCGGTTGAAGCGCGTCGTCGCCGAATGGGGGTTCACCGACCTCGAGCTCCGCGACGTCCTCGGTGCCGGTGCGGTCGAGGTGATCGACGAGACCGTGCGGGCCGGCTGCACGCCGCAGGCCGCCCGCAAGTGGTGGGTCGGCGACCTGGTGCGCCGGGCCAACGAGGCGGGCGTCGAACTGGCGGATGTCGGTATCACACCCGTGCAGGTGGCCGCGCTGCAGCAACTGGTCGACGCCGGCACCATCAACGACAAACTGGCTCGCCAGGTGATCGACGGTGTCATCGCCGGTGAGGGTGAGCCTGCTCAGGTCGTCGACGCCCGCGGGCTGGCCGTGGTCTCGGACGACGGCGCACTCTCGGAGGCCATCGATGCCGCCATCGCCGCCAACCCGGACGTGGCCGACAAGATCCGCACCGGCAAGGTGCAGGCGGCCGGCGCCCTGATCGGTGCCGTGATGAAGCAGATGCGCGGTCAGGCCGACGCAGGGCGCGTGCGCGAGCTCATCATCGAGAAATTGACCTGAGCACGTCCGCGTCGCCGATGACCTCGACATCGGCGACGCGACGGCGTCCCATCAGCCACAGCGCCACCTCACTGGGCTTGCCCACGAGCGTCACCATCCGCGCCCCAGGGCGTACGTTGAGTGGACCCTCGTCGTCCAGCACGTTCTCGATCCGCAGGCCCACACCCTGGGGCAGCTCGCGCACGGCAATACGTGCCGAGAAGGCGATCTGGCGCCAGATGGATACCTCATCGCTCACCAGCAGGTTGCGCGGCGCCGCGGGGGAGTCCCCGGCGCGGCGCACGTCCTCGTGGTGCACGAAGAACTCCAGGCCGTTCATCTGCTGGTCGAGCCCGGGCACTGCGCGCAGCAGCCGGGTGCCGTGCCGGAACCGGTCGACAACCGCGGTCCAACTGGACCGGTCGAGCACCCGGGCCATGCGGTGGGCACGGTAGGGCTCGAGGAACGGCACGATCGTGCCCAGCGACCCCAGCACCTCTGACTCCCGAACAATCAGGTGGGCGGCCAGGTCGCCCGTGTCCCAGCCTTCGCACAGCGTCGGCTGCTGCGGGCCGACGGCATCGAAGAGGTCAGCGAGGGCGGCGCGTTCGCGGGCGGCCAAGGTGCTCATGGATCGAGCGTATGAGGTCGTCCGGGGTGGCACAGCAAAACGCGTGAGCAGTGTGCGCAGACCATGGACATGTGCGGTGCCAACATCTAGGCTTCCCGTAACAGAAAGCGATTGCTCAGCGATCGTCGATTCCCTCGGAGGAGCAACGATGCCCATCCAGATCAACCGCCGCACCGCCCTTGTCGCCGCCGCCGGAGCCGGTGGTGCCGCCGCGTTCGGCGGGCTTGTTGCCCCGACCGCAGCCGCAGCGCCCGACACCGGGGTCGCCCCCACCATGCTGACGCTCGTCGACCTGGGCGAGCCAGTGCACAAGGTGCAGACCCTCAGTTCCATCGTCGTGAACCTGCCGGACGGCACCCCGCTCGGGGTCTACGTCGGCGCCGGGAATGCCACCACCAACGCCGAACTGGTGGTCACCAACCTGCGCACCGAGGCCACCGTCCTGTCGACGCGGCTGCCGCACGGTGTGGCGACACAGCGGGCCATCGCCGAGTCACCGTACGACGGGGCCGTCTATTTCGGCATGACATCCAACGAGGGCCACCTGTACCGGTACGTGCCGACCACCAACCAGGTGGAACACCTCGGGCAGGCGCCTGCGGGACAGACGGTGTGGGGCCTTGGTGTTGGTGGCGACGGTACGGTCTGGTTCGGCACCTACCCCGGCGGGCTGCTGTTCTCGATGAACCCCACCACACGTGAAATGCGCAACCACGGTCAGGCCCATGCGGGCGAGCAGTACATCAGCTCGATCCTGCCGACCGATGACATCGTCTATGTCGGCACCCAGCAGAGGGGTTACCTGGTCGCCTACGACCCCGCTGCGGGCAGGTTCAGTGACGTCGAGATGCCTGCCACCGACACCGACACGGGCATCGCGGCATTGCAGATCCGCGGCAACAAGCTGTTCATGTCGTCCAACGGCATTCACGTGCGTGACCTGACCAGCGGGCAGTGGGTCGGCCACCTCGCCAGCGCCGACGCGCGGGTCTCACCGGTCAGCCCCACAGACCCCAACGCGGTATACGCCCGGGTCGCCGCGACGATCCAGCGCTACGACCTGGTCACCGGTGTGCTCAGCCCGACTGGCTGGAGCCCCAATGCCACGGCGGAGTCGTGGGCCTGGATCGACTACAACGGCACCGGGCCCTTCCTCGCCCTCACGTACTGGAACGAGGGTCGCACCTACGGCCGCAACCTTGCCCGGCGCACCGGCTTCTACCAGGTGCCCGCGCTCGAGGGGGCCGGCGCCCAGATCATTGCGTTGGGCGAGGGCCCCGAAGGGGCGGTCTATGCCGGGGCCTACCTGAGCCCGCCCGGCATGGGTCGCTACGACCCCGACAAGCAGGGCTTCGAACTGCTCGCCGGCTCGGGCCAGATCGAGGGCTTCGGCGTGCTTGGCAGCACGCTGGTCTTCGGCCGCTACCCCCAGGGCTCGCTGTGGCAGTACGACCCCGCGCGTCCATGGCAGTTGAACACCAACCCAGCCGCAGCCGTGAACCTGGGCGACGGGCAGAGCCGGCCGCAGAAGTTCGTGGAACTGTCGTCCCTGCCCGGCACAGTGGCCATCGCGTCGGTGCCGACTGGTGGCGTGCATGGCGGGGCGGTGTCGTTGTGGAACCCGGCAACCAGGGCGCTGGCAGTCCACCGCCATGTGGTGCGTGACCAGACGCCGGTCTCGCTGGTCGAGCACGCGGGCATCCTGATCGGTGGCACCTCGATCGAGGGCGGCTATGGCATCGACCCGGTGACTGACGAGGCGGTCCTGTTCGGCTTCGACCCTGTCGGTGGCCGCGTCCTGTGGCAGTGGGCCCCGGTGGCAGGGGCATCCACGCTCACCGGGCTCATCATCGACGAGACCGGCCACCTGTGGGTGATCGCCAGCGGATCGGCGGTCGTCGAGATTGATCTCGCTGCCAAGCAGGTGGTGCGGACAATCACCGTGGCGCCCGGGTATGGGGGTGACCGCTATGGCAGTGCCGAGCGCCTGTTGTTCGACCACGGCCGACTGTTCGGTGTGACCGGCAACTCCCTGTTCCTGATCGACCGGGTCACCGGCGGTGTGGTCGACCTGCGTGACCACCTGGAGCACCCTCCGTCGCACCTTGAGGGCCTCGTCCAGGACCGTTACGGCGACCTCTACACGGTGGGAACGGCGACGCGGCTGTTGCGCATCGGACTTCCGGATGATGTGGAAGCGCCGCTCGTGACAGCCCGGGTCAGCCCCGCCAACGATGCGCCAGCCCGGAAGAAGCTGCTGCAACTCACTGCCAACGATCCCACCGCACGGATCGACTACCAGGTGGGGGACGGGGCGTGGGCCGTGTACTCCCGGCCGGTCGTCATCGGCCGCGGCGTGAGCGTCCGATTCAGGGCCATTGACCCGGCATGGAACTCATCGCCGGTGCAGACGCTGCAGCTCTGAGCAAGGGGCACGTCGACACCCTTGCGTGCACGTCGACACCTGTCCATGGGTGTCGAGGGGTCCGCAAGGGTGTCAGCGTGCATCCCGGGGGCGAATCCTGAAGCATGCTTGTGATCCTTCTCACAAATGTTCGAGGAATTGCGAGAACTTTCACATTGCTTCTTGACATCAAGACACTCGTCGCTTGACACTCATTTCACAAGCGTCGGCGACACCGGAGTCCCCGGCGAACACCCCCCAAGGAGCGACATGCCTGAGCGCGTCCACGCTGCCGGCTCGACTGCCGCAGCAACCCAAACCCCTGACAAGCCCCGCGACGTCACCGCCAGCACCTCGAACGCCAATCCCGACTTCGTGGCGGCCGCTGACAGCCCCGACTACCGTGCGCTGCGCTCGACCTTTCGACGCTTCGCCTTCCCGATGACGGTCGCCGCGCTGGTGGCCTATTTCACCTATGTGCTGATGTCGATCTATGCCGTCGACTTCATGAGCGAGGGCTTCCTGGGCCTGCAGGGCATCAACCTTGGCACCGCGCTGGGCCTGGCCCAGTTCGCCATCGTGTGGATCTGGACCGCCATCTACGTCCGCTGGACCGACCGCAAGCTCGACCCGACCGCCGGTGCCATCAAGGCCCGGCTCGAGAACGGGGTCGCGGCATGATCACGCTCGCAGGCCAATACGGCAACACCGCCATCAACATCGGTGTCTTCGCCCTGTTCGTCGTGGCCACCATGGCCATCGTCATCTTCGTGAGCCGTCGCAAGACGAAGGCCACCGACTTCTACACCGGTGGCGCCGCCTTCTCAGGACGCCAGAACGGCCTGGCCATCACCGGTGATTACCTCTCGGCCGCGGCCTTCCTGGGCGTGACCGGGGCCATCGCCATGAGCGGCTACGACGGCCTGCTCTATTCGGTCGGGTTCTTCGTCGCCCTGCTCGTGGCGCTCTACCTGGTGGCAGAGCCGATGCGCAACACCGGCAAGTTCACCATGGCCGACGTGCTCAGCTTCCGCATGAAGCAGAAGCCCGTGCGCACCGCCGCCGCGACCTCGACACTGGTCATCTCGTTCGTCTACCTGCTCGCCCAGATGGCCGGCGCCGGTGGTCTGGTGGCCCTGCTGCTGGGCGTCTCGGACAAGGTCACCCAGGGCTGGGTGATCGCACTGGTCGGCGTGCTGATGGTGGCGTATGTGCTGATCGGCGGCATGAAGGGCACCACGTGGGTGCAGATGATCAAGGCTGTGCTGCTGCTCAGCGGCGCCGTGATCATGGCATTCCTGGTGATGATGGGCGAGGGCTTCGACCTGAACAGCCTCATGCTGTCGGCCCAGCAGGCCGCACTCGACCCTGCCACCGGCAATGGCAAGGACATCCTCGAGCCCATGGTGAAGTACGGCGCCACCGACTGGACGAAGCTCTCGTTCCTGTCGCTCTCGCTTGCCCTGATCGCCGGCCCCTCGGGCCTGCCGCACGTGCTGATGCGCTTCTACACCGTGCCCACAGCCAAGGAGGCCCGCAAGTCTGCCGTCTGGGCGATCATCCTGGTGGGCGTCTTCTTCCTGCTCACGCTCATCCTGGGCATGGGTGCGGCCAAGCTCGTGGGGCAGAAGGCCATTGCTGCCGCCCCCGGTGGCGCCAATGCGGCAGCCCCGCTGCTGGCCCTCGAACTCGGTGGCGAGGTCTTCATGGGTGTCATCTCGGGCGTGGCCTTCGCGACCATCCTCGCGGTGGTGGCCGGCCTGACGATCACCGCCTCGGCCTCGTTCGCCCACGACGTCTACAACGAGATCTTCAAGGGCGGCAAGGCCAACCCCGAGACCGAGGTCAAGGTGGCCCGCATCACGTCGGTGGTCATCGGCATTCTCGCCATCCTCGGCGGCATCGTTGCCAACGGCCAGAACATCGCCTTCCTGATCTCGCTGGCCTTCGCGGTGGCCGCCTCGGCAAACCTGCCGTCAATCCTCTACACGCTGTACTGGCGCCGCTTCACCACCCGTGGCTCGGTGTGGTCGATCTACACCGGCCTGGTCAGCTCAGTCCTTCTCATCGTCTTCTCGCCTGCCATCTCGGGCTCGAAGACGGCCATGCTGGGCGAGTCGGTCGACTTCGCCTGGTTCCCGCTCGACAACCCGGCCCTGGTCTCGGTGCCGCTGGCCTTCCTGGCCGGGTTCATCGGCACCATCACCAGCAAGCAGCGCGGTGACGAAGAGCTGGCCAAGGAAATGGAGGTCCGCTCGATGACCGGAGCCGGTGCCGCTGCCGCCATCAACCACTGAACACACACCGAACCCCGGCCCCACCCATGCGGTGCCGGGGTTCGGTGCGTCCGTGGACGCGCGGAGCACCCGCTCAGATCGAGTGCAGCGGGCGGGCGTGGGGCGGCAGCCGGTCGGCGTCGACGATCTGCTTGCCGAACGGGAAACAGGTCACGGGGATCATCTTGAGGTTCGCGATCGCCAGCGGGATGCCGATGATCGTGATTGCCTGTGCGAACGCGGTGGTCACGTGGCCGATCGCCAGCCAGACACCGGCCACGACGAACCAGATCACGTTCATGACGCCCGACCCGACACCGGCGCCCGGCTTCTCGACGACAGCCTTGCCGAACGGCCACAGCGCATAGGCGGCCATCCGGAACGAGGCGACTCCTGCCGGGATCGTGATGATGAGGATGCAGGCGATGATGCCGAAGGCGACATAGCCGAGGGCCAGCCACAGGCCGCCGAACAGCAGCCAGATGATGTTGAGCAGGGTGCGCATGATCAGTCCTTGGGGTGCGGGGGCACGACACTTCAAGGGTAGGCGGGGGCCGACAGGCAAGAGGCGGCTGACCCCTCGGGGGTGGCCCTAGAATTACCCCCATGTCCCTTGACCCCACCATCGCCGCCAGGCTGAAGCGCAATGACGCCGGCCTGGTCGCCGCGATCGCCCAGGACGCCACCACCGGAGCCGTGCTGATGCAGGCGTGGATGAATGACGAGGCCCTGCACCTGACCCTCACCACGGGCCGGGCCACCTACTGGTCGCGCAGCCGCAACGAGATCTGGGTCAAGGGTGCCACCTCGGGACACACCCAGAAGGTGGTCGAGGTGCGCCTCGACTGCGACGGCGACGCGATCCTGGTCAAGGTCGAGCAGACCGGTGCCGCGTGCCACACCGGCGATGCGACCTGCTTCGATTCCGGATTGCTGTCATGAGTGCCCTCGAGATCAGTCCCAGCCGCGACGAGTTCCTGGCCCGGGCCGGCGACCCGTCGTGCCGCATCATTCCCGTGCATGCCCGGCTGGTGGCCGACGACCAGACGCCCGTTGGTCTCTATGAGCGGCTCTGCGGTCAGCGTGAGCTCACCTTCCTGCTCGAATCGGCAGAGGCCGGCGCCTGGTCGCGCTGGTCATTCATCGGTGTCAACGCCGGTTCTACGCTCTATGAACACCAGGGCCGGGCCGCGTGGCGGGGCGCGGTCCCCGAGGGCATCACCCCGGACGGCGACCCCCTCGAGGTGGCCCAGCAACTGCTGACGACGTTCGCGACACCGGCCGAACCCGGCATGCCGCCGCTGACCTCGGGACTGGTGGGCTACCTGGGCTATGACGTCGTGCGTCGGCTCGAGAAGCTGCCCGACACCTGCGTCGATGACCTGCAGGTGCCCGAGCTCATGCTGATGTTCGCCAGCGACATGGCCGTCTATGACCACCACCTGGGCGAGGTGTGGCTCATCGCGAACGCCATCAACCTCGACGCGACCACCGACCGTGCCGAACAGGCCTGGGACGATGCCGTGCGCCGCATCGAATCGATGGCGGCGACGCTGGCCGAACCCCACGCCCCGATGGTCGCCCGCCGCGGGCCGGCCATCAGCCGCGAGCAGCTGATGGGCCGGGTCGTCCGGCAGCGCAGCAGCGACGAGTTCCAGCAGATGGTGCGCGATGCCGTCGAAGAGATCAGGGCCGGCGAGATCTTCCAGGTCGTGCCCAGCCAGCGCTTCGAGCTGCCATGCACCGTCGACCCGTTGGTCGTCTATCGCGAACTGCGCCGCACCAACCCGAGCCCGTACCTGTTCCTGATGCGCATGCCCGGGTTCGCGATCGTCTCTGCGAGCCCCGAGGCGCTGGTGACCTTGCGTGATGGACGCGCGACGACGCGTCCGATCGCCGGCACCCGACCGCGCGGTGCGACCCCCCACGAGGATGCCGAACTCGAACGCGAACTCAAAGCAGACCCCAAGGAGCGCGCTGAACACGTGATGCTTGTCGACCTGGGCCGCAATGACCTGGGCAGGGTGTGCGTGCCCGGCACCGTCGAGGTGACCGAGTTCGCCCAGGTGCACCGCTACAGCCACGTGATGCACCTCGAGGCCGAGGTCACAGGCGAACTCGTGCCGGGCACCTCGAGCCTGTCGGCGTTGCTGGCCTGCTTCCCGGCAGGCACCCTGTCAGGGGCACCCAAGGTGCGGGCCATGCAGATCATCGACCGGCTCGAAACCACCCGGCGCGGGATCTATGGCGGCGTGGTGGGTTACTTCGACTTCGCGGGCAATTCAGAAGCAGCCATCGCGATCCGCACGGCGCTCGTCAAGGACGGCACGGCCTATGTGCAGGCGGGTGCCGGCATCGTCGCCGACTCCGACCCGGAAACAGAAGACCGCGAATGCCAGCACAAGGCGATGAGTGCCCTCACCGCTGTGTGGCGGGCGGGCCACCTGGAGACGCTGTGAACCTGGCATTGCGCTGGGCCGGGCCGCTGCTGGCGCTGCTCGGCGGCGGGCTGGCGGCGATCATCGGCGGCCAGTCGGCCGGCTGGGCGATCGTCGCCGGGGTGGTCGTGCTGCTCGTCGTGGGCCCGCTGGGCAAGCGGGCTGTCGGTGTGCTGTTGGTATTGGTGGCGGTGCTGCTGGGCGTCACGTCGTTGACGGGGACGCTGCAATGGGCCGCGGTCACGGGCGCGGCGCTGGCACTGGTCGGGGGAGTGCTGGTTGTCGTGACCGGTGGCTGGTGGCCGAAGAGGCGGTCGCGCTTTGAGCGTGGCGGTCGGTCGGTCACGGCCGGGGCAGCACCGCTCGAGGTGTGGAAGGCCATGGACGAGGGCTTTGACCCGACGGCCGTGGATGACGAGCCCGTGGATGACGACGAGCAACCCGGCCCGTCGCGATAGGCTGTGGGGGAGTTGATCCGGCAGTTGAGTAGGAAGGACCCTGTGATGACGCAGTCCGCGCATGCCGACGAACAGTTCCCCATCACCACCACGCGCGATGGCAAGAAGGTGAAGTACTACCACCACAGCGCCAGCCCCGCGATCTGGGTGGGCACGGTGCTGGTCACCCTCGGTTTCATCGTCGGTGCCATTGGCTTCGTCGCCGGGCCGAACCTGCTGCTGATCTACATCGGTGCCGGGCTGATCGTCGCCAGCTTCGTCGTGACGCTGATCCTGAAGGCCCTCGGCCTGGGCCACGGCTGATCGTGGGGGTCCTGGACGACATCGTTGCGGGAGTGCGCCTCGACCTCGAAGAGCGCATGGCCCACACCACCCTGGACGACCTGGTCGCGCAACTCGACCGGGCCCCGGCGCCGCTCGACCCGCTGCCCGCCTTCCGGGCACCGGGTCTGTCGGTGATCGCCGAGGTCAAGCGCAGGAGCCCCTCCAAGGGTGACCTCGCCGAGATTCCCGACCCGGCCGAGCTGGCCGCGAAGTACGAGGCGGGCGGTGCGGCCGCCATCAGCGTGCTCACCGAGAAGCGCCGCTTCGGCGGCAGCCTGGCCGATCTGGACGCCGTGCGTTCCCGGGTCGACATCCCGGTGCTGCGCAAGGAGTTCATCGTCACCGAGTACCAGTTGGTCGAGGCCAGGGTGCATGGTGCCGACCTGGCGCTGCTGATCGTGGCAGCGTTGGACGACGACCAGTTGCGCAGCCTGCATGACCGTGCCCTCGAGTTGGGCCTGACCCCGCTGGTCGAGGTGCACACCATCGAAGAGGCCGAGCGTGCCGCTGCCCTGGGCGCGTCCCTCGTCGGTGTCAACAACCGCAACCTGCAGACCCTCGACGTCGACCTGGCCCAGTTCAGCAAGATCGTCAGCCACCTGCCCGACTCGGCCGTCAAGGTTGCCGAGTCAGGCATCATGGGGCCCGACAACGCCGCGCGCATGCACTCCGAGGGTGCCCAGGTGTTGCTGGTGGGCGAGGCCCTCGTGCGCCATCCCGATCCGACCCAGGCCGTCACGGCCTTGCTGAGGAGCATTTCTTCGTGACCTCCACCCCCCACGACACCACCCGGCTGCCCGACCCGCGCGGCCACTTCGGCATTTTCGGCGGCAAGTACGTGCCCGAGGCACTGCAGGCCGCCCTGGCCGAACTCGAGCAGGCCTTCGACGAGGCCGTCAAGGACCCGGACTTCACCGCCGAGCTCGACCGGCTGCGCCGCGACTATTCGGGACGCCCGACCCCGATCACCGAGGCGCCGCGGTTCAGCGAGCACTGTGGCGGGGCGCGCATCCTGCTCAAGCGTGAAGACCTGAACCACACCGGCAGCCACAAGATCAACAACGTGCTCGGCCAGGCGCTGCTGACCAAGCGCATGGGCAAGACCCGGGTGATCGCCGAGACCGGTGCGGGGCAGCACGGCGTCGCCACCGCCACCGCCGCTGCGCTGCTCGGGCTCGAATGCAAGGTCTACATGGGTCGCGTCGACACTGAGCGGCAGGCCCTGAACGTGGCCCGCATGCAGTTGCTCGGTGCCGAGGTCGTCGCGGTGGCTTCGGGCAGCCAGACGCTCAAGGACGCCATGAACGAGGCCATGCGCGACTGGGTCAGTACCGTCGAGGACACCCATTACCTCATCGGCACGGTCGGCGGCCCGCACCCGTTCCCCTACATCGTGCGCGAGTTCCAGCGGGTCATCTCGACCGAGGCCCGCGCCCAGATGATCGGGCAGTTCGGCGGTCTTCCAGATGCAGTTGCCGCGTGCATCGGCGGCGGGTCGAACGCGATCGGTTCGTTCTACGACTTCATCGGCGACGAGTCAGTGCAGCTGTGGGGCTTCGAGGCTGCGGGCGATGGCATCGAGACCGGACGCCATGCGGCCAGCATCAGCGCGGGCCACGTGGGCGTGCTGCACGGTGCCCGCACCTATGTGCTGCAGGACGAGGACGGCCAGACGGTCGAATCACATTCGATCTCGGCAGGCCTGGACTACCCGGGCGTGGGCCCCGAACATGCCTGGCTCGCCCAGACCGGGCGTGCCGAGTACCAGGGCGTCACCGACGCCGAGGCCATGGAGGCCCTGAGCCTGCTCAGCCGCACCGAGGGCATCATGCCCGCCATCGAGTCGGCCCACGGGCTGGCCGGTGCCCGCCGTCGTGCCCTCGAACTCACTGCGGCCGGCCACAAGCCGACGATCCTCGTGTGTGTCTCGGGCCGCGGCGACAAGGACGTGTCAACCGCGCTGAAATGGTTCGGGCTTGACGGTACGCCCGACGAGGTCAGGGGAGAGATCAAGTGAGCGCCACCAGTTCAGGCGAGGCCTATCTCAAGGCCCGGGCGGAGGGCCGTGGTGCCCTCGTCGGCTACCTGCCGGTGGGCTTCCCGACGGTCGACGGGTCAATCGACGCGATGAAGGCCATCTGTGACGGTGTCGATGGGCAGGGTGTTGACCTGGTCGAGATCGGTGCCCCCTACAGCGACCCGATGATGGACGGCGTCACCATCCAGCACGCCGCGACCCGTGCGATCGAGCGCGGTGTGCGCACCGCCGACGTGATGAAGGCCGTCGAAGCCGTCGCCAACCACGGCACGCAGGCCGTCGTCATGACCTACTGGGCCCTGGTCGACGCCTACGGTGTCGAGCGCTACGCCCGTGACCTGGCCAACGCCGGCGGTTCGGGCTTGATCACCCCCGACCTGGTGCCTGATGAGGCCGAGGAGTGGATTGCCGCGAGCGACCAGCACGGGCTCGACCGGATCTTCCTGATTGCGCCGTCATCGACCGACGATCGGCTGGCCATGACCACAGCGGCGGCGCGCGGCTGGGTCTACACCACCGCCGTCATGGGCGTGACCGGCGCCCGCGCGCAGGCTTCTGTCGCTGCCCCTGAACTCGTGGCCCGGGCCCGCAAGGTCACCGACCTGCCGCTGGGTGTGGGGCTGGGCGTCAGCAATGGTGACCAGGCCGCGCAGGTGTGCAGCTATGCCGACGGCGCGATCGTCGGTTCGGCGCTGGTGAACTGCTTGCTCGAGAACGAGCGCACCGGGTCGAACGACCTGACCAAGCTGCGTGAACTCGCCTCCGACCTGGCAGCAGGGGTGCGCCGCCGTGGCTGATGTTTTCGACCGGCCTGCCTCGCGGCGCCGCCTGTTCACCGTGGCCGGGGCCGGGTTGGCGCTGGGGGCACTCGCGGCCTGCGGCTCGTCCTCGGTCGACGAGGGCAACGGTGTGGCGAAGGTGGGGCAGCGGCCGGGTGGCTACCTTGCCGGCACCCAGATCGAGGGCGGGCAGAAGCTGCCCGACCTGAAGCTGACTGACACCCACGGCAAACCGTTCTCGCTGGCCAGCGACATCACCACCCCGGTGGTGCTGCTGTTCTTCGGCTACACCAACTGCCCCGACATCTGCCCCGGCATCCTGGCCGACCTGGCCAGCGCCCGGCAGCGTGCTGGTGACGACGTCGCCAAGCAGACCACGGTCGTGCTCGTCTCGACCGACCCGCCCCGGGACACGCCCGCGGTGATGAAGGCCTACCTCGAGCGCATCGACCCGGGCTTCATCGGCCTGACCGGTGACCTCGAGGCGATCAAGGCGGCCGGCATGACCTTGGGCATCACCATGGAACAGACCTCGCAGCTGCCGAGCGGCGGCTATGAGATCACCCACGGCACCCAGGTCTACGGCTTCGGCAAGGACCGCACCGCCCAGGTGTTGTGGAGCCAGGGCACCTCGATCGGTGACTACAAGGCCGACATCGCCAACCTCGTCACCAAACAGGAGACACCGCGATGACCCTGCTGGACATCCCCAGCCCGTCATTCAACGGCTTCAGCATCGGTCCGCTGACGATCCGCATGTATGCCCTGTGCATCCTGGCGGGCATCTTCGTCGGCGGGTGGCTCGCCAGGCGCCGGTTCATCGCGCGCGGGGGTCGTCCCGAGCAGTTGGAATCGATGATCACGATCGCTGTGCTCGCCGGCATCGTCGGCGCGCGGGTCTACCACGTGGTCACCGACTACCAGTTCTTCTTCGGGCCCGGCCGGGACCCGTGGGACGCCTTCAAGATCTGGGAGGGCGGCCTGGGCATCGTCGGCGGCGTGCTGTTCGGGGCCGGTGTGGTGTGGGTGATGTGTCGCCGGGCCGGATTGAGCTTCGCCACGATGGCCGATGTGTTCGCGCCCGGCATCCTGCTGGCCCAGGGCATCGGACGACTCGGCAACTGGTTCAACCAGGAGCTCTTCGGCCGCCCGACCGACCTGCCGTGGGGCCTGCAGATCGATGCCAACCACCGCCCGCGTGGCTACGGCCAGTACGAGACGTTCCACCCGACCTTCCTGTACGAGATGCTCTGGAACTTCGCCGGCGTCGCGGTGCTGCTCTGGGCCGAGAAGAAGTTCAAGCTGGGCAATGGTCGACTGTTCAGCCTGTACGTGGCCTGGTACGGCTTCGGCCGGTTCTGCCTCGAACTGGTGCGCATCGACCCCGCCAACACCATCGGCGGCATGCGGGTGAACAGCTGGGTGTCGTTGACGCTGTTCGTGCTCGGTGTGGTCGGCGTGGTGGTGCTCGGCAAGCTGCGCCCGGGCATCAACCCGAACCCGTTCCCGCAGGACTAGACGCGTTACAGCAATGTTAAGAGTGCATGACGCACCCCCCGTCCCGCGCATGGGGCGGGGGGTGCTTCCTCTTCGGTGGATTACCTAGTCACAGCGCCTTTCCTGGCCTCCTCACCGCCGTGTGACGATCCGGACACGCTTGTGTAACGGGGCCGAATCCTGCGCTGGCCGGTGGTCGGCATGTGGAAGCATCTTGCGCCGGCGGACCTGTGGGGTGAATTCTTGCGCCACGGAAAACAATGGGGTCCGGGTGGCCCCGGCATGCCCCATGTCCGCCTGCACACACGCCTGCCCACTTCCGGGACAGGCCGAAGGACGGAGGGTGCCATGGTGTTTGCTCATCACGCGAAGCAGGGTCTGTACGACCCCGCCTTCGAGCACGACGCCTGCGGCGTGGCCTTCGTCGCCCAGATGAGCGGCGAGGCCTCGCACCAGATTGTCGCCCAGGGCCTGCAGGCCCTGCGCAACCTCGACCACCGTGGCGCGACCGGCGCCGACACCGCCGCGGGTGACGGCGCGGGCATCCTGATCCAGATCCCGGACGCCTTCCTGCGCGGCGTGGTCGACTTCGAACTGCCGACTGCCGGCAGCTATGCGGCCGGGATGGCCTTCCTGCCGACCGACGAGCGCGAGCGACGCTTGGCTGTGCGCGCCATCGAGAACATCGCCGCCGAAGAAGACCTGATCGTCCACGGCTGGCGCGACGTGCCTGTCGAGACCGGCACGCTCAGCCCCATCTCGGTGGGTGCGATGCCGCAGATGGCGCAGTTGTTCGTCTCGGCCGACACCGGGGTCTCCGGCATCCACCTCGACCGGCTGACCTATGCCCTGCGCAACCGCGCGCAGCGCGAGAACGACGTCTACTTCGCGTCGCTGAGCTCGCGCACCGTGGTCTACAAGGGCATGCTCACCACCGACCAGCTCGAAGAGGTCTACCCCGACCTGCACGACGAGCGGATGTCCTCGGCCCTGGCGCTGGTGCACTCACGTTTTTCGACCAACACCTTCCCGGCCTGGGAGCTGTCGCACCCGTACCGCATGATCGCCCACAACGGCGAGATCAACACCGTGCGCGGCAACCGCAACTGGATGCGCTCGCGCGAAGCCCAGCTGCGCACCAACCGCATCCCCGGCGACATGGACCGGTTGTTCCCCATCTGTACTCCCGAAGCGTCGGACTCGGCGAGCTTCGACGAGGTGCTCGAGCTGCTGCACCTGGGTGGGCGCTCGCTGCCGCATGCCGTGCTGATGATGATCCCCGAGGCGTGGGAGAACCACACCGAGATGGACCCGGCGCGGCGCGCGTTCTACGAGTTCCACTCCTCGATCATGGAGCCGTGGGACGGCCCCGCCTGCATGACCTTCACCGACGGTTCGCTCATCGGTGGTGTGCTCGACCGCAACGGCCTGCGCCCGGCCCGGTACTGGGTGACCGAAGACGGCCTGGTCGTCTTCGCCTCCGAGGCTGGTGTGCTGCCCATCGAGCCGGCGCGGGTCGTGCAGAAGGGACGCCTGCAGCCCGGTCGCATGTTCCTGGTCGACCTGGCCCAGCAGCGCATCGTCCCCGACGAAGAGATCAAGTCCGGCCTGGCGGCGGAGCGTCCGTACGCCCAGTGGCTCGAAGAAGGCCGACTCAGCCTGGAAGACCTGCCTGAACGCACCCACATCGTGCACTCGCACGCGTCGGTGACCCGGCGCCAGCAACTGTTCGGCTACACCGAAGAAGAACTGCGCCACATCATCGGCCCCATGGCCCAGTCCGGTGCCGAGCCGATCGGCTCGATGGGCACCGACACGCCAATCGCGGTGCTGTCGGAGCGGCCGAAGCTGGTCTTCGACTACTTCACCCAGTTGTTCGCGCAGGTGACCAACCCGCCGCTCGACGCGATCCGCGAAGAGCTGGTGACCAGCCTGCACGCCACCATCGGGGCGAGGACGAACATGCTGGTCGGCTCGGCAGAATCGTGCCGCCAGCTGGTGATCAACTACCCGGTGCTCGATTCGGACGGCTTGGCCAAGATCGTGCGGATCAACCAGGACGGTGACCTGCCCGAGTTCGCCAGCCACGTCGTGAGCGGCCTCTACGAGGTCGACGGCGGGGGAGAGGCGCTCGGTCGCCGGATTGACGAGATCCGGGCCGAGGTCAGCCAGGCCATTGCCGACGGCGCCCGCACCATCGTGCTGAGCGACCGGCACTCGACCGCCGAGCTGGCACCGATCCCGTCGCTGCTGCTCACCTCGGCGCTGCACCACCACCTGGTGCGTGAGAAGACCCGCAACACGGTGGGCCTGGTCGTCGAGGCTGGGGACGTGCGCGAGGTGCACCACGTCGCGCTGCTCGTCGGCTTCGGCGCCACCGCGGTGAACCCGTACCTGCTCATGGAGACGGCAGAGGACCTCGCCCGTCGCGAGCTGTACGTCGACGTGACGCCTGAGAAGGCCATCAAGAACATCCGCAAGGCGCTCGGCAAGGGCGTGCTGAAGGTGATGTCGAAGATGGGCATCTCGACCATCGCGAGCTACACCGGCGCGCAGGTGTTCGAGGCCGTCGGCCTGGCACAGGGCTTCGTCGACGAGTACTTCACCGGCACCACCAGCCGCATCGAGGGCGTGGGGCTCGACGAGATCGCCGAAGAGGTGGCCCGTCGTCACCTGGTGGCCTACCCCCGCAACGGCACCCAGCTGGCCCACCGCACCCTGCTGACGGGTGGCGAGTACCAGTGGCGCCGCGAGGGCGATGAGCACCTGTTCAACCCCGAGACGGTCTTCCGGCTGCAGCATGCCACCTCGACGGGGCGCTATGAGGTGTTCAAGAAGTACTCCGACCTGGTCAACGACGGCTCGTCACGCCTGATGACGCTGCGCTCATTGCTCGAGTTCAGCCCTGATCGTCCGGCAATCAGCATCGACGAGGTCGAGCCCGCCAGCGAGATCGTCAAGCGGTTCTCGACCGGCGCCATGAGCTACGGCTCAATCTCGGCCGAGGCGCACGAGACGCTGGCGATCGCGATGAACCGGATCGGCGCGAAGTCGAACACCGGCGAGGGCGGGGAGAACCGCGACCGGCTCTACGACCCCGAGCGGCGCTCGGCGATCAAGCAGGTGGCCTCGGGCCGCTTCGGCGTGACCAGCGACTACCTGACCAATGCCACCGACATCCAGATCAAGATGGCCCAGGGCGCCAAGCCCGGCGAGGGCGGCCAGCTGCCCGGCCAGAAGGTCTACCCGTGGGTGGCCAAGACGCGGCATTCGACCCCTGGCGTGGGCCTGATCTCGCCGCCGCCGCACCACGACATCTATTCGATCGAAGACCTCAAGCAGCTGATCCACGACCTCAAGTGCGCCAACCCGAGCGCGCGGGTGCACGTGAAGCTGGTGAGCGAGATCGGTGTCGGCACGGTCGCGGCGGGTGTCGCGAAGGCCAAGGCCGATGTGGTGCTGATCTCGGGCCACGACGGTGGCACGGGTGCTGCGCCGCTCACGTCGCTGAAGCATGCGGGCGGTCCGTGGGAACTCGGCCTGGCCGAGACCCAGCAGACGCTGCTGCTCAACGGGCTGCGTGACCGCATCGTCGTGCAGTGCGACGGGCAGCTCAAGACCGGTCGCGATGTCGTCATCGCGGCGCTGCTGGGTGCCGAGGAATTCGGCTTCGCGACCGCACCCCTGGTCGTCTCGGGCTGCATCATGATGCGCGTCTGCCACAAGGACACCTGTCCCGTCGGCATCGCCACCCAGAACCCCGAACTGCGCGAGCACTACCACGGACGAGCCGAGCACGTCGTGAACTTCTTCATGTTCATCGCCGAAGAGGTGCGTGAACTGCTGGCCCAGCTCGGCTTCCGCACGCTGGAAGAAGCGGTGGGCCAGGTCGGTGCACTCGACACCCGCAAGGCCGTCGACCACTGGAAGGCCAAGGGCTTGGACCTGGCCCCGGTGCTGCACCAGGTGCAGGTGCCCGCGGGCACGGCCCTGTTCAACACCACCGGCCAGGACCACGGGCTCGACCAGAAGCTCGACGTGGCCCTGATCGAGGCGGCCCGACCCGCGCTCGAGCGCGGCGAGCCGGTCACCGCCAGCTTCGACGTCCGCAACATCGACCACACGGTCGGCACCATCCTGGGCCACGAGGTCACCAAGGCGACCCGCGGCGAGGGCTTCGACGACGGCACCATCGACCTGACGCTCACCGGCACCGGCGGCCAGTCATTCGGCGCGTTCCTGCCGCGCGGTGTCACGCTGAAGCTGATCGGCGACTCGAACGACTACGTTGCCAAGGGCCTGTGCGGCGGCATCATCGTCGTCACCCCGGGTGAGCAGGCGAGCTTCGACCCGAAGCAGCAGATCGTGGCCGGCAACGTCATCGGGTACGGCGCCACGTCGGGCGAGATCTACCTGCGTGGCCTGGTGGGGGAGCGCTTCTGCGTGCGCAACTCCGGCGCCACCGCGGTGGTCGAGGGCGTGGGCGACCACGGCTGTGAGTACATGACCGGTGGCGAGGCGCTCATCATCGGCCCCACCGGGCGCAACTTCGCGGCCGGCATGTCCGGTGGTGTGGCGTGGGTGCTCGACCTCAACCACGACCGGCTCAACACCGAACTCGTCGATGCGGTCGACCTGACCGAGATGGACATCGACCGCATCACCGACCTGCTGGCGCGGCACGTGGCCCACACGGGCTCCGACGTCGCCGCAGACCTGCTGGAGGCTGGCCGCGAGGCCATCGCCCAGCGCATCACCAAGGTCCTGCCCCGCGACTACGCCAAAGTGTTGGCGGCGCAGGCCGAGGCCGAAGCACTTGGTCTGGACGAGGCCCAGACCGTCGATCTCATGATGGAGGCTGCTCATGGCTGATCCCCGTGGTTTCATCAACATCCCGCGTCAGGTGGCGACCCGTCGTCCCGTCCATGACCGGGTGAACGACTGGCACGAGGTCTACGAGGGTGGTCCGGGGCGTGCGCTGCTGCCGATCATCAGTGACCAGGCCGGGCGCTGCATGGATTGCGGCATCCCGTTCTGTCACACCGGCTGCCCGCTGGGCAACCTCATTCCCGAGTGGAACGACCTGGTCTGGCGCGACGAGTGGGTGCAGGCGGCCGACCGGCTGCACGCGACCAACAACTTCCCGGAGTTCACCGGACGCCTGTGCCCGGCGCCCTGTGAGACCGCCTGCGTCGTGGGCCTGGTGGGTGACCCCGTCACCATCAAGAACGTCGAGGTCTCGATCATCGACAAGGCCTGGGACGACCGCCGCGTGCAGCCCGAGACCCCGGGCTGGCACTCGCTGAAGACCGTTGCCGTGATCGGTTCGGGCCCCGCGGGGCTGGCCGCGGCCCAGCAGCTGACCCGTACCGGCCACACCGTGGTCGTCTACGAGCGCGCCGACGCCATCGGTGGGCTGCTGCGCTACGGCATTCCCGAGTTCAAGATGGAGAAGTCCGTCCTCGACCGGCGCCTCAAGCAGATGAACCTCGAGGGCACCGTGTTCAAGCCGTCGACCAACATCGGCACCGACATCACCGGCGAGCAGCTGCTCGACCGCTTCGACGCGGTCGTGCTGGCCATCGGCTCGACCAAGGGCCGCGACCTGCCGGCCCCGGGACGCGAGCTGAACGGCATCCACCAGGCCATGGAGTTCCTGCCCCAGGCCAACCGCGTCGCCCTCGGAGAGCAGGTCGAGAACCAGATCACGGCCGAGGGCAAGCACGTCATCATCATCGGTGGCGGTGACACCGGTGCCGACTGCCTGGGCACCTCGCTGCGCCAGGGTGCGGCGTCGGTGACCCAGCTCGAGATCATGCCGACCCCGCCCGAGCAGCGCCCGGAGACCCAGCCGTGGCCGACCTACCCGATGATCCTGCGGGTGAGCTCGGCCCATGAAGAGGGCGGCTCGCGGATGTATGCCGCCTCGACCAGCGAGTTCATCGGTGATGGTCAGGGCAACGTCAAGGCACTGCGCATCAGCGAGGTCACGTTTGACCAGGGCAAGTTCGTGCCGGTGCCGGGCACCGAGCAGGAGCTGCCCGCCGACCTGGTGCTGCTCGCCATGGGCTTCACCGGCCCCGAGACGGACACCGTGGTCGATCAGCTGGGCGTCGAACTGGACGCCCGCGGCAACATCGCCCGTGACGACTCGTACGCCACCAACGTGCCCGGCGTGTTCGCGTGCGGTGACGCGGGGCGTGGCCAGTCGCTGATCGTGTGGGCGATTGCCGAGGGACGCTCCGCTGCCCGTGGGGTCGATGAGTTCCTGATGGGCACGTCGGCGCTGCCGCGGCCGATCGGGCCGCAGGAGCGCCAGCTGATGGCCTGACCGGGATCGCTCAGCTGGCCAGGGAGTCCTCCTCGGGTTCTGGGCGGGGCAGGATCTGTCCGGTGGGGTCTTCGATCAGCCAGGTGTGGCTGGGGGTGACGAGGTAGCCGAAGCCGAGTGGTGATTTCCAGAGGTAGGTGCCGGGTGAGGGTTGGGACACCTTCCAGCCGCCGTGGGTTTTGGCGCGGTGGACTTTGCGGGAGAGTGGGGCGAGGTTGTCGGGCCTGGTCAACGGTTTCTCCCCGCACATTGTGGGTCGCCAGGGGATGGTGTGGTCGAGGTCGAGCCCGCGTGAGGGTTTCTTGGAGTAGGGGAAGGCTTCGTGGGGGTTGCGCAGGGTGATCCATTCCCGCATCCGGGGTGGCACGTGGTAGGCGTCGGTGGGTGCGAGTTCTTCCGGGTTCAGGACGGGACGGACGTTGATGCGGGTGTTCCGGGTGAGGTGTTTCACCCACCCCGCCAGTAAGGACCCGGCTTTTTCGACTTTCACGAGCCCTTCGCCGGTGTGCAGGGTGGTGTCGGTGAGGTGGACGATCAGTTCGGTGCGGGGCAGTAGTTGGTCGGGGTCGACGGTGATGGTGCCGCAGGTGTGCCCTCGCTGGCCCTGTGCGGGGCAGTCGGGGTCGAACCCGTCGGCCTCGGTGGGCAGCTCATCGGTGAGGGCGGCTTGCAGCAGTTGCAGGGCCCGTGCTGGGGTGGCGAGCAGGCCGAGCGCCTGGGCCCGGCGGACCTGCTGGGACTCGCGGTTGCCGCCGTGGGCGAGGATTTCGGCGAGCCGGTTCAGTTGGGCGTCGAGGAAGATCGCATCCGCCGTGTCGATGGTGGCGGATACGTCGGCGACGCCGGCCCCGGAGCCGTTGATGCTGCGGGTGTTGATGTCGACCCGGCGCCTCGCCAGGGTCTCGTCCGGTGGTGGCTGGTTGGAGTCGTGCAGCAGCTCTTTCACACACGCTTTGATGAACTCGAGCACGCGGCCGAAAGCCATGCTGTTGAGCCAGTGGGGCAGGTCCCTGTCGAGACTGACGGCCTGCTCATAGGACAGTTCCCAGATGGCGCTGGCGAGTTCGGTGGCCTGCCAGACCCGCAGGCGGCCGTCCATCAGCACGGCCCACGTGTTCGGCAGCCGGTGCCGCACCGCCAACGCGTGGGCGATGTGGAGCCTGACGGCTTCTTCCGACTGCCGCAGCGCCGCCGCCAACTCCAAGGTGCAGAACTCCGCCACCCCCGGGGTCCCGTCCCCGCCCCACTGCACCAACCGTTCCGTGCCCGCCAGCACGGGTGATTCCTCGGGGACGAACCGGTATTGGTCGGCGAACTCGGCATAGAGCCGGAACTCCTCAGCCTCCGCGCGGCACTTGGCCAGGAACGCATCATTCAACGCGACCAGCTTCGCCCGCGCCCCTTCAGCGCTGATCTCGGTCTTCGCGAACCGCTGTTCGGAGGGTCGCCGGTCGATCGGCGACCGCGGTTTCGATCTTGGTCTTGGGGGGTTGAATCGGTCTTCTACTACGGCGTTGGATCCCATCCGGACCACCTCGCCCCTTCATCTCGAGGGAATGAACCACGATCCGACACCACCTCGTGTCGAACTGTTGTTCTATTCTCTCAAGCCCGGGACCCCCACACAACCCCCGCGCAAGATCTGTGGACAACTACTTTCCCAAAGACCGACGGCTCCTCCTGCCAAGGTCGATGGTGGGGTGAGGGGGCACGCCGATACCTTTCGGCACGGGGGGCCCAACACCTGCCATCACCGTGCGAAACCTCGCCGCAGCCCGAGTTCCTGCACACCGTCGCTGAATCGCTGAGCGGATAGGCTTCGGGCAGCGACCGACTGCCCGGTGGCCCTGGATCTCGAGGTGGAGGTGCCGTGACGGCTGGAGATGGGGGGCGGCAACCAGCGTCGCGCGTCCCTGCACCGAGCTCGGGACGTACTCCTCGCCACTGGAATCTCCTTCGGCACCTACCTCACCGTCTCGCTGACCCTTTACCACCGCTTCGGCACGTCCTACGACCTCGTCATCTTCCATCAAGCAGTCACCGCCATGGCGGACGGACGAGCCCCCGTCAGTGAGCTCAAGGGTGCACATGTCTTCGGCGACCATTTCCACCCGATGATCCTGGTGCTCGTCCCCTTCGTGTTGGGGTTCCCCGGCGTGACAACCCTGCTGGTGGCCCAAGCCGCTGCGCTGGCCGTCGCCGCGGGCATCCTGCAGCAGACCTGGCGAGATGTCCACGGCGACAAGGCAGCATGGCTGCCCCTGCTGTGGAGCCTGTCCCCGGGAATCATGGCCGCAGCAAGCTACGACTTCCACGAGGTCAGCCTTGGCGCGCCCCTCGTGGCCATGGCGTGCCGGTGCTTCGTCCGCGAGCGTTACGGGGCCATGGTGGTCTGGGCGTGCCTGATTCTGCTGGTGAAAGAGAACGCATTCGTGCTCACGCTCGGGTTGGCGTTGGCGCTGGTCGTCCGCCGAAAGTGGCTGCACGCAGCGGTGCTGGCCGCCGTCTCACTGTTCTACGCAGCTGTGGTGCTGGGCGTGGTCATTCCCCACTTCAACAATGAATCTGAGTACACCTACGGCAGTGCCCTCGACCTGTCCGAGGTGGGGGCAGCGCTGGTCCGCAACCTGGTCTGGCCAGGGCTCGCGACCGGGACAGCCGTGGGACTCCTTGCACTGTCCGGTTTCTCCGCGCTCCGGTCGCCTCTTGTGCTGGCAGCCGCAAGCTGGTGGGGGTCACACCTGGTGACCGACAACTTTCGTTACCAGTTCCCCGGATTCCACTACCACCTGCTGCCGTCAGTGGTGCTGGGATTCGCGGCGATCATCCCCATGGCCCCCCTGATCGACCGGTCGACCGCGCGACGGCTCATTGCAGCATGGTGCGTGCTCTGCATCCTGCTGGGGCCGGCCACCTGGCGAGTGGTCCTGACTGCGTCCCACCGCCCCCATGATGCCCGTACCGCCATCCGCATGGTGCCCGACAACGCATACGTCGCGGCCGACCCCAAGCTCGTGGCCCAGCTCAGCAACCGCACGCAGCACGTGACCGCATTGCACCCGCCGTACCTCGTCAACGGCGTGGGCAGGCAGGTACGGCCGGACTATGTGGTGGTCGACCTGTCGACCCGCGAGTACGGCGGTGGCTGGGCGCACGATTTCGTCCGTGACCGACTGTCGTCCGACTACGAACTGATCGGCAGCGCGGGTGGGTACCGCGTGTTCCGGCGACGCTGAGCGACAGCGACAAACCACCCCGCACCGCTTGACATCACCACCAACCCGGGTATCCAATCACTAAGTTCGATTAAGTTCACAACCTAGGTGGTAGATCCCCGTGTCCACAGACACAGTCGTTGCCAAACAGTCCTCCCCATTGCGGGAGTTGACGCTCCGGGCCGTGGTGCTCGGTGGCCTGATCACGCTCGTGTTCACGGCAGCCAACGTCTACCTGGGGCTCAAGGTCGGCCTGACCTTTGCCACCTCGATCCCCGCCGCCGTCATCTCGATGGCCATCCTGCGCAACTTCAAGAGCCACACGGTCGTCGAGAACAACATCGTCCAGACGATCGCCTCGGCTGCGGGCACCCTGTCGGCCATCATCTTCGTGCTGCCCGGGCTGGTCATCATCGGTTGGTGGTCTGGCTTCCCCTATTGGACGACCGCGCTGGTGTGTGCCATCGGCGGTGTCCTGGGTGTGATGTACTCCATCCCGCTGCGGCGCGCGCTGGTCACCGGCTCGAAGCTGCCCTACCCCGAGGGCGTCGCCGCCGCTGAGGTGCTCAAGGTCGGCGACTCGTCCCAGGGCACCGAAGAGAACCGCCGCGGACTGCACGTGATCATCGCCGGAGGCATCGCCTCGGCCGGGTTCTCGCTGCTCGCCGCGATGAAGGCTGTCGCCAACTACGTCAGCGCCGCCTTCCGGGTCGGCTCGGGCGGCACCCTGTTCGGCGCGAGCCTGTCCCTGGCCCTGATCGGTGTCGGCCACCTCGTGGGCCTGACCGTCGGCGTCGCCATGATCGTCGGGCTGGTCATCAGCTACGGCGTGCTGCTGCCCTGGAAGACCTGGGGCACGCTGCCCGGCACCGGCGACATCGCCGATGCCGTCGGCACCGTGTTCAGCTCCGACGTGCGCTTCATCGGCGCCGGCACCATGGCCATCGCCGCCGTCTGGACGCTGGTCAAGATCGCCATGCCCATCGTCCGCGGCATTGCCGCAGCGCTCGCGTCGAGCCGCGCCCGCGAGGCCGGCGAGGTCGTGCCGCGCACCGAACGCGACATCTCCATGAAGGTGGTCGTGCTGGTCACGCTCGCCTCGATGGTGCCGATCGGCGTGCTGCTGTGGCTGTTCGTCCGTGACACGGCGTTGGCCCACAACTCGGCCGGACTGGTGGTCATCAGCATCATCTACGTGCTGCTGGTCGGCCTGGCCGTCGCCTCGGTGTGTGGCTACATGGCCGGTCTGATCGGCTCGTCCAACAGCCCCATCTCGGGCGTCGGCATCCTGGTCGTCATCACCGCCGCGCTGCTGATCAAGGTGGTGCACCCGGCGGGCGGCAGTGACCAGATCCCGGCCCTGGTCGCCTACACCCTGTTCACCTCGGCCGTCGTCTTCGGCGTGGCGACCATCTCGAACGACAACCTGCAAGACCTCAAGACCGGTCAACTCGTCGGCGCCACCCCCTGGAAGCAGCAGCTCGCCCTGATCGTCGGCGTGCTCTTCGGCGCCGCGATCATCCCCCCGGTGCTGCAGCTGATGGTGACCGGTTTCGGCTTCGCCGGCATGCCCGGTGCCGGCGACAATGCGCTGGCGGCACCGCAGGCCTCGCTCATCTCCGAGCTGGCCAAGGGCGTGTTCGGCGGGGGCCTGAACTGGGGACTGCTGGGGCTCGGTGCCCTGATCGGCGTCGGCGTCATCATTGTGGACGAGGTGCTGACCCGCACCTCGAAGAACAAGTACTCGTTGCCACCGCTCGCGGTTGGCATGGGCATGTACCTGCCCATCGACCTGACCCTGATCATCCCCGTCGGCGCCGTGCTCGGCCTGCTGTACAACCGTTGGGCAGACAAGCGCAAGAACCCCGGGGCCGCCAAGCGCCTCGGCACGCTGCTCGCCACCGGCCTGATCGTGGGCGAGAGCCTGTTCGGTGTCGTGCTGGCCGCCGTCGTCGGGGCCACCGGCAAGGACGCGCCACTGGCGGTGTTCGGCGACTCGTTCGCGGGGACCGCGGCGTGGCTGGGGCCGATCCTCTTCGTGCTGGTCATCGCGGGGTTGTACCGCTGGACGCAGCGCAGGGCCTGAGCGGGGCTAACCCAACCTGGTGCGGACCAGGATGTCGCCGCCCCACGTCAGCAGGTGGGTCGGCGACCCCAGCAGTCCGCCCAGGTCGACCCCCGGCGGCACCAGCAGGGGACCGTCCCCGCCAGTAAGCACCGGGCGCACCGTCACGCACAGTTCATTGACCAGTCGCTCGCGCAGCCAGCTGCCGAACAGGTGCGGGCCGCCCTCGAGCACGATGCGGCGCCAGCCGTGGTCGTGCAGGGTGGCCAGCACGCCGGCAGCCGTGATGTCGGTGCCGTGGCCGCTGATGAACACGACCTCGCCCGCGTCGCCGTCCGGTCGCCGCAGTGACTCCGGCTCGAGCGTGCCGCGGGACACCACTGCCAGCGGCACGCCAGCCATCGGGGTGTAGCCCTCGGCCCTGGCCGTCCCCGCACCGACCACGACGACGTCGGCCCACTCGCGCAGGTGGTTGAAGACCGCATGGTCGCCCTCAGAGCCCTCGTTGAGGCTGCCCGCGCGTCCATCAGGACCCGTGGCGCGGCCGTCGAGGGTGGTGATGAAGCTGCCCCGCACCCACGTGCCGTCCGCGTGTTCGGGAGGGACGGCGTACCAGTCCCGCAGTTGTGCGGGGGACAGGGGGCCGACGCCGGTGACCGGTGGTGGTGCGCTCACCCCACCAGTCTGCCGCCGCCGGCCCCAAGGCGCCACGGATCACGCCATCAGCAGATACCCCGTCGTGCCCGACATCACCTCGCGTGCCTGGCCCCACTGGCCGACCAGGTTCGCGTACAGGAACACCTTGCCGTCGGCCCGCTGGCCCAGCAGGTCGTAGCGTCCGTCACCGGTCAGGTCACCGGCCACGAAGGCGCGGGTGAAGCCCTGCCAGCCACGCCCCACCTGCACGCCGCCGTCGATGGTGCCATTGGCCTTGCCGGCATAGCGCCACAGGGTGCCATCAGTACGGATCGCCAACAGGTCGGCAATACCGTCGCCGGTCAGGTCGCCGGCACCGACCAGCTGGGTCATGTCACCCCAGTGCTGCCCGACGCGCTTCACATCGACCAGACCACCGGGGGTGAGCCGGTAGCGGAACAGCGCTCCATCAGCCGCACGGCGGGCCACCACGTACTGGCCGGGACCGGCCCCGAGGTTGTGCACTGGCGCGATGATGTCCATGCCGCCCCAGTTCTGGCCCACCTGGCGCACGACGCTGACATAGCCGTTGCTGCCGCCCGCATAGAGCCACAGCGAATTGTCGGTGCCGCGGCGCACGAGCAGGTCGGACCGCTTGTCACCGGTCAGGTCGTTGATCTGGGTCATCGCCGTCATCTGGCCCCAGCCGGTGCCCACGGCACCAGCCCAGGTGGGCTTGCCGTTCGGCTGCGTCCGGAAGAACTGCAGGTGGCCCGAGCGGTCGATGCCGTAGACGTCGGCCAGCCCGTCGCCGGTGTGGTCACCGAGTTTGTCCGTCGCCGCCGTCTCGCCCGCGGGCACCGGCTTCGAGTCGTTGCTGGTGATCACCACCGTCACCGACGTGCCGTTGACGGTCAGGGTCAGTGCGCCCGACCCGCCACCGTTCCATGCCAGCTCACCGGTGGACGGGTTCAGGCGGAAGCCCACGTCACCCGCGTCGGCGGGCAGTTCGGCATCGGTGGTCACCAGCACCCGCTCACCCGACCACTGCGAGGTCACGGGCCAGCGGACATCGACCTGGCGGCCGGCCTGGGTGAGCACACCCGTCAGGTTGACGACGTCGCCCTTGTTGACATTGACCGTGGTCACGGCCTGGTCGGCGACCTTGATGGCCAGCTCGTCAACATGCGCGTGGGTCTCGGCCTGCAGCCAGGCGGTGCGGTCAGCCCCGCCCTTGGCCGGGTCGATGCCGAGCATGGTCCAGCCCGACCAGCCGCCCTGGTCGGTGGGGCCCGACGGGCTCTTGCCCGAGTTGCCGTTGATCAGTCGTGAAACCCCGTCGACGGCGTCGGCATGGAAGGCACCCACGTGGCCGTTGATGCTGGCCACCTGCTTGCCCTGGGCGCGGAACCGCCCCAGCAGCCGCTGGACGGCGGCAGCCTCGGTACGGTCGCTGAGCTGCGACAGCGCACCCGGGGTCGGGTCGTCGACCGGGTGGTGGTGGAACACGAGCACGCCCGTGATCGAGTCGTCGGCCTGGGCGGCGGCGAGCTGCTGTTCCAGGAACTGCAGCTGTGAGACGCCATCGGGGTGCAGGTGACCGCTCGAGGAGTCGAGCGTGATCAGGCGGGTGCCCTTGAGGTCATGCACCGACCGGGTGTCGCCGAACCACTTCTCGAAGTTGCTGATCGGCTGGCCCATGATCTCGTGGTTGCCCGGTACGTACTGGTAGGGCAGCTTGTCGCCGACCTCTTCGTCCAGGATCTTCTTGGCCAGCTCGAAGTCGATGTCATTGGACTCATCGACGAAGTCGCCGTTGATCACCAGCATGTCGGGCTTGGCGGCCACGATCTCGCGCAGGGTGCGGCGCATGCTGGCCACCAGCGCGCTGTCGGGGTTGCGGCCGACGAACTGCCCGTCGCTCATCACCGCGATCCGCAGCGGACGGCCGTCCACGGTGCCGGTGGTCATGATCACCGGGTCGTGCACGTACGGCACCTGCGGGATCTCGACATCGGCAGGCACCTGGGCCGTCAGCCCGGCGATGGTGACATCACCGTGGTACTTGACCGTCGAGCGGGTCTCCATCATGCGGATCGCCATGATCTGCAGCGGGTAGGCGGTACCCGTGGGGATGGTGAAGCTGACCTTGCGCCAGCCGGTCCAGGTGACATTCGGCCCGTCCACGTTGGTGCTGGTGCCATCGCCGCGGCGCACCTGGATGCGTGGCCACACGCCGGTGCCGTCACCGTTGATCCACAGGCTCAGCGACTGGGGCTGGCCGGCGACCGGGATGTTCGGGGCGGCGTTGGCATAGGCACCGCGGGTGCTGGTGCTGGTCGTGAAGTCGTACTGCATACGCAGCGCGGGTTCACCGTTTGGCCCGGTCGCGGGCACCATCGTGCCGGTGGCCCGGGCGTATGCCTTGGTCCACAGCGAGGGGTCCGAGAAGTCCGAGACGGTCTGGTCGACGGTGCCGATGGTGACCGCCACCTTGGTCTGCAGGCCGCCTGCCGACAGGGTGATGGTGCCTGAACCGTTCTTCGTGCCGATCACCCGCCAGCTGTCGAGGCTGCTGGGTTCGACCGCGACATCCCCGGTGGTGGTGATGGTGACATCGCCGATCTCGACGGGCGCGGTGTTGCCGTCAGCGTCGGCAGCGGCCAGGCGCAGCGTGCCCTGGTCGTCCGGGCTCGACAGCGCCACCAGGCGGGTGCTGGGCACCAGCTGGGTGGGTGCGCCATGCACGGTGAACGGCAGCTGGGCCGAGTACTGGCCTGCGGCATAGGTCAGGGTGCCCGACCCGGTGGACTTGCCGGTGACGGTCGCGGTCTCGGCCACGGCCGAGATGCCGACCTGGGGCCCGGCGCTGAAGGCGCCATAGCTGGCGACGGGTCGTCCATTGCCGTCAAGGCCGGTGGCGCGCACGGTGCGGGTGAGCCCGGGCATCAGTTCGAGGTGCTGGGCCTCGGCGTTGGTGGGCTCGGCGCTCGCGGGGCGCGCCTGCACGCCGGTAAGCGTCGGACGAGCGCTGGAGCGGATCACCAGCGCATTCGAGACCAGGCGCTCGTTGCCATCAGAGGGGGTGTTCAGCACCTGCACCTGGTCGGTACCGGCGGGTCGTCCGACCATGGTGGTCGAGCCACCGCCGTCGAGGTTGATGGCATTCCAGGCGCCGATGTCCTTCATCAGCTGGGCCAGTTCCGCGATGGTCTGGCCATCGGCGTCGGCACGGCGGCCGTCGATGGCCACGAGGAACAGCTTGCTGCCGTCCTGCGAGATGCCCACGGCGGTGCGGCCGGCGGTCACCTGGTTCTCGGTGGTCAGCTCACCGTTGGTGACCAGGGCGATGTTGCCGCCGACTGCCAGATCGGCGTTGAGGTTGGCCTTCACATCGAGGCGCACCTGGTCGCCGACGGCATAGCCGGCGAGCATGTCGCGGCCCTGCTGGCCGCGGCCCAGCACGATGGCCTCGCCCTCGGCGATCGAGATCGTCTGCAGGGCGGCCTTGTCAGTGCTGACCTTCTCGACCACGCCATCGCGCAGGTACAGGACCACCACGTCGCCGTTGCCGGCCACGCCGTCGAGGCGGTAGTTGCCCCAGGCGGAGTTGTAGACGGTGACGGCATAGCTGCCGGGGGTGTTGACGCCGTCCACCTGGGTGGTGGTGTTGTCGGACAGGCGCACCAGCTGGCTGTTCGACATCAGCGTCTCGATGGCGGCCTTGCCCTGGGTCATCGTGAAGGCGAGGCTCGACCGGGTGAGGCTGCGCACGCCGTTGCTGCCGATGTTGCCGTGCACGGGGGCGTCGGTGGCGTTCATGTCGAAGAAGTCACCGTTGACGGCGGCCACGACGTCATTGCCCGCCTCGGTGGCGAACTGCGAGACGGTCTTGTTGCGCCCGGCGACCGCGCCGCCGTCGACGACGTCGAGCGACAGGTTGGCGGCGGTGGTGTCCATCGTGAGCACCTGCCCGCCGACCCACGCCCGGCCCTGCCGGCGCTGGAACGAGGTCATCGACAGCCCGGGGGCCAGTTGGGTGTCATGGCTGTCGAGCAGCGCCGAATCGGCGCCGTCGAGGCCCTGGACGACCGTGGTCGCCGTGGGGGTGGTCTCTGACCACGCCGGGGCGAGGGGTGCCAGGCCGACCGCGAGGGCCAGGCCTGTCACCACCGCCACGGCGGCTCGCGACAAGCGTTTGCTGTCGATGGGCATGCATTGCTCCTGATCAAGAAAGGGGGACTACCCACGCAGCCAACCAGCCGCAGGTGACCAAAAGGTGTCATCGAGGAAACTGCAGGCTGACAAGCACCGATATCGCTCATTCGCCGGTGGCGTCTGGCGCGGACTACTCTTGGGGCCTGTCGTCGAGCACCCGGGGGGGAACCTGCATGGACCAGTTCGTGCACCTGCACTGCCACACGGACTTCTCGATGCTCGACGGGGCCGCGCGGGTGGCCCAACTCACCCAGGCAGCCGCCGGTCAGGGCATGCCCGCCATCGCCATGACCGACCACGGCAACCTGTATGGCGCCTACGAGTTCTACAAGGCCGCCAAGAAGGCTGAGATCAAGCCGATCATCGGGCTCGAGGCCTACCTGACGCCGAAGACCCACCGCAGCGAACGCAAGCGCGTCCAGTTCGGTGATGGCACGGGTGACGACGTCGCGTCGAAGGGTGCCTACACCCACATGACGATGTGGTCGGCCAACAAGACCGGTATGCACAACCTCTTCCGGCTGAGTTCGCGCTCGAGCCTCGAGGGCTTCTTCTACAAACCCCGCGCCGACCGCGAACTGCTGAACGAGTATTCCGAGGGGCTGATCGCCACCACCGGCTGCCCGTCCGGTGAGGTGCAGACCTACCTACGGCTCGGGCAGTTCGACAACGCCGTCGAGTCGGCCGCCGAGTTCCGCGACATCTTCGGTGCGGGCAACTTCTACGTCGAACTCATGGACCACGGGCTCTCGATCGAGAACCGCGTGCGCGACGACCTGTTGCGGCTGGCGAAGAAGCTCGACCTGCCGCTCGTGGCCACCAACGACCTGCACTACGTGCACAAGGACGATGCCCACGCCCACGACACGTTGCTCTGTGTCTCGGCCGGGGCCCGGTTCGACACCCCTGGGCGCTTCAAGTTCGACGGCTCCGGCTACTACCTCAAGAGCGCCGAAGAGATGCGGCTGCTGTTCAGCAACCACCTCGACGCCTGCGACAACACCCTCGAGATCGCCGAACGCATCGAAACGGAGTTCGACGAGGGCATGGGCACCTACATGCCCAAGTTCCCCACCCCCGAGGGTGAGACCGAGGACAGCTGGTTCGTCAAGGAGGTGCGGGCCGGGCTGGAGCGCCGCTACCCCGACGGTGTGCCCGACGAGGTCACCGACCGTGCCAAGTTCGAGTACGAGATCATCCTCAAGATGGGCTTCGCCGGCTACTTCCTGGTGGTCGCCGACTTCATCAACTGGGCCAAGCAGAACGGCATCCGCGTCGGGCCGGGCCGCGGCTCGGGCGCAGGCTCGATGTGCGCCTATGCGCTGCGCATCACCGACCTCGATCCGATCGCGCACGGACTGCTGTTCGAACGGTTCCTCAACCCCGAGCGCGTCTCGATGCCCGACTTCGACATCGACTTCGACGACCGCCGCCGCGGTGAAGTGATCAAGTACGTCACCGAGAAGTACGGCGAAGACCGGGTCAGCCAGATCATCACCTACGGCACCATCAAGGCCAAGCAGGCCGTCAAGGACGCCGCCCGCGTGCTCGACAAGCCCTATTCGGTCGGTGACCTCATCACCAAGGCGATGCCCGCCGCGGTGATGGGCAAGGACGTGCCGCTGGGCGACCTGTTCAACCCCGACCACGACCGCTATGCCGAGGGCCGCGAGTTCCGCGAGCTGTACGAGTCGAGTGCCGAGGTGGCCGAAGTCGTCGACACGGCCCGCGGCATCGAGGGGCTGAAGCGGCAGTGGGGTGTGCACGCCGCCGGTGTGATCATGAGCTCGGCGCCGCTGCAGGATGTCATCCCCGTGATGAAGCGTGAGCAGGACGGCGCCATCATCACGCAGTTCGACTACCCGGGCTGTGAGTCGCTCGGGCTGATCAAGATGGACTTCCTGGGGCTGCGCAACCTCACGGTGCTCGACGACGCCGTGCGCAACATCAAGCAGAACCGCGATGTCGACGTCGTGCTCGAAGACCTGCCGCTCGACGACCCCGCCACGTTCGACCTGCTGCAGCGCGGTGACACGCTGGGCGTGTTCCAGCTCGACGGTGGGCCGATGCGCGCACTGCTGCGTTCGATGCGGCCCGACAAGTTCGACGACATCTCGGCCGTCGGTGCCCTCTACCGTCCTGGCCCCATGGGCGCCGACTCGCACAACAAGTACGCCCGCCGCAAGACCGGGCGCGAAGACATCACCCCGATCCACCCCGAGTTGGCCGAGCCCCTCGAGGACATCCTCGGTGAGACCTATGGCCTGATCGTCTACCAGGAACAGGTGATGGCGATCGCCCAGAAGCTCGCCGGCTACACCCTGGGTGGCGCTGACATGCTGCGCCGGGCGATGGGCAAGAAGAAGAAGAAGGAACTGGACGCCCAGTACGAGGTGTTCAGCTCGGGCATGGCCGCACGCGGCTATTCCCACGAGGCGATGCAGACCGTCTGGGACATCCTGCTGCCGTTCTCGGACTACGCGTTCAACAAGTCCCACTCCGCCGCCTATGGCGTCGTCTCGTACTGGACGGCCTACCTCAAGGCCAACTACCCGGTCGAGTACATGGCCGCGCTGCTGCAGTCGGTCAAGGACGACAAGGACAAGCTGGCGGGCTACCTGGCCGAATGCCGGCACATGGGCATCCAGGTGCTGCCGCCCGACGTGAACCAGTCCCAGGCGATGTTCACCGCCGTGGGCCAGAACATCCGCTTCGGCCTCAATGGCGTGCGCAATGTCGGCATCCACGTCGTCGAGGGCATCGTCTCGTCCCGCGAGCAGCAGGGCCCGGCGGCGACCTTCAGCGAGTTCCTCGACCATGTTCCGTTGTCGGTGTGCAACAAGCGGATGATGGAATCGCTGATCAAGGCCGGCGCCTTCGACGAGATGGGTCACACCCGCCGCGGCCTCATGGAGGTCTACGAGCAGGCCATCGACGAGGTGCTGACGATCAAGAAGAACCAGGAGAATGGTCAGGACGACCTGTTCGCCGACTTCGCATTCGCCGCCGAGTTGCCGGCCAACCACCACGCCGTGGTGCCCGACATGCCCGAATGGGAAAAGCAGACCAAGCTCGCGTTTGAGCGCGAGATGCTCGGGCTCTATGTCTCGGACCACCCGCTGCATGGTCTCGAGCACGTGCTGGCGCAGCACCGCGACCATTCCCTGGGTGTGGTCGCGTCGTCCGACGGCCCGCCTGAAGGCGCCACGGTCACCATCTGTGGCATGGTCACCCAGCTGACCCGCAAGCAGACCAAGACCGGTCAGGTGTGGGCGATCCTGAACGTCGAAGACCTGGACGGCGGCGTCGAGGTCATGGTCTTCAACAAGGTCTACGAGCAGGTGGCCACGCAGTTGGCGACCGATGTCGTGGTCAAGGTGCGCGGCCGGGTCAAGCGCACCGAGGACGACACCGTCTCGATCCAGGCAAACGACCTGAGTGTGCCCGAGATCAGTGACCACCATTCGGGCGGCCCGATCACGATCCAGCTGCCGATCACGCGGTGCACCCCGCCTGTGGTCGAGCAGCTCAAGGGCGTGTTGCGCCAGCACCCGGGCGTCAACGAGGTGCGCGTCACGCTGCTGTCGACTGACCGGGCCACGACCTTCAGGTTGCACGACGAGCTGCGGGTGAATGCCACCCAGCCGCTCATGGCCGACCTCAAGGCACTGCTGGGGCCATCATGCCTGGCCTGAGCGAAGGACGACGCCCATGACCCACATCGCCGGGGGCATGCGGCCGCAATCCCCTGATGACTCGATGTCGGTGCTGGAACGACCCGTCCGGGTGCTGTCGCATTCCACCCGGCAGATGGTCATTTTCATGGTCGCCGCCATGGTCGCCGGGGTGCTGGCGGGCATCATCTGGAACGTCGCCACCGGCCTGCCCGGCTTCACCGTCGCCCAGAATGGGGCGGCGACGATGTCTGAACGCGACCTGGTGGGCATGTTTTCTGCGGACTACTGGTTCGCGGCCATCGGCCTGGTCGTGGGTCTGCTGCTCGGCGTCTGGGGCTGGATCTGGTTCGGTCACCGCGGGCTGGTGATGATTGCCCTGGTGCTGGCCGCTGCCGTGGTCGCGGCGTTGCTGTGCTGGTGGGTCGGCATCGCGATGGGCCCGGGAGATTTCGACACCCGGCTGAGCCAGGCCAGGCCGGGCGACGTGGTGCCGATCGACATGCAATTGCAGGCCCACACTGCACTCGCTGCCTGGCCCTTCGGCGCGATCGTGCCCCTGGTGATCGGGTCGGCATTCCTGCCTGAACCCGTCGTTGCACCCCCGGACAGGCTGGGGGAGCGGCGCATCGCCGAACTGTTCCGGCGCCCGCGTCGCGGTGGGGTGCCGTCGGCCCCGGCCCTGCCCGGTGGTCCCATGGTCGGGGGTGGCCTCCCCTCAGAAAACCAGCTGCGCGAGCCCCATCAGCACGGGGGCGACCAGCAGGCTGGGCACGGTGTCGCCGACCCTGATGTCGAGCACCTGCATCAGGCGCAGCGCCACGCCGAGCAGGATCACCCCACCGACCGCTGACAGCAGGTCGACCTGCACGGGGCTGAGCAGGTCGCCGAGCAGCCACGCCAGCAGCGTCAGCAACCCCTGGTAGGCACCCACCGACAGCGCCGAGGCCATCACGCCGGCACCGAGCGCCGAGGCGAAGGCAATTGAGGCGATCCCGTCGAGCACGGCCTTGACCAACAGGATCGAGGCGCCCTGGCCCAGGCCGTCCTGCAGGGCACCGAGGATCGCCATCGGGCCGATGGCATACAGCAAGGTCGTGGTGACGAAGGCGCTGACGAAGCGGGCCTGCTTGTCAGCACTGTCGCTGCCCTCGCGCACGAGCCAGCGACGAAGACGCACCGCGATGCCCTCGGTGCGGTCCTCGAGGCGCAGCAGTGAGCCGACCAGCGTGCCCAGGGCCAGCGACAGCACCACGAGCAGGAACACCGCACCGCCCGGCACCGACGAAGCCAGCGGTTCACGGAACATCGGCAGCAGCGCCGAGGCACCCATCACCAGGGTGCACAACCCCAGCACCTGCGTGATGGTCGTGCGTGTGCGCTCGTCAAGCCGTGAACCGACAGCGAGACCAAGCAGCGAACCCAGGACGATGGTTGCCATGTTGGCGACGGTGCCAAGGCCAATGAAAGTCACCGCGTCACCCTATCGACCGTTTGTCCCGTCATGACAAGGCGTATCACGGGCCTGCGAGCGCAACACTAGACTTGGGCCCGTGATTGCACGCATTGACCTGACCGAGGTGACCGACGGTCGCTACCGCTCCCTGCTGCCGCGTGCCGAGTTCGACGTGGAGCATGCCGTCGACAAGGTTCGTCCCATCATTCATGCCGTGGCAGGCGAGGGCGAGGTGGCGCTTCGCCGGTTCTCGGAGCAGTTCGACGGCGTCGTCCCCGAATCGCTGCGTGTCGACCCGGACGTCATGGCGCGCTGCCTCGACGAACTCGACCCCACGCTGCGCGAGGCATTCGAGATCTCGATCGAACGCCGCAGGGGAGTGGCGACGCTCGGTGAGCAGGAAGAGGCCGAGCGCCGTGTCGAAGTGGCCGCCGGTGCCACCATCACCACCCGCATCGTGCCCGTCGACCGTGTGGGCCTGTACGTGCCCGGTGGGCTGGCGCCACTGGCGTCGAGCGTGATCATGAATGTGGTGCCCGCCCAGGTTGCCGGGGTGGGTTCCATCGCCGTCGCCTCACCGCCCCAGAAGGAGTTCGGCGGCCTGCCGCACCCCAACATCCTTGCGCTGTGCGCCCTGCTGGGCGTTGACGAGGTCTATGCCGTCGGCGGTGCACAGGCGATCGCCATGTTCGCGCATGGCGTCCCCGGGCTGTGTGAGCCCGTGAGCATGGTCACGGGCCCCGGCAACATCTGGGTCGTGGCTGCCAAGCGGGCACTGCGCGGCGTCATCGGCATCGACGCAGAAGCCGGCCCGACCGAGATCGCGATCCTGGCCGACGAGACGGCCGACCCGGTGCACGTCGCTGCCGACCTGCTCTCGCAGGCCGAGCACGACCCGATGGCCGCAGCGGTGCTGGTGACCGATTCCCGGGCCCTCATCGACGCCGTCACGACACAGGTCGAACGCCAGGTGGCGGCGACACGCCACCGTGAGCGCATCACCACCGCACTCGGTGGCCAGCAGTCGGCGCTCGTGCTGGTGCGCGACCTTGACCAGGGCCTCGACGTGGTCAATGCCTATGCGGCCGAACACCTCGAGATCCAGACCCGGGACGCCGCAGCAGTCGCTGCCGGGGTGCGCAACGCCGGCGCCGTCTTCGTCGGCACCTGGGCACCCGTGTCGCTGGGGGACTACTCCGCCGGCTCCACGCACGTGCTGCCCACCGCCGGCTGCGCCTGCTTCAGCTCGGGCCTGACAGTGCGCAGCTTCCTGAAGTCGATCCACGTCATCGACTACAGCCAGGATGCCCTGCTCGAGATCGCCGGCAGTGTCGAGGCCTTCGCGATGGCCGAGAACCTGCCAGCACACGCCAATGCCATCACCGTTCGACGAGGGGAACCCACGAAGTGAGCGACGAGACCACCATCGCCGGCCCGGACCTGACCCTGGCCGACCTGCCGCTGCGCGCCGAACTGATCGGTGAAGAGCCCTATGGCGCACCCCAGCTCGACGTGCCGGTATGCCTCAACGTCAACGAGAACCCCTACCCGCCGTCGAGTGCGACCGTCCACGACATGGCCAGGGCGATCCAGCAGTTGGCCGGCAACGTCAACCGCTACCCGGACCGCGAGGCCACCGGGCTGCGCACCGACTTGGCCCGTTACCTGGGCTTCGGTCTGACTGCCGACAACATCTGGGCAGCCAATGGGTCGAACGAGGTGATGACCCACCTGCTGTCGGCGTTCGGTGGCCCCGGGCGCACCGTGCTGTCGTTCGCGCCGACGTACTCGATGTACCCCGAGTACGCCCGCAACACGCTGACGCGCTACGTGGCCTCACCCCGACGCGACGACTACACATTGACCGCCGACGACATCCTCACGGCCATCGAGCAGCACCAGGCCGACATCGTCATCTTGACCACGCCGAACAACCCGACCGGCACGGCACTGCCGGTCAGCGTGGTCGAAGAGGTGCTCGAGGCCACGACCGCCATCGTGGTGGTCGACGAGGCCTACCAGGAGTTCACCGAGATTCCTGATGACTCGGCCTGCGCGTTGCTGTCGCGGTTCGGCCGGTTGGTGGTCAGCCGCACGATGTCGAAGGCGTTCGCGTTCGCCGGGGGGCGCGTGGGCTACCTCGCCGCAGCACCCGCCATCGTCGATGCCTGTCGTATCGTCCGGCTGCCCTACCACCTGTCGGCACAGACCCAGGCGCTGGCACGGGTGGCGCTCGCCCATGCGCCCGAAATGCTCGAGAACGTCAGCGAACTGCGACTGCAGATCCAGCAATTGCAGCTGTGGCTGCGTGACCATGGCCTCGACGTGGTGCCCAGCCAGGCCAACTTCTGCCTGTTCGGGCGGTTCGCCGACCGGCACGCCGTCTGGCAGGGGCTGCTCGACCGGGGCGTGCTGATCCGCGAGACCGGCCCGCAGGGCTACCTGCGGGTCAGCGCGGGCACCCCCGACGAGATGTCCGCCTTCCGTTCCGCGCTCGACGAGGTGCTGGCCACCTTCCCGCAGCGTCTTCCCCACTGAGGAGTGCCCACCATGAGCGAAACCCCCCGCGAACACCGCACCGCCACGATCGAGCGGGCCACCAGCGAATCGTCCATCAAGGTCTGGCTCGACCTCGACGGCACCGGCGAGTCGACGATCAACACCGGGGTCGGCTTCTACGACCACATGCTCACCGCGCTGAGCCGCCATTCCGGCATGGACCTGAGGGTCGAGGCCACCGGCGACCTGCACATCGACGGCCACCACACCATCGAGGACACCGCGATCGCCATCGGGCAGGCCCTCAAGCAGGCGTTGGGCGACAAGCGTGGCATCACCCGCTACGGCGATGCCACCATCCCGCTGGACGAGGCGCTGGCCCACTGCACGGTCGATGTGGCGGGGCGCCCGTATGTGGTGCACACCGGCGAACCCGACGGTCAGGTCTACGCGCTGATCGGCGGTTCGGGTGTGCCCTATGCCGGGTCGATGACCCGCCACGTGGTCGAGTCGTTCGCCCTGAACAGCGGCCTGTGCATCCACCTGCGGCTGCTGGCCGGCCGGGACCCGCACCACATCGTCGAGGCGCAGTTCAAGGCGCTGGCCCGTGCGCTGCGCGTCGCCCTGGCATACGACCCCCGCACTCCTGGGGTGCCGAGCACCAAGGGCACGTTGAATGCCTGAGGGGGGAATGCCTGGGGGACTCACCATCGGCGTGCTCGACTACGGCTCGGGCAACCTGCACTCCGCGGTGAAGGCGCTCGAGGCCGCTGGTGCTGTGGTCGTGCTCGGAAGTGCCGAGCAGATTGCCGACTGTGACGGCGTCGTCGTGCCCGGCGTGGGTGCCTTCGCCGCATGCATGGACGGGCTCGTGGCCGCCGGGGGTGATGTGTTGGTGCGCGACCGCCTCGCGGCCGGCCGCCCCGTGCTGGGCATCTGCGTGGGCCACCAGGTGATGTTCGCGCGCGGCATCGAGCACGGTGTCGACCGCGAGGGCATCGGCGTGCTGCCGGGGGTGGTCGAGCAGCTCAGCTCGCAGCGACTGCCGCACATGGGCTGGAACACGGTCTCGCCAGGTGGGCGTTCGCATCTGTTCACCGAGCCCGATGAGCGGTACTACTTCGTGCACTCCTATGGGGTCCATGACCTGCCCGACGACCTTGGCGCCGTCGTGACGTGGGCCGATCACGAGGGCGACCGGTTCGTGGCCGCCGTCGAGGCGGGCGCGCTCAGCTGCGTGCAGTTCCACCCCGAGAAGTCCGGTGAGGCCGGGGCACGGTTGTTGCGCCGTTGGCTCGATGTCGTCGCCGCCGCGGGGGCAGACTGATCGGATAGGCTGCCGGGCGTGACTGATCTGGTGTTGTTGCCCGCTGTTGACATCCAATCCGGGCAGGCGGTGCAGCTCGTACAGGGCGTGGCCGGCAGCGAGAAGACCTTCGGCGACCCCCTCGCCGCCGCCCAGCGGTGGAAGAGCGCGGGCGCACAGTGGCTGCACCTCGTCGACCTTGACGCCGCCTTCGGCCGCGGCAGCAATGCCGAGATCACCACGGCCATCACCGGCCAGATCGGCATGCTCGTCGAACTGTCCGGCGGCATCCGCGATGACGCCTCGCTGACCCGCGCCCTCGACGCGGGTGCCCGTCGGGTCAACATCGGCACCGCGGCCCTCGAGAACCCCGAATGGTGCGAACGCGTCATTGCCGAGTACGGCGACCGGATTGCCATCGGCCTCGACGTGCGGGGGACGCGCCTCGCGGCGCGCGGCTGGACGCAGGAGGGCGGCGACCTGTTCGAGACCCTCGACCGGCTCAACGCCGCAGGCTGCCAGCGCTATGTCGTCACCGACGTCAACAGCGACGGCATGCTCACCGGCCCCAACTTCGACCTGCTCACCCAGGTCTGTGCCCGCACCGACGCTGCCGTCATCGCCTCGGGGGGCGTGACCACCCTTGAGGACGTGGCGCGACTGCGGGACATCGACGGTGTCGAGGGCGCGATCATCGGCACCGCGCTGTATGTCGGCAACATGACGCTGACCGATGCGCTGGCCGTGGCCGCCGGTGCCAACCCCGAGGACCTCTCATGACCCAGACCCCGCCGCGTCGCCCCGTCGGGCCGGCCGCGACCTTCGGCCCGGGCGGCGTCCCCGTGCAACCCCCACCGAAGCTGGACGGTCGCCTGCGCGACCTGCTCGCCGGCAAGAAGGTCGCGCTCACCGGCGTCACCGGATTCATCGGCGAACAGTTGCTGTGGAAGATCCTGACCGAACTGCCCGACACCAAGGTGTCGGTGCTGGTGCGCCGCAAGGGCTCGCTCAGCGCCCAGGCACGGGTCGTGGGCCTGCTGCGCAAGCAGATCTTCGCCCAGCTCAAAGAGGCTGCCGGCGGTCCCGAGGCGTTGCAACAGTCCCGGGTCGAGGTCATCGAGGGTGACCTGCCCAACGTGCCCGAACTGCCCCGCGACATCGACGTGCTGGTGCACTGCGCCGGTGACGTCTCGTTCGACCCGCCGATCGACGACGCCTTCAACACCAACGTCGTCGGCACCTCTGCCCTGCTGAACCGGTTCATCGAGTCGGCCACCGGCCCCGACGGCGAACTCGAGCGGGTGCCGCACTACGTGCACATCTCGACGGCCTACACCGCCGGCCGACGCCGCGGCGCGATCCCCGAGGCCGCCCACGTGCACGACATCGACTACCACGTCGAGACGCAGGCGGCGCTCGAGATGGCTGACCACATCCGGCGCCGCTCCCGCAGCCCCGAGCAGTTGACAATCCTGCGCAAGCAGGCCGAGGCCGAGCACCAGCAGGCCGGCTACCTGACCACGGCGGCAGACACCGAGCGCCGGCGGCTGGAATGGATCCGTCAGGAACTCGTCCTCGCTGGCACCGAGCGCGCCCGCTCGCTGGGCTGGACCGACGTCTACACCTTCGCGAAGGCGATGGGCGAGCGGGTTGTCGCCGACCTGGCCAAAGACATCAAGGTCTCGGTCGTGCGGCCCGCCATCGTCGAATCCTCGATGAACCACCCGTACCCGGGCTGGATCGAAGGCTTCAAGATGGCCGACCCGATCATCCTGAGCTATGCCCGCGGCGACCTGCCAGAGTTCCCCGCAGCGCCCGATGCCGTCATCGACCTCATCCCGTGCGACTACGTCGTCAACGAGATCGTCGCGGTCTGCGCCACCGAACCCGAGGTCGGCACCATCGAGTTCTACCATGCCAATTCGGGTGCCCGGAACCCGCTGACGTTCCGCGGCATCTACCAGAACCTGCACGAATACCTCGACCGGCACCCGTTCGTGCTGGACGGCAAGGAGGTGCCGCGGGCGACGTGGACGTTCCCCGGCCACGCCCCGGTTGAGCGGATGATCCGCGCGGGTGAGTTCGGGGCCAGTCTGGCCAACAAAGCCCTGCGGGTCGCCCCGCGCAGCGCCACCACCCGCAAGGCGGCCATCAAGCTCGACAAGCAGGTCGACAAGCTCAGCTTCTATCGCCGCTACATCTCCATCTATGGCGAATACCTGCAGTCGCAGTTGCACTTCGTGGACGACCGGACGTTGGCGCTGCACCAGCAACTACACCCCGACGATGTCGAACGCTTCGGTTTCGACTCAGCCGACATCGACTGGTTCCACTACCTGCAAGAGGTGCATGCCCCCGCGATCCTGCAACCGGTGCAGCGTCTCGAGAACGCCCGCAAGCGCCGTGCGGCCCGGGCGACCACCTACCGCGAGCTGAAGTCCGGGGGTCGTCCGACGATCGCGGCGTTCGACCTCGACGGCACAGTGCTGGCGACCAACGTGGTCGAGACCTACCTGGCGGCCCGCCTGCCCGAGCTCGGACTGGTCGACAAGGTGCGTGAGGTCGGCGGGGTGTTGACCCGCCTGCCCGGCTACCTGGGGGCCGAAAGGCGCGACCGCTCCGACTTCCTGCGGGCGCTGTACCGCCGCTTCGAGGGCGTGCGGCTCGACGAGCTCGAACAGATCGTCGACACCAAGCTGGCCGACTTCGTGGCCGACCGGGTTGCGCCCGAGGCGCTGGCCCGCCTCAAGGACCACCGTGAGGCCGGGCACACCACGGTGCTGCTCACCGGCGCGGTGCGTCCATTCACCCGACCCTTCGCCGACCTGTTCGACGTGGTCGTCGCGGCCGAACTGTCGGTCGATGACGACGGGGTGTGCACCGGGTTCCTGCAGGGGCCGCCGATGGTGGGCGAATCGCGCTCGGCATGGTTGCACCACTACGCGGCGCTGCACGGCTATGACCTGCGCGATGCCTATGCCTATGCCGACAGCCACGTCGACCTGCCGATGCTGCGTGCGGTGGGCCATCCCGTGGCGGTCAGCCCCGACGTCGGCCTGCTGCGGGCGGCCCGCCAGCAGGGCTGGTCGGTCGTGGACTGGCCCGTGGGGGCGAACCGTCGGCGCATGTTGCCCATGTGATATGTGGATGCAGGTGATTGCGGACCCCGCCGACATCGTGGCGGGGCCTTCCGGTAGTCTTCAGAGTGGGACGGGTGGTCAGCGTCGACTCCTCGTCCCGTCATAGTGACGGCTGACCGGAACCAGATGCGCGATCCCTACGTTGAACCCAGGTTGAGGTGGGACTGGCTCCAGGAGTCGGACCTGCCCGACGTGGCTGACCTCGTCCAGGCGGCCGAACACCTGGACGACCCGATCCGCCACGTCGACCTGGCCGAACTCGAGCGGCTTTACCGCACCCCTGATGCCGACCCCGGCCGCAATGCTGTCGTCGGCCGTGACCGCTCGGGGTCTGTCGTGGCCACGGCATGGGGGCACCCCCGCAGGGGCGAGGGCGAGCACCGCTACTGGCTCGAGTTCATCGTGCACCCGGCGTGGCGCTACCAGCACGTGGGCGAGGCGTGCGCTGTCTGGCTGCGTGACATCGCGCTGGACTGGCATGAGGAACTACAACTCGACGGTGTCGACGAGCCGCTGTGGGCCGGTGCGTATGTCGATGAGAAGCTGACTTTTCGCGTGCGCCAGTTCGAGCAGGCCGGTTTCGTGGCCGAGCGCTGGTTCGCCGACATGCACGTCACGTTCGCCGAGACCGATCCCCATGCCCTGCCGCTGGTGCTGCCTGACGGGGTGCGCCTCGTGGACTTCGACATGTCCCGCAGCGAGGCCGTCCGTCGGGCCCACAACCGCACCTATGCCACGGTGCCCGGCGCGCAGCGGGTCTCGCGTGCGGTCTGGGAACACATGCTGGACGTCGCGACCCTGCGCCGGGAGAGTTCGGCGGTCGCGCTGGCCGGCGACGAGGTCGTGGGCTATGCCATCAGTGCCGACAACGAACCCGATTGGCCCGCGCTGGGCCTGCGCGAGGGCTGGACGGAATTCCTGGGCACGGTGCCGGAGTGGCGGGGCCGGGGCATTGCACGTGCCCTGCTGACCCAGTGCCTGCGCGGCTACGCCGACGCCGGGCTTGCAGGTGCCGGTCTCGGCGTGGACGCCGACAGCTCCCATGCCTACCGCCTGTTCAGCGACCTCGGCTATCGCGCCACCGACCGGTTGGTGCTGATGGGGCTGCGGCGCGACTAGAGTGGAGGATTGGAACGATCGCCGACTGAAAGGGAGCCCCCGTGTCCGGACACTCCAAATGGGCAACCACCAAGCACAAGAAGGCCGTCATCGACGCGAAGCGCGGCAAGCTGTTCGCCAAGCTGATCAAGAACGTCGAGGTGGCCGCGCGCCTGGGCGGCGGTGACCCCTCCGGCAACCCCACGCTGTTCGATGCCATCCAGAAGGCCAAGAAGAACTCGGTGCCCAATGACAACATCGACCGCGCCGTCAAGCGTGGCTCCGGTGCCGAGGGCGGGGGCGCCAACTACGACACCGTGATGTACGAGGCCTACGGCCCGGCCGGTGTGGCGATCCTGATCGAGTGCCTGACCGACAACCGCAACCGCGCCATTTCTGACGTGCGCGTGGCCGTCACCCGCAACGGGGCCACCATGGCCGACGGCGGTTCTGTGGCCCGCATCTTCGCCCGCAAGGGTGTCGTCATCGTCTCGAAGCAGCAGGACGGCAAGCAGGTCACCGAGGACGACCTGCTCGAGGCGACCCTTGACGCCGAGCCCGAGGACGTCGTCGACAATGGCGAGACCTTCGAGGTGGTCAGCGACCCGTCTCAGGTTGTCGCCGTGCGCCAGGCCGTGCAGGCCGCGGGACTGGACTACGACTCGGCCGAGGTCGAGTTCCGTGCCGACTTCGACCAGCCCGTCAGCAGCGTCGACGAGGCCCAGAAGCTCTTCCGGGTCATCGACGCGCTCGAGGATTCAGACGATGTGCAGAACGTCTACACCAACGTCGACATCCCCGACGACATCGCCTCCCAGCTCGACGAGGACTGATCAGGTAGGCTCCGAACAGGTGTTCGGTTGTGGGATGTGAGGAGCCAACGGATGCGCGTGCTGGGTGTCGACCCCGGCCTGACCCGGTGTGGGGTGGGCGTGGTCGAGGGCACGGTGGGCCGCGCGCCGACGTTCATCGACTGCGGCGTCGTGCGCACGCCCGCCGACCTCGACCATGCCCTGCGCCTGTTGCGCATCGAAGAAGGTCTCGAGGACTGGGTGGGCCGTATCCGCCCCGAGGCGGTGGCCGTCGAACGTGTTTTCGCCCAGCACAACCTGCATTCGGTCACCGGCACGGCCCAAGCAGCCGGCATCGCGATGCTCGTGGCGGCACGCCACGGCATTCCCGTAGTCATGCACACGCCCAGTGAGGTCAAGGCGGCCATCACCGGCAGCGGCACAGCCGACAAGGCGCAGGTGGGGGCGATGGTGGCCCGCATCTGCCGACTGGCCGAACCACCCAAACCCGCGGACGCGGCCGATGCCGTCGCACTGGCCATCACCCATGTGTGGCGTGGCAGCGCCACCAACCGTTATGCAGAGCTCGTCGCCAGTCACGCCCGGGCCAGGAGAGGCAACCCATGATTGATCGCATCAGCGGCTCCGTCGCGGCGGCCGGCCCGAACTGGGTCGTGGTGCAGACCGGTGGTCTGGGCCTGAAGGCCTGGTGCACCCCCGCAACCGCCGCCAGGGTGCGCCCCGGGCACGAGTGCGAGTTGTTCACCACCCTGGTGCCGCGTGAGGACTCGCTGACGCTCTATGGCTTCGCCACTGACCACGAACGTGATGCGTTCGAACTGGTGCAGACGGCCCCGGGGGTGGGCCCCAAGCTGGCGCTGGCCATCGTGTCGGTGCTGGCGCCCGCCGACCTGGCCGCGGCCATCGGCAGCGAGGACGTCCGTCGACTCACGTCGGTGCCGGGCGTGGGTGCCAAGGGCGCCCAGAAGATCATCCTGGAGCTCAAGGACAAGGTCGCCGTGCTGGCTGCTGCCGGCGGGGCAGGGGCCACGGCGTCACCGCAGGCGCAGGCCGAGGGTTGGCGCGAGCAGGTCAGTGGCGGGCTGCAGGGCCTGGGCTGGTCGGCGCGCGATGCCGAGGCGGCCTGCGACAACGTGGCACCGATGGTCGAGCAGGATGCGAACGTGCCCGTCGCCGTGCTGATGCGGGCGGCACTGCAGTCGCTGGCCCGCTGAGGAGCTGAGGGCTCATGACACATTCACCACTCGACCCGGAGCTCGAACCCGACGAGAAGGCCGCCGAACAGGCGCTGCGCCCCTCACGACTGGCCGATTTCGCCGGCCAGCGCCGCGTCAGTGACCAGCTGGGGCTGGTGCTCGACGCGGCCCGTCACCGCGGCACCCCACCCGACCATGTGCTGCTCAGCGGCCCCCCGGGGCTGGGCAAGACGACGCTGGCGATGATCATCGCCGCCGAAATGGGGGCCCCGCTGCGGATGTCGTCCGGCCCGGCGATCCAGCACCCCGGTGACCTGGCGGCGATCCTGTCGGGGCTGGTCGAGGGTGAGGTGTTCTTCCTCGACGAAATCCACCGCATGTCGCGCCCGGCTGAAGAGATGCTCTACCTGGCCATGGAGGACTTCAGGGTCGACGTGGTGATCGGCAAGGGGCCGGGTGCCACGGCGATCCCCATCGACCTGCCGCATTTCACCCTGGTCGGGGCCACCACCCGCGCCGGCATGCTGCCGAGCCCGCTGCGCGACCGGTTCGGATTCACCGCCACCCTGGACTACTACGACGCGGCCGACCTCGAGACAATCGTGAACCGGTCGGCGCAGTTGCTGAACGTGCACCTGGATGCTGATGCCGCGGCCGAGGTGGCGTCCCGCTCGCGCGGCACACCGCGCATTGTGAACCGACTGCTGCGCCGCGTTCGCGACTACGCCCAGGTGCGCGGCACCGGACACGTGACGATGGCCGTGGTGCAGGCGGCGCTCGAACTGTACGAGGTCGACCCGCTGGGCCTTGACCGACTGGACCGTAGCGTGCTGCACGCGCTGTGCGTGAAGTTCGCTGGGGGACCGGTGGGGCTCTCGACGCTGGCCATCAGCGTGGCCGAAGAAGCCGAGACCGTCGAAGAGGTGGCCGAGCCCTTCCTCGTCCGGCTCGGGTTCCTGATGCGCACCCCCCGTGGTCGCGTCGCGACCCCGGCGGCATGGCGCCATCTGGGACTCACCCCACCGCGGTCGGGGGATCCCGATTTGTTCGGCTAGTCTGGCTCGGGTTCGGGATCATGTCCCGCACTCGCTAGTCTTGGCTGGTCTGTCCACCCACTTTCCGTGGGACCCCCTGGTGGGGCCCCGCACAGGAGCCTGCTCGAAATGCCCATCGAAACAATCCTGCTGATCGCCGTCTTCGCCGCGATGTTCTACTTCCTGATGATTCGTCCGGCCCGCAAGCAGATGGCCGCGCAGCAGGAGCTCCGTAACAGCCTCGCTGTCGGTACGCGGGTGATGCTCTCGTCGGGGCTCTACGGCACCATCCGCCACCTGGGTGACAGACAGGCCATTGTTGACCTGGCCCCCGGCGTCGAGGTGACCGTCTCGAAGAACGCGGTGACGACCATCGTCAAGCCCGAGGACGAGGACTTCGAGTACGACGACGAGTCGGCGCAGGTCGAGGCTGAGGTCGACTCGCAGGCGGGCATCCTGACGGAGCCCGATGACCTGCCCGAAGGCATCGAGCGTCCCGAGGCCGGACCGCAGATCAACAAGGGAATCTGATCCGTGGCAGCCTCCACACGTCGGTACCGACCAGCACTGAACATCGTCGTATTCCTGCTGCTGGTCGCCGCGCTGTACGGCATGATGGCCGCGGCGAAGGTCTGGACGCCCAAACTGGGCCTCGACCTGCGCGGCGGCACCACCATCACGCTGACGGCCAGCAATGTGAGCGGTTCGGGCGCGGTCTCGGCCGACAGCCTTGAGCAGGCCCGCAACATCATCCAGCAGCGCGTCGACGCGCTCGGTGTCGGTGAGTCCGAGGTGACCACCCAGGGCGGCCGCAACATCGTTGTCAGCGTGCCCAACATGCAGCGCGACGAGCTGATCCGCCTGGTGGGGCAGACCGCCAAGCTGTCGTTCCGCAATGTCTACCAGGTCGAGCAGGGCGGCCCGCTGGCCTCGACGAGCAGCAGCAGCCCCGGGGCGACCCCCAGCGCCCCACCGCCCGGTCTGCCGACCGCCCAGGCGACGCCCCAAGTCGACTCACCCGGACTGCCCACCAGTGGTCCCACCGAGCGTCCGACCACGTCGACCAAGCAGCTGGAGTACACCGAGGCCATCGCCTGGAAGCCCACCCAGCAGGACCAGACCGACTTCCAGAACTTCATGTGTGTCGATGAGTTCCCAGAGGTGTCGCACGAGCCGTTCTTCGCCTGTGACGAGTTCGGGCAGAAGTACCTGCTCGGCCCCGAGGTGATTCCCGGTGAGAACGTCAAGGACGCCAGCTCGGGTATTCCGCAGGGCCAGTTCAACTACGTGGTCAACCTGAACTTCGACACTGCCGGCACCGAGGCGTTCACGGCGAACACCACCTACCTGTCGACCCAGTCGCAGCCCATGAACCAGTTCGCGATCGTGCTCGACAAGAAGGTCATCTCGGCCCCCTCTGTGAGCCAGACCATTCCGGGCGGACAGGCCCAGATCAGTGGTCAGTTCACCGAGCAGAGCGCCCGCGAGCTCGCCAACGTGCTGAAGTACGGCGCCCTGCCGCTGTCGTTCGAGGTCGCGAGCGTCGACAATGTCTCGGCCAGTCTGGGCAGCGAGCAGCTTCGCGGCGGCATCATCGCGGGCATCATCGGCCTGCTGCTGGTTGCCGTCTATGCGATGTTCTACTACCGCGCGCTCAGCATCGTGGTGATCCTGTCGCTGTTCATGGCCGTGGCCATCTCGTACCCGGTCATCGTGCTGCTCGGCGAGGCGGTCGGCTTCGCACTGAACCTGCCGGGCATCGCCGGTGCCATCCTGGCGATCGGTGTGACAGCAGACTCGTTCATCATCTATTTCGAAAGAATCAGGGACGAGGTGCGTGACGGCAGGTCGCTCAAGACCGCCATCGAGACCGGCTGGCTCAAGGCCCGCAACACGGTGCTCATCTCGGATGCTGTCTCGCTGCTCTCGGCTGTCGTGCTGTTCATCCTGGCCGTCGGCTCGGTCAAGGGCTTCGCCTTCACCCTGGGGGTGACCACGGTGATTGACATCCTCATCGTGTTCTTCTTCACCAAGCCGCTGATGACGGTGCTGGGACGCACCAGGTACTTCGGCCAGGGTGGCCCGTTCTCGGGCATGTCGCCGCGCTTCATGGGCGTCTCGCGCGAGTCGCTGATGGGCCGCCGCCGCAAGACCGCCGTGAAGGAGGCCTGACATGGCCAAGTCGAAGAAGACCGAACCGGCGAGCGCGTTGCGCTCCGCCACCAAGGGCGCCCGCAGCTCGACGCGCACTGCCGAGAAGTCCAGCGCCGAGAAGTCGAGCGCCGAGAAGTCGAGCACCCGTCGGCGCAGCAGCGCCGCCACCAAGCCGGTGCCCCGCCACGACCAGGTGCCCGCCAACAAGGGACTGGCCCACCGGCTCTACACCGGTGAGACCTCGTACAACTTCATCAAGAACCGCAAGAAGTGGTACATCGTCAGCGCCGCCATCCTGCTGATCTGCATCGGCTCGCTGATCTTCCGTGGCCTCAACCTGGGCATCGAGTTCAAGGGCGGCACCGTGTTCACCGTCCCGGTGGCCGTGACCGACGCCGTGCCGAATGACCTGGGCCGGGTGGTCGAGAGCACCGGCCTGCCCGAACTCGACGCCACGAGCGTGGTCACCGTCGGTGAGAACACCGCCCGCGTGCAGACCCGCATCATGAGCACCGAAGAGATCACCACGGTGCGAAATGCGCTGGCCCAGCACGTCGGTGCCAGCCCCGACCAGGTCGCCTACTCCACGGTGGGCGCGTCGTGGGGCCAGCAGATCACCGAGAAGGGCATCCAGGCGCTGATCGTCTTCCTGGTGCTCGTCGGGTTGATGATCTGGGCGTACTTCCGGGACTGGCGCATGTCGATCGCGGCGCTGGTGGCTCTCATCCACGACCTGCTACTGACGGTCGGCATCTATTCGATTCTGGGCTTCACCGTCAGCCCGGCCTCGCTGATCGGTGTGCTGACGATCCTCGGCTACTCGCTCTATGACACCGTGGTCGTCTTCGACAAGGTGCGCGAGAACGTCAAGGACATCACCAAGCAGGACCACACCTATTCCGAGCAGGCGAACCTGGCCATCAACCAGGTGCTGGTGCGTTCGGTCAACACCACGGTCATCGGGGTGCTGCCGGTGGCAGCCCTGCTGATCGCCGCAGTCTTCTTCATGGGCCCCGGTCCGCTCGAAGACCTTGGCCTGGCCCTGTTCGTCGGCATGATCGCCGGCGCCTACTCCTCGATCTTCATCGCAGCCCCGCTGCTGGCGCAGCTGCGCGAGGCCGAGCCTGAGATGCGTACCCATCGTGAACGCCTCGGACGACGCAGCGAGCGCCACGCCAAGGGTTCACGGACGAGCGCGGCCAGGGCGAATGCCGAGGCCGAGGCATCCGCCGAGGCCGAACGGCAAGTGGTGGCGATCAACGAGGTCGGCGACGACCCCTGGGAACTCGACGAGGACGAGGCCGACGAGGGCGGGACCGCCGAGCCGGCGCGCCGCCAGCCCGAGCGTCAGACCCGTTCCAAGCGCAGGAAGTGAACGATGTCGAACCTGGAACTCATCAAGTCGCTGATCTACGACGTGCCCGACTTCCCCAAGGCCGGTGTCACGTTCAAGGACATCACCCCGCTGCTGGCATCCCCCGAGGGATTCCAGGCAACGGTCGAGGCCCTCATCGAGGGTGCCCCTGAGCGTATTGACGTCGTCGTGGGCATGGAGGCGCGAGGCTTCATCTTTGCCGCACCGGTCGCCCTGGCGCTGAAGGCCGGTTTCGTGCCGGTGCGCAAGCCGGGCAAGCTGCCCCGCGCCGTCTATGAGGAGTCGTTCGCCCTGGAATACGGTCACGAGACGCTCACCGTGCACCGTGACGCCATCAAGCCCGGATCACGAGTGATGGTCGTCGACGACGTGCTCGCCACGGGTGGCACCATCAGTGCCACGGCCGGGCTGTTGCGCCAGCTGGGCGCTGAACTCGTCCACGTGGGTGTGGTGCTCGAACTCGGGTACCTGCATGGCGCGCAGCGCCTGCTCGATGACGGCATCGACACCTGCACCCCGGTGCTCACCGTCTGATCGACGTTCGCGAGCTGAGATGGTGAGGGTACCGCTGACAGGGCCGAGCCGCGGACGCGGCTGGCGTGACCTCGACATGGTGCGCCTGCCGCAGCGCGCCACGCGCAGTCCATTCAGCGAGTTGGCGCGCCGGCTGGGACTCGCGTTCCTGCTGCTGATGACGTCGACATTGATCGTGTGGCTCGACCGGGCATCCTATGTCGACAGCACGGGTGGGGACGGCGTCAGCTTCATCGACGCGCTCTACTACTCGACCGTGACCATCACCACGACCGGTTACGGTGACATCACCCCGCTGGCACCCCACGCCAGACTGATCAACGCGCTGCTGGTGACGCCACTGCGCATCGGCTTCCTGGTGCTGTTGGTCGGCACCACGTTGCAGGTGCTGGCCGACCAGGGGCGCCGGGGAATGCGTGACTCTGGCTGGAGGAAGCACATGCGCAACCACACCGTCGTCATCGGCTACGGCACCAAGGGCCGCAGCGCCGTGCACACCCTGCGCAAGCACGGCATCAGTCCCGATCGCATCGTCGTCATCGACGCCCAGCCCGTCGCGGTCGAGGCGGCCAACCACGACGGCCTGGCCGCGTTCCTGGGTGACGCCACCCGGCGTGACCTGCTGCGCCGCGCCGAGATCACCAAGGCGCGCGAGGTGATCATCACCCTCGACCGGGACGATGCCGCCATCCTCACCGTGCTGACGGTGCGCCAGCTCAACCCGCGTGCCCACCTGGTGGTGGCCGTGCGCGAACAGGACAACGTGCCCCTCTTGCGCCAGTCGGGTGCCGACATGGTGGTGACCAGCTCTGACGCGGTCGGACGACTGCTGGGCCTGTCGAGCGTGAACCCACATGTCGGCACGGTCATGGAGGACCTGCTCTCGAGTGGTGAGGGCCTTGAGGTGAATGAGCGCCAGATCACCGCCGATGAGGTGGGGCTGAACCCCCGCCAGATCGAGGGTGAGCGGGTGGTGGCCGTGGTGCGCAATGACACCCTGCGCCGCTATTTCGACTCGACCGTTGCCACCCTGCAGCCGGGTGACCGGGTGGTCGTCGTCCGTCGCGCTGACGCTGTTGGCGGGCAGCAGGTGATCAGCAATGACGAGGACTTCTGAGCTGACTGGCTACAATGGGCGACCAACACCGGATCTGTGCACGAGCGGTGGGGGAGGAGTGGTCATGAGTACCGACCAGGCCTCTGATGCTGCCCGCAACACAGCGACGCCGGCCCCACCCGCCCCGCCCTTTGCCCCGGGCCCCGAGCAGCCACGCCTGCGCATGCGCCAGCGACTGGCGCGTCTGGGCGCGGTCAAGACGCCGCAATCGGCCGTCCTCGACCCACTGTTCAATGTCGTGCGGACGAACCACCCCAAGGCAGACCTGGCGCTGATCGAACGGGCCTACCGCACCGCGGAGCACTACCACCGCGGGCAGTTGCGCAAGTCGGGCGACCCCTACATCACCCACCCGTTGGCCGTGACGCTGATCCTGGCCGAACTGGGCATGACCGAGCCGACCCTGTGCGCGGCCCTGCTGCACGACACGGTCGAAGACACGAGCTATACCGTCGAACAGCTGACCGCCGACTTCGGCGAAGAGGTCGCCGCGTTGGTGGACGGCGTGACGAAGCTCGACAAGGTCACCTACGGCGACTCGGCCAAGGCAGAGACCCTGCGCAAGATGGTGATCGCCATGAGCCGCGACATCCGTGTGCTGGTGATCAAGTTGGCCGACCGGCTGCACAACATGCGCACCCTGGGCTTCCTGCGGCCGGACAAGCAGAACCGCATCGCCCGCGAGACCCTCGAGATCTTCGCACCGCTGGCCCACCGGCTGGGCATGAACACCGTCAAGTGGGAACTGGAGGACCTGGCGTTCTCGACGATGCAGCCGAAGGTCTACGACGAGATCGTGCACCTGGTTGCCGATCAGGCGCCCAAGCGTGACCAGCAACTGCGTGAGGTGATCGGCCAGATCCAGGCCGACCTGCGTGAGTCGGGCCTCAAGGCCACGGTGTACGGGCGCCCCAAGCACTACTACTCGATCTACCAGAAGATGGTCGTGCGGGGCCGTGAGTTCGGCGACATCTACGACCTGGTCGGCATCCGCATCCTGGTCGACACGCCGGCACAGTGCTACCAGGTGCTGGGTGTCATGCACGAACGCTGGAGCCCCCTGCCCGGGCGGTTCAAGGACTACATCGCGCTGCCGAAGTTCAACATGTACCAGTCGCTGCACACGACGGTGCTGGGCCCGGGGCACAAGCCCGTCGAGCTGCAGATCCGTACGCATGACATGCACCGCCGTGCCGAGTTCGGTGTCGCAGCGCACTGGAAGTACAAGCAGGGCAACAAGGCCGACGAGCAGACCGACCTGGCGTGGGTGCACTCGCTCAAGGAGTGGTCGCACGAGACCGATGACCCCAGTGAATTCCTCGATTCGCTACGGTTCGAGATCAATTCGGCAGAGGTCTACGTCTTCACCCCGAAGGGCGACGTCATGGCACTGCCCATCGGCTCGACCCCGGTCGACTTCGCGTATGCGGTGCACACCGAGGTCGGCAATCGCTGCATCGGTGCGCGGGTCAACCAGCGCCTGGTCAGCCTCGATTCCAAGCTTGAGAACGGCGATGTGGTCGAGGTGCTCACCTCGCGCGCGCCCAATGCCGGCCCCTCACGTGACTGGCTGCGGTTCGTCCAGAGCCCGCGGGCCAAGTCGAAGATCAGGCACTTCTTCACCCGTGAACGCCGCGAGGAATCGATCGAGCAGGGCAAGGAACTCATCGCCCGGCAGCTGCGCCGATCGAACCTGCCGCTGAAGCACCTGCTGACCGTCGAATACCTGACTGCGGTGGCTGACGACCTGAAACTGGCCGACATCAACGCGCTCTATGCGGCCGTCGGTGAGGGTTCAGTCGGGGCCCAGCATGTCGTCGACCGGCTGATCGACCTGGGTGGGGGAGTCGAGGAGACTGCCGCCGAGTCGCTCGAGGACGTGGCCATCAGCTCGCCACGCATGCGCCGTCCCGCCAACGATGTCGGCATCGAGGTCGCCGGTGACCCGTCGGTCTGGGTCAAGCTGGCCAAGTGCTGCACGCCCCTGCCAGGTGACCAGATCGTCGGGTTCGTGACCCGCAGCGAAGGGGTATCGGTGCACCGGCGCGACTGCACCAACGTGGCGAACCTGCTGCTGCAACCCGAGCGCATCGTCGACGTGGCATGGGCCACCGGCAAGAACCAGTCGTTCCTGGTGGCCATCCAGATCGAGGGCCTCGACCGCGCGGGTATGCTCTCGGACGTCACGCGACTGCTGGCCGAGCAGCACATCAACATCGTCTCGGTGTCGATGTCGGCCACCAAGGACCAGACGTTCAAGGTGAAGCTGGCGTTCGAGGCGGCCGACCCGCGCCACCTCGAACACGTCACCAACGCCATCCGGCGCATCCCGGGCGTCTACGACGTGTTCCGGGTGGGCCAGTGATCAGGCGCTGAACTCGGCCAGCGTCGCCTTTGCCTGCTCGAGCCAGCTCTGGCAGGCCGCAATGGAGTTGCGGGCCTCGCGCAGCTTCTTCTGATTGCCCGACTTCTCGGCCTCGGCGGCCTGCTTCTCGAGCTTCTCGATCTGGGCGGTGAACATGTCGACCGTGTCCTGGGCGCGCTGGCGCGCCTCGGGGTCGGTGCGCTTCCACTCGGCGTCCTCGGCGTCCTTGACGGCCCGCTCGATCGTCCGCACCCGGTCGTCCACGCTGCGGATGGCATCGCGCGGCACCTTGCCGTGCTCGTTGAAGCTGGCCAGGAAATCACGGAACTGGGCGCGGGCCCGGGCGAGGTCGTTGACCGGCAGGATCTGCTTCTCGGCCTCGTCGAGCAGGGCGAGCTTGGCGGTGAGGTTCTCGGCGAACTCCGCATCCTGCTCGGACTGGGCCGCGGTGCGGGCGTTGAAGAACGTGTCCTGGATGGCGCGGAACTCGGTCCACAGCTGGTCCTCGACCTGGCGGGGGGCCGGGCCGGCCGCCTTCCAGCGGGCCATCAAGTCACGGAACGCACCGGAGGTCGGCCCCCAGTCGGTCGAGCTGGCCAGGCCACGGGCCTCTTCAATGATCTGCTGCTTGACCTGCTGGGCACCCGAGCGGGCCTCGTTCTGCTGGGCGAACTGGGCCTTGCGGCGGCGGGTATAGGTGGTGCGGGCCGAGCTGAACCGGTGCCAGAGCTCGTCGTCGGTGGTGCGGTCGATGCGCGGCAGCGCCTTCCATTCCTCGAGCAGTGCGCGGAACCGGTTGACGCCGCCCCTCCAGTCGTTGCCGGCCGCGAGCTTCTCGGCCTCGGCGACCATGCCCTCCTTGGCGTCCTTGGTGCGTGCATTCGCCGCGGCCTTCTCGGCCTTCTTCTGCTCATTCGCCGCGGCCAGCGTGGGCTCGAGGGCGTCCAGCTTGGTGGCGAGGGCAGCGAGGTCACCGACGGCGTTGGCCTCGGCGATGCTGGTGCGCAGGGTGTTGATGGTGCGGCGGGCCTCGTCCGGGTTCACGGCACCCGACCCGACGCGCGTGGCCAACAGGTCGACCTCGGTCTCGAGCGAGCGGAACCGTCGGACGTAGAACTCCAACGCCTCGGCAGGTTCGACATCGGGCACCTGGCCGACGCTGCGTTCTCCTTCCGCAGTGGTGACGTACACGGTTCCATCCGGGTCCACCCGACCGAAGTCATGGGGACGTGCAGTTTCGCTCATGGGTTCATCTTGCCTGATCCGGGCCCCGGACGGCACACCCGGGCGGGCTTGCGGACGCAATCGTGATCGAACGTGGGCGGTAGAGTGTCGTGGTCGGACGCCGTGAGCGGCGTCACTGCGCCCCCCATCCACGACTGCACGCGAGGTTCAAGTGGCACGTCCCAAGCCGATTTCCGGATATCCCGAGTTCCTGCCGAGCGGCCGCATCATCGAACAGCAGGTGCTTGACATCCTGCGCGAGACGTTCGAACTGCACGGCTTCGGCTCGATCGAGACCCGCGCCGTCGAGCCCATGGACGTGCTGACCCGCAAGGGCGAGATCACCAAGGAGGTCTTCGTCGTGCGTCGCCTGCACGCTGACGACGCCGACGCCGGTGACCAGCTGGGCCTGCACTTCGATGTGACCGTGCCGTTTGCGCGCTACGTGCTCGAGAACTCCGGTCACCTGGCCTTCCCGTTCCGCCGCTACCAGATGCAGAAGGTGTGGCGCGGTGAGCGCCCGCAAGAGGGCCGCTACCGCGAGTTCCTGCAGGCCGACATCGACATCGTCGGGCAAGAGGTGCTGGCGGCCCACCACGACATTGAGATCCCACTGGTGGCGCTCGAGGCCTTTGAGCGGTTGCACACCGAGCTGGGGCTGCCGTCGGTGGTGATGCACGTCAACAACCGCAAACTGTCGCAGGGCTTCTATGAGGGGCTCGGCATCGAGGACACCGCGGCGGTGCTGCAGCGCGTCGACAAGTTCGACAAGATCGGCGCGGGGGCGGTCAAGGACCTGCTGGTCGATGAGTTGGGGCTCGAGGCGGGCGTGGCCGACAAGTGCGTGGCGCTGGCCCAGATCCAGTCCGGTGATGAGTCGTTCGTCGAGGCGGTGCGTGCGCTGGGCGTCGAGGGTGAACTGTTGGACGAGGGCCTGGCCGAACTGGCGGCCGTCGTCCGCTACGCGGCTGCGGCGGTGCCGGGGCGGCTCGTGGCCGACCTCAAGATCGCGCGGGGGCTCGACTACTACACCGGCACGGTCTATGAGACCGAGCTGGTGGGCTTCGAGAAGCTCGGCTCGGTGGCCTCTGGCGGTCGCTACGACTCGCTGGCCAGCGACGGCAGGACCACCTACCCCGGGGTGGGGTATTCGTTCGGGGTCACGCGCATCCTGGTGCCGCTGGTCAACAAGGGGGTTGTGACCACGACGCGCAGCGTGCCCACGGCCGTGCTGGTGGCCCTCGACAACGAGGACACCCGCCCGCACGCCACCGCCACCGCGCAGAAGCTGCGCGCCCGCGGCATCGCCTGCGAGGTGGCGCCCAAGGCCGACAAGTTCGGCAAGCAGATCAAGTACGCCGAGCGCCGGGGCATCCCGTTCGTGTGGTTCGAATCGAACGAGGTCAAGGACATCCGCTCGGGCGAGCAGGTGGCCGCCGACCCCGACACCTGGCAGCCGCCCGCCGACGACCTGCGGCCCCGCGTGGTGGCGGGTTCCTGACCCCAGCACCTAGGATCAACACCGGACCCGCACCGTCTATGCGGGCCACCACCCGAGAGGAATACACAGTGCTTCGCACCCATGAGGCCGGCACGCTGCGTGCGTCCAACATCGGCGAGACCGTCACCCTGGCAGGGTGGGTCGCCAAGCGCCGCGACCACGGCGGCGTCGCCTTCATCGACCTGCGCGACGCGTCGGGCATCTGCCAGGTCGTCGTCCGCGACGAATACCTCGAAAAGGCGGGCATCCACGACCTGCGCAACGAGTTCTGCATCCAGGTCACGGGTGTCGTCGACGGCCGCGACGAGCAGAACACCAACCCGAACCTGCCCACCGGCGAAGTCGAGGTCGCGATCCGCGAACTCGAGGTGCTGAGCGCCGCCGCGCCGCTGCCGTTCCAGATTGACGAGCGCACCACCGTGGGTGAGGACGCCCGTTTGCGCCACCGCTACCTCGACCTGCGTCGTCCGCGGCAGCACGATGCGCTGGTGCTGCGTTCAAAGGTCACCCAGACCATTCGCGACGCGCTGTCGGCGCGCAACTTCTATGACATCGAGACCCCGACGCTGACCCGCTCGACCCCCGAGGGTGCGCGCGACTTCCTGGTACCGGCCCGGCTGCACCCGGGCAGCTGGTACGCGCTGCCGCAGTCGCCCCAGCTGTTCAAGCAGCTGCTGATGGTGGCCGGAATGGAGCGCTATTACCAGATCGCGCGTTGTTACCGCGACGAGGACTTCCGCGCCGACCGCCAGCCCGAGTTCACCCAGTTGGACATCGAGATGAGCTTCGTCGACCAGGACGATGTCATTGCGCTGGCCGAAGAGGTCATGGCGGCCTGCTGGAAGCTCATCGACGTCGAGCTGCCCACCCCTATGCCCCGGATCACGTGGCATGAGGCCATGGACAACTACGGCTCGGACAAGCCCGACCTGCGTTTCGACCTCAAGATCCGCGAGGTCACCGAGCTGTTCGCCAACACGCCGTTCCGGGTGTTCCAGGCGCCCTATGTCGGCTGTGTCGTGATGCCCGGTGGCGCCTCGCTGCCCCGGCGCCAGTTCGATGCCTGGCAGGAATGGGCCAAGCAGCGCGGTGCCAAGGGTCTGGCCTACATCACCGTGGGTGAGGACGGCGAGCTGGGCGGCCCGGTCGCCAAGAACATCTCGGAGGACGAGAAGGCGCAGATCGCCGAGGCCGCCGGTGCCAAGCCTGGCGACGCCCTCTTCTTCGGTGCCGGCCAGCGCGAGCAGTCGCAGGAACTGCTGGGTGCCGCGCGCCTCGAGATCGGGCGCCGCACCGGGCTGGTCAAGGACGACGAGTGGTCGTTCGTCTGGGTCGTGGACGCGCCGATGTTCAAGTCGACGGCCCTGGCCGAGGCCGAAGGTGATGTCGCGGTCGGGCATGGCCAGTGGACTGCCGTGCACCACGCGTTCACCAGCCCTCGTCCGGAATCGATGGACAGCTTCGACACTGACCCCGGCTCGGCGCTGTCGTACGGCTATGACTTCGTGGTCAACGGCAATGAGGTCGGTGGCGGCTCGATCCGTATCCACCGCCGCGACGTGCAGGAACGCGTGTTCAAGGTGATGGGCCTGACCGAGGACGAGGCGCAGGAGAAGTTCGGCTTCCTGCTCGACGCCTTCCAGTTCGGCGCGCCGCCGCATGGCGGCATCGCATTCGGGCTCGACCGGCTCGTGATGCTGCTGGGCGGGTTCGACACCATCCGCGACGTCATCGCCTTCCCGAAGTCGGGCGGCGGCTTCGACCCGCTGACCCAGGCCCCGGCCCCGATCACCGCGCAGCAGCGCAAGGAGGCCGGGGTGGACTTCAAGCCGGAGAAGAAGGCCGAGGCGAAGCAGGCTGGGGCGACGCCGACGGCTTGATCGTCACAGATTTGTCGACTGGGGGTCCTGGCCGGGCTGCGTGGGCTTGGCCGGGGCCGCTGTGTCTTTGGCGGAGCCGTGTGCCGTATCCGTGGTCAGCGTGACGTGCGTGGTGCCGGTGGCAGCCAGCGCGCCACCGACGACGAGTGGGGCGAGCATCAGGGCGAGGTCGCGACGAGTCATCATGGGTCCAGTCAACTGAGTGGGGCGGCCGGGCACATCGGCGCACGGGCGGTGATGTGGGATCGGTCTACTAGACCTGGGTCAGATGTCACCTCAGGGCTACGGGGCACGACAGTGGCTGACAAGGGACTTGATGTCTGGTTGCAGACATCCCTTGACGGCGTCGCTGAGATCACCTAGCGTTTGTGGCGGGCACAGAGCTGTGCCTCATCCCCTCTCCTGGAACGAGCAAATTGTGCGAATCCTGGCCAGCTTGTCCGCACTCTCACTCCTCCTTTCCACCCCCCCTGCCTCGGCTAGTCCCGTTGAAGGGGTGGACAGGCAGTGCTGATGCCGCCTCGGGCTCTGGTGCTTGCAGCGTCGAACGTTCGTTCGGCGCTGTATGCATGTGTCGCGGCCGCAACGGCGATGATTGTCGTAGGTGTGTTTGCCATCGTCTCATTGACAACTGAGACCGTGGCCAGGCACAGTTTGGGCAGCTTCGCCTACGGCTATCGGTTCAGCCAGCACATCGAACCCGGCCAGCGTTTGGATACGACGGCCTGTGTGAGGCTGGCACAGGGATTTGGTGGAACTTGTTCGGCGAGCCTCAATGCCCTGGGCGAGTCTGCAACAGCCGATGGTCGGCCTGTTGAAACTGAGGTCCGGATCACAGAAGGCCCTTGGGGGAGCGGGCTCAAGCCGGACGAGTATCGCTTGGTCGAAGGGCGATGGCCGCAGCAACCCGGCGAGGTGGTGGTGGGCCCAGACCTCGCGGGCAGTCGGGTGGTTGAGAGTTGGGGCGGTCGCGCCCGATTTGATGTTGTTGGCGTCAGTCAAAGCGTATTCTCGCGGGGCGGGAGTTTCCTTCTTGCTGCTCCAGGCACCTATTCTCTGCTCAGTGGGGCTGATCTTGAGATGTCTGGAGTATCGGCGTCGGTCACAATATTCTTGGACGATCCGAAGGCTGTAGACCTCGCCAAGGTCGCCGAGGCGCTGGGGGTGGACCCCAACGGAGCGATGACGAGTCGCAGTACCGTGGTTCGCGCGGCCTATGAATGGCGTGGTCAGGTGGCGATTTTGTTACCGGGTATTGCGCTGGCGGCCGCCGGCGGAGTGGTGGCGGGCTTGGCGTTCGGGCCATGGTCTGGTCGGGTGGGACGGTCCCTGTACCGCGTCGGAGTCGCGCGGAGGCTCAGTAGTCGGTGGGTCAGGGGTGCGCAAGTGTCGGCTTTGCTCGTCAGTGTCCCGGCAGGTCTGCTGGTGGGGTGGGGTTTGGCTTGGGCGTCGAAGCCTCTCATCGAATGGGTGACAGGGTCTGTGCAGTCGTCACCTGCTGTCCCGTGGTGGGCTGCGGCGTCGATAGCCGGCGCGGTTCTGTTCGGTGCTCTTGCTGTTCCGGGCGAAAGGATCGCGCGAGCATCGGACCGCTCAGTGCCACGAACCGTCGCCGCCGCAGCTGCGGTGTTGGGTATCTCGAGCGGACCAGTGCTCGGCCTTGATCAGGTTCGAGCAGAACTCGTTGGTGGAGCGCTTCTGGGTCTAAGTCTTGGCTTGGTCGTGCCCGACATCCTGATGCTGGCTTCACGCCGAAGCAGGCCCACCTTGGCGGGTGAGTTGACGCGCCTGGTCTTCAGAGGGATGTTGCCCTCACTCGGCAGGCGTCTTGGCGTCGTCGTTCTGGCTCTCGGCCTGAGCGGCAGCGTCGTGGCCAGCCTGGCATCCAGCAATCTGGCAACAAACCGTCGTTACAGCGAGGGGCGAGGGACCCCCGAGCATGCAGTCGTGGCCTACACATTCGACGCGCGAATCGCGCGGCAAGTCCCCGAATGGGCCGCGAAGTCAAGTGCGAGGGCACATCCAATTTGGTTCATAGGGGGTAGCGCCGGCGCGGATATCGCTGTTGTGCAGGATGCGCAGGGTGCCGCCGCAGCGCTTGGTCGAGAGATGACGTCCATGGAGCTTGACGCACTCGCGAGGGGCTCAATTCTGGCGACGAGGGTACCGGTTGAAGTGAGGGAGGGCCCCAAGCCAATTACGATTCCCGGCGTTGTCCTGTCGAATCCGGGGGGGTATGTGGGTCGTACAGCCGGTGTGGTGATGCGCGCAAGCCTGTTGCAAAAGGGTGTGGAACTCCCGACGCTGCCCCAGCATACTTTGCTCGCCGGCAGTGGGAATTATGTTGAGCGCATTCAAGGTACGGCAGTTCAATTGGGGATTGGAATGACATGGTATTCAATTCCATCGGTTCCTGAGCTTTATACCGGTGGCTTGGTGGATCAGGTCCAACCGTGGATTCTTGCTGTGTTGTGTGTGGCAGTAATGACGTCCCTGGGTGCGACAATCGCACAGCAGGTGCGTCCGCACCGCAGTGCCCTGCGTGTCATGGGTATCGTTGGGTGGCGAGATTGCAGACTGGTTCTGCAACCGCTGGGAGTCGCCGTGCTGACAGTCGTATTTCTCGGACTGGTGCCACCAGTGGTCGTGTTGGTGCGTTCCGCGGTTGGTGGCGCCGACGTCATCATTCCGTGGGTGCCGCTCTTGCGCAATGCTGCGATCGTCACGATTGCCTCGGCGGTCGGCGGAGTGGTGGGATCATGGCGTGTGGACAGCAGGGAGAGATTCCAATGATTGCCGACTTCTTGCATGTAGAAAGTGTGCGCAAGGTGTTCAGCGCAGAGGCGGGCGAGGTGGTTGCCCTTGACGATGTTGATCTACGTGCAGGCCGGGGAGAGTTCATTTGTCTGCGAGGCGCCTCGGGGTCGGGCAAATCCACCCTGCTGAACGTTCTCGCCGGCCTTGAAAGCCCAGACCGTGGCAGCGTGGTGGTTGGCGGGCAGGAAATGGCAGGCTCGTCGGAGGACATCCGAGCACACGTAAGGCTGACGAAGTTGGGAATCGTCTTTCAGGACGACAACGTGCTGTTTGAGCTGTCAGCCATCGACAACCTGTTGCTGCCGCTGGAGGCGCTGGGTGTGGACGGCCCTGCTGCCCGCGAGCAAGCCGAGTCCGCGCTGGCTCGAGTGGGCCTGGGGGATCTGTGTGACCGTCTGCCTGCAGCGATGTCTGGCGGTCAGCGGCAACGAGTCGGGGTTGCCAGGGCACTGACTGGTGGCAGAAGTGCGATCCTTGCCGATGAGCCGACAGGTTCTTTGGACTCGGTCACCAGTCGGGATCTCTTCGCGCTGTTTCGCCAGCTGTCTGACGAAGGATTGTTGGTTGTGGTGGCGACTCATGATCCTATCGCCGAGCAGTTCGCCACTCGCGTGGTCGACATGGTGGATGGCCGGTTGACAGAGCGTGCCTGAGTACATCCTAGACTTCTCGGGGTGACTGACCTGTTCGGCAACCCGGATGAACCCGATGTGCCTGCCACCGTGGTGGCCGGGGGTTCGTTGACGGGGGCTGCCCACCAGCACCTGCCGCTTGCGGTGCGGATGCGTCCACGGTCCCTCGACGAGATCGTCGGCCAGCAGCACCTGCTGGGCCCTGGCTCGCCACTGCGGCGTCTCGCCACCGGCACCGCGGCGATGTCGGTGTTCCTGTGGGGGCCGCCCGGGGTCGGCAAGACCACGATTGCCGCCGTGGTCAGCCATTCCACCCACCGCCGGTTCGTGGAGCTGTCCGCGGTGACGGCCGGGGTCAAAGAGGTGCGTGCCGAGCTTGAGACCGCGCGCCGCGAGTTGGCCCGCGGCACCCAGACGGTGCTGTTCGTCGATGAGGTGCACCGGTTCAGCAAGGCCCAGCAGGACGTGCTGTTGCCGGCGGTCGAGAACCGACTGGTGACGCTGATCGCGGCGACCACCGAGAACCCGTCGTTCTCGGTGATCTCGCCGCTGCTGTCGCGTTCATTGCTGCTGACGTTGAAGCCGTTGACCGACGATGACATCGCGACGCTCGTCCGACGTGCTGTGGCCGACGAGCGCGGCCTGGGTGGCGCATTCACCATCACGGACGACGCACTGGCTTCGCTCGTACGACTCTCTGGCGGCGATGCCCGCCGCTCGTTGACCTACCTCGAAGAGGCCGCGGCCGGCGCCCAGGCACGCGAACTCACCGAGATCAGCACCGAGGTGGTCGAGAAGGCCGTCGACAGGGCGGCCATCCGCTACGACAAGGACGGAGACCAGCACTACGACGTGATCAGCGCGTTCATCAAGTCGGTACGCGGTTCTGACGTGAACGCGGCCCTGCACTACCTGGCGCGCATGATCGAGGCGGGGGAGGACCCCCGCTTCATCGCGCGTCGCCTGGTGGTGCTCGCGAGCGAGGACATCGGCATGGCCGCCCCCTCGGTGCTGCAGACCTGCGTGGCGGCCGCCCAGGCTGTGCAGCTGATCGGCATGCCCGAGGCCAGGCTCAACCTTGCCCAGGCCACCGTCGCCGCGGCGCTCGCGCCGAAGTCGAATGCGGTCTATGTGGCCATCGACGCAGCCATCGCCGATGTGCGCGCCGGCCGCATCGGGCAGGTGCCACCCCACCTGCGCGACGCCCACTACGCGGGTGCCGAGAAGCTCGGCCACGGCAAGGGCTACAAGTACGCCCACGACGAGCCGCACGCGGTCGCCCGCCAGCAGTACCTGCCCGACGAACTCGACGGCACCGTCTATTACCGGCCCACCGGCCACGGCAACGAGGCCGCACTCGTCGACCTCGTGGCCCAGTTGGACGACCTGCTGGGCCGTGACCACTAGAGTGAACGCGAACGACCCCCGCCCGATGAAAGCGAGACCGTCATGTCCCTCGGAAGCATCGCCGCACTGATTGCCGCGATCGCCGTTGTTGCCCTGGTCGCCTTCCTGGCCGTCCCCCTGCTGAAGCTGGGGCGCGTCCTCGAGGAGACCCGGCTGCTGGTGCGCGACATCGGCCACAACTCGGTGCCGATCCTGGTCGAACTGCGCGGCACGGTGACCGAGGCCAACAACGAGATCGCCAAGCTGGCCGTCGTCACCGAGGACGTCGCGAAGGTGTCGGCCAACGCCACCGTCGTCGCTGAGCAGGCCTCGCAGATGAGCCAGCTGTTCGCTGCCACTCTCGGCGGCCCCCTGGTCAAGACCGCGGCGTTCAGCTACGGCGTGCGCAATGCCATCAAGGGCCGCTCGGCCGCCAAGCCCGCGAAGCGGGTGAAGTGACATGGGACGCTTCGTGTTCTTCGCCCTGGGAGTGGGCGTGACCGTGTTCGTGGTCGTGAAGGGGCGCGAGCTCGCCAAGAAGGCGACGCCGCAGCACCTGCAGGATTCGGCGTCGCAGAGGTTCAGCGAGCTCATCGACCAGGTGGGGGAGTTCATCACCACCGTGCAGCACTCGATGACCGAGCGCGAGGACGAACTGCGCACCGAGCTGGGCATGGAAAAGAAGTAGTTCCCACTCGTTGGTCGGAGGCTGTCACCTCCCGCGACAAGGATGCGTGGCACTGGCGCATGATGATCGCCCAGCCGGCGTGGGTGACGGATGCGCGCAGGAGCCCAGTGCCATGCATCGCCATCACGAGGTCTACCTGTCCGATACCCGGCGCACTGACCCGGCGAAGTTGCGGACGATCCTGCGCCAGCCGGTGGAACCCTTGGGGTAGGGCTCAGGGTCGGGTCGTCCGGGGGTGTGAGCGGGTGACCCGGGGTGGGGACCGCTGGTGGATGTGCTGGTCAGCCCACATTTCGCATGCTTGATGCATGTTCATTCAGATTCTTGCTCCAGCCCTCATCATCGTCTCGATCGCGCTCGTCGTGGCCATGGCCGCGATGCCGGCGTGGTGGGAGTTGTCGGGGACGTGAGCTGAATGAACTGAACCCGCGCGCGGGCATGCCGGTGGCCCGCCGGGGTGCGGCGGGTGCGGCGGGGGTGGGTGTCAGGCGGCGGCCAGGATCTGTCCGGTGGGGTCCTGGATGAGCCAGGTGTGGCTGGGTGTGACGAGGTAGCCGAAGCCGAGTGGTGATTTCCAGAGGTAGGTGCCGGGTGAGGGCTGGGACAGGCGCCAGCCGCCGTGGGTTTTGGCGCGGTGGACTTTGCGGGAGAGTGGGGCGAGGTTGTCGGGCCTGGTCATCGGTTGCTCCCCGCACATTGTGGGTCGCCAGGGGATGGTGTGGTCGAGGTCGAGCCCGCGGGATGGTTTCTTGGAGTAGGGGAAGGCTTCGTGGGGGTTGCGCAGGGTGATCCATTCCCGCATCCGGGCCGGCACGTGGTAGGCGTCGGTCGGTGCGAGCTCTTCCGGGTTCAGCACGGGCCGGACGCTGATGCGGGTGTTCCCGGTGAGGTGTTTCACCCACCCCGCCAACAAGGACCCGGCCTTCTCGACCTTCACCAGCCCTTCACCGCTGCGCAGGGTGGTGTCGGTCAGATGCACGACCAGTTCCGTGCGGGGCAGCAATGCGTCGGGGTCAACAGTGACCGCACCGCAGGTGTGCCCCCGCTGGCCCTGCGCAGGGCAGCGGGCATCGAAACCCTCGTCCTCGCCGGGCAGCTCATCGGTGAGCGCGGCCTGCAGCAGCTGCAACGCCCGCGCCGGTGAGGCCAACAGCCCCAACGCCTGGGCGCGGCGGACCTGCTGCGACTCGCGGTTGCCGCCGTGGGCGAGGATTTCGGCGAGCCGGTTCAGTTGCGCGTCGAGGAAGATCGCATCCGCAGTATCAATCGTGGCGGACACGTCGGCGACCCCGGCCCCGGAGCCGTCGACGCCGCGGGTGTTGATCTCCACCCTGCGCCTGGCCAACGCGGGGTCGATGGGTTCGGCATCAGGGTCGTGGAGCAGTTCTTTCACGCAGGCTTTGATGAACTCCAGTACCCGGCCGAACGCCATGGTGTTGAGCCAGTGGGGCAGGTCCCGGTCCAGCTCGATCGCCTGCTCGTACGACAGTTCCCAGGTGGCGCTGGCGAGTTCGGTGGCCTGCCAGACCCGCAGCCGGCCGTCCATCAGCACGCCCCACGTGTTCGGCAACCGGTGCCTGACCGCCAACGCGTGCGCGATGTGGATGCGGACCGCTTCTTCGGACTGCCGCAGCGCCGCCGCCAACTCGAGGGTGCAGAACTCCGCCACCCCCGGGGTGCCGTCGCCGCCCCACTGCACCAACCGCTCGGTACCGGCCAGCACCGGGCTCTCTTCGGGCACGAACCGGTATTGGTCGGCGAACTCGGCATAGAGCCGGAACTCCTCGGCCTCCGCCCGGCATTTGGCGAGGAACGCATCATTCAAGGCGACCAGCTTCGCCCGTGCCCCGTCAGCGCTGATCTCGCTCTTCGCGAACCGCTGCTCGGAGGGTCGCCGGTCGATCGGCGGCCTCGGTTTCGATCTTGGTCTTGCGGGTCTGAATCGGTCTTCTACTACGGCGCTGGATCCCATCCGGACCACCTCGCCCCTTCATCTCGACTGGACAGAAACACCACCCGACACCACCTCGTGTCGAACTGTTGTTCTATTCTCTCAAGCCCGGGCCCCCCACACAACCCCCGCGCAAGATCTGTGGACAACTATTTCCGGCCTGGTGCCCGTGCAGGAACCCCGCCCTCAGCGGAACACACGTGTCCCACGACAGCCATACGTCTAAGCTTGTCCGAGGCCAGCGCCCGCCGGCGCCGGTCGACCGCACGCAACCCAGAGGATCACCATGAAGGCCGCCGACGTCGGACGTCGCTTCCTGGACTACTTCGCGTCCAAGGACCACACGATCGTGCCCAGCACGTCGCTGTTGTACAACGACCCCACCCTGCTGTTCGTCAACGCAGGCATGGTGCCGTTCAAGGCCTACTACACCGGTGAAGAGGCAGCCCCGTTCAAGCGGGCTGCCAGCGTGCAGAAGTGCGTGCGCACCCTCGACATCGACGAGGTGGGCAAGACCACCCGCCACGGCACGTTCTTCCAGATGAATGGCAACTTCGCGTTCGGTGACTACTTCAAGGCCGAGGCGATCGAGTACGCCTGGGAGCTGATCACCACCGAGCAGCACAACGGCGGCTACGGCTTCGATCCCGACAAGATCTGGGTGACCGCGCTGTACGGCGACCAGGAGACCATCGACCTGTGGCAGAAGGTCGGCGTGCCGCGCGAGCACATCCAGGAACGCGGTCTCAAGGACAACTACTGGAACATGGGCATCCCCGGCCCCGGTGGTCCATGCTCCGAGATCTACGTCGACCGCGGCCCCCAGTACGGCGCCGACGGCGGCCCCGAGGCCGACGAGGACCGCTTCCTCGAAATCTGGAACCTCGTCTTCCAGACCGAGGAACTGTCCGCAGTGCGCGCGAAGGACGACTTCGACGTGCTGCGCCCGCTGCCGGCGAAGAACATCGACACGGGCATGGGCCTCGAACGCGTCGCCTACCTGCTGCAGGGCGTCAACAACATGTACGAGACCGACCAGGTCTTCCCCGTCATCGCACGGGCGAGTGAGCTGGCCGGCAAGAAGTACGGCGCCGACGAGACCGACGACGTGCGCCTGCGCGTGGTCGGCGACCACGTGCGCAGCTCGTTGATGCTGATGACGGACGGCGTGAACCCCGGCAACGAGGCGCGTGGCTACGTGTTGCGGCGCCTGCTGCGCCGCAGCATCCGCGCCATGCGGTTGCTCAGCGTGCATGACCCGGTGATTGGCGAACTGCTCACCATCAGCAAGAACCTGATGCACGAGTCCTACCCCGACATCGACACGCAGTGGGACCGCGTGCTCTCGGCGGCCACCGCCGAGGAGGAGACCTTCCGCCGTACCCTGACCCAGGGCAGCCAGCTGTTCGACACCGCGGTCAGTCAGGTGCGCGCCCAGCACTCCTCGACCCTCAGTGGTGAGCAGGCGTTCCAGCTGCACGACACCTATGGCTTCCCGATCGACCTCACCCTCGAGATGGCCGAGGAACAGGGCCTCAAGGTGGACCGCGAAAAGTTCGTCGAGCTCATGAACGAGCAGCGCGCCCGTGCGAAGGCCGATGCCAAGGCGAAGAAGACCGGCGGTGCGAGCACCGAGGTCTTCCGTTCGCTGCGTGACAAGGGCGAGACCCCGTTCCTGGGCTACACCGAGCTGACCGTGCCCACCCGGGTGCGTGGCATCATCCACGACGGCCAGTTGGTCGACCATGCCCCCGCGGGCTCGGTCGTCGAGGTCGTGCTCGAAGAGACGCCGTTCTATGCCGAGGCCGGTGGCCAGGACGCCGACCTGGGTGTGCTGCGCGCGCATGGCTTCGAGCTCGATGTCATCGATGTGCAGCGCCCTGTGCCCGGTCTTGTCGTCCACTCGGTCGAGGCGACCGGCGACCTGGTGGTCGGGGACGAGGTCGTGGCCGCAGTCGACGGCGCCCACCGCATCGGCTCATGCCAGGCGCACACCGCGACCCACATCATCCACGCGGCGCTGCGCGAACTGGTCGGCAAGAACGCCACCCAGGCCGGTTCGTACAACAAGCCCGGTTACCTGCGCTTCGACTTCTCGGCCCAGCAGGGCCTTTCCGAGGCCCTCAAGCAAGAGATCGAGGAACGCGCGAACAACGCGATCCGCGACAACTTCGAGGTCACCGACACCCAGATGAAGCTCGAAGAGGCCAAGGCGATGGGAGCCATGGCGATGTTCGGCGAGAAGTACCCGCCGATCGTGCGCATGGTCGAACTGGCGGGGGAGTGGAGTCGGGAACTGTGCGGCGGCACCCACGTCGGGCGCACCAGCGAGATCGGCATGCTGACCCTGCTCGGTGAGCAGTCGATCGGTTCGGGCACGCGCCGTGTCGAGGCGCTGGTCAGCACCGATGCGTTCACCCACCTGGCGGGCGAGCGGGCGCTGGTCAGCGGGCTGGCGAGCATCCTCAAGGTGCAGCCGGACCAGCTCACCGACCGCGTCGAGAAGCTCGTGGCCCAGCTCAAGGACGCCGAGAAGACCATCGCCGAGATGAAGGCCCAGCAGCTCGCTGCGGGTGCCGACGACCTCATCAAGGCCGGACGCACCGTGGGTCGCGTGCTGCTCGTCAGCTCGCGTCTCGACGGGGTCGCGGCCGGCGACCTGCGCAACCTCGCCACCGACCTGCGTGGCCGGGTCGCGGGGCAGCCCGCAGTGGTCGCGCTCATCGGCGGCACCGCCGACAAGCCCGCGATTGTCGTCGCCACCACCGACGGCGCACGCGAGGCGGGCGTCAAGGCCGGCGCGCTCGTCGGGCTCGCGGCGCCGCTGCTTGGCGGCAAGGGCGGCGGCAAGGACGACCTTGCCCAGGGCGGTGGCACCGACGGCTCCGGCGCCCAGGTGGCGCTGCAGGCCATCGAGACCAACCTGGCCTCGCGGTGAGCAGCACTCGTTGAGCGAGTTGTCGGAAGAGCGCGGTGTGCGCCTGGCCCTGGACTGGGGCAAGGCGCGCATCGGCGTCGCGGCATGCGACCCGGGCGGCGTCCTCGCCTACCCGGTGGGAACCATCAATGCCAAGGACGCGCCGCTGCGGGCGGTACTGGCCCTGGTCGCCGAGTACGAGCCCGTCGAGGTGGTCTTCGGCTGGCCCCGCAACCTCGCCGGCAAAGAGGGCCCCGCAGTCGAGGCCCTGCGTGGGGTGGTGGCCGAACTTGAGGCCGCCATCGCCCCGTTGCGGGTGGTGCTCGTCGACGAGCGGATGAGCTCTGCAGAGGCAGCACGTAAACTGGCCGCAGCAGGCAAGGACTCGCGTGCTCGGCGCGGCATCATCGACCAGATGGCTGCTGTGACCATCCTTGAGCATGCACTGGAGCGTCGCCGACCCGGCGGCCCACCACACGGGAGGCAAGTGTGAGCGGACTGTTCGTGGAGAACCAGGGACCGAACTGGAAGAAGATCCTGTACCACGGCAAGAGCACCTTTGCGGTGCTGCTGAGCATCGCCGTGCTGGTCACCATCGGCTGGCTCGGCTATTCGACGGTGCGCAATGCCTATCTCGACTACAAGGCGACCGATGACTACCTCGAGGTGAGCGGTGAACCGGTGGTCTACACGGTGGCCAAGGGTGCCTCGGTGAACTCGATCGGCTCGGACCTTGCCGAGAAGGAAATCATCAAGTCGACCAAGGCGTGGAAGAGCGCGGTGGCCGGTCTCGGCAGCGAGGCGCAGTTCCAGGCGGGGCGCTTCGAACTGCGCCAGCACATGCCCGCTGAAGAGGCGGCCAAGATCCTGTCCGACCCGACGAAGATGATCCGGACCCGGGTGACGATCCCCGAGGGCTACCGCATGACCGACCAGTGGCCGATCATCACCAAGGGCGTCCCGGCGATCACGGCCAAACAACTGCAGGACGCGGCGAAGAACAAGGCCGCGCTGGGCCTGCCTGCCTGGGCCACGAACCCCAACAGCCCCGAGGGATTCCTGTACCCCGAAACCTATGAAGTCGACGACACCCCGACCGGTGCAGAGCTGATGAAGGCCCAGGTCGCCCAGTTCACCAAGGTGACCACTGAACTGAACTTCGACGAGCGCGCCAAGACCCTTGGTCTGACCCCGTTGCAGGCGCTGACCCTGGCCAGCATCGTCGAGCGCGAGGCCAGCAACCCCGAGGACATGGCGATGGTGGCGGGCGTGTTCTACAACCGACTGGCCAAGAAGATGAAGTTCGAGTCGGACGCCACAGTCGTCTATGCCAACAACATCAAGGGACGGCTGACCACGACCGACAAGGAACGTGCCAACCCGTCGCCCTACAACACCTATGTGCACGTCGGACTTCCGCCCGGCCCCATCTCGAACCCCGGTGCTGAGGCCCTGAATGCCGTGCTCAACCCGACCAAGCACGACTACCTGTACTTCGTGCTGGTCGACCCCGAGACTGGCAAGACCGAGTACAACACCACGTGGGAGGGACACGAGCAGTCGCGTCAGAAGTTCGTCGCTTGGTGCCAAGCTCATCCCGGCAAGTGCTGAGCCAGTTCGGGGCGGAACGGGTCTGTGGGGTCATCGGTCACCCGGCACACCATTCCCTGTCACCTGCCATGCACCGCGCGGCCTATGCCGCCGCAGGGCTCGACTGGTCCTATGACTGGCACGACGTCATGCCCGAGGCGCTGCCCGCGTTCGTCGGGGGGCTGGACGAGCACTGGCGCGGCCTGAGCGTAACCATGCCGCACAAGCAGGCGATCACCGCCTTGGGTGAGCCGGACGAAGTCGTGCGCCTGGTGGGTGTCGCCAACACGCTGCTGCGGAATGCGGGCGCCACGAACACCGTGCACAATACTGACGTGCCCGGCTTCGTCACGGCCTGTGCGAGCGTCGGACTGGACCAGCTCGACCACCTCGCGGTCGTCGGCAACGGTGGCACGGCCCGCGCCGCGATCGTGGCCGGTGCGCGCATGGGGGCCCAGCGGGTGACGGTGCTCGCGCGTCGTCCGGAGCGTGCCCAACCACTGGCCGAACTCGCTGACGTGCTGGGGGTGGCGTTCACGGTCGTCCCACTCGACGAGGGTCTCAGCCACGCCGTCGACGTGGTGTTCTCGACCGTGCCGACCGAGGGCATCGCGCCGTATGCAGAGGCGCTGGTGGCCCGCGCGGGACTCGCCTTTGACGCCGTGTACGACCCGTGGCCGACGCCGCTGGGGCAGGCCGCCGAGCGGGCCGGGGTGCCCGCGCTGTCGGGGCTGCACCTGCTCGCCGGCCAGGCCGTCGACCAGGTGTCGATGATGACGGGCATCGACGCCACCGAGGTCGGTGCCGGTTTCGCGGTTCTGTACGAGGCCGGGGTCGCCGAACTGCGCCGCCGCCAGCACGCCTGAGGGCCGGTTCACCGGCCGGGCGTGGCACGGAAATGTCGCAGCCGCGTGACAGACTGACGGGCATGCTTCGCTACCTGACCGCCGGTGAATCCCACGGACAGGCGCTGATCGCCACCATTGAGGGCATCCCTGCCCACGTGCGGGTGGGTCGCGCCGAGATCGATGACGAGTTGCGTCGTCGCCGGCTGGGTGTCGGGCGTGGGGCGCGCATGAAGTTCGAGGCCGACGAGGTGAGCCTGCTGGGTGGCTTCCGCCATGGCGAGACCCTCGGCTCGCCCATCGCGATCATGGTCGGCAACACCGAGTGGCCGAAGTGGCAGCAGGTGATGGCCCCCGGCGAGGTCGACGAGGCAGAGCTGGCCGAGCTCGCCCGCAATGCCCCGCTGACCCGACCCCGGCCGGGGCACGCCGACCTCGCGGGCATGCAGAAATACGACTTCGACGAGTCCCGCCCGATCCTCGAGCGGGCCTCGGCGCGTGAGACCGCGGCCCGGGTGGCGCTGGGCACCATCGCCAAGGCGTTCCTGCAGCAGGCACTCGGGGTGACGCTGCTGAGCCATGTCGTCGAACTCGGCCCGGTCGCCGTTCCGGCCGAGCAGCAGCGCGCGCTGGCGGCGTCCCTGTCGATCGCCGACCGCGACCGCATCGACGACGACCCGCTGCGCTGCGGTGACGCCGAGACCTCAGCCCGCATGCTCGACGAGGTCGAGGCCTGCCGGCGCGAGGGTGACACCATGGGTGGCATCGTCGAGGTGCTGGTCTGGGGGCTGCCCCCCGGCCTTGGTTCACATGCCCAGGGCGACCGCCGACTCGATGCGAAACTGGCCGGTGCACTGATGGGCATCCAGGCCATCAAGGGTGTTGAACTGGGTGACGGGTTCGAGCTGGCGCGTCTGCGCGGTTCGGCCGCCCAGGACGAGATGGTGCACAGCGCGGCGGGTGTGCGCCGGGCGTCGGGCCATTCCGGTGGTGTCGAGGGCGGCATGTCCACTGGCGAGGTGCTGCGGGTGCGGACCGCCATGAAGCCGATCTCGACGATTCCGCGGGCGCTGCGCACGTTCGACGTGCGCACGGGCGAGCCCGCCAAGGCCCACCACCAGCGCAGCGACGTCTGCGCGGTGCCGGCTGCCGGCGTCGTCGCCGAGGCCATGGTGGCACTGGTACTGGCCGAGGCGGCGCTCGAGAAGTTCGGCGGCGACTCAGTGGACGAGACCCGGCGCAATGCCGAGGCGTACGTGGCCGGGGTCACGGCCCGCGGCCTGAACATCGGTGGCGACGTGGACGAGGCCGCGCTGGCACAGGCCGAGGCCGACGGCGGCGTGGCGGCAGGTCACCCGGCAGCGGGGGATGAGCAGTGAGCGTGCTGGTGCTGGTCGGTCCGCCGGCCTCGGGCAAGTCGACGGTCGGCCAGGCCCTGGCCGCCCGTCTGGGTGTGCCGTTCATCGATGTCGACGCGGCCATCGAGGCCTCGACCGGCATGACGATCGGTGAGATCTTCGTCGACCTGGGCGAGCCGGAGTTCCGTCGTCTGGAACGCGAGGCGACACTCGAACTCGTGCAGCGTGACGCCGTGGTCAGCCTTGGCGGCGGCGCGGTGATGAGCCCCGAGATCCGGGCTGCGCTCGCCGGCCACCTGGTCTGCTGGCTGCAGGTCTCGGTGGTGCACGCGACCCGACGCGTCGGCATGAACGCGATGCGCCCGCTGCTGCTGGGCGACGTGCGGGCCAACCTGCAGAAGCTGTTGACCGAGCGCGAACCGTTCTACCGCGAGGTCGCCGACATCACCATCGACACCACCAACCTCAAGGCCGACGAGGTCGTGGCCGACCTGGCCCGTCGGCTGGGGGCAGACGCCACCGGGCAGGAGCAGGACAAGGCATGACCACCATCGACGTCTTCTCCGTCAACCCGTACCAGGTGCACATCGGCCCCGGAACCCTCGACGTGCTGCCCAGCCTGGTGCGTGATGCCACCCGCGTGGCGATCATCCACCCGGCGGTGCTCTCGGACGTGGCCCACCACCTCGCCCCGGACCTGCCCCAGCCGCTGCTCATCGAGGTGCCCGCGGCTGAATCGGCGAAGTCGTCCGACGTGCTGGTGCACTGCTGGAACGAACTGGCCACCGCCGGCTTCACCCGCAACGACCTGGTCGTCGGCATCGGCGGCGGGGCCACCACCGACGTCGCCGGTTTCGTGGCGGCCACGTGGCTGCGCGGCATCGCGTTTGTGTCGGTGCCCAGCACCGTGCTGGGCATGGTCGATGCGGCCGTGGGGGGCAAGACGGGCATCAACATCCCGGCGGGCAAGAATCTGGTGGGGGCGTTCCACGAGCCGCGGGCGGTGATCTGTGATCTTGACCTGCTGGCGAGCCTGCCCGAACCCGACGTGCGCGCGGGCCTGGGCGAGGTGGTCAAGTGCGGGTTCATCGCCGACCCGCGCATTCTCGAACTCGTGGCCCAGGACCCGGCCGATGCCGTCACCACCACCTCGGTGCGGTTCGCCGAACTGGTGCGTCGCGCGGTGCAGGTCAAGGCGAGCGTCGTGGCGGGTGACCTGCGTGAGGCGACGTCGGTGGGCACGAAGGTGGGCCGCGAGGCGCTGAACTACGGCCACACCCTGGGCCATGCCATCGAAAAGGTCGACAATTTCGGGTGGCGCCACGGCGAGGCGATCTGCATCGGCATGGTCTTCGCCGCGGAGCTCTCGCAGCGGGCGCTGGGGCTCGACCCGGCGGTGGTGGCGCAGCACCGTGAGCTGTTCACTGCGCTCGGACTGCCCACGACCTACCAGGGCGACTGGGCAGACCTGCGCGCCGCCATGAGCCTCGACAAGAAGACCCGCGGCAACACGCTGCGGTTCGTCGGCATCACAGAACCGGGCACGGTCGCGATGATCGATGACCCGGACGAAGCGCTGCTCGAGGAGTGCTACGCGCTGCTGGCCCCGCAGGGCTGAGGTTCACGCTCGTCCCGGAACTTGCGCAACTGGCACCAGGGTCACGTGTGCGCCCCGGTTCGGCGGAACGGCATGCACAACTGGCGTGGGCGTCACGTTCGCGGGTTCGGGCTGTCGGACGAGGCAGCCGTGCGGCCGGTTCACCGGCTCACGCTCGTCCATGAACTTGCACAACTGGCACCAGGGTCACGTGTGCGCCCCGGTTCGGCCGAACGGCATGCACAACTGGCGTGGGTGTCACGTTTGCAGGTTCGGGCCCGGGACGAGGCAGCCGTGCGGCCGCTTCACCGGCTCACGCTCGTCCTTGAACTTGCACAACTGGCACCAGCGCCACCTGTGCGCCCCGGTTCGGCGGAATGGCATGCACAACTGGCGTCGGCGTCACGTTCGCAGGTTCGGGCCGGCGGACGGGGCCCCGTCACGATCGCGGGCTCCAGGCCCTCCGGCGAGGACGACGCCCACCATCCGTGCACCGCGCGTTTCCAGTCGGCACGCCCAACCAGCTAGAATCGCCTGCGGTTGTCGCGGGCGAGTGTCGCGGCGTGAACAGGAATGAGGAATCGGGATGGCTTCAACCAACGATCTGAAGAACGGCATGGTCCTCGACCTTGACGGCCAGCTGTGGCAGGTCATCTGGTTCCAGCACCACAAGCCGGGCAAGGGCAACACCGTCGTGCGCTCGAAGCTGAAGCACGTGCTCACCGGCAAGATCGTCGACAAGACGTTCAACTCCGATACCAAGGTCGACACCGCGACCGTCGACCGCCGCGACATGCAGTACCTGTACCACGACGGCACCGGCTTCGTGTTCATGGATGAGACCACCTACGAGCAGGTCATCATCCCCGACGAGACCGTCGGTGAGGCCAAGGACTACATGCTCGAGAACCAGCAGGCCACCGTCGCGCTGCACGAGGGCAACCCCCTGTTCATCGAGCTGCCCGCCTCGGTCGAGCTCGAGATCACCTACACCGAGCCCGGCCTGCAGGGCGACCGCTCGACCGGTGGCACCAAGCCCGCCACCCTCGAGACCGGCAAGGAAATCCAGGTGCCGCTGTTCATCACCAACGGCGAGAAGGTCAAGGTCGACACCCGCACGGGCGAGTACCTCGGCCGCGTCAACTGATGAGCCGTCCCGCCCATCTTTCTGCCCGTTCGAAGGCCCGCCAGCAGGCCCTCAACGTGCTGTTCCAGGCCGAGTTGCGCGAGGCCGACCCGCAGCAGGTGCTGCGTGACCAGCTGCTCGACGCCGATCCGCCGCTGCGTGACTATGCCGTGACGATCATCCAGGGTGTCATCGCCCGCAGCGACGAGATCGACGGGCTGCTGCGCGAGGCGCTCGATTCCGGATGGACGCTCGACCGCCTCGCACGCGTCGACCGGGTGCTGGCCCGCATCGCCACCTGGGAGATGATTTCGGGCTCGGTGCCTGATCGCGTCGCCATCGCCGAGGCGCTGGTGCTGGCCGGCGAACTGTCCACCGACGAATCGCCGGCCTTCCTCAACGGCCTGCTGGCCGGCGTCGCCAACAGGCAGCCGCTGCAACTGGACGAGGTCACCGCCACCCATGACGAGGACGTGGCCGCCGACCAGGCGACCAGCTGACGCACTCGGGTCAGAGCTTGCCGGCAATGTCGGTGATGACCGCCTTCACCTGGGTGGTGTCAGTGCTGGCGTTGTTCGTCACCAGGATGATCATGCGGCCCTTGGTCGAGAGCACCGAGGCGGCCTTGGTGGGGCCGGCGGCCGAGGTGCCGTCGGTCTCGATGACCTTCTCGTCGTCCACGTCCGCGATGTCGATGTCCTTGCCCGAGATCTTGACCTCGACCGAGGTCTCGCCGGCGACGACCTTCACGGCCTTGCACTGGGGGTCGGTCAGCAGGCCGTCACGGTTCTTGGCATATTCCTTCGCCTCGGCCTCGGTGCCGGCATCGACCACGGCGATGGTGAGGCCCGTCGACGTGACGGCCATCGAGGCGGGGGCGCCGCCGGCCACCAGCGGCGAGACACCGGTGGCGGCGAACTCACAGGCCTTGGGGGTCACCGTCGGCATCGCGGCCTTCAGCCCGGGACGCACCTGGGCCATCGGCATGGGCTCCACGGCCTTGTCGCCCACCTTGACCGACTTGAGGATGGTCGCCAGCGACTCATCGGAGTGCGTGGGCGCGTCGGTCTTCGTCTCGGTCGGCAACGTCGCCGTGCTGGCGGGGGCGCCCGTCGTGGCCGGGGCGCTGCTCGTGGCATCCGTGGGTGCCGACGTCGCCGCGGTGTCACCACCGGTGCCGCAGGCGGTCAGGGCAAGCGCACCTGCGGCGGCGATGGCGGCGAGGTTCAGGGCGGTGCGGGTGAACGGGCTGCTGGGCATGGGGGTTCTCCTTCTCGACGTGGCGCACGTACGTGGCAATCGAGGGTACAAAGGGGCAGGGTCAGCCCAGTGCCGCACCGAGGTCGGCCGCGATGTCTGCCAGTCGTGTCACATCCGTGCTGCCCTGCTGGGCCACGTGCACGAGCACATTGCCCTTGCGACCGCTGACCTCGGCATTGCTGGACGTGCCGTCGCTGCTGGTGCTCACCATGCCACGCGGTGATTCCAGCCCCGCGGCGACCAGGTTGACGGCCTTCAGCGTCGAGGTGGCCGTTTGGCCCTGGTACGTCGTCCGCACCGTGGCGCAGCCCGGGTCGTCCAACGCGGTGTCGCGGCGGGCCACCTGCTGCTTCGCCCCGGCGTCCCCGCCCATGTCGACGATCGTGACCGTCAGCCGGGCATTGGTGAACGCATAACCGGCCGGACGCCCCGCAAGCACCTGCTCGAGGTAACCGGTGGCGGCGTAATTGCACTTGGCGGGGTCCGTGCTGGGCAGCCCCGAATCCTTGCGCACGAGGTCGACCGGGAACGCCTGCAGCAGCGTGCCGTTCACCGACACCTTGCCGATCGCCGCTGCGAGCGTGGCGTCGGTCTGGGTGTAGTCACCGGTGGCCGCCGTGGGGTGGCCGCTGGGCAGGGTGCCGGCGTCGTCCGGGGACGAGGTGCACGCGCCGAGCGCAAGCACACCGGCAAGCACCAGGGCGATCGAGGCGCGGCTCATGCCTGCGGCAGCACGGCGACCTTGAGGCCCGCGCGGTCACGCACCGCCGCGATCGCCCCGTCCAGGTCGGACAGCGGGAACGTGTGGGTGACCAGTGACGAGACATCCAGGCGGCCACTCGAGAGCAGTTCGACCGCACGGCGCACGTCGGTGCGGCGCGCGTTCGACCCGCCGGAGACGACGAGTTCGTTGTAATGGATGATGTTCGGGTCCATCTCGGCCATCGAGCCCTTGGGGAAGCCCGCAAAGTAGTTCACCCGGCCGCCGATCGCGGCCAGCTGCAGCGCCTGGTTGGCCAGGGCGAGGTCACCCACGGCAACGATGACGACGTCGGCGCCGCGGCCGCCGGTGCGGGCCAGCACCTCACGGGTCAGGGCCTCGCCAGTCAGGTCGAAGGCCTCGGTGGCGCCGAGGGCGAGCGCCGGTTCGAGGCGTCCCGCTCGTCCTGAGGCAAAGATCTTCGTCGCACCGGCAAGCTTGGCGAGCGCGATGTGCAGCAGGCCGATCGGGCCGGTACCCAGCACCACGACGCTGTCACCGGGCTGCACCCTGACCTGGTTGGCGCCGTTGATCACGCAGCTGACGGGTTCGGTCAGGGCCAGCAGCGTCGCGGGCAGCTCGTTCTCGACGACGACCAGGTTGCCGTTCTGCATGGCCTCGCGGGGCACCAGCATGTATTCGGCCATGCCGCCGTCGATCGAGTACCCGAACAGGCGCAGGTTCTCGCACAGGTGCTCGCGGCCATTGAGGCAGTTGGGGCAGTGGTTGCAGCTCAGCACGATCGAGCAGGTCGCCTGGGCACCCACCGGCACTCCCTCGACACCCTCACCGACGGCCTCGACGCGGCCCGCGAACTCGTGGCCCATCACGACACCGTGGCGCACGCCAGAGGTCTTGGCACCCGAGATGATGCGCAGGTCGGTGCCGCAGATGGTGTTGGCCTCCATGCGCAGCAGCACTTCGCCGGGACCGGGCTCGGGCCGGGGCACACGCTTGAGCGCCAGGTCGTCGATCCCGGAAAGCACGGCAGCAGTCATGTCCATGGCGGCAGCCTACCGGCCCCCGCAGGGTGTCAGGCTGCGACGAGATGCCAGTATGGGCCCATGATCGACCTGCCGGCGACCCGTGGGTTCGCCTCTGACAACTGCTCGGGCATGCACCCCGAGGTGCTCGACGCCCTGGTCCGTGCCAACGTGGGCCACCAACCCAGCTACGGCGCGGACGAGGTCACATCGCGGCTGGTTGAGGTGGTGCGGCACCATTTCGGTGACGACGCCGAGGTGTATCCGGTCTTCAACGGCACCGGCGCCAATGTGCTGGCGCTGCAGTCGGTGCTGCCCCGGTGGGGTGCGGTCATCACCCCGCAGACCGCCCACATCAACACCGACGAGGCCGGTGCCCCCGAACGGGTGGGCGGGCTCAAGCTGTTGCCCGTGCCGGCCCCCGGCGGCAAGCTCACCCCCGATCTGGTCGACCGCGAGGCCTGGGGGTGGGGCAACGAGCACCGCGCCCAGCCGCTCGCCGTCTCGATCTCGCAGGCGACCGAGGTCGGCACGGTCTACACCCCGCACGAGATCGAGCAACTGGCCGAGCACGCGCATGCCCGCGGCATGGTGCTGCACGTCGACGGGTCGCGGCTGGCCAATGCGGCTGCGGCGCTCGACGTGCCGTTGCGCGCCATCACCTCAGAGGCCGGTGTCGACATCCTGTCGCTCGGCGGCACCAAGAATGGTGCGCTGGCCGCCGAGGCCGTGGTGGTGATGGGTGGCGCGCTCGACCGTGCCCGCGAAGGCCTGCCCTACCTGCGCAAGTTCAGCATGCAGCTGGCCTCGAAGATGCGCTTCGTCTCTGCCCAGCTCGTGGCGCTCTATGGCGGCGACCTGTGGCGCCGCAATGCCGAGCATGCCAACGAGATGGCCACCCGGCTGCGCATGGGTGTGGCCGGACTGCCGGGCGTCGAGCTGGGGCACGCCACCGAGGCCAACGGGGTGTTCGTGCGGCTGCCCGGCGGAGTGGCCGACCTGCTGCGGGCCGAGGGGTATGCCTTCCACGACTGGGACGCCGCACTGGGCGAGGTGCGCTGGATGTGCAGCTGGGACACCACCACCGACGACGTGGACGCGCTGGTCTCGTCCGTGGCCCGGTGCACAGGGCAGGAAATTCACACCTGAACTGATAATTGCCCCGTTACGCTTGTGAACGATCGAGGCCGTTGCGTAGAGTCTCGGGCAGGTGAAGATCACGGGTGATCGCCAGCGAGGGCGCCCACCCCAACCAATGGAGGGTACGCAATGACGCGTTTGGTCAACGTTCCGGAAGAGTTCCCCGCAGAAGCCGTGCGCGGTTTCGTGCTGGCCAACAAGCGCTATGTCAAGCCTGTCTTCGGTGGTGTCGTGCGTTCGACTGCCACCGGCCAGGGCAAGGTCGCCGTGGTCTACGGCGGCGGTTCGGGTCACTACCCGGCATTCGCGGGCTGGGTCGGCCACGGCTTCGCCGACGGTGCGGTCTGCGGCAACATCTTCAGCTCGCCGTCGGCCGCGCAGGCCTATTCGGTGATGAAGGCCGCCGAGCGTGGCGCGGGCGTGCTCATGGGCTTCGGCAACTACGCCGGTGACGTGCTGCACTTCGGCCAGGCCATCGAGCGCCTGCGTTCCGAGGGCATCCAGGCCGACACGCTGGTCGTGACCGACGACATCGCGTCGGGGTCGAAGGACGAGATTGCCAAGCGTCGTGGCATCGCCGGTGACTTCCCGACCTTCAAGATCGCCGGCGCCGCCGCCGAGGCCGGCAAGGACTTCGACGAGGTCAAGCGCATCTTTGCCAAGGCCAATGACGCCACCCGCACGTTCGGTGTGGCCTTCGACGGGTGCACCCTGCCCGGCGCCGACGGCCCGCTGTTCACCGTGCCCGAGGGCACCATGGGCATCGGCCTGGGCATCCACGGCGAGCCCGGTGTCTCAGAGGCCCCGTTGGGCACCGCGGACGACGTCGCCAAGACCCTGGTGGACGGCCTGCTCGACGACCGTCCGGCCAGTGCCGGCAACCGCGTCGTCGTCATCGTCAACGGACTGGGTGACACCAAGTACGAGGAAATGTTCGTCACCACCGGCAACATCGTCGACCGCCTCGAGGCCGCCGGCATCGAGATCGTCGACGTCGAGTCGGGTGAGTTCGTCACCTCTCTCGACATGGCCGGCATCTCGCTCACCCTCGTCTGGGTGGACGACGAACTGCTGGAGTACTGGGACGCCCCGTGCGACGCCCCCGCCTACCGCAAGGGCTCGGTCGGCGACGTGCAGCGCGACGACGCCGTGCTGAACGCCGAGGCCGCCGCCGTCGAGGTGACCGAGCAGGGCTCGCAGGCCTCACAGGCCGTCGCGCAGAAGGTCATCGGCCTGCTCGACGCGATCCACCACAAGATGGAGGAGTCGAAGGAGGAACTTGGCCGCATCGACGCCGTCGCCGGTGACGGCGACCACGGCATCGGCATGGCCAACGGCTCACGCGCCGCGCTCAAGACGGCCCGGGAACTGGCCGACAAGGGGGCGGGCGCCCAGACACTGCTGGCCGGCGCCGGCGAGGCCTGGTCCGACGGCGCCGGTGGCACCTCCGGTGCGCTGTGGGGTGCGATCCTGACCGCCGTCGGTGCCGTGCTCGGTGACCAGGACGCCACGGGCGAGGACACCGTCGGCAAGTCGCTGACCGCAGCCCTCGAGGCCGTCCAGCGCCTGGGCGGTGCCCAGGTCGGCGACAAGACCATGGTCGATGCGCTGGCCCCCGCAGTCGAGGCATACCAGGCCGCATCCGGTTCGGTGGTCGAGCGCCTGGCGACGGCCGCCGCGGCTGCCGCACAGGGTGCGGAGTCGACCAAGCCCCTGGTGGCCAAGCTCGGCCGCTCGCGCCCGCTCGGTGAGAAGTCGGTCGGCACGCCCGACCCGGGTGCGGTCTCGTTCACCCAGATCGTCGAGGTCATCGGCGCCAACCTCTGATCGACAACGATCGGACCGGCCATTCGAGGGGCGGGTCCGGGCTGCGGCCCGGGCCTGCCCCTTCCGCGTCATCGCTCGGCTCGGAACCGATGGCCAGTGACTGATAGTGTGCTTGCCGTTGCCTGCAGGGAGGACCCCACCATGACATCACCCGCGTCCATTCCGGCCCTACTGGTATTGGAGGATGGCCGGTCCTTCCGCGGGGAGTCATACGGTGCCGAGGGGGAGACCTTCGGCGAAGCAGTCTTCGCCACAGCCATGACCGGCTACCAGGAGACGCTGAGCGACCCGAGCTACTACCGCCAGGTCGTGATCATGACCGCCCCCCACGTGGGCAACACCGGCTGGAACGACGAGGACACGGAATCGTCGCGCATCTGGGTGTCCGGCTTCGTGGTGCGTGACCCCGCCAGGGTGCCGTCGAGCTGGCGCGCGCACCGCTCGCTGGACGACGAGCTCGCCGCACAGGGCATCGTCGGCATCAAGGGCATCGACACCCGCGCCCTGACCCGCCACCTGCGGGACAAGGGCTCGATGCGCGTCGGCATCAGCACGACCGAGACCGACGCAGCGGCCCTGCTGGCCCGGGTGCTGGAACAGCCCCCGATGAGCGGGGCCAACCTGGTCGATGCCGTCACCACCCCCGAGGCCTATGTGGTGCCCGCCGTCGGTGAGAAGAAGTTCACCGTGGCCGCCATCGACCTGGGCATCAAGGCGATGACGCCCGAGCGCATGGCCCAGCGCGGCATCGAGGTGCACGTGCTGCCCGCCTCGACCACCATCGAGCAGCTGCGCGCGTTGAACCCCGACGGCGTCTTCTTCAGCAACGGGCCCGGCGACCCGGCGGCCGCCGACCGCGTCATCGACGTGCTGCGCGACGTGCTGGCCGACAAGACCCCGTACTTCGGCATCTGCTTCGGCAACCAGTTGTTCGGACGAGCGCTGGGCCTGGACACCTACAAGCTGCCGTTCGGCCACCGCGGGGTGAACCAGCCGGTGATGGACCTGCGCACCGGCAAGGTCGAGATCACCGCCCAGAACCACGGCTTCGCGGTGCAGGCGCCGATCGGTGAAGACATCGACACGCCCTATGGCACCGCCCGGGTCAGCCACGTGGGCCTGAACGACCAGGTGGTCGAGGGCCTCGAACTGCGGGGCGACGGGGGCGACGTCGTCGCCTTCTCGGTGCAGTACCACCCTGAGGCCGCTGCCGGCCCCCACGACGCCGCCTACCTGTTCGACCGCTTCGTCGACCTGCTGGCTGCCAACTCCTCGGAAGGTTCGTTCTGACATGCCCCGCCGCACAGACATCAACTCGATCCTGGTCATCGGATCAGGCCCGATCGTCATCGGCCAGGCTGCCGAGTTCGACTATTCCGGCACCCAGGCCTGCCGGGTGCTGCGCGAAGAGGGCTTCCGCGTCATCCTCGTGAACTCCAACCCGGCCACGATCATGACCGACCCGGGCTTCGCCGATGCCACCTACATCGAGCCGATCACCCCCGAATTCGTCGAGCGGGTCATCGCCAAGGAGCGTCCGGACGCCGTGCTGGCGACCCTGGGTGGCCAGACCGCGCTGAACACCGCCATCAAACTGCACGAACTCGGCGTGCTCGAGAAGTACGGTGTCGAGCTGATCGGCGCCTCGGTCGATGCGATCCAGCGTGGTGAAGACCGCGAACAGTTCAAGCAGATCGTCGATTCACTGACCGACGTCGCCGGTGGTGCCGCCGAATCGGCCCGGTCGGTCATCTGCCACACCATGGACGAGGTACTGGCCGCTGCCGGCGAGCTCGGCTACCCCGTCGTCGTGCGTCCCTCGTTCACCATGGGCGGGCTCGGCTCGGGCTTCGCCCACACCGAGGCCGAACTGCGCCGCATCGCCGGCACCGGCCTGGACGCCAGCCCGACCACCGAGGTGCTCATCGAGGAATCGATCCTCGGCTGGAAGGAGTACGAGCTCGAGGTCATGCGCGACAAGGCCGACAACGTCGTGATCGTGTGTTCCATCGAGAACTTCGACCCCATGGGCGTGCACACCGGTGACTCGATCACCGTCGCGCCGGCCATGACGCTCACCGACCGCGAATACCAGAAGCTGCGCGACATCTCGATTGCCATCATCCGCAAGGTGGGCGTCGACACGGGCGGCTGCAACATCCAGTTCGCGGTCAACCCCGCCGACGGCCGCATCGTGGTCATTGAGATGAACCCGCGCGTGTCCCGCTCGTCCGCGCTGGCCTCGAAGGCGACCGGGTTCCCGATCGCCAAGATCGCCGCCAAGGTCGCCGTCGGCTACACGCTCGACGAGATCCCCAACGACATCACCGAGAAGACCCCGGCGAGCTTTGAACCGACGCTGGACTACGTCGTGGTCAAGGTGCCGCGGTTCGCGTTCGAGAAGTTCCCCCAGGCCGACAACACGCTGACGACCCACATGAAGTCGGTGGGTGAGGCGATGTCGCTGGGCCGCAACTTCACCGAGGCGCTCGGCAAGGCGCTGCGCTCACTCGAGGACCCCAAGGCACCGTTCGACTTCGCCACGCCCGTCACCGAGAGCATCGAGGTGCTGCTGGACGAGGCCACCCGCCCGCATGACGGCCGCCTGCAGTTGGTGATGCAGGCCATCAGGGCCGGGGCCACTGTCGAGCAGGTGCACGAGGCCACCCGCATCGACCCGTGGTTCGTCGACCAGCTGATGCTCATCCATGAGGTCGCCCAGCACGTCGCCGGGGCCCCTGAGCTCACCGCCGACGTGCTGCGCCTGGCGAAGCGCCACGGCCTGTCCGACAGGCAGGTTGCCGACCTGCGCCACCTGAGCCCCGATGTGGTGCGTGGGGTGCGGTGGGCGCTGGGCATTCGTCCGGTGTTCAAGACCGTCGACACCTGCGCCGCCGAATTCGAGGCCCGCACCCCGTACCACTACTCGTCCTATGACGAAGAGACCGAGGTCGCGCCCCGCGAGAAGCCCGCCGTGCTGATCCTGGGCAGCGGCCCCAACCGCATCGGCCAGGGCATCGAGTTCGACTATTCCTGCGTGCACGCCGCGCAGGTGCTCTCGGACAACGGCTATGAGTCGGTGCTGGTCAACTGCAATCCCGAGACCGTCTCGACCGACTACGACACCGCTGACCGGCTGTACTTCGAGCCGCTGACCCTCGAGGACGTGCTCGAGGTCTACCACGCCGAGCTGGCGGCGGGCCCCGTCGCCGGTGTCATCGTGCAGCTCGGCGGCCAGACCCCGCTGCGCCTGGCCCAAGCGCTCAAGGACGCTGGCGTGCCGATCGTCGGCACCAGCCCCGAGGCGATCCACCTGGCCGAGGAACGCGGTGCCTTCGAAGCCGTCCTGGAACGCGCGGCGCTGCCCGCCCCCAAGCACGGCATGGCCAACTCGTTCGAGCAGGCCAGCCAGGTCGCCGAAGAGATCGGCTACCCGGTGCTGGTGCGCCCCAGCTATGTGCTGGGTGGTCGCGGCATGGAGATCGTCTATGACGAGGCCTCGCTCGAGCGCTACATCAGCCAGTCGACGCTGATCTCGCCGACCTCACCGGTGCTCGTCGACAGGTTCCTGGACGACGCCGTCGAGATCGATGTGGACGCCCTCTACGACGGCCACGAGCTGTACCTGGGTGGCGTCATGGAACACATTGAGGAGGCCGGTGTGCATTCCGGCGACTCGGCCTGCGCCCTGCCGCCGTTCACGCTGGGAACCGAGGTGATCGACCGGATCGCCAGCTCGACCCGACTGATCGCACATGGCGTCGGCGTGCGCGGCCTGATCAACATCCAGTTCGCGCTGGCCGGTGACACGCTGTACGTGCTCGAGGCCAATCCCCGCGCCTCGCGCACAGTGCCGTTCGTCTCGAAGGCCACCGGCAGCCAGCTGGCCAAGGCAGCGACCATGATCATGGTCGGGCGCACCGTGCAGGACCTGCGTGAGAGCGGACTACTGCGCGCTGAGGGCGACGGCACCGATGTGGTCGACGGCGGCCCGTTGTCGGTCAAAGAAGCGGTCATGCCGTTCAACCGGTTCCGCACCGTCGAGGGCTTCGGCGTCGACACGATCCTTGGTCCCGAGATGCGTTCGACCGGCGAGGTCATGGGCATCGCCACCACCTTCGGCACGGCCTTTGCGAAGTCGCAGGCGGCGGTGTATTCGGCCATGCCCACCGAGGGCACTGTGTTCGTCTCGGTGGCCAACCGCGACAAGCGCCACGCCATCTTCCCCGTGAAGCGGCTGGCCGACCTGGGCTTCACGCTGTACGCCACGGCCGGCACCGCCCAGGTGCTGCGTCGCCACGGCATCGAGGTGCAGCAGGTGCGCAAGCACAGCCAGGGCACTGGCCCCCATGGCGAGCCGACGATCGTCCAGCTGATCCATGACGGCAAGATCGACCTGATCTTCAACACCCCCGCGGGCCAGTCCGAGGGCGGCTCTCCGCGGGCCGACGGCTACGAAATCCGCACGGCCGCCATTCGCGCTGATGTGCCCTACATGACGACTGTGCAGGGCCTGTCCGCCGGTGTGCAGGGCATCGAGGCGATCCGGGCCGGGCAGACCGAGGTCTGCTCGTTGCAGGAATGGGCCACCAGGGTGGCCGGCGCGCGCGAGACGGCGACGAAGGGCTGACGAAGATGAGGGGTCGCTGGCTCACCAGTGCCGTGCACGCGGGCTACACCGGGGCGCTGCGCCCCGTGCTGTTCCGGGTGGGTGACGGCGACCCCGAGGTCATCCACGAACGGATGATCGAGACGCTGTCGTGGGTGCCCGAGCCGATGCTGTCGGGGCTGCGTGGCCTGCTGGCGCCGGCGGACGATCCCGTCGAGGTGAGCGGCCTGCGCTTTCGCAACCCCGTCGGGCTGGCGGCCGGTCTCGACAAGAACGGTCGGGCGCCGCTGGCGTGGCCCGCGCTGGGCTTCGGGTTCGTCGAGCTGGGTACGGTGACCCCGCGGCCGCAGCCCGGCAACCCGATCCCGCGGATGTTCCGGTTGGTCGAGGACCGCGCGATCATCAACCGGATGGGCTTCAACAATGACGGCGCCCCCGACCTGGCGAACCGGCTGACCCGGCTCGGGGTCACCCGCGGCAACAACCGGCTGGGCGTGCCATTGGGCATCAGCATCGGGCGCAACAAGCTCACGTCCAACGAGCATGCCACCGACGACTACCTGGCCGCGCTGCGTGCGGTGGCCGGGGTGGCCGACTATGTGGCCATCAACGTCTCGAGCCCCAACACTCCTGGGCTGCGTGCCCTGCAGACCCGTGCGGCACTCGAAGAACTGTTCGGCGAACTGGACGAGGCACGCCGCGACATCGACCACCACGACCCGGTGCCGATCTGGGTCAAGGTCGCCCCCGAACTGACCTGGGCTGAACTCGACGACGTGGTCGCCGCGGCCGAGAACAGCGGCGTCAACGCCATCATTGCCACCAACACCACCCTCGACCGGGTGCGCGCCGACGGCTCGGCGCTGCAGTCGCGCCACGCCGCCGAGGCCGGCGGGCTGTCGGGTGAGCCGCTGACCCGCAAGGCCCGCGAGGTGGTGAGCTACCTGGCCAGGCATACCGACCTTCCGATCATCGGGTCCGGGGGAGTGACCAGCCCTGACGCGGCCCTCGCCCTGCGCGATGCCGGTGCCCGGCTGGTGCAGGTCTACACCGGGTTCATCTATTCGGGCCCTGCGCTGGTGCGTGCCATCGCCGAGGACTGGGCCAGCACCGACAAACCTGCCGACACCGAGGAGCTCTCATGACGACGCCATATGCCGAGCGCATGGACGCGCTCGCCGCAGCACGCGGCCCGCTGTGTGTGGGCATCGATCCCCACCCGGGCCTGCTGGCTGCCTGGGGGCTCGAGGTTGATGTCGCAGGGCTCGAGGCCTTTTCGCGCACCATCGTCGAGGCGCTCGGCCGGCAGGTCGCAGCGTTCAAGCCGCAGTCGGCCTTCTTCGAACGGTTCGGTTCGCGCGGTGTGGCCGTGCTCGAGAAGGTGTTGCGCGACATCGCCGGCATCGGTGCGCTGTCGATCATGGACGCCAAGCGTGGCGACATCGGCTCGACCATGGCAGGTTATGCCGAGGCCTACCTGGCCGACGGTTCACCTCTGGCCGCTGACGCGGTGACACTGTCGCCCTACCTCGGGTTCGAGTCGCTGCGCCCTGCCTTCGATGTCGCGCGCGCCACCGGCCGCGGTGTCTACGTGCTCGCGCGTACGTCCAACCCCGAAGGCGGGCAGGTGCAGTTGGCCCGGGGCGAGGACGGGCGCGTGGTCGGCCAGCAGGTGGTCGACGCAGCGCGTGCCGAGAACGAGGCCACCGGCGACCACCACATCGGACTGGTGGTGGGTGGCACCCATGCCAACCTGGGCATCGACCTGACCGGGTTCCGTGGGTCGATCCTGGTGCCCGGTATCGGGGCCCAGGGCGGCACGATCAGCGGTCTGGCCAGTGTGTTCACCGCGCCCGGCCTGCGCCTGGTGCCGACGGCCAGCCGTGATGTGGCCAGGGCCGGGTCCCACCACGAGGCCCTGCGGGCAGCGGCGGCGCAGGTGGCCGCCAGCTGATTGCCCAAGATCTGCTGATGCGACTGAGCTGTCGCAACGAATCCGGCTCCAAAAGTGCTTTCTGGTTGTAGCTTTGGCCTTGTCAGACTGACACCGGCCACGTCGGTGCACACCCGGAGGAGCTTGAGATGGCAATCCCCTCGTTGACCCCTGAGCAGCTCGAGGCTGCACGTTCGGCTGCCACGGCCGCGCGTCGGGCCAGGGCTGAGCTGAAGCAGAAGGTGCGGGACGGCTCGGTCAGCCTGTCAGAGGCCATCGACATCGCACTGGGCGAGGACGTGTTGGCACACATGAAGGTCGCCGACCTGCTGAAGTCGCTGCCGCGGGTGGGCGAGAAGCGGGCCAAGGACGTCATGGCGAAGCTCGAGATCAGCGAGAACCGTCGCATCCGCGGCCTCGGCCGCCACCAGATCGCCGGACTTAAGGAACAGTTCCGCTGACCGAGGGGGTCGTGCCGGCGTGACAGCCGATGTGTGGCGGGGCAGAATTGGCGACGATGAGCACGCCTGAGCAGACCCCGCCCCCCTCGCACACCCCGGATCGTGCCCGGGTGTTCGTGGTGTCGGGCCCCACCGCCGTCGGCAAGGGCACCGTGTGTGCCCGGCTGCGCGAACGCCACCCCGAGGTGTTCGTTTCGGTGTCGGTGACCACGCGCGACCCGCGGCCCGGCGAGGTCGACGGGGTGCACTACCACTTCGTCAGCGACGAACAGTTCGACGAGCTCATCGACAACGATGGTCTGCTCGAGTGGGCACTGGTGCACCGGCGTGCCCGCTACGGCACGCCCCGCCAACCCGTCGAAGATGCGGTCGCGCGCGGCCAGGTGGTGATCCTCGAGATCGACCTGCAGGGGGCCAGGCAGGTGCGGCACAGCTACCCGCAGGCCCGTCACATCTTCCTGGCACCCCCCAACTGGGACGAACTCGTGCGGCGCCTGGTCGGCCGCGGCACCGAAACCGCCGAGCAGCAGGCCGAACGACTCGAGACGGCCAAGCGTGAACTCGAGGCCATCAAGGAATTCGACGAAGTCGTCACGAACGGCGAAATCGAGGAAACCGTCGACCGTTTGGTAGAGTTGACAGGTCTGTGAGTCGCCGGACTCACCCATCCCGGCAGTCTGTGAAAGGCACCCAGTGACCACCAACGCTCCTGAAGGCATCACCAACCCGCCCGTCGACGAGCTGCTGCAGCACGTCGACTCGAAGTACCGGCTGGTGCTGTTCGCCGCCAAGCGTGCCCGCCAGATCAACGCCTACTACTCACAGCTCGGTGAAGGCCTGCTCGAGAACGTCGGCCCCCTGGTCGAGACCGGAGTGCAGGAGAAGCCGCTGTCGATCGCGCTGCGCGAGGTGCAGGCCGGCGTGCTCGAGTACACCGAAATCGACCCCGAGGCAGAGGCCGCTGCGCGTGCCGAGGCAGCCGCGGCGACCCCCGACTTCTCGTTCGACGACGCCTTCGGCAGCGAGATCGACCCCGCCTGACCGGGCGCACGGTCAGCACCCCCTGAACCGTCCAGACTGGACGACCACGACATGGTCGTGGGTGAGCCACGGCTCTTCGCCGGGCAGCAAGGAAACATCATGAGCAGGCTCTTCACGAGCGAGTCGGTCACCGAGGGACACCCCGACAAGGTTGCCGACGCCATTTCTGACGGGGTGCTCGACGCCCTGTTGACCGACGACCCGCACAGCCGTGCCGCCGTCGAAACCCTGGTCACCACCGGTCTGGTCATGGTGGCCGGTGAGGTGCGCACCGAGGCCTATGCCGACGTCTACGGCATTGCCCGCAAGACCATCGTCGACATCGGTTATGACTCGTCCGACAAGAGCTTCGACGGCAACTCGTGCGGCGTCAGCGTGGCCATCGGCGCACAGTCACCCGACATCGCCCAGGGCGTGGACGCCGGAATCGAGACCCGGCTCGGCGACTCGGTCGACGAACTCGACCTGCAGGGCGCCGGCGACCAGGGCCTGATGTTCGGCTTCGCCTGCAACGAGACCCCCTCGCTCATGCCGCTGCCCATCGACGTGGCCCACCGCCTGGCAGAGCGCCTCAGCCAGGTGCGCAAGGACGGCACGCTGCCCTACCTGCGCCCCGACGGCAAGACCCAGGTGACCATCGAGTACGACGAACAGGGCCGGCCCGTGGGCCTCGACACGGTCGTGGTGAGCACCCAGCACGCCCCCGAGATCGACCTGAACACGACACTCGTGCCCGACCTGAAGCGCCACGTGCTGGCGCCGGTGCTCGAGCGCTATGGGCTCGACAACCATGACTACAAGGCCTGGATCAACCCGACCGGTCGCTTCGTCATCGGCGGCCCCATGGGTGATGCCGGCCTGACCGGCCGCAAGATCATCGTCGACACCTACGGCGGCTATGCCCGCCACGGTGGCGGTGCCTTCTCGGGCAAGGACCCCTCGAAGGTCGACCGCTCGGCCGCCTACGCCATGCGCTGGGTCGCCAAGAACGTGGTGGCGTCCGGGCTGGCCGACCGCTGCGAGGTGCAGGTGGCCTATGCCATTGGCAAGGCACACCCGGTCGGCTTCTACGTCGACTGCAGCGGCACCGAGAAAGAGCCGATCGACAAGATCCGCGATGCCGTGCTCGAGGTCTTCGACCTGCGCCCGGCGGCGATCATCCGCGATCTCGACCTGCTGCGCCCGATCTATTCGAGCGTGACCAACTACGGGCACTTCGGGCGTGACCTGCCCGGTATGACGTGGGAACGCACCGACCGCGCCGACGCGCTGGCGGCTGCCATCCGCTGAGCCCCGATCCGGAGTTTTCCACAGCCAGGCCCTGGGCCGGTCGCCGTTGTCGGTGGCCGGCCCTAGTCTTTGCTGGGTAATGAGCACCGAGACCCCCACCCCCGCCACGCGCACCGCGGCCACCCGCATCGCCCGGGTGGCCGTCGACATGCCCCAGGAACACCTGGACCGCTGGTTCGACTACGACATCCCCGCCGCGCTGGCCGATGTCGCCCAGCCCGGCGTGCGCGTACGCGTGCCGTTCGCGGGCAAGCAGGCCACCGGGTTCATCATCGAGGTCACCGACGACACCTCGCGGCAGGGCGACCTGCTGCCACTGACCACCGTGATCTCGCCCGAACCGGTGCTGGCCCCTGAGCAGGTGCGGCTGTGCCGGGCAGTAGCCGACCACTGGTGCGGCACGTTCGCCGATGTCGTGCGCCTGGCGGTGCCGCCGCGGCATGCGGCCACCGAGAAGGCGACGAGGTCGCCGTGGCCGGTGCCCGAGCCTGGACCTGCACCCTGGAACGGCCCGCTGCTCGCCACCGACTTCGGCGCGGGCTTCCTGGACGGGCTGGCGACCGGGCAGGCGCCCCGTGCGTTCTGGCAGGTGCCGCCGGTGCATTCGCCGGTGGGCGACTGGTGCGAGGGGTTCGCCCAGGCGATCGCCGCGACCCTGCACGGGCCCGGGAGTGGGGCCGGCCGGCGGGCACTGGTCGTCGTGCCGGACGAGCGCGACCTGGCCCGACTGAAACAGGCCCTCGAGGATCGCTTCGGCGCAGGAACCGTCGCCACGCTGCACGCCGATCTGGGTCCGTCCGTGCGTTACCGCAACTACCTGGCCACCAGCCGGGGGCACGCCCGGATCGTCATCGGCACCCGCGCCGCAGCGCTGGCGCCGGTCGCCGACTGCGGCCTGGTGGCGATCTGGGACGACGGCGACGACCTGCATGCCGAACCCCGCCAGCCCTACCCGCACGCCCGCGACGTGCTGGCCCTGCGGGCAGTGCAGCAGCACGCCGGGCTGCTGGTGGCCTCGCGCGGCCGCACCGCCGAGGTGCAGCGCTGGGTCGAGTCGGGCTGGCTCGTGCCACTGGCGCTGCCACGTGACCAGCTGCGGCGGGCCACGCCTGCGGTGAAGGTGGCTGGCGCCGATGACTTCGCGCTGGCCCGCGACCCGAGGGCGCGCCAGGTGCGGGTGCCGGACGAGGCCTTCGCCACGATCAGGACCGGGTTGACCCAGGGCCCGGTGCTGGTGCAGGTGCCCCGGCACGGCTATGCGGTGGCGCTGGCCTGTCACACCTGCCACACCCATGCCCGCTGTGCCACCTGTCACGGTCCGCTGCGTGGCCACGGCGAGGGCCGGGGGCTCGAATGCGGTTGGTGCGGACGGGTCGTGGCGACATTCCGGTGTGGCACCTGCGGTGGCACGTCGCTGCGCGCCCCGGTGGTGGGTGCCGAGCGCACGGTCGAGGAGTTCGGCCGGGCCTTCCCGGGCATCAGGGTGCTGGAATCGTCGCGCGACAAGGTCGTTGCTGACGTGCCGGACGAGCCGGTGCTGGTGGTGGCGACGGTCGGTGCTGAGCCGGTCGCGCCGACGGGCTATGCCGCCGCGGTGCTGCTCGACTGCCAGCTGTTGCTGGGACGGGCCGACCTGCGGGCCTCGGAAGAGGCGCTGCGGCGCTGGCTCAACGCCGTCGGCCTGGTGCGTGGGGGAGCGGCGGGGGGCAGCGTGTGCGCCGTCGGGCCCAGCGAGGCCAGACCACTGCAGGCGCTCGTCCGCACCGACCCTGCCACACTCGCCGCCCGTGAGCTGGATGACCGGCGCGAGGCCGGCTTCCCGCCCGCGCGGCGGTTCGTGCAATTGGACGGCACCGCCGAGGCCATCGACACACTGGTCGCGGCGGCGAGGCTGCTGCCCGAACCTGGCCTGTTGCCCGGAGCCGAGGTCGTCGAGCCCTTGGAGCACCTCGACGTGCTCGGCCCCGTGCCGCTCACCAGCGCCCTGCCACAGGCCCTGCGCGAGGCCGGTTCGGGTGAACTGCAGCGGTTGACCCTGCGGGTGCCACCGGAGTCGGGTCAGGAACTCGTCCGACGGGTGAAGGCAGGTCTGGCGGTGGGTTCGGCGCGGCATGCGCCCGCGTTGCGCACCCAGGTCGACCCGAATGCGCTCGGGTAGCGCGCTGCGCTGGATAGTCTGGCAGGCATCATGAGGATTGCTTTTGCCGGAACCCCACAGGTCGCCGCCACCGTGCTCGACGAACTGGTCGAGTCGCACCATGAGGTCGTCGGTGTCATCACGCGTCCGGACGCCCCCACGGGCCGCGGCAAGAAGCTGCAGCCCTCGGTGGTGGCCGCCCGCGCCGAAGAGCTTGGCCTGCCGGTGCTCAAGCCGGCACACCCCCGCGAGCAGGATTTCCAGGACGCGCTGCGTGGGTGGGACGTCGAGGCGGTCGCCGTGGTGGCCTATGGCGCGTTGTTGCCGCAGTCAGCGCTCGACCTGGTGCCGCAGGGCTGGATCAACCTGCACTTCTCGCTGCTGCCGCGCTGGCGCGGTGCGGCACCCGTGCAGCGGGCGATCCTGGCCGGTGACCTGAAGACGGGTGCCACGACGTTCCGCATCGTCAAGGCGTTGGATGCCGGGCCGATCCATCGCAGCATCACGATGATGATCAGCTCGACCGCCACGTCGGGCCAACTGCTCGACGAACTTGCCCACGCCGGCGGGCCGCTGATGGTGCAGACCTTTGACGACATCGCGGCCGGCATCGAGCCGGTCGAGCAGGGTGACGAGGGCGTCACCCTGGCGGCCAAGATTTCCACCGACGACGCCCACATCGACTGGACCCAGGACGCCGCGACCGTCTCCCGGCAGATCCGTGCCGTGACCCCCGTGCCCGGTGCCTGGGGCATGCTCGGTGACGAGGTCTTCAAGATCGAACAGGTCGCCGCGAGCAGCGACCCGCGCCGCGCGCCCCACCTGGCCCCCGGTCAGTTGACGGCGGACAAGCGCACCCTGTGGGTCGGCACCGGTACGAGCCCACTCGAACTGGTGCGGGTCAAGGCCGCCGGCAAACGCGCCATGGAGGGCGCGGCCTGGGCCCGCGGTGTGCACCTGACCGACGCTTCGGTGCTGAACTGAGCAGACGCTGAACTGAGCCGACACAGCGATGCCCCGGCCACCACCAGGTGGTCCGGGGCATCGCCACTGCTGTCAGCAGGTCAGCGTGACCTCACGAGGCCGCCGCGGCATCGGCTGCGGCGCGCAGCAGGTAGGCCGTCGACTGCGAGCCCGGGTCACGGTGCCCGGCCGAACGCTCGCCCAGGTAGCTCGCGCGACCCTTCTTGGCCACCAGCGGTTCGGTGGCGGCAGCACCCTCGGCAGCACCCGTGGCCATCGCGTCCAGCACCTCGGCCGGCGACTTGCCCGCCGCCACGGCTTCGTTGCCCGCGGCCAGTGCCGGCGTCCACGCATCGATCATGGTCTTCTCGCCGACCTCGGCCTTGCCGCGCTGGACGATGCCGTCAACCGCAGCCTGGAACAGCGCCACGACGCCCGCGGCATCAAGGTCGGCGGCGCCGGCCTTCGAAGCCCGCAGGAACGCCGTGCCGTACAGCGCACCCGAGGCACCACCGACGGTCGAGATGAGCGTCATCGCGACCGGCTTCAGCACCTCTTCAACCGTGGCGGCCTCGGTGCCCTCGAGCTTGGCCAGCACAGCGGTGAAGCCGCGGTCGAGGTTGGCCCCATGGTCCCCGTCACCGATGGCGCGGTCGAGGTCGGTGAGTTCTTCGCGCTGCTTCTTGATCACGTCCGCCGAGCGCACGACCCAGTCGCGTGCCCAGGCTGCTCCGAGAGTGTCTGTCATGAAATGTCCTTCCTCAGGCGCCTGCGCGCCATCCCGCGGTGTGCACCGGTGCATCGAACAGGGTGGTGAGTTCTTCGTCCAGACGCATGATAGTGATCGACGCGCCTGCCATCTCGAGGGATGTGAAGTAGTTGCCGACCTGGCTGCGCGTGACGTTCACACCGAGCGCATCGAGCTTGTCCCATGCGTGGTTGTACAGAATGTACTGCTCGGACAGCGGGGTGGCACCCAGGCCGTTGATGAACAGCAGCACGTCCTCACCGCGTTCGAGCTTGAGGTCCTTGACCACGGCATCGACCAGTACGTCGGTGATGTCGTCGGCGGGCATGATCTTGACCCGCTTGACACCGGGCTCGCCGTGCACGCCGATGCCGAGTTCGATCTCGTCGTCAGCCAGGTCGAACGAGGGCTTACCGGCGGTCGGCACGGTGCAGGCGCTCAGCGCGAGACCCATGGTGCCCATCGAGTCGTTGATCTTCTTGCAGACCTCGGTGGTGCGGGCCAGGTCGTAGCCCAGGTCGGTCGCGGCACCGGTCATCTTCATGGCGGTGATGGCGCCAGCGACGCCGCGCCGGCCAGCGGTCCAGGTCGAGTCCTCGACGGCGACGTCATCGTCGATGACCACGCTGGTGACCTCGATGCCCTCGGCCTCGGCCATCTCGGCGGCCATCTCGAAGTTCAGGATGTCGCCGGTGTAGTTGAGCACCAGGTGCAGCACACCCGCGCCGCCGTCGGCAGCCTGGGTGGCCGCGAGGATCTGGTCGGGGGTCGGCGAGCTGAAGAATGCACCCGGGGCTGCGGCGTCGAGCATGCCGCGGCCGACGTAGCCGCCACCCAGCGGTTCGTGGCCCGAGCCACCACCCGAGATCAGGCCAACCTTGCCCTGCACGGCCCCACCGGCGCGGTGGAAGTGCACGGGGTCGGTCTTGTACTCGACGAGGTCCTTGTGGGCGATGCTGAAGCCGCGCATGAACTCATTGAGCACGTCTTCGGGATGGTTGATGAGCTTCTTCATGACTACCTCTCATAGACTGGGCGGCATTGCCCCGGGTGGCGTCCACCGCTGCCCCTCAGCGGGCGCGGTATCTCAACCCTAGGCGCACCATACCTGTCTAGACAAGCCTTGTCAGAGAAGAGTTTTCGCATGTCGCAACGCGGCCGTCATCGGTCGTCACCGGCCCGGCTGGCGGCCTTCGAGGCGCTGTTCCAGGTCGCCACCAAGGACGCCTATGCCAACCTGGCGCTCAACCAGGTGCTCTCGAAGCACCGGATGGACGCCCAGCAGTCGGCGGTCTGCACCGAGCTCGTCAATGGCACCGCCCGGCTGCTCGGCACCTATGACCGCGTGCTCGAAACCGCAGGTGGACGACCGCTGAGCAGCCTGCAACCCGCAGTCGTGACGGTGTTGCGCCTGACGACCCATGAACTGCTCTCGATGCGCACCCCGACCCACGCGGCGGTCGATGCCGGCGTCGAACTGGCCCGCGACGCCGTCGGCCAGCGGGTCACCGGTGTGGTCAATGCCATTGCCCGCAAGGTGGCCGCCCACGACCTGGACGAGTGGGTCACGCTGCTCAGCGAGGCAGCCCCCGACCCCGTCGACGCGCTCGCGACCGCGACCCACCACCCGCGCTGGATCACCGAGGTCTATGCAGACCTGCTCGGGGACGAGGCACGGACCGCCCTCGAGGCCAACAATGTCGCGCCGGTGCCCACCCTGGTGGTGCGTCCCGGACTCGTCGAGCGAGACCAGGTCGACGCGCCCGATGCCACGCCGACAACCTTCAGCCCCTTCGGCCTGCACCGCGCGGGCAACCCGTCCGACCTGCGCGAGGTGCGCCGCGGCCAGGTCGGGGTGCAGGACGAGGGCAGCCAGCTGATGGCCTGGCTCGCGTCGCTGGCACCCACCTCACGTGATGCTGCAGGGCTGCCGTGGCTCGACCTGTGTGCGGGCCCCGGCGGCAAGGCCGCGCTGCTGACGGGCCTGGCCCGCCAGCGGGACACGTGGCTACTGGCGGGCGAACGTGCCCCGCACCGGGCCGACCTGGTGCGCAAGGCCCTGTCCGCCTACCAGGACGGCTGGGCCGTGGTGGCTGCCGATGGCACCCGACCGGCATGGCAGCCCGGCTCGTTCGGCCGGGTCATGGCCGACGTGCCCTGTACTGGCCTGGGCTCGCTGCGGCGTCGTCCGGAATCACGCTGGCGGCGCACCACCGACGACCTCGACGAACTGGTCGCGCTGCAGCGCCAACTCATCGATGCCGCCTGGCGCAGCGTCGCCCCCGGGGGAGTGCTCGCCTATGTCACCTGCTCACCGCACCCGGCCGAGACGATCGACCAGGTCAGGGCCTTCCTCGACCGCACGCCCGGCGCCGAACTGCTGGACGCGCCTGCGCTGCTGCCCGACGTGCCCGGGGCGGGGCACCCGGGTGATGCCCGGATGGTGCAGCTGTGGCCACACCGACACCGCACCGACGCGATGTTCGGGGCGCTGCTGCGCAAGCCCAGCTGACCGATAGGCTGAGCCCATGGGCATGAAGATCACACCGAGCATCCTGAACGCCGACTTCGCCAACCTCGGCGGTGAGATCGGCCGCATCCCCAGCGCCGACGGCATCCACGTCGACGTCATGGACAACCACTTCGTGCCGAACCTCACCCTTGGCCTGCCGGTCGTCGAGGCGATCCGTGCCACCACCGACAAGGAACTCGACATCCACCTGATGATCGAGGACCCCGACCGCTGGGCGCCCGCGTTCGCCGAGGCCGGTGCCGAGACCATCACCTTCCACGTCGAGGCCGCGGCGGCACCGATCCGGTTGGCCCGTGAACTGCGTGCCCTGGGCGCCAAGTCGTCGATGGCGCTCAAGCCCGCCACACCCATCGAGCCCTACGCCGAGATGCTGGCTGAACTCGACATGATCCTGCTGATGACCGTCGAGCCCGGCTTCGGCGGCCAGAAGTTCCTCGACCAGGTGCTGCCCAAGATCCGCCGGGCCCGCGAGCTGGCCGACAGGACCGGCCAGCAGATCCGCATCCAGGTCGACGGGGGAGTCTCGGTCGAGACCATCGCCCGCTGTGCCGAGGCAGGCGCTGACACCTTCGTCGCCGGGTCGGCCGTCTACCGCGCCGAAGACCCCGACGCGATGGTCAACGAGTTGCGCAGCCTGGCCGAGAAGGCCGTCCCGTCAGCTGGCTGACCCCGAACCCGAACCCTTGCCGCCCTCCCAGAGGTACTTCTCGATCTGGGCGGCAAGGTCCTCACCGCTCGTCGCGGTGAGCTGGTCGTCATAGTTCTGTTCGAGCGAGCGCACGTACTGCGACAGGTCTGCATCGGCCTCGACCAGCTGGGTCACGTTTTCCTGCCACGTGTCGGCAGCCTTCTCGAGCGTGGCGAAGTCGAAGTCGACGCCCAGCACCTCTGAGACCCGGCGCGCCAGCGCCAACGTGGCCTTGGGGCATTCCCCGTCCGGGCCGTAATAGGGCACCGACGCCCACATCGACACCGTGTCGACGCCCTCGTCGGCGGCGAGGTGCGACAGCACCCCCGTGATGCCCGTCGGACCGGTGTAGTTCGCCTCTTCGGCACCCAGGCCCCAGACCAGGTCGGGGTTGGTGGCATCGACCGACACCGGCAGCGGACGGGTGTGGGGCTCGTCGGAGTTCATCGCCCCCAGCACCACCAGCGGGGTGGCGTGGTGGTGCATCACCGTCGTGAGGATCTCGTGGCAGAAGTCGACCCAGTCGAAATTGGGCTCGTCGCCGATGATCACCAGCAGGTCGCGCTGGGCGGTGCGGCACAGCATCACGACGGTCTTGGGCCACTGCAGTTCACGCGTGCCACCGGGCTTGGTCACCACCAGCGGACGGGTCTGCTTCAGGTCGTAGTAGCCCTCGTCAAAGGCCAGCAACACTTCGGCATCGTGGTGCCTGACCAGGTGCGTCACGACAGAGCTGGCCGCCTCGCCGGCATCGTTCCAACCCCGAAAGGCGGCCAGCGCGGCGGGCTGGCGCAGGGACGAGGGATCAAGCTCCATTCGCCCAGCCTAACGCTGCCGGGCGGCGCCGGGCGTCCCCCCAAGCGGTCACGACCGGGCCCGCAGCGGCCCACCGACTAGGCTGCAGGGCATGTCTGAAACTCGTGTCGAAACGCTGCGGCGTGCCCTTGGTCATCGTGTTCTTGTTGCCGACGGGGCGATGGGCACGATGCTGCAGGGCGTCGAGCTTGACATCGAGACGGACTTCCTGGGCCACGAGGGCTGCAATGAGGTGCTCAGCCTGACCCGCCCCGACGTCGTCGGCGCCATCCATGATGCGTACTTCGAGGTGGGCAGCGACCTCGTGCTCACCAACACCTTCGGCGCCAACCTGGCCGCGCTGGCCGAGTACGGCATCGTCGACCAGCTCGAAGCCATTGCCGAGGCCTCGGCCCGCATCGCCCGTGAATCCGCCGACCGCTTCACCACCCCGGACCGTCCCCGCTGGGTGCTCGGGTCGATGGGCCCCGGCACGAAGCTGCCGAGCCTGCAGCAGGTCGACTTCCGGGCCATCCGTGACGCCTACCAGGCGCAGGTCGAGGCCATGATCCGCGGCGGCATCGACGGTGTGCAGATCGAGACCAGCCAGGACCTGCTGCAGGCCAAGGCCGCTGTCATCGGTGCCAAGCGGGCCCGCGCCACCGCCGGTGTCGACCTGCCGATCTTCGTCAACGTCACCATCGAGACCACCGGCACGATGCTGATGGGCTCCGAGATCGGCGCCGCCCTGGTCGCGCTCGAGCCGCTGGGCATCGACCTGATCGGCCTCAACTGCGCCACCGGCCCCGCCGAGATGTCCGAGCACCTGCGCCACCTGAGCCAGCACGCCCGCATCGGCATCGAGGTGATGCCGAACGCCGGCCTGCCCATGCTGACCGCCGACGGCGCCAAGTACCCGTTGACCCCGGGCGAGCTTGCTGATGCCACCGAGCGGTTCTGCGCTGACTACGGCATGAGCCTGGTGGGCGGCTGCTGCGGCACGACGCCCGAGCACATCCGCCAGGTGGTCGAACGGGTGGGTGGACGAGACGTGGCGCCTCGTGAGCCGAGCCCCGAGAACGCCGTCAGCTCGCTCTACCTCGACGTGCCCTTCGCCCAGGACGCCAGCTACCTGGCCGTCGGCGAACGGGCCAATGCGAATGGTTCGAAGGCCTTCCGTGAGGCGCTGCTGGCCGGCAACCTCGACGAGATGGTCGAGATCGCCCGCGGCCAGTCGGGCGACGGCGCCCACATCATCGACCTGTGCGTCGACTACGTGGGTCGTCCGGGTGCCGAGGACATGCGCCAGATCGCAAGCCGGTTCGACACGGCGGTGACCCTGCCGATCATGCTCGACTCGACCGAGCCCGAGGTCATCGAGGCCGGTCTGGAAGCACTTGCCGGGCGCTGCATCATCAACTCCGTCAACTACGAGGACGGCGACGGACCGGGGTCGCGGTTCGCCCGGGTGATGCCGCTGATCGCCGAGCACGGCGCCGCCGTGGTGGCGCTGACCATTGACGAGCAGGGCCAGGCCCGCACCGCCGAATGGAAGGTGCAGGTCGCCGAGCGGCTGATCGACGACCTCACGGCCAACTGGGGCATGGACGAGGGTGACATCCTGGTCGACTGCCTCACCTTCCCGATCGGCACCGGTCAGGAGGAGACCCGCCGCGATGGCCTCGAGACGCTCAACGCGATTCGCGAGCTCAAGCGCCGCCACCCCCGGGTGCGCACCACGCTCGGCGTCTCGAACATCTCGTTCGGGCTCAACCCGGCCGCCCGCATCGTGCTGAACTCGGTGTTCCTGGCCGAGGCAGTGGCCGCCGGGCTCGATTCGGCCATCGTCCACGCCGCCAAGATCGTGCCGATGGACCGCATTCCCGAAGAGCAGCGCCAGGTCGCCCTCGACATGGTCCACGACCGCCGCCGCGAGGGCTACGACCCGCTGCAGCGGTTCCTCGAACTGTTCGAGGGTGTCAGTGCTGCGTCCATGAAGGCCGAGCGCGACGCCGCGCTGCTGGCACTGCCGCTGGACGAGCGCTTGGCCCAGCGCATCGTCGATGGCAACGACCGCGGCCTGTACGAAGACCTCGACGAGGCGTTGGCCACCAAGCCTGCGCTCGACATCATCAACGTCGACCTGCTGGCGGGCATGAAGACCGTCGGTGAGCTGTTCGGGTCGGGCCAGATGCAGTTGCCGTTCGTGCTGCAGTCGGCCGAGACCATGAAGCGGGCCGTGGCGCACCTCGAGCCGCACATCGAAAAGGTCGAGGCCGACGACGACGGCAAGGGCACCATCGTGCTCGCCACCGTCAAGGGTGACGTGCACGACATCGGCAAGAACCTGGTCGACATCATCGTGTCGAACAACGGCTACACCGTGGTCAACATCGGCATCAAGAAGACCATCACCGAGATCATCGAGGCCGCCGAGGCCGCCCGGGCCGACGCGATCGGCATGTCTGGCCTGCTGGTGAAGTCGACCATGGTGATGAAGGACAACCTCGCCGAGCTCAATGCCCGCGGGCTGGCCAGCCGTTACCCGGTGCTGCTGGGTGGCGCCGCGCTCACCCGCGCCTATGTCGAAGAGGACCTCAACGACATGTTCGAGGGCGAGGTGCGTTATGCCAAGGACGCTTTCGAGGGCCTGTCGCTGATGGATGCCGTGATGGCCGTCAAGAAGGGTGTGCCGGGTGCCACCCTGCCCGAGCCGCGCCGCCGCCGCACCGCCCGCGGGTCGCTGGTCGAGGTCGCCGAAGCCGAAGACCTTGGCCGTTCCGATGTGGCCCGTCCGGTGCCGGGCAGCGTCGACGTGCCGACCCCGCCGTTCTGGGGCACGCGCGTCACCAAGGGCATCGCCCTGAACGACATCGTGGGCTGGCTCGACGAGCGGGCCACGTTCATGGGCCAGTGGGGCCTGCGTTCGACGAAGGACGGCCCCAGCTACGAAGAACTCGTCGAGACCGAGGCCCGTCCGCGCCTGCGCATGTGGCTCGACCGCATCAGGGCCGAGGGCATCGGTGAGTTCGGGGTGGTACATGGCTACTTCCCGGTGTTCAGCCGCGAGCAGACCCTGGTGGTGCTCGACCCCGACGATCACAGCCGCGAGGTCGGCAGCTGGACCTTCCCCCGGCAGCGCCGCGACAAGCGGCTCTGCCTGGCCGACTTCTTCCGGGACGAGGCCGAGGCAGCCGAGTTCGGGCCCGACACCTTCGCGATGCAGCTGGTGACCATGGGACCGCGCGTGGCGCAGGAAACGGCGAAGCTGTTCGAGGCCAATTCCTATCGTGACTACCTCGAACTGCACGGCCTGAGCGTGCAGTTGACCGAGGCCCTGGCCGAGTTCTGGCATTCCCGGGTGCGTGCTGAACTGGGGCTGTCGGGCGATGACGGCGCGGTCGATGCCGCCATCCGCGACCAGGCCTACCGGGGTTCGCGGTACAGCTTCGGCTACCCGGCCTGTCCTGACCTCGAGAGCCGTGAACTGCTCGTGCAGTTACTTGACCCGTCCCGGATCGGGGTGAGCCTGTCCGAGGAGCTCCAGCTGCACCCCGAGCAGTCCACCGATGCGATCGTCGTCCACCACCCGGAGGCCAAGTACTTCAATGCCCGCTGACACCCCGCACCAGCCCCAGCACCTCGAGGCGCTGCTGTTCGACTTCGACGGCACCCTCGTCAACACCGAGCCGGTGTGGTGCGACGTCGAGGTCGAGATGATGCGCGAACGAGGCGGCCACTGGACCTACGAGGACGCCGCCGCCCGCAACGGCCACACCGTGCAGAGCACCGTGCGGCTGATGCTCGACGACCTCGGCGACACCGAGACGAGCCCCGAAGACCTGCAGCGCGAGCTCTCCGAGCGGGTGGTGGCGGCGGTGCGCGACCTGCAGCCCGACTTCCGCCCCGGCATCCTCGAGCTGCTGGCCGAGGCACGCGCCGCCGGTGTGCCCTGTGCCGTGGTGACGTCCAGCCCGAAGCTGATGACCGACGCCGTGTTACCACGACTGCCTGACGACCAGTTCGGGGTGGTGATCACCCACGAGGTGCCACGCAACCTCAAGCCGCACCCCGAGCCCTACCAGCTCGCCGCGCAGCGGCTCGGCGTCGACATCCGCAAGTGCGTCGTGGTCGAGGACTCAGACCCCGGCGCCATCGCCGGTGAGGCAGCCGGCGCCGTGGTCGTCGGTTGCCCCGCCGAGGGCGAGCTGCACGAAACCCAGGGCCGGGTGGTCGTCTCGACCATGGCCGGGGTCGACCTGCGCTGGCTCGACGAGCTCGTCGGCGACCGCTACAACGAGACCGCAACCCTGTCCGGGGTGCGCCGTGGGCCGCTGCTGCCCGGTGAGCGCGTCACCCTCACCGACCCGAAGGGACGCAGGCATTCGCTGGTGCTGGTGCCGGGCAAGACGTTCCACACCACCAAGGGTGGGCTCGACCACGACGAGATCATCGGTCAACCCGAGGGCATCGTGGCCACCACGGTGGGTGGGCTGAAGTTCATGGTGATGCGGCCGCTGCTGAGCGAGTTCACCACGACGATGCCGCGCGAGGCCGCCGTCATCTACCCCAAGGACGCCGCCCAGATCGTGATGTGGGCCGACATCTTCCCCGGCGCGCGGGTGCTCGAGGCAGGGGTCGGCTCGGGTGCGCTGAGCCTGTCACTGCTGCGCGCCATCGGGGCCGGGGGCAGGCTGTCGTCCTATGAGCGCCGCGAGGACTTCGCCAAGGTCGCCAGGCGCAATGTCGAATCGTTCCTGGGCCGTGAGCACCCGGCCTGGACGATCACCGTGGGCGACCTGGTCGACGAGATTCGCGAAGAGCCGGTCGACCGGGTGATCCTGGACATGCTGGCCCCGTGGGAGTGCATCGACGCTGTGGGCAAGGTGCTGGAACCCGGCGGCGTGCTGTGCTGCTATGTCGCGACCGCCACCCAGCTGGGCCGGGTCGCCGACACCCTGCGCGTGCACGGCGGGTTCACCGAACCCAGCCTCACCGAGGTCAGCGTGCGCGACTGGCACGCCGAAGGGCTGGCCATCCGCCCGGGGCACGGCACCAGCCCGCACACCGGCTTCCTGGTGATCAGCCGCAGGCTGGCCCCCGGCATCACGGCACCGGCGCGCAAGCGTCGTCCGGCACCCGGCGCCTACGGACCGGATTACACGGGGCCACGCCCCGCGGGTGTCGAGCAACCCGCTGAGTAGTGTTGCCCCCATGACAGAGCCGCCGCTGGAACGCCGCCTCACCGAGGCGCGTGCCGAGGCGAAGGCCCTGGCCGCGCAGAACGAAACGCTGACCCGCACCCTGCGCGAGGCCCGCACCCAGCTGGTGACGATGCGCGAGACGCTCGACCGGCTCGGGTCGCCGCCGCTGACCAGGGGCCGGGTGCTGGGCGTGGTCGACGAGTTCGTCGACGTGTTCGTGCTTGGACGACCCATGCGGGTGGTGGCCGCGGGTGATGTCGACCTGTCCGCGCTGGCCATCGGTGACCTGGTGCTGCTGAACGAGTCGCTGGTGATCACGGCGCATCGTCCCGACGCCGACCCGAGCGGTGAGATCGGCCGGGTGGTCGAGGCCGCCGACGGCCAGGCGATCGTGGCGCTCGGGCAGGACGAGGTGCGGGTGCGGCTGGTGGCAGGGGCCGCGGGTGCGGCGGCCGGTGATTCGGTGCGGGTCGAGCGGGGCCCGGGCCTGGCCCTTGAGGTGGTCACCCGGCAGCGGGTCGAAGAATTGGTGCTCACCGAGGTGCCCGACGTGACCTATGCCGACATCGGCGGGTTGGCGCCCCAGATCGAGGCGATCCACGATGCGGTGGAGCTGCCGTTCCTGCACCGCGACCGGTTCGCCGCCTACCGGTTGACCCCGCCCAAGGGGGTGCTGCTCTACGGGCCGCCGGGCTGCGGCAAGACCATGATCGCGAAGGCCGTGGCGCGCTCGCTGGGGGCGCAGCTGCACGCCGCCGGCGGCGAACCGGGCAGCATCTTCATCAACGTCAAGGGCCCCGAACTGCTCAACAAGTACGTGGGGGAGTCCGAGCGGCAGGTCAGGCTGATCTTTGAGAGGGCCCGCCAGCATGCCTCGTCCGGGCGGCCGGTGATCGTGTTCTTCGACGAGATGGATGCGCTGTTCCGCACCCGCGGGTCGGGCATCTCGTCCGACGTCGAGTCGACCGTGGTGCCGCAGCTGCTGAGCGAACTGGACGGCGTCGTGGGCCTGGACAACGTGATCGTCATCGGCGCGTCGAACCGTGAGGACATGATCGACCCGGCGATCCTGCGGGCGGGCCGGCTGGACGTGAAGATCAAACTGGACCGCCCGGACGCCGAGGCGGCGCACGACATCATGTCGAAATACCTGGACGCGCGGGTGCCATTGTCGGGTGGCACGGCCAAACAGCTGATCGACGTTGTCGTGGCCGATGTCTATGCCCGCGACGAGCGCAACGAGTTCCTCGAGGTCGAGTACGCCCACGGCGGCAGCGAGGTGTTGTACTTCGCCGACTTCGCCTCAGGTGCGATGCTGCGCAACATCGTCGACCGGGCCAAGCGGTATGCGATCAAGGTCGAACTGGCGGGCGGCGGCGGGGGAGTCACCCGCGACGGGCTGCTGCGGGCGGCGCGCGATGAGTTCCACGAGAACGAAGACCTGGCCAACCTCACCAGCCCGGATGACTGGGCCAGGATCAGCGGGCGTCGCGGTGAGCGGATTGTGTGGGTGCGCTCACTCGTGCGCGACTGAGGTGCGTCGGTCGAGCACCAGCGCGATCGCGCGCCAGCCGACCAGGAACACCAGCAGCACCACACCCGCGACGATGATGAACGCCGTCGCGGCGGTGTCACCGCCGGTCACCCGCAGCGCCAGGCCGCCGACCCAGGTGGTGAACCACACGAACAGCCCCGCGCCGACGCCCAGGTGCGGACGCTTGCGAATCAGCATGACGGCCCACGCGACCAGCAGGGCGGTGATGAACGGCCACGCCGTCGAGGCGACCTGCACGGGGGCGATGGACTCGCCGTGGGTGGCCCGCCCGATCGTGGCGAAGACCAGCACCAGCAGCGCATCGATGATGATCGCGTACTGCTTCGGGGGCCGTTGGTCGGGCGCGGTGGTGTCGGCGGCGGCGGGCTTCGGCATGGGACGAGCCTACCGGGCGGGTCTGGCGCGGCCGTCGTAGGCTGCCGGTCATGGTCATGGGCAGTGAGATCGAGTACGGCATCGGGGTCGCCGACGGCACCCCGGTGAACCCCGTGATGCTCTCTGAGGGGGTCGTGACCCGCGTCGAGGGGCTGGGCATCGGCCACCTCGACCGGATGCTTGGCAACGGCGCTCGCGTCTATGTCGACCATGCCCATCCCGAGTACTCAGGCCCCGAATGCGCCTCGGCCACGGACGTGCTGACGTGGGAACTCGCCGGCGACGCGCTGCTGTCCTCGGCGGCGACGCGCCTCGGCCAGGCACTGGGGCGGCCGGTCGTGCTGCACCGCAACAACACCGACGGCAAGGGCCGCTCCTACGGCTACCACGAGAACTACCTGCTGCCGCGCGCACTGCCCTGGGACGATGTCGTGGCACAGCTGACCGGGCACCTGGTCAGCCGCGTCGTACTCGTCGGCGCCGGGCGGGTCGGGCTGGGCCAGCACGGTGAACAGCCGGGGTTCCAGACCAGCCAGCGCGCCGACTTCATGGAGCGCCTCGAGGGCATCGAGACCACCGTGCGCCGCCCGCTCGTCAACACCCGCGACGAACCCCACGCCGACCGCACCCGCTGGCGCCGGCTGCATGTGATCACCGGGGACGCCACCCTCGCCCACGTCGCCACCCTGGTGAAGGTGGGCGCGACGGCACTGGTGTGCGCGGCGATTGCCGCGGGCACCTGCCGGGTACCGCGGCTGGTCGACCCGCTGGCGGCGATCCGTGCCTTCTCACGCGGCCTTACACTCACGACACGCCAGCCGTGCACTGACGGCGTCGACCGCTCGGCGCTCGACCTGCAACAGCTCTACCTCGAGGCGTCCGCACCATACGCCGGCACGATCGCGGACGGCGCACTGGTGCTGCAGCACTGGGCCGGGCTGCTTGACGATGCGCGCCGCGACCCGCACCTGCTCGCCGACCGCGTCGATTGGGCCGCAAAGCTGGCCCTTCTCGAGGGCCTCGGCCGCCGGCACGGCTGGGGGCTCGACGGCCCGCAGGCGCAGGCCGTCGACCTGCAGTGGCATGAACTCGACCCCGCACGGGGGCTGGGGCTGAAGGTGGCCGCGGCCGGGCGGCTGCAGATGCTGGTGGGGCCAGCCGAGGTGCGGGCCGCCATGCTCACCCCGCCGTCCGGCACCCGCGCACAGGTGCGCGCACGGCTGCTCACCCAGCACCAGGGGCGCGTGGTGCGGGCCGACTGGGCCCAGCTCGGCATCGCCAGTGACCGGGGCATCGACTGGGTCGACCTGCCCGACCCCTGGGGGAGTTGACGGCGCTCACCCCAATCGCTCGACGAGCACCTCTCGCAGCACCGGCAGCTGGCTGCGTGCAGGGTCCTTCGTCGCAGTCAGCAGCACCACGTCGTCGTGGCCGCGCACCGCCGCCACCAGGGCATCGACGGCCTCACCGTTGGCCTCGAGTTCGGCCAGGTAGTGGGCTCGGAAGGTGGCGTAATCCTCGTCAGTCACCGACTCGTGACCATGGATCTCGTGGCGCAGGTCGGTGCTCGGGGCGACGTCCTTGGCCCACAGGTCGAGGGCGGCCTCGGCCTTGGACACCCCGCGCGGCCACAGCCGGTCAGCCAGCACCCGCATCGCGTCGGCAGGCTCATGCGCGTCATAGACCCGGGCAAGATGAAAGGTCGTCATGAACCAAGCTTGCCAGCACCCCGTTGTGGCCACCCCTAGACTGATTTCGTGGCGAATGAGCAGCAGTTCGAGCAGCGTCGCGGCCAGCACAGGGCCGACGACGACATCCTGCTGTCCGCCACACCCCAGGGCCAGTCACAGCAGCAGGGGGCGTCCATCGACGACCTGCTCGACCAGATCGACGCGGTGATCGAACGCAACCCCGAGGGCTACGTGCGCAGCTTCGTGCAGCGCGGCGGGCAGTGAGCGGCCCGGCAGGTCACCAGTGGCAGGATGGGCGGGTGCCCGATGACCAGTCAACGCCCCCTGTCACCACGCTGCAAGGGCCCGTCGTCATCATCGGTGCCGGTCTGGTCGGGGCTTCTGTCGGTTGTGCGCTGACCGCTGCGGGTATCACCGTGCACCTCGAGGACCGCGTGCCCAGCCACGCGATCGTCGCCGCCGGACGAGGCGCCGGTGTGGTCACCGCTGCACCACCCGACGCGGTCGAGCTGGTGGTCGTCGCGACGCCACCGGCCACGGTGCCGGGCGTCGTCGACGATGCGCTCGACCGGTTCCCGAATGCCACCGTCACCGATGTTGCCTCGGTCAAAGCGATCATCATCGAGTCCATTGATGCTGAGGATGCCGGCCGGTATGTCGGCTCGCACCCCATGGCCGGGTCGCAGTTCACCGGGCCGCTCACTGCCGATGCGAGCCTGTTCATCGACCGCACCTGGGTGATCACCCCCACGGCGCAGAACCCCGCCGAGCATGTTGGCCGGGTTGTGGCCCTGGCCGAGATCTGCGGTGCCCGGGTGGTCTGGCTCGACCCGGTCGAGCACGACCAGGCCGTCGCCCAGGTCTCGCACGTGCCGCACCTGATGAGCATCCTCACCGCGGGGCACCTGCGCGAGGTGCCCACCCACCACCTGCCTCTGGCAGGGCAGGGCATCCGCGACGTCACCCGCATCGCGGGGTCCGACCCCGCGCTGTGGCGTCAGATCCTGTGGGGCAATCGGTCAGCCGTGCGGGCAGAACTCGCCGGGGTGCGTGCCGACCTCGACGAACTGCTGCAGGTGCTCGACGAGCCTGATGCGCTCGAGGCGTTCCTGGCGCGTGGACGAGCCGGCGCCCGCTCGTTGCCGGGCAAGCACGGCCTGGCGCGTGAGGACTTCGTGACGGTCACCATCCAGATCCCCGACACCCCCGGCATGCTCGCCAAGCTGTTCACCGACATCGGGCAGGCCGGGGTGAACGTGGAGGACCTGAGCATCGAGCACGACCCGTCACGCCAGTACGGCTACCTGTCGATCGACGTCACCCCCGAAGAGGCCGCCCGGCTGAGCACCTGGATGACCGCGGCCGGCTGGAACCTCGCCTGAGGGGCGCACGGCAGCATGGCCAAGAAGCAGCATTCCGTCGGCACCCCCGCCACCGTGGCACTCACGAAGGCGGGTGTCGCGTTCACCGAGCACACCTATGCCCATGACCCGGCGGCCGCGTCGTACGGCATGGAGGCTGCCGAGGCCCTCGGTCTCGACCCCGCCCAAGTGTTCAAGACCCTCGTGGTCAGCAACGGCGGTCACCTGGCCGTCGGCATCGTCCCGGTGCACCGCACGCTCGACCTCAAGGCCATGGCCACCGCCCTCGGGGTGAAGAAGGTCGAGATGGCCGCTGTCGCCGATGCCGAACGGTCGTCGGGCTATGTGGCCGGCGGCATCTCACCAGTGGGGCAGCGCCGGGCGCTGCCCACGGTGCTGGATGCCTCGGCGCTCGACCACGACACGATCTATGTGTCAGGCGGCCGACGTGGATTCGACATCGGTCTCGCCCCGGCAGACCTCGTGCGGACCACCCGGGCGGGCGTCGCAGCGATTGCTGCCAGTCACACCTGACAGAATTGTTCACCTGCCGGTCAACTGCCGTTGGCCGGTTGTAGGTGTCAGTTTCCCGATTCGTCAAACAAGGGGTTCTAGCGTGAATGTCGTGGCACACCCGCAGGCACAGACCACCACTGCTCTCGTGGTCGCCATTGATGGGCCCAGCGGGTCGGGCAAGTCGTCCACTGCCCGCGGGGTCGCCCAGCGGCTGGGGCTTGCCTACCTGGACACGGGCGCGATGTACCGCGCCGTCACCGTCGCGTACCTGCGTTCGGGCCTGCAGCCCGACCAGACCGAACAGATCGCCGCGCTGGCTGACGCCGTCGAACTCACGGTGACCGACGATCCCGAAGCACCGGCCATCTCGCTCGACGGCACCGACGTCAGCGACGAGATCCGCGAACCCCGGGTCAGCCAGCACGTCTCGATCGTGGCCACCAATACCCACGTGCGCGACGTGCTCACCGACCAGATGCGTGCCCTGGTCGAGGCCGCCGACCAGCGCATCGTCGTCGAGGGTCGTGACATCACGACTGTGGTGTGGCCCCAGGCCGAGGTGCGGGTGCTGCTCGTCGCCGACCCCCGGGCCCGGATGGCCCGCCGCCAGGCAGAACTGGACGGCAAGCTGAACGACGCCGACGCCCACGACCAGATCGTGCGCCGCGACCGCGACGACGCGACCGTTAGCGAGTTCGCCACCCCCGCCGACGGGGTGACGCTGATTGATTCGACCCACCTGAACCTCGAGCAGGTCATCGACCACATCTGCTCGCTCGCGCCCACACCACCCCAGGAGTGACATGACGCTCGACCTCACGGCCGCAGACATCACCAGGCGTGTCCAGACCAGGCCCGCCGCCCCCGACCTTCCCCGGTTGGACGACCTGCCGCCGCTGAGGACGAGCATGCTCACCACAATGCGCGGTGTCTTCCGCGCGGCGCTGCATGCGCTGTGGGACGTGCAGGTGCACGGCGCCGCGAACGTGCCGACCAGCGGTCCGGTGATCCTGGCGGCGAACCACATCGGCACCCTCGATGGGCCCCTGCTGGTCGCCGAGACCCCCCGTGCGCTGGCGTTGGCCAAGAGCGAACTGTTCGACTCACCCGTGGGGCCCGTGCTCAGTGCCGCCGGACAGATTCCGGTGAGCCGTGACTACATCGACCACCGGGCCGTCAAGCGGTGCCTGCAAGTGCTGCATGACGGCCGCGTGCTGGCGATTTTTCCCGAGGGCAGGCGCGGGGCCGGCGACATGACCATGTTGCGCGGCGGGGCGGCCTACCTGGCGATGGTCACCGGGGCTCCCGTCGTCCCGGTGGCGCTGCTGGGCACCCGGGTGCCCGCAGGGCACCTGAAGTCGACGCCGCCGCTGGGGTCGTCGATGCACATCGTGTACGGTGAACAGGTTCACATCCCCATGCGTGAATGGCCGCGTCGCAAGGCCGACGTCGCCGCTGCCACGCAATACTTGGCGCAGGTCTGCAACGCGCACGTGCGTGCGGCAGTTGACCTGACGCAGATGAGCCTGCCCGGCGCCTGAGCGCCGCAGGCTCGAGCACGAAGGAATTCCCGATGACCGAGCCTGTTGACGCGAGCCAGCCTGTTGACGCCGCACCAGCTTTCGACCCGTCCGAGTACGAGCCTGGTGCTTTCGACCTCGACCCCGGCGAATTCGGCGTGGGGGAGTTCGAACCCGAGGAGCGCCTGCCTCGTCCGGTGGTCGCGGTCGTCGGTCGCCCCAATGTCGGCAAGTCGACGCTGGTCAACCGCATTCTTGGTCGCCGTGAGGCCGTGGTGCAGGACGTGCCCGGCGTCACCCGCGACCGGGTCAGTTATGACGCCAACTGGGCCGGGCGCGACTTCGTGCTCGTCGACACCGGTGGTTGGGTCTCGGACGCCCGTGGCCTGTCCGCCCAGATCGCCGAACAGGCCGAACTCGCCATCATGGCCGCCGACGCCGTGCTGTTCGTCGTCGATGCCACCATCGGCACCACCGACGAGGACGAGGCGGTGGTGCAGGTGCTGCGCCGGTCGAAGAAGCCGGTGGTGCTGGCCGCCAACAAGGTCGACGACGCGCGCGGTGAGTCCGAGGCCGCGAGCATGTGGAACCTGGGCCTGGGCCAGCCGTGGGCCATCTCGGCCATGCACGGCCGCGGCACGGGCGACATGCTCGACGCCCTGCTCGAGGCCCTGCCCGAGGCCCCCCGCGAGTCGGGGGCAGTGCTCGGCGGCCCCCGTCGGGTGGCCATCGTCGGCAAGCCGAATGTCGGCAAGTCGTCGCTGCTGAACAAGATCGCCAAGGCCCAGCGCGTGGTCGTCTCGGACATGTCGGGCACCACCGTCGACCCCGTCGACGAACTCGTCGAGGTCGCCGGCACGGTTTACAAGTTCATTGACACTGCGGGCATCCGCCGCCGGGTCAAAGAGGCGTCCGGGCACGAGTACTACGCGAGCCTGCGCACCCAGACCGCGATCGAACGCGCCGAGGTGTGCATCGTGGTGATCGATGCCTCCGAAGAGATCAGTGAGCAGGACCTGCGGATCCTGTCGATGGTCGAGGACGCCGGCCGGGCACTGGTGATCGCCTACAACAAGTGGGACCTCACCGACGAGGAGCGCCGCTACTACCTGACCCGCGAGATCGAACGAGACGTGCACGGCTTCTCATGGGCGCCGCATGTCAACATCTCGGCGCTGACCGGGCGCAACCTCGACAAGCTCGAGAGGGCCATCGAGATGGCCCTTGACGGCTGGGAGACCCGGGTGCCCACCGGAAAGCTCAATGCCTTCCTGGGCCGGGTGGCCGCGTCGCACCCGCACCCGGTGCGTGGTGGCAAGCAGCCGCGCATCCTGTTCGGCACCCAGGCCCAGGCCTGCCCGCCCACATTCATCCTGTTCACCTCGGGGCTGTTCGACCCGGGCTATGTCCGGTTCGTCGAGCGGCGCCTGCGTGAGGACTTCGGCTTCGCCGGCAGCCCGGTGCATGTGCAGGTGCGGGCACGCGAGAAGCGCAAGAACCGCAGCTGAGGGGTCCGGCCCGGACGACTGTTGTCGTCCGGGCCGGCCTGACTTCGGTCGGTGCAGCTGGCTCAGCGCTGGTAGGCCCAGTGCCAGGGTTCGCCGCTGACGTCGTCGTTGAAGCCCCAGCGCCCGGCGTTGGCGTTGAGCCAGTTGTACTTCGTCGAGCCGTACGGTGCGACGCCGATGTCGACGGCCAGCCCCCAGCCGTGGTTCGACGTGCCCGGACGGGCGGCAAGGTTGCCCTGGCCCGACAGGTACAGGTTCCAGAAGTAGACCTGCTCGTCATAGGTGCGGTACGCCGATGAAGACCCGCTGCTGATCGGCAGGTTCGTGCCGAACGTCGCCTTGAAGGCTGCATTCATGGCCTTGAAGTCGTTGACGCAATAGGTCGACAGCCGCCAGACGCCGAAACCGACCGAGGCGAGCGCGGACGAGGGCAGCCGACCGTTGGTGTAGAGCTTCCGCGGGCTGGTGCCGACCGGGCCGGTGCTGCCGGTGCTGCCGCTGCTGGCCCCGACCATCCTGGCCCAGGTGTTGGGGCCGACGATGCCGTCAGCAGTGAGGCCGTTGTTGCGCTGGTACGACACGACGGCCGAATAGGTGGCAGGGCCGAACGCCCCATCGACCGTGATGTACAGGCGTGCCTGCACGCCGCGGACGATGTTGTTGTTGTCGCCGCTGCGCACCGTGTTGAGCAGGGCGCCCCAGGTGGCAGCACCGACGATGCCGTCAGCCACCAGGCCCCGGTTGCGCTGGAAAGTGATGACGGCCGACTTGGTGCCGGGTCCGAACTGGCCGTCAACGGCTGCCCGGGTGATGCCCTGGACAATGCGCACGGCGACCCCGGACGAGCCTTCACGCAGGACGGGGTAGTTGGCCGTGACCGTGGTGGAGTAGGCGTGAGCGTCGGTGGCCGACAGGATCGGCACCATGGCGCCGACACCGACGCCGAGGGCGCCCAGCAGTGCGGAGCGCCTGGACAGGGAGGAGGGAGGAAGGGAAAGTGACATGGAGGGGACCTCATTTTCCGATTGGACCGACGCGGACTGGTCGGCTGCAGCCGAACCTAATGGCCCATGGGTCACGGCGTGCCGAATGGGAAATACTCGGGCCCGGGGCAGCCAGCACGTCCTGGAGGATCGGCGCCGTCGGAGCAGTGGATGCCCCTAGAATCGTGGCCACCAGTCACGCGTACTCTTCGTACCGCACAGGAGGTCACCCATGGCCACGAATTTCGTGTGTGTCTCGCCGAGCTTTCCCGAGACGAATGCCCACTTCTGCGAGCACCTCGCCGAAGCCGGCATCACTGTGCTCGGCATCGGCGATGCACCCTGGGGCGAACTGCCCGAACGGCTGAAGCAGTCGCTGACCGAGTACTACCGCGTCGATGACCTCGAGGACTACGCCCAGGTGCACCGCGCGCTGGCGTGGCTGACGTTCCAGCACGGACGCATCGACTGGGTTGAGTCGTTCAATGAGCACTGGCTCGAGACCGATGCCCGGCTGCGCACGGACTACCACATCACCACCGGCCACGGCATCGACGTGATCCCGTCGATCAAGTCAAAGCGCGCGATGAAGCCGATCTATGCCGGTGCCGGGGTGCCGTCCGCCCGCCAGATCGAGGTCAGCGATGTGGTTGCGGCAAGGGAGTTCACCGAGAAGGTCGGGTTCCCGGTGATCGTCAAGCCTGAGGTGGGTGTGGGTGCCACCCGCACGCACAAGTTGTCGGACGCCCACGACGTTGCCGAGTTCTTCCTGGACGCCCCCGAGGGCAGCTATGTCATGGAGGAGTTCCTGGAGGGCGACATCTACTCCTATGACGCGATCCTGGACGCGGACGGCGAGCCCGTGTTCGAGGCTGCCACGAAATGGCCGCCGTCGATCATGAATGTGGTGCTGCAGGGGCTCGACCTGACCTACCGGGTGCTGGCCGACGTGCCCGACCAGCTGCGCGACCTCGGCCGCGCCACGTCGAGGGCCTTCGGCATGCGCAACCGGTTCGTGCACCTTGAGTTCTTCAAGCTGGACGAGGCCCGTCCGGGGTTGGCCGCGGTCGGCGACTTCGTCGGGCTCGAGGTGAACATGCGCCCCGCGGGCGGGTTCACGCTCGACATGTTCAACCATGCCCGGGCGGGCGATGTCTACCAGATCTACACCGACCTGGTCACCGGCCACGATTCCGGTGCCGCAACCCTGGCCGAGGCCGACCCGCGCGTGTGCGTCTATGCCGGGCGCCGCGACCACCGGCATTACGTGCACTCGACCCCGGAGTTGCTGGAGAAGTATTCGGGCGAGCTGGTGCGCCACCGCCGCAACCCGCAGATGATGGTGCCGCAGATGGGCGACGAGTTCTTCCTGCTGCGGGCCCGTGACGACGAGGCCGCCGATGCGTTCGTGGCTGACGTGCTGGCCACGGCGCAGCCGGTGGAGGGCACCCGGTGACCCAGGTTTCCTACCATCGTGAGCACAGCTCGTCCCTGGGCCACGACATGGAGTTCAAGGTGTATGGGCATGGGGGCCAGCCGTGCCTGGTGTTCCCGACGCAGAACGGCCGCTTCTACGACTACGAGGACCACGGCATGGTCGAGGCCCTGCGGCCCTGGCTCGATGCCGGGCGGCTGCAGCTGTTCTGCCTCGATTCGGTCGACGACTGGTCGTGGTCCGACGTGGACGGCGACAGGCAGGCGCGGATGGAACTGCAGGAGCGCTACCACCGCTACGTCGTCAACGAGATGGTGCCGAAGGCCCGCTGGTGGAGCGGCCACGAGTCGCCGCCGTTGTGGGTGATGGGCAACTCGATGGGCGGCTTCCATTCGGCCATCAGCTTCTTCCGTCGGCCGGAGCTGTTCGATGTCATGGTCTCGCTGTCAGGCCTGTTCGAGGGCAGCTATTTCATGGGCTACGGGCCGTCCGGGTTGGCGTTCGACAACTCGCCGGCCGACTTCGTGGCCAACATGCCGGACGACCACCCGTGGCTCGGGATGTACAGGCATCGGCGGATCATCTCGTGCGTGGGGCAGGGCGCCTGGGAGGAGGAGTTGCTGGCCTCGACCCGGTGGATGGATGCCGTGCTGACGGCGAAGGGTGTGCCGCACGAGTTCGAGTACTGGGGCCACGACGTGGCACATGAGTGGCACTGGTGGCACCGGATGATCCGGCAGGTGTTCGAGCGGCTGATGCCGTGGTGAGGGTGTGGCTGTAGTGGCTGGGGAGTTTGCCGCCTGACGGGAAGTTTGCCGTGCGGCGCCGGGCGGCAAACTTCCCGCCGATGGGCAAAGTTGCCGTCGGGCGCGGGGGGCAGCTTCTGGTGGACGGTCTGGGCCCGATTGGCCGAGACGGCCCGGATCGGGTAACGTACTTCTTCGGGTCAGGGCCTCTCGCGAGGGGCCGGATGACTTGGGCGGGCTGTAGCGCAGCTTGGTAGCGCACTTGACTGGGGGTCAGGTGAGTTAGAGCGGCGGGACTGTCCGAAAGCTAAACAACGGGATGTGGCGCAGCTTGGTAGCGCACTTGACTGGGGGTCAAGGGGTCGCAGGTTCAAATCCTGTCATCCCGACAAAAAGCCCTGGTGAGAAGCAATTTTCACCAGGGCTTCGTCGTTTCTGAGGGTGGTCACTGGCTGGTCCACTTCCCTCATTTGCCTGTGCTGCTCGTTCGCGCATTGGTCCACTTCCATTCAGTGACTTCGGCTGTGGAGTGCACCAAAAGGTGCCCGAGAGGTGCACCAAATCGCGGGCGCGACGGTGCTCCGGCCCCCTTCTGGGAGGGTCGGAGCGTGGTTCCATTCGTGGTCACAGACGGGGTCCGTCGCGGCGGCTCGCATCCTTCCTCGTGGGGGTCTTGGAGAGGAACTGGTTGGCCTGCCTGGCAGCTTCGGCGAGGTGGCGGTGGTCGGGGTGCAGATACCCCTTGGTCGTCTCGATCGACTGATGCCCGAGGATCTCTTGGAGGACATGCAGGGCGATGCCGGCGTCGGCCATCCAGGTCGCTCCGGTGTGCCGGAGCCCATGCCGGGTGAGGCCGGTGAGGTTGAGGCCCGCGACGAGGTCATCCCAGCGGGTGGCGTCTCTGACGGTGGCGGTGGTGAGGACGCCTCCGCGTGGCCCGCGTAAGAGCGGGTCGTCGTCTTTCTTGTCGGTGGTGAGGCGTTCGAGGACGGGTTCGAGTGCGTCGAGCATCGGCACCGGGCGATCGCGCCGGCCTTTGGTCTGTTTGATGACGAGGCCGCCTTTGCCGGGATAGTGCTGGCGTCTGATCCACACGATGTGGTTCTCCCAGTCCACATCCCCGACCCGCAGCCCTGCGACCTCTGAACCCCTGGCGGCCAGGAGCGCGGCGAGCATGACGTGATCGGAATACGACTGATGCACCTCCCCGCACTCAGTCGCGAGCTTCCGCAGCGTCGCCAAATCCGGAAGCGCGTACTGTCGTAGCGCGCCGGTGGTCTGGGTGACGTGTTTGCCGAGGTTACGGCGTGCGCGGTGCTTGGCGGGGTTGATGGAGATGATGTCGTCGCGCACCGCTTCATCAAGCACCCGGACGAGTGGGGCGATGGAGTTCTTGATCGTCGAGGCCGAGTGCTCGGCCTCCCACGTGTCGATGGTGCGGTCGATCATCCCCGCGGTGATCTTCGCAACCCGAACGTGCCCGAGCGCTGGCAACACCCGCAGTCGCAGTCCGGTGTCGTAGAGCTCGGCGGTGGAGGTCGGGTCCAGGCCTCGCTGCCACCGATCCCCGATGGAAGTGGCGTAGTCGGTGAGGGTGATGGTGGTGTCCGCACCGGTTTCGGTCGCTGCCCGCATCTGATCGTAGAACTCCTCGACCTCCTCGTGGCTGCGGACGTGGGCGACGCGGCCGACGCGCTTATGCGTGGAAGGGTCGGTCCATCGCACGCGGGCACGGAATCCGTCGGTGCGGCGTTCGACATCGGTGGTGAGCTTCACCCCGACTGGCGGCATCCGCCTGTTGCGAGGGTCAGCCATGATCGTTCTCCTGCTCGGTGACCCAGGCGCGCACTGTGGCTGGGGTGTAGCGAGAGACGCCGCCGACGCGCAGGAACGGCGGCCCGATCTTTTCCCGTCGCCAGCGCGAGAGGGTGGCTTGGGAGACGTTCAAGAACTCCGCGACATCCCGCGCACACCACAACGTCTCGACCGGACCCGCACCGTGGTCAACGACGGTCGGGGCGTTCATCGTCGAGACTCGCGTAGAAGGCGTCTTCGGCCGCCTGCCGTTGGGCAAGATCGGCTTCAACGAAGGCATCGAAGTCTTCGGCCCGATCGGCGATCACGATGTCATCTACCGTCGGTGCAGGGGCTTCGCCGGGCCAGGTGGTCTGCCGGGTGGGGCGGTCGCGATCCAGTCGGGTGCTGCTCGCGGCGACCCAGTCGCGGAGTCGCTGCCGGGTGTCGGCGAAGTCGCGATGCCACCCGTTGGGTGCGGATCCGTTCTGATCGGGGTCGTAGGCGCACAGCCAGTGCAGGTGCAGCGCGGACAGTTCCCACAACAGCTCGGGGTGTCGGTACCAGAACGGCGGCACCACACTCGCGGGCAGGCCGTATGTGCGTCGGAGCCAGTTCACCCACCGGTCGAGTTCGAGCCACTCGGCCCCGGCCTCATCTGCGGTGAGTAGGTTCCAGTTCACCGGATGCGGTGGCCCCGGCAGTGAGTCCGGATCAGACAACGCCGGCCGCTTCCCCGTCTCCTCCGCGTCGTGGAGTGCGGGTTCGGGCTCGGGTTCGTCGAACTCCGGGGCGTCCTCAGCAACGATGGTGCTCATGGCTTTCCCTCCTCACAGTCCAGGTACGGGAGGTGCCTGCGTGCTGGGCCGGTCCGGTGCCTGGAACTCTGGGGCCGGCCTTGTCGGTGCCTCCCGTGCAGGGCCGTCCTGGTCGAGGGAAGGCGTGTTGCGAGGCGTGCGGTCGACGTCGTAGCGGGTGCGGGCGAGATCGTGGCCGATCTTCTTCGCGACGAACTGCTCGGTCTGTACCTGCTCACCGTCACGAGTGGCCTCGTACTCACGCACGTACCCCTCGGCGATGAAGTTGTCGCCCTTCCTGAACCGCTCGTGCGCCCGCGCCGCGGTGGCCCGGAACATCACCAGGTCGTGGAACGTGGACTCCAACTGCGTGAAGCTGCCATCGAGGTTCCGGTCGAAGTGTTCCTGCCCGAACCGGGCATAGAACCTCGCCTGCCCCTTGTCGTTGAAACCGAGCTGCGGGGTCGAGGCGATGAACCCCGAAATCGACTGCTGGGTATGAATATCCATTGCACTGCTCCTTCACGATCACCAGACCCCGCTGCGGGGTCATCCGTGAAAGTCAGGTGCACTACAACGACACAGCAACCCTCACGAGTCGGCGGGGCGTTGCAAGAGGGCTTCGAGTTCGGTGCGGTCGGTCTTCAACTGCCCGGCATCGCTACGGTTTGGCCAGGCGCGCAGGTCGGTGACGATCGGTGGTGCGGCGCGCAGTAGAGTGACGCCGGTGCCGAACGGCAGGGTTCTGATCCGGTCGGGTGGCAGGATCGGCACCCGCCGCACCGAGCGCTGGTTTGACCTGGTGCCGTGGTCGCCGAGAGTCACCGAATCGGTGTACTCGTCGCGTTCGCCGATCAGGGTGGAGAGGTCTTGGAGGTCTTTCGAGTTCGACGCCCCGCCGAGAATGATCTTCACGATCGAGGCATCCCAGATCGCCCCAGCCTGATTCTCCGACCACTTATCCCGCGCCTGCGCAAGCGACTGCAACACCGGCATCGTCGTGATCCCCGTACCGCCTCCCTCCGCCATGAGCGTCGGCAGAGACGGCAAGGGGGCCAGGTTGCCGATCTCGTCCAGTGCGAGCAGCAGGGGTGGGTCGAGGCGTGCGCCGGGTGAGCGCGCGGCGATGCGACGGGCGGTTTCGACGAGGTCTTCCACGAACGCCGCCACCAACGCAGCCGACGCCCCTGCGCCCGCGCCGGTGGCAAGGAGGTAGAGCGTTCCACGGTTCCGGATGAACGCCTCCGGATCGAACGACTCACCCTCGGCGGGTGAGACGGCATCAAGCACCCTCGGATCGGCAAGCGCCCCCAGCGCGAGGGCGACGCCCTGCCAGATGGAGTCACGGGTACGAGGGTCGGAGTCGATCATCGCCCCCAACGAATCCGCCCACCCCGCAGCCGCATTCGGATGATTCGTCAGGATCGCGGCCGCATCCGCAGCCGCCGACGGATCAAGCGTCCAACGGAACAGCTCGGCAGGCTGCCGATGATCCAACGCTGCCGCGTGGAGCAGAGCTTGGAGTGCTGTTCTGGTTTTGCCTTCCCAGAACCCACCGGATTCGACCCCACCAGCGGAGAGCCCGGTGGCGGAGGCGAGACCGGTCGCGCGGATCATCGCCGTCAGCGGGTCTTCACACCCCCGAACCGGCGACCACCGCAACCCCGCAGGGAGTCCTTCGGCGAGATGCTGCGGATCGAACACCGCAACCGGACGACCGTCACGTCGGCGGGCACGCAACGTCGCAGTGAGGTTGTCCGGCCGCGTGCTCGTGGTGACCACCGCGCCGGGCGCGTCCAAGACGGCGTTGATCACGACGTGCAGGCCTTTGCCGGAGCGGGGCGGCCCAATGAGCAGGATGGAGTCTTCAACTGACGCCCACACCTGTTTGCCGCGTGAGGTTCCGAGTAGATAACCCACATCCTCCGGTGACGGGGCATCCAGTGACGGGCGCAACGAGGCTGCCCGCCGCAGCAGCGCCTTCGGTGAGGCTGCCTGGGTGACTTCGTGCGTGGTGGCGACCCCGGCCAGGTGGCGCGGGTCGGTCTCGACCTTGTGGCTGTGGCGGCGCCATTTCATCCAGCACCACCCCAACCCGACCGTCACCAACGCGAGGAGCAAGGTTGTGACGATCCAATAGACGACCGGGTTCAGCCCCTCGGCTCCGAGCGCTGTACCGGGGTCGCCGGGGCTGAACAGCACACCCAGCCCACCGGCCGGCCCCGAGGTGGGTTGAGCCGTGCCGGTGAGGAACGCGGCGACCGACCCGGCACCGCGGAGGACGAGGCCGAGGGCGAAGACACTGATGAGGGCGATGAGGGCGGCGTTGGTGAGTTCGTCACCCATCGAGCCGGACTGCCGCTCGTTCACGACAACGCCTCGATATGGGTGGTGCCCGAGATCCGACCCAGCAGCAGCACATCGCGCCGCCCACCGTGTGCGGGTGGGAGCTGGTTGAGATCCAGCAACGCACGGGCTCGCCCGTTGGTGGCGTCGGTGTGGGAGACGATGATCGCCACGGCCACGTCCTCACCGGCAAGGAACCCGTCAGCGGTGACCTCGACCAGCGCCGGCCCCTTCTTCTTTCGGGCAGGCCGTGCGGGTTCTTGGGCTGGTTCGGGCTCGGCAGGACGGGTGCGGGTGCGGGGTTGGATGAGGTCGGTGAATACCGATCCGTCGACTTCTCGGACTTCGATCCGAACCCCGATGCTGCGGTTCTCGGTGACCGCATCGAGCAGGTCGGCGAAGGTGCCGCGCGTCCACTCACCCCTGGCTGGTGGCGGGTACTCGGCGCCGTCGACGGTCACGTCGAGCACACCGGTTTCGGTGACTGCGACGCGGACGTGCGGGAGGACAGCCTGTATGTCTTCGGCGATCGTCTTTGCTGCGGGGCGGGCTCTCATGCGCGCTAGGTGCGCCGCGACGCCGATGGGAAACTGGTGACATGGGTTCACGGGCGGATGACCGGCGGCGCTTCGCCGAGGAGTCCATGCCGCGTATCGCCGCTACTGCCGAGGACGAGGGATTCAGCCAGCAGGCGTCTTCTGGTGAGCGCAGGTGGGAATGGGTGAAGCCGACATCACCGACCGTGCGGGCGGCGGTTCTGTTGTCGGAGATGACGCCGAGGAACGTCCGTGATGGCGTGGATGTTCAGGCTTACGGGGCGATCTATCTCGATCAGGTGGAGCAGCGGCTGCATGAGGACGGGCAACGGCACCCGGACGCGGCGACGCTGATGGCTCCGCTGCGGGCTTGGGGATCAACCTTCACCCGTGATGGCGCCTACCGGTTCCGGCGGAGCGCCGATCCGGAGTCCAGGGTGGAGGAGCTGGCCGGGGATCTGAGATCGTTCGCAGCTTTCGCCACCGCGATCCGTGACGTGACGGATCTGAGCGAGGCTCGCTTGGCGCGCTCACGCATCCGCAGGCACGTCACCGCGGGCTTGGCACCCGGCTACGCGGCCCCTCAGGTCGCCTCGCTCATCGCCGAGATGAACACCAACACCGAAACCGGCGTCGAACCGTAGGCGTCATGGACCGGGAAGTTCCCGCGAGAACCGTCAATATTCACGCGAACTTCTAGACGTTCTGCTTGAGCCGCAAGCTTGTGTCGAAGAGCGAATATTCAGCAGGGTGCAGTTGGTGTTGAGTGACGAAAGACCGGTCTTTGATCCGCCACAGCCCCTGCCCGACACCTAATCCGGGTAGGAGTTTCTGCTCGGTGCCAGTGAGCCCGAGTGCGGATGCGGTGGCTCCGAGCTGGTCGGATTCTTGCCGGTAGACGATCCGGGTTTCCGCGTTCGCGAGCAGGGAGTTGGCGAGGGATCGCATGGCGGAGCCTTGGTCGCCGACGTTGTCCAGGTCGGTCAACTTGTGAAAGATCAGCATGTTCGCGATCCCGTAATGCCTCGCGAGACGCCAATGCGCATCCATCCGCTTCAAGAGTGCGGGGTGGCTCATGAGGCGCCATGCTTCGTCGTAGATCACCCACCGCTGCCCACCGTTCGGGTCGAGCAAGGCGGATTCCATCCACGCGCTGGAGCACGTCATCAGCACCGAGATCAGGGTGCTGTTTTCGGTGACGCGGGAGAGGTCAAGGGAGATCATCGGCAGTGACGGATCAAACCTGACGGTGGATGGTCCGTCGAAGAGTCCGGCGAGGTCGCCGGCCACGAGGCGCCGCAGTGCGTGCCCGACCAGTCGGCCGTCTTCGGCGAGGCGTCTGTCGGTGTCGTCGGTGGGGTTCAGGACGTGGTCGACGACCATCGGCAGGATCGGCACATCGTTCTCCCGCACCGCAGCCGTCAACGCCAGATCGATCGCAGTGTGCTCCAACGGCGTCAGCCCACGCGCGAGCACCGTCTCCGCGAGAGCGCCGATGAGATCCCGGCGGCGCGATGCGACGGTCGCGGCCCATTGCTCATCCGACAGCCCTGATGGTCGGTGCCCTTCATCGAGGGGATTGAGGCGGGTGTTGAGGCCGTGGCCAAGGACAATCGCCCGCCCACCGACCGCCTCAGCGACGGCCGTGTGCTCGCCCTTCGGATCACCGGGAACGTAGACTCGCCGCCCGAACGGAAGCGATCGCGTGTAGAGCGACTTCGCCAGGCTCGATTTCCCGCTACCGACTATGCCGGCGAGGACGACGTTCGGGGCGGTGATGACCCCGCGTGCGTAGAGCACCCAGGGGTCGTAAACGAAGCTCCCGCCGGAGTAGAGGTCCTGGCCGACGAAGACACCGTCAGAGCCGAGCCCGCCTTCGGCGACAAACGGATACGCCCCGGCGAGGGTCGCGGACGTGTCTTGGTGGCGGGGCAACTTGAACCTGCCCGGCGTCCGCAAGGTTGCGGCCCCTGGTTCTCCGGCAGCGGGCAGGTAGGTGGTCGCGCGACGTTCCGCGCGCTCGGCTTCTGCTTTCGCGACCGCGACCGCCTTCTCCGTCTTGCGTTGTTCGGCGGTGATCCGCGCGGCGGCCTGCCTGCGCTGTTTGCGGAGCTTGCGGCGTTCGGATGCGGGTGCGACGAGGACGGAGGTGTGCAGGCGCTCGGGCTCAGAGTTCATCGTCCGAGCCCCCGCCCCGCATGCTGCGCCGGGCGAGGCGTAGCCGCGAACCAGTCCTTACCCGCAACCGCGGGTGTCTTCCGGGTAGTGGCGGAGGCGACGGTATCCGTGCTGGGGGCGGCTCTGCCGGCTCCTTCACCCAGGCCGACCGCAGCAACCGCCGGTGCGGGCGCGGGCTCGGCGAGAGCGAAATCGGCCGGAGCATCGTAAGCGCGGAGTAGGGAGACGTGGCTGAGGAATGGATTGTAGGTCAACGTGTAGTTGCCCTCGGTGGTGGTGCGGTCGAGGTTCCCGACCGGTGGGGTGTCGTAGACGTACCCGTTGGTAAGGGCAGCATCGGTGGTCTCTTCCCCGTAATCCCACTGACTCAGGTGCTCGATCCCGGCGGTCGTGCCGTCACGCTGAATGAGATCGAGTACCCGGTCAGCTTCCTCACCATCGAAGAACACAACGCTGACCCACCGCCGCGCGGTTTCGGGGTCGGGGCGCCAGGCGATCCGGCCCGCTGCGTTCATGGCCGCATCGAGCCGGTCATGTGCGGCATCGATCAGGGTCGCGGCCTGATGCAGCTCATCCGCCGCAGCCAGCGCATCCTTCGCACCAATCGCGGCGTCACCTTGGTCGTCGAACGCGCGGGGTTGGCCGGTGACATGAGCGGCGGCGAGCTGGTCGAGTACCTGCCGCAGCGACCGGACACCTGCGAGGAGATCCCCGAGCACCGGATACATCTGCGCCGGCTGGTCAATACGGATTGTCGCGTGCGCAAGACCCCGCAGCGCTTCGGATGCTTCGGCAGCATCGGTTCTCGGATCGGTGAAAGTGGGCATGAGAGTCCTCCCTGACGATGGATGTCGCCAGCCAGGTGCGTCAGCTATTCCATGCGTGTCAGACGCTCCGGATACCCTTGAAGCATGAGTTTTTCCGCTTCCGTGCTTCGGGTGATGATCGCTTCCCCGTCAGACATTCCCGATGCTCGCGATGCAGTAGAAGCCGCGATCAATGACTGGAACAACGCCAACGCTGCAACCAAGCAGGTAGCGCTACTGCCGTGGAGATGGGAGACCTCGTCCGTTCCTGTCCTCGGAGGTCATCCGCAGTCACTGATCAACTCGCAAGGCGTTGACCAATGCGACATCGTCTTCGCTCTGTTTGGCAGCCGGCTTGGCTCCCCAACGCCCGACGCGGTATCCGGCACCGTTGAAGAGATCGAACGCGCCGTGGATAGCGGAAAGCCTGTTCACCTCTATTTCTCAACTGCACCGCTTCCTCACGACGTGGACACCCAGCAGCTCGACGGTCTCCGGGAATTTCGTGCTGCAATCAGCGAGCGAGGTTTGCTTGGCGAGTTCGCCAACACTGGCCAGCTCGGCCACGAGGTCTGGAAGGCCATCGAGTACGACATCGCTTCGTTAGAACTGTCAGCCCCGCAACTCCCTGCAACTAAATCTGGTGTGCGGTTCGCGGCTCAGCCTCAGCAAGAACGAGAACTGACGTCATACGACAGCAAGGGAAAGCCTCGCTACTCCACTCGGCACTGGATCGACATCACCAACACGGGTGACCAAGACGCCACTGATGTGCGATTCGAGGTCGTCGGAGAAAACTCCAGCATGATCCTGACTAGCGGCGATGAACCCACCGTCATCCATGCCGGCCAGACTCGCCGCCTGCATGTGCTTCATCACATGGGTGGCGGCGATCCCGACATCATTCGCATCCGCTGGAGCGAGGACGACGAACAGAAGGAACGCGAGTTCCACGTCGGCTGACGACTACACCTTCCGGCACAGCGGCAATGCCGCCGCCGTGAACGCCGCCGCCTGCTGCCCGACCAGCAACCGGGTCTCGCACGAGGCTTGGATCGCGGCCTGTTCGATCGCGGCGACCGCGGCATCGAGCTCGTTCACGGTGGGTGCGGTGATGGTGATGAGGCCGGTGTAGCGGAGGATGCCGTGCCCGGCAGTCAGGTCTGCCTCCTGCTGCAACACGTCCTGGTACTCCGCCGTCTGGGAGGCGTCTTCGATCTGCCCGATCCGTTGCCGTTGCGCCGCATCACTGATGTGCTCGACCTTCTTCTTCCTGATATCCCGTGCCGCCTGGTCCGATCGCATCGGGGTGCAGATCAGGGAGAACGAGCGCTGTATCCCGGTGGAGAGCAGGACGGGTGAGAGGAATCCGGGGAACACCATCGACCGCGGCCACTCACTGATCCACAGGGTGGCGTGGTGGGCGGAGTCGGTACGAATCCGCGACCACGACTCGTTCACCGCCAACGGCCCCGCCGTAGCAAGCGATTGTCCGATCTGGCCTTGACGCTCCAAGGTCGCGGCGATCGCCGGGTCGTAAGCGCTACGGAGGATGACAGCGATCTGCCCCGCGGTCAGCCACCCGCCGGGATTGAGGTCGGCGGAACGCAGCGCCGCTACCAGGGTTGCCATCTCCTGTCGCAACACGGCGGCGGCTCCGCGGATGCCGCCGCCGGCGGTGCGGATCTGCCGGGCTGCTGCTCGCATGTCCAGTGCGAGCGAGAGCGTGGTCGCGTGCCGTTCCCCGGCAGGCCCCGCCCGGTCGATCAGCTCCGCGTAAGTGGTGGATGCCCAGGAGTCGTCGTGGGTGCCATGCGAGGCCCACCACTCTGCCAACCCCGTACCCGAATCTGGAAGGGTGCGTTCAAGGACTTGGAGGGTCGCGACCCGTCCGGATCGGCAGACAGTGGCGAGCACACGGCCCCAGGAGGTAACGCGGCGTTCCTGCTCTCCCGGATCGAGGAGCACGAACGCGGGATGCGTCACCTCCACCACGACCGTCAGTGTCGAGGCGTGGGGGTCGTGGATCATCCCCGCCTCAGTCTCCGGGTCGGTGTACTCCCGCAGCCGCGCCATGTCACCGGGCAGGGCGAGGGTGCCGACCGGGCGCGGAACCACCACCCGGCGGCGGTAGAGCAGTTGTCCGATGGTGGTGCGGTAGAGCCACCAGCAGGCGACGGGGAGCCATTCGACCATCGGCCGCCCCGCGACCGGTATCCACGTCAACGCAATCGACATGGCCCAGATGGGTGCGGTGTACGCCATGAGTATGCCGCCGCCTGCGTAGAGGGCTCCGACGAAGGCGAGGATGCCGATGGCCAGGGTGACGAGCTGTGAGAGGGAGAGGCCGAGGAGGATGCCGCGGCGTGCGAGGCGGGAGAACTTCACCGGCACCAACTCGCCGCCGCTGGTTGTGTTCGTGTTGTTCATCGGTTACTCCTTGCCGGGCTTCGGGGCAGGTGGCTTCGGATTCGACGGCGGCAGGTCAGACGGCGGGATCGGGTTCTTCGGCACCGGCGTAGACGGCGCTGCCGGAGCGCCCGCGTTTCCGGGCTGGCCCGCACCGTCCGCAGCGGCGTCTGCCTCGTTGGCGAGGTGACCTGCGGCCTTCGGTCCGGCCTCGAAGGAGTCCTTGGCGATCTTCGCCGCAATCAGGCCCGCTGCGATCGGTGCCGCAACGGCCGCACCACCGGCAGCCGCACCGGATCCGCCAGCCCCCGCACCCGCACCGGCACCTGCGCCGGCTCCGGCGCCTGCGCCACCACTGGATGCGGCGGGGGTCGGTTTCGGTGCGGCCGCAGCCGACCCACCGCCCGATTTGCCTCCGCCGCTGCCGGTGCCGTCGAGGACCTTCTGTGGGTCACCACCCTGCGGCTTGGACGGCACCGGCATCGGCCGGTTCAACGACTGCTTGGCGTCCTGTTCGGAGCCGATCGCGTGATACATATCGAATCCCACGAACGAGATGAACTTGTAGGTCAGGTATGGGGCGAATCCGGCCATCGCCATCAGCACCACACCCGCGATCGGGTCAGACACGGAGGCGAGGTCGGCCTCGATGGGTGCGCTGACCTGGGTGACGGCGACGAGGAACATCACCACCAGCACCAACTTCGACGCGATCAGCGCGATGACGAACATGGCCCACTTCGACACCCAACTCCGTGACGCATCCCACGACGAACCGGAGAACGCGAGGGGCGCCATCACGATCGCCACCAACAGCAACGCCTTCCGCACCAGGAGCGACAGCCACACGATTGCGGCGGAGGTGATCGCGAGCCCGGCGAGGAAAATGGTGATGATCGCCCCGACGCCGGGCGCGGCGATGCTGATGCCGGTGAGGCCTGCGACGAGGAGGGTGATCTTGTCACCCATCGTCTCCGTGGTCTCCCCGCCGGCTTGGATGATGCCGGTGCAGAGCTGATCCACGATCTCCAACGCCAGCCCGGTCAACGTGATCACCACGAAACTGCCAAGCACGCTCTTCGCGAGGCCGAGCGCGGCCCTGGAAAGGGCGCCGGGGTCTCGTTTGATCAGGCCGGTGATGAGTTGGAGACAGAAGAAGATCAGCATGATGAACACGGCGATCCCGAACACCAGGTTGTAGACGCTGACGTACCCGTCGGATGTGACGTCGACGAGCGTGGTGGTGTCGAACACGTTCCAGACGGCCTCGAACAACCAGCCCGCGGCCGCACCCATTGCCTGGGCGAGCCAATCGAACGGGGCGGAGATCAAGGCTCCGGCGGCGTCGCCTGCGACATCGCAGACGGTGGAGATGACAGGAACATCGCAAACCCCCATCACAAACCTCCTCAGATCGAGCGGGGGATGGGGTTAGACCTGCTGGCCGACGTTCCAGAAGAAATTGATCAACGTGACCGCAGCACCACAGATGACCGCGGCGCCGCAGGAGACCAGGACGCCGATCTTTCCCCTGCCCGCCAGGTGCGGGTTGCTGCTGTTCGCACCGAAGCCCCACACGATCGCCGAGATGATCAAGGCGAGAACGGAGAGGATGAGGCCGACGGTCATGACCGCGCCCACGATCGTGCGCAGCTGCGCGATACCGGGCAGGCCGGAGTCGTTGGGGTTGATGTCGATGTCCATCGGCACGAGCGCCGGGATCACGGATACAGCGGTGGTGATGAGGTCGAACACGGTGGGGTCTCCTGACACGAACAAGGCCCACAAGCGTGGGCAGCGGAAGGGTTCTGACCTCAGGTGCGCCAGGACAACCACCGCGGAGAAGGCGACTAGCGTGGGAGGCGTGGAGCGTGTTCTCGCCGCCAGCGCGGTCATCACCGACGACGCGGGCCGCGTGCTGCTCGTGCTACGGGGCGAGGAGCCCGAGAAGGGATGCTGGTCGGTGCCCGGAGGGTCTGCTGAACCCGGTGAAACCCCCGCGCAGACCGCCCGCCGGGAGGCATGGGAAGAGACCGGCCTACATGTCGAGATCGGTCAGGAGCTGTGGACGGTAGATGTGCCGACCGGCGACGGGCGCGTGTTCGAGATCCATGACTTTGCAGCCACCGTCACCGCAGGAAACCTCACGCCGGGCGACGATGCCGACGACGCACGCTGGTTCACCCCGGACGAGCTCACTCAGGTACCACTGACGACGAGCCTGCTGGACTACCTCGCCCTCGCAGGCATCGTGCCCGCCAGATAGCGCTACCGCAGCCGTCCACGAGCTGACGTGAACCTCAGAGCTGGTCACCGACCGCGATGAGCCAGTTCATCCACGCCACCCCACCGCCAGCAAGCGCGGCGGTGCCGAGGGCGACGAGGAGGCCGGTGCGGGATTTCGATGCGGTGGCGTGGTTGCCGTGCGCGGAGGCGACGGCCCAGACGATCGCGGACACGATCAACATGAGCACCGCGATGACGAGGACAAAGGTGAGCAGGGCGCCGATGACTTCTTTGAGGTCACCGATACCACCGAGACCATCGAAATCCGGGAACACATTCATGACTCGTTCCCTTCACTGGTGGTGCAGCCGCCCGGATCGGTGATCTCGCCAGCGTCGAGGTCTGCGGCACCGTGCTGTTCCAGCCAGACGGCGGGGTCGGTGTATTCGCCGTTGGTGCCGCCGATCCTGACCTCGAAATGCAGGTGCGGGCCAGTGCTGTTGCCCGAGGAGCCGACATCAGCGATGTGCTGCCCCGCGGTCACACGATCACCCGCCGTGACGCGGATGCCGGTCTCCCAAGAGTGCGCATACGCCGTCGCGACCGTCTTCCCGTCCACGGTGTGCTCAATGACGACCAGGCCGCCGTAGCCGCCGGAGTATTCGGCAACGGTGACAACACCATCAGCGGCGGCGAGGATCGGGGTGCCGTCGGGGCCGGCGAAGTCAGTGCCGGAGTGGAGCTTGTATTCCCCGGTGATGGGATGTTCGCGCATCCCGTAAGGGCTGGTCATCACCCAGGTGCCCTCCGGCATCGGGAATACCACACGGGAGGTCTCCGGCACCGGCCCCAACACCGCACCACCACCAGCGGGCTGTGCTGTGGTGTTGGTGGTGAGGGCTTGGAGGATCTGCTCTGCGACCGACTCATAGTTCCGATACCGGTCGGGGTAGGCGGAGACTTCGACGGATTGGGCGGCCTCGCCCTTGTCCATCGACTCCCGCCCCGCAATATCCAGCAATCCCCGCGGCGACGGATAGTTCGGCCCAGCGGGTCCGCCGAAGAAGGCGCGGACTTGGTAGTTCGGGTCCATGAGATCAGCGACCGTGCCCCACCCGGATTGTGGGCGCATCTGGAACAAGCCCAGGCTGTCGTTGTCGGACCCGTTGCCGTCGTTCGGGTAGTCCGCCGAGTCCGGGTAGTGGCTGGTGTTCGACAGCATCCGCAACGTCGACTCCGTCAGCGCGGCCATGAGCGCGATCTGCACACCGTCACGATTCACACCCTCGATCGCGGAGCCGGTGGTGATGATCGTCGCGGCGTGGGTGAGCTGCTGATGGTTCAGCGTGAACGAGTACCCGGAAGCATCCGTCACGTCGAGTTCGTCCGGGATCGTGCCGACGGTCAGGCCGGTGGACAGGCAGGTGGCGTTCGCGGCCTGTGCGGGGTTGATGAGCGCCCCGATCGAGACGAGCATGATCGAGGGTGCGAGGAACAGCAGGGCGATCCCTGCGATGGCGAGTTTCTTGAACACGATCCACCCCCTGCTACTTCAGGGGGGTGTCGAGTTGGGAGAGCCGCAACAGGTGGCAGTCGTCGCCGTCAGGCGGGCAGACGATGAACACCGTGAACGACACCGCATGCTCACTGGCGACAGGGTCCTCGTTCCAGACACCGGAGCGGTGCCGGGTGCCGTCGATCGTGTACGCCGTTGTTCCCTCTGCGAGCTGGCCCGGCTGTGCCTGCTCGACGGCCGTATCCCACGCCTCCGGCACATAAGCGTTGTCGATGGTGAGGTGCTGGGTGGTGAGGTACTTCCGCAACTCGAGCCACGCCTCTCTCGCTGGTAGATAGGCGGCAACATCGGCCGCGAGGCCCGCCTGCTCAGCACCGTAGGGATCGCCGACATCGAGGATCACTGATGTGTAGTCCAACGGGAAGAAGCCCGACGCGGTATCCCAGGTGAAGAGGGCTTCGGCGACGTTCCGGGCGAAGGTCTCCGGATCATCCGACCTCGACACCACCGGCAACCGCGGCGAAGTGGTCGGCCCCGGAGTTTCGGGTGCGATCGATGACGGTTCCGAACCGGTCGGGTAATCCGTGCCGGTGGCGTTGCGGGGGCCGGTGATGAGGCCGTAGATGCCGATCCCGGCGAGGATCAGGAACACCACCCCGCTCGCAGCGGCGGCGATCAGGCGGCGACGGATGCGAGGGTCGGACACATCGAGAGTTCTCATAACCCCCAGGTGCGCCCCAGCTTCACCAACGCGCGGGGCAGTTAGCGGAGAGGTGCCAGTGCTACGTCCTCAGCCGCTGACCGAGTGGCGGTGCGGGCGGTGCGGAGGTCTTCAGCGAACGTCACCGTGCCTTCGACGACGGTATAAAAGGCGTCGGCTTGTTCGTCGGTGAGGTCGGTGGCGAGCCGGGTGAGGTCGTACTTGATCCACCAGGAATCGAGATCGGTCCACGTGAGCACAAATGCCCGCACCCCCAGCAGCGTGATCCCCTCTTCGACCGGCGACACCGGGCGGGTCTTCCGCGCCTGTTCTTTCTTCTTGGCTTTTGCTTCGGCTTGGACGCGGGCCACGGCTTCTTCGGCCATCTGATGTAGTTCCGCATCCCGGGCCGCGCGGGCTTGCTCGGTCATGCTGGTGGCGAGGGCGCGGACGCGCGTGTATTCCGGGTCGACGGGGCCGCCGTCCTGGATCTGATCCAACGCCGCCTGTGCAGCGACTCGGACATGCTCGGGGTATTTGCGGTCGGTGGCGACCTGTTCGACGTAGCCGATCTTGTCGTAGGTCCGATACGACGCCCCACCCGGAATCATTGCCGCAGCCTGCTCGCGCGTCTTCCCGGCTTGACCGGGTGGGGGTGGAAGATGTCCACCCCCATGCTCACCGGGCGCATGGCCTTTCTGGAACTGCGTGGATTGCTCCCGCAGCGCGGCTTCCTCGCTCATGATCGCCTTGAGCTCCCGATACAACGCTGCCGCTTCCAGCGCGGTGAGGGGCTTGTGGAGCACGTTGTCGTCCTGCTCCGCGAGCAGCTGCCCGAGCCGATCCGACAGCCCGGATCGCACCCACACGTTCACGGTCTTGATGCCGAGCATCTTCAACGCCGCCAAACGTCGAGCCCCGCAAACGAGAAACCCGTCCGGGGTCACGGTGATGGGTTGCAGCAGCCCGTCACGCTTGATCGACGCGGCAAGGACGTCGATGTCGCCGAGTTCAGCACGGTGCCGGTTGCCGACACGGATCGAGGCGACGGTCCGCTCGACCTGCACACTCCCCACTGGTTGCTCGCTCATCACCCATCACTCCCTGGCTCCGGGAGCCGCCAGAGAGAGTGCGAGGACGAGGTCGTCATCGCGCAGCAGCAGCGGGATCGTCTCGCCGATCAGCAGCCGCAGCAGCACACCGCGGCCAGCGCCCGTCGTGGCGTGATCGGTGTCGGGGTTGCCGAGCATCGCCCGCAGCAACGCATGCCACGACCCGGACGGGATATCCAGCAGCACGCGAACTTGCTTGTCACGGCGCAATGCTTCGAACGCTGTCGCACGTGAGCCGGCTTTGATGAGAGCCCCGCACACGTGCTCGACCCCAGAGCGCGCGGTCTCTGGTGTCCAGCCGAGCATGGCGAGGAACGCGATTGCGTCTTCCGCAGCCGACATCGCCAACTGCGTCGCACTGTCCGATTCCTCTTCGCCGGTTGGGGCGTACTTGCCGAGTTCGATGCTGTCGATGATCCGAAACGCCGGATGGTAGTCCGTCAGCGGGTTCTCCCGATCGCTGAACCGCTCGGGATCGTGGAAGGAAGAGATGTGGGGGCGGCGGGCTTGGTGGACGGAGCAGAGGAGTCCTTGGGCGCGTTCTTCGAAGATGCAGGTGATCCGCACCGCATGCGTGATCACACCCCACGGATTCTCCGCCGTGCGTGCCGCCCTGGTGCGCATGACATCGAACGCCGCCGATGCCGCTTCCCACGGGTCCAGGCCGTGCTTACTGGCGAGGGGTGCATACTTCTCGGCGGCATACGCCATGAGTTCCGCAACGACCGGATCGTGCTCCCACGCACCAGGGCCTGCTTCATGGAGTCGGACGAGGAGGGTGCGGAGGCCTTCGCCGGTGCGGAAGTCCTCGGGCCGATCCGGCATCGCGGTCGCTGTTCTGGTGGTCATGGTCGGACACCTCCTCTTCCGCAGTCAGGTGCACAACCTGTACCTAGTGGAGCTGGTGTCAGTGCCTTCGTGTCCATCGCTTCTCACCGGCCTAGCTCTTCCCGACCGAACCACGAGTGACCGGCTCACGCGACGAGCTGCGGCGGCCGAACGCGGACAGCGGCGGCAGTTGACCGATTCGCTTTCCGATCTTGGTTGAGGCGTTTGCGATCCCTGTGCGGGTTTGGCGGGCGAGGTTGGCGTGGAAGTCGATGCCGCGCCGGGCCACGGTGGCTGAGTGGCGGGCCATGAGATCGGTGGGGCGTACCCAATCGACTCCTCGTGCCCGATGCTGCTCCTGCGCGAGCTGCATGGCCTGCTGACGGGTTGCTTCGGCCTCGATCGCATCCGGGGTCAGATCCTCGGCGGGGTTCTTGGTCGGCTCGTTTCGCTTGATGGCCGACGTGTGCTCGGTGGTCATCGAGCGGTCGTCGTTCCAGGGGTTCTCGTTGTTCATCGTGTTCTCTCTTCCTCCACCCACACGGGCGAATCGTTTTCGGTTTCTTCTTCTGGGGGTTCTTGCTCGTCTTTACGTTCTGGGTGGGTGAACCAGCGGCCCACGGTTGAGGGATGCACCCCGAGCTGCCGAGCGATGCGCTTGTTCGACCACCCCGACAACCGCAGCTCCGCCGCATACTCACGACGATCAGGCATCTCCGGGGCGGGCTCGATCACGGAGAAGGAGAGAGGAACAGCGTCGGGACTGTTCGACGGTTCCGGCTCGGCCTGATCGGCTTCGATTGCCGGTTCGGATTGCGGGGAGCGGGTGAGGATCACGGTCAGATGCGTGATCGCCAGCAGCACCACCGGCGGCACCGCAGCCACAGACGCAGCAAGTATTGGGGGCACGTCGGTGTCCGCGGTTAGGATCGCGTGGATCGCATTCGCCGTCACCGACACCGCCGCACCACCAATCAGCAGCGCCCACGGATACCACGCAGCCCGGAGCCCCGCGAGGGCGACGACGGCGACGGTCGCGACGACGATGATGCCGTCCACGATCAGAGGCCATGCCCACGCCTGCCCGACCCCGATCCCGGAGCGACGGGCGAGGTCAGCGAGGGCGGTGTAAGACAGCCAGAACGCGCCGGACGCGATGAACACCGTTCCTGCCACCGCGGTGCGCACCGCCCACCGCCGCGTATTCACGACAACCCCCGACCCGCTGGACGTGAGGCTGCATGCCTCGGGCGGGCGAAACCATCAGACCGTGACGTGCTGGATGTTCTCGGCGGTGGGTGGACGGCGCGGTAGGCCGACCGCACGGTCGTGGTGACTTCCCGCTCGCTCAGCCCGGCGTGTCCGGCGGCCGCGGTGAGCACGTCGAGCGCATCAGACGGTGCGACCCCGTTTTCAGCGAGGCGGCAGGCGGCCCAGAACAGGCCGCGGTTGCGTTCGCCTTCGCCGCGGGTGGCGACCCACGCTGCGATGCGCGACACATCCCGATCACGTACCGCACCCGATGGGGAGATCCCACGCGACACCGGCCGCGATGTTGGTCTGGGGTCGAGGAAGTCACGCAGCCCGCCCGAGTCGATGGTGGATGCGGGGCCGGTGTTGATCTGTCGCAGCGCATACGGCACAGAGGCTCCGTGGATGACGACGGAGGAGGGCGGGATGATGATGTACCCGCCGTCACCGCGGAAGTCGATCCCCGCCCGAGCCGCCTGCCACGAAGGTTGCGCCGTGTCCGGTGTGGCTGGGTAGTAGGCGTGCAGGCCACCCGACGGGCTCGTGACGGTGAACATCCACCCATCGATGAGCCCGGCACGGTGTGCGCGGTTCATCGCTTCGAATCCGTTGACCGAGCCGTGAACATCGACATCGACGACCACGACCCCGGAAGAGGCGCCGGTGGGGAGGCCGACGTTCGCTCCTGGATGCTGCCGCCACCACGCATCCACCAAGGCCGGGTCGGTGCTGGCGTCGTAGAAGCCGTGCTCGGTCAGCGGACGCTTCGCCCCCGACACACACGGAAACACCGGCACCCCGGCCGTGGCGAACTCGCGAGCAGCAGCCGAGACCGGCCAGCGCCCATTCAGCCGCAACAACACCTCCGAGAACGCATCGTGAGTAGCCATCACAGCCCCCGCCCCACCGTTGCCGCAGCCCGCACGGGCTCACTACGCTCCGACACTGGCTTCACCGGCCGGGCCGCCGCACGTTGCGGCTTCTCCTGCTGCGCAGCGTCGCGTTCCAGACCTGGTGGGGTGCCGTCGGCGACCACCACTGTGTCGAGCTGATCGAGAATCCCGAGCGCGGCCTTGCGGACGCGTTCGCCGGTGGCCTTCACCACCTCAACAGGCTCCTTCCCATCGACACGGGCGGCCCAGGTCGAGACGTACGGGATCGTGTACCCGCTGGTGTCCATCCCGTGCGCCGCACCCACCATGAGGGCGACGGATTCCGCCTCGACCTCACCGATCCCGCGATGGTGCCGAGCGTCCTCGTCATCGGGGTTGTGCAGCAGCACGTGCCCGAGTTCGTGCGCGAGGGTTTTTACTTGGGCAGCGGGGTCCATGTTCTCCCGCACCGCCACCGACTTGGCATCCCAGTCGGTCATGCCGTTGGCGCCGTGGATCATACCCTCATGCGGCACCCGCAGCACACGGAACCCCGCAGCGACGACCTGCGCCGACAGGCCCTCCCAGAGCCCGGTTGGTGCTTCACCTTCGAGGAGTTTCGGTGCCGGAGGTTCCGGTATCGGATCGCCATCGGTTTGGGAGGCATCCCAGACGTACGCAGGGCGGGCGGCGATCATCCGGGATCGCACCACCTCACCCGGACGAGGCTTCTCACCCCGCTCCAACCGCCGCCACGAATCCGCAACTGCCGGCGTCGCCGAAGCGAACCGGCCCGTGACAGGGGCGAAAATCTGCAACCCCGGCTGGCCCTTCTGAACTTGGCGGCCGAGCTGCTGCCACTGCCGATACCCAGCCACCAACGACGGAAACGGCTCAGGCACCCGCCCCGCCGAGTAGTTCGCTTCGTGTTGGAACCAGATCAGCAGCGTGTTGTTGAAGCTCCGTGACCTGAACCTGGCCGCGAACGCTAGAGCGCGCCCCCAGTCCTTACCGGAGACCAGCGTCTCGACGGCACCGGTCAGGCGCTCGTGGAGTTCGTCGAGCTTCGCATCCCGTGCCGCTCGGATTTCCTCTTTCGTCGCCATCATCGGACCTCCTTTCGGCGAGGCCCATGACATGACAGCCGAGAGCCCTTGCGACCATGAGGTGCGCCGGGACGTGCGCGAGCACTGGCAGGAACGAAACGAGGTGCGTGACCGCCAGGGATCTGACCAGACCCGACGAGTTCGATCTGGTCTATCTCCTGGCTCGCAGCGATGTCGAGCCTTTGGGGCCTGTCCGGGTCACGTGATGAGTAACGCGGTTCATACGACGAGTTCGAGTGGGCCTCACGCCCGTCGAGCGCGAGGGAACTCGCCGCTACGCAGTTTCGCTGCGGGTCGCGGGCAGACGATGTCGGTAGCGTGTCGGCGTTACTCCGAATCGTCGTGAGAACCATGCGGAGGCGACACGCGGATCGGCCCAGCCGACGGCTTGTGACGCTTGATGAACTGAGAGATCAGTCTCATCAATCAGGCGGCTGAACTCGGTCAAGCGAACTTCGGTAAGAAATCGCATTGGGCTGGCCCCCATGTGCGTCGAGAACAGCCGTGTTAAGTGCGTACGAGACAGCGCGAGTTCTTGGGCCAGTGAAGTAACAGTCCACGGCTCGCCCATGCGCTCCCGAAGCAGCCGCGCAGCCCGCCCGACGTGCCCAATCATTGCCGGATCTGCCTGCCGCCTCGAAGCCGGCACTTGATTCCGGGTGGGCACGTGGAGAGAGCGGCTGTCTTCGGTAAGGAAGACCGGTGCGACTGTGCCAACCCACCTCGCTAGAAGCTCGATTGTGCGAATCGATGTCTCTTCGGGCGATGAACACGTATCTGGAAGCATGCTCAGCTGTCGCCAGATCGGTTCCAGCCGCCGAAAGGACTCGATTCCTGGGGTAAGTACAAGGGAGTTGCCGTCCCAGTCATCAGGATGCACGCCTCGACGAACGCGCTGCCGTGACCGCAAGAGCCAGCGCATCTGCGCCCTAATGAAGGGTTCGTCCGCATAGATCACCCACAACCGTGATGGCGACAGTGGCAACAGTTGATGCCGCTTGTGCGAGCCGAGCGCCACCGCTGACCCGGGCGCCAAGCGCTGTATCGCCACATCCGTACAAAGATCGATCTTTCCGGACAGTACGTGGATGAGCGTGACGACCGGAAACGTCAACTCCTGCGTCGGGACGCAGCGCAGTATCTCGATCGCTGACATGAGCCCGAACTGTTCTCCGGGCGACGCGTCTATCGCAGGGTCGCTCGCCTCACGAAGTCTGCTCTCGCCGGCCGGTTCGGCGGACACGTCCCATCCGCTTCCTCAGCCCAATTGGTGGCGTGGGCTGGCCGGACTCGTTGTAACAGCGAGAAGGAGATTGCGCGTATGTCCATGATCCGACGACCGAGAGGCTGCCGGTTCACAGAGCAGGTCGATGCGCGAGCAAAGGTGATATCGGCCTGCTCGACGTCGAACACATATGGTGTGGTCGCCACTATGCATGGGACTCTCTGGATCTGATCGCGATGCCGATCGTGGTTACCGTGGCCACGATGGCACCGAGGACCGCGGAGAGAGTTTGGGCGTTCGGCGTCACTGCGACGAGTGCAAAGACGAGTGGCTGGGCGAAGCCGATATAGGAGAGCGAGTAGAACGCGGCGTTGAGCCGTGCGCGATCTTTCGGGTGACCGATCTCCTCCATGCGACGAAGACCTGCGACGAGCACTAAGCCGTATGCGGCGCCGAGGGCGATAGCGCTGGGGAGCATCAGGACGGTGAGCCGAGCCGCGAAGGTTCCTGCGGCCAGGAGCATCCCTAGAGCGGCGATTCCCATTCCTAGAGGGAAGGCTCGTCCGGCCCTCCCACGCTCGATGCGTTGCGCCAAAGGCTGGATGAGTGCTCCGGTGCCCATGGTGAGTCCCGTGATGATCCCCGCTGTGGCGGCCTCGAATCCTTGGACATGGATGACCGACGGGATCACGGCGAAGCTCATCGTCGCAGCGCTAAAGACCCACGGTGCCGTGAGCGGAATGGTCCAGAGGAAGGGCCGTGTCGTGATCGCGCTCCAGAAACTCGCTCGGCGTCTCGATACGAGTTCTGTGGCGGAGACCTCAGCCTGCTCGACGAGTTCTTCGTTGTCGAGGGAAGTATCTGGGGCCCGCCACAGCAGCGCAGCCGCGATGGCCGAGATGAGCAGATGGAGGGCGTAGGGCAGGACTTCCGGCAGGGGTGCCCATTGCGCGACGAGTCCTGCTGCGAGCGGGCCGCCACCAAATCCGACGGAGAGCGCGACCGCCACCCGCTTCGGAGCAGCGGAGCGGTCATCCGCAGACAGGTCGGTTACCCATGCCGTGCCTGGACCGAGAACCGCGCCAGCGGCCGCACCGGAGAAGAACCTGCCCAGAAGGAGAAGCCAGGCCTCCTGCGAGCCGAGGCACAGCACGATAGAGGCGACAGCGGACAGGATGACCGCAACCCGGACCGGCCACCGTCGGTCAACTCGGTCCGCGATCTCGGCGGCGACGAAGAGCACCGGGATGAGACCCACGATGTAGGTAGCGAACGCGAGGGCGATGAACGAGTCCGGCAGGCCGGCGGTCTCCCGGTACACCGGTAGCAGAGCAGCGAACTGGTTCGCTCCCCACCCCACGACGGTGATACCGGTCGCGACGCGTGCCCAACCAGGCAATCGAGTTCCCATGTACTCTCCTAAGTAACCGTTCTATCGGTTACTATAGTTGCATGGCTACCGACCTTCGAACCAGCACGGCACTGCGGAAGCTTCGTTTCGACGGTGGTTCCCTCGTTCTCAATCTCACCGCAACCGTCGGGCGGCGGGGCGCTGGCGAAGAGCATCGCGTCGAGCGCCTCGACGGCGAGGGGGCCCTGGAACAGTGGCTCGTCGGTGTAGGTATCGAGGTCGATGCGAGCGTGGATCGGGGAGCGCTGCTGACGGAGTTGCGTGAGCTTCGCGAGGATGCCTGGGAAGTGCTGTCTGGGGTCGTACACGAGCGACCCGTGTCATCGTTCGCCGTGCAGCGGATAGAGCGGTGGGCCAGCGCCGATGTTCCCCCGCCCCGCTTGGCGAACACATTGCATGGACCGCAAGCTCGGATGGTGGCACTCAGCCAAAGCGCGATGTGCGCCCGCGCGGCTCGGGACCTGCTGGACATCCTCGCAAGCCCTGACGTGCGTCATCGACTCCGGGAGTGCGCGAGCGAGGAATGCCGCATGATCTACGTGCTCCCGTCCGGTTCGAGAGAGCGTCGCTGGTGCTCAATGAGCCAGTGCGGTAACCGAGCGAAAGCCGCCGCGCACCGCGCACGTTCGCGCCAACCGAGAGAGCACACCGCCGACGTTGACGTGACGGACGATCGCTCGATCAAGGAATTGGGAAGATGACTTCACCCGGCTTGCATGTTGCGAATCCGGACGGCTTCTGGCTTGACGACCTCGCAGTCGGAATGCGGTTCCATTCGCCAGTTGTGCTCCTGCGCGAGGAAGACATCATTGCCTTCGCCGAACAGTTTGACCCGCAGACATTCCATCTCTCTGTCACGGCGGCCCGAGACAGCTTCTTCGCAGGACTCGCTGCGAGCGGATGGCATACTGCTGCGTTGTCGATGAAACTGCTCGCGCAGGCTTTGCCCTTGGCTACAGGAATCATCGGCAAAGGCGTGGAGATCGAGTGGCCAAGCCCGACACGACCGAATGACGAACTCGGGGTTGTTGCCCGAATCGACACGATCACGCCGTCGAAGAGCCGGCCCGGTCGCGGATCGATCACCGTGGGCTACCAAACTCTGAACCAGAACGGCGACATCCGGCAGCGCGCGCGAATCACGCTCATAGGCTGGAGACGCGACGTTGGAGCTCAGGCCGCAGCACCGGGTGCTGAGAGCGGCGAAAAGGCGATCAAACGCGGAGAAAGTCGCTGAGTCGTACCTGGTCTGGCATTGCGACTACAGGCTGATGCCGGCAATGCCGGCAAGTACGATCACGGCGCCGATCAGACGCCGGGCGAGGTGTCCTTCGCCGAAGAGACGCCAGGCGAGGAGCGCGCCGATCACGATGGATGCCTCCCGCAGTGGCGCGACGAGTGCCACGGGTGAGGTTTGCATTGCGGTCAGCACAAGGATGTACGCGAGCGGGGACAGCACGGCGACCGCGGCGATAGGCGCGCGATTGACGCGGAGGGTGTTCGCGAACGCTGTGCGGCGTCTGATGATGGCTGGGGCCAGGAATGCGACCTGGACGACGAGCGTGCCGGCGTAGTAGCTGACGGGTGCGAGCCCGATGGAGCCGATCGCGAACGCGTCCCACAGCGTGTAGGCGGCGATCGTGGCTCCGGTGGTAGTACCCCATGCGATGCCGCGGAGGGGGCGGTTGCCCGTTCTCTGGAAGGGGTTGCCCGTGACGACGAGGATGCCTGCGAGGATGACGAGCGCTCCGATGATCGCCAGTGCCGTGGGGCGTTCTCCGAGCAGGAAGATAGCGATCACGATGGTGAGCAGCGGTCCGACGCCGCGAGCGATCGGGTAGACGACTCCGAGGTCGGCTCGGTCGTAGCCCGCCTGCAGGGTGAGCGAGTACGTCAGGTGCAGGGCGGCGGACACGGCCGCAGCGGCGACCAGGGTCCAGGTGATCGGTTGCGAACCGGTGGCGGCGGCACCGATCGCGAGAGGGAGACACAGGATCGCGGAAGCGGTCGTGTAGGCGCCCACGAACAGCAGCGTGTCGCCCTTCTTGTACTTCGATACGAGGTTCCAGCCAGCGTGGGCGACTGCGGCGATGAGGACGATCGCAACGGTGACTGGTGGCATCAGGTGATGTCGGGCAGGTCGATCCCGGCCCGCTCGGCGCGCGAGACACGGTCGGGATCGCGCAGTGCCAGTGCTGCCGCGAGAGCGTCGACGACGACAAGCTGCGCCAGACGGCTCCCGGCAGCAGCCATCTGCGTCGTCAGCGGCGCGCCGCCCACGACGAGTGCGACGGCGGAGACATCGGTGAGTGGTGTGCCGTACTGGTTGGTGATGGCGATGACGGTCGCGTCGGCGGTCGCGGCGGCGTCGGCGATCGCGACGGTCATGTCGGTGCGACCGGTCGAGCTGACGGCGACGACGACGTCGCCGGGGTCGAGCAGGCGTGCCGCGATCATCGCGGACTCGTGATCGACGACGCCCGATGTCCGCACGCCCAGCGACCGCAGCCGGAACACGACATCGGCCGCGACCGTCGCCGATGGGCCCGCACCATAGGCGAGGAGCTGCCCCGCGCCACAAATCGCGGAGACCGCTTGGTCGAGAGCGTCCGGGTCGATCGCGCCGCTGAGGGCGGTGAGCGCGTCGATCCCTGTGCGCGCTGTCGTGTCGATGATCGTGCGTGTCGAATCGGTGCTCGTGAGCGTGTGTGGCGGGGCGAAGAACTCCGCTGTTCCGCGAGCGCGGGCGATCTCCAGCTTCAGTTCGGCGAAGCCTGAGAAACCGATTGCGCGGGCGGCACGGACCACGCTCGGCGCCGAGACCCCTGCTCGCTCGGCGACTTGCGCCGTCGTGCTCCTTCCCACGAACAACGGGTCCTCCAGCACGAGGTCGACAACCTTTGCCTCGCTTGCCACCAGCCCCGCACTCCGCGCCTGAACCGTTCCGAGCCAGCGGCGCAGCGGATCCTCGGCGGCAGAAACGGAGTTACTTGATGATCTTGCCATAGGTAATAGCGTAACATTGGGGCATGGTGACAGAGCAGCAACCGAGTTCTTTCAGGGAGCGCAAGCGCGTTGGAGTCGTGGGCCCGGGAGCCATAGGGACGACGGTGTCCGCACTGCTCCATGAGGCAGGCAACACACCGACGCTCTACGGTCGCACGCCGCGAACAGAGCTCACCCTGATCGACGGCGACCGCCGGATCGTCGTTCCCGGCCCCGTGCGCACCGATCCTGCTGCGCAGCCTGAGAAGGCGGATGTGCTCTTCTTGGCGGTCAAGGCCACCCAGACCGCGGCGGCAGCCCCCTGGCTGCGTGCTTTGTGCGCCCCCGGGACCGTGGTCTGCGTGTTGCAGAACGGCGTCGAGCAGATCGCTGCCGTTCGACCCCATGTTCCTGAGGGAGTAGAGGTCGTCCCCGCGGTCGTCTGGTTCCCGGCGCAGTCGCAGGAAGACGGCACCATCCTCCTGCGGGGCGAGCCCTGGCTGACGCTTCCCGCATCACCGGAGGCGGAGCGCATCGCGGATGTCCTGCGCGACACGCGCTGCCAGGTCGAACTCGCGGGCGACTTCACCGCTCTCGCCTGGCGCAAGCTTCTCCAGAATGCCGCTGCCGGGCTGATGGCGCTCACCGGTCGGCGTGCCGGCGTGTTCACCCGCCCTGACTTCGCGGATCTCACTCTCGACTATCTGAAAGAGTGCCTGGCCGTTTCGCATGCGGAAGGAGTAACCCTGAGCGATGACGTGCCCGCTGCCATCCTGGCCCGCTTCCAGGCCTTCCCGGCTGATATGAGCACGTCGATCCTCACCGACCGAGAAGCCGGCCGGCCGCTCGAATGGGGTATCCGCAACGGCGTCATCTCGCGTCTCGCGCGCAGACACGACATCCACACGCCGATCAGCGACGCCATCACTGCGCTCCTCGCCGCCACAAGCGACGGCCCCGGATGACCCGGGACGCTGCTGCTCCGGCTCAGCGTCCGGAGAGATTACTGAGCGACTGGGACCGAGCGGCGAGGAGCTCCTCGTAGGTGTCGTCGTGCTCAGCCCAGCGGAGGGGCTTGGCGCGCTCGACGACGATCTCCTTCGGAGTCGGGTTCTGGGTGAGCAGCCCGATGATCTCGTCGAGGAAGTCGCCCATAGGCAGAGCATTCGGGTTGAGCTTCTCCTGGCCGGCGTTAGCGACGGCCGGCGGGATCAGCTCGGTCACAGCGATACCAGTTCCAGCGAGGTGCGCGCGTAGCGATTCGGTGTACGAGTGCACGGCCGCCTTCGAGGCGCCGTACGTCGCCATGAGCGGGAACGGCAGGAAGCCGATGCCCGAGGAAACGGTGATGATGTCACCGGCGCCACGGCCGAGCAGGTGCGGGGTGAACGCATCGATCACGCGGATCGTGCCGAGCAGGTTCACCGAGATCGTGGTCTCGGCCTGGGCGATGTGGTCCGGGTCGCGCAGGTCCTCAGTGAGCATGACCCCCGACATCGTCACGACGACGTCGAGCTCGGGGTGCTTCGCCAGCACCTCATCGCGCGCCTGAGCGACCGACGCCGCATCGGTGACGTCGATGCGCACCGTCTCGACGCCGTCGACCTGCTCGATGTTGCGCCCGCCGACAACGACCGTGCTGCCCGCGTCAACGAATCGCTGGGCGAGGGCACGTCCGATTCCCGTGGTACCTCCGACGATCAGGACGGTACGTCCGCTGATATCCATGTGCTTCCTCACTTGTCCGTCTCCGACTATGGGCCGGATGGTCTCCCCGGCTCGATCGCCGGCATGCATCCATGCTCGGCCGATGGTCGAAGCCGAGGAAGGACCCCGCTGATCCGCGTCCTGACAGGGCACCTTTCGATCGGTGGGGAATGGCTACCGTTGATCGCATGGACGGCAACAACGACAACCGGCTCGGGGAGTACCTGAGCGCACGCCGTGCGCTGGTCACTCCCGAGCAGGCGGGCATCCCTGCTGGATCGGGGCGCAGAGTCCCCGGTCTTCGGCGTGAGGAGGTTGCGCTCCTCGCCGGTATTAGCGCTGACTACTACTTCAGGCTCGAACGTGGCCGCGACAAGAACCCCTCGCGCCAGGTACTGGAATCGCTCGCCCGGGTGCTGCGCCTCGACGAGATCGAAGCCGACCACCTGATGAGCCTCGGCGGCCCGCGCCCCCGTGTCCGCCGCGCGAAAGCCTCCGGGCGCGCTGAGCGGGTGCCTGCCCGGCTGCGCGACATGCTCGCAGCGCTGAACATGCCCGCGTTCATCGAGAACCGCTACTTCGACGTCCTCGCTGCCAATCCGTTCGCGATCGCCTTCAACCCCCGCCTGGAGCCAGGGAACAACCGACTGCGCTCGTTGATGCTGGACCCCGCCGAGCGCGACTTCCACGAGGACTGGGAGACGGCCGTCGACGATTTCATCGCTGCTTTCCGTCGTTCTCTCGGCGACGAGACCGATGACCCGCGCGCCATCGAACTCGTCGGCGAGCTCTCGCTCGCCAGCGCACGTTTCCGCACACTGTGGGCTCGGCATGATATCCGGCAGCTCGCGGGTGGCACCGCGGTTGTCAATCATCCGAGTCTCGGCGCGCTGCGCCTCCACCGCGAGAAGATGCCGATCGACGACCTTGTCCTTGTCGTCTACTACCCGGCTGAGCACAGCGCAGACGCCGAGAAACTTGACCTGCTCGCATCCCTCACCGCTGAGTAGGAGCGCGGGCCTTGGGAACCGACAGTGCTCAGTTCAGGCAGATCTCTCTCCTGTAATGGCTGGTATCTCGCGGGTCGCACGCGGTCGGATCCCGCCTGTATCGCGCCGTCCAATCGCTCAGTTCGCCGACGTCCCCGAATGGCAGTGCACGCTCGGCTGCCCCTCACAGCGAAGCAGGGTTTGAAGAGCTATCGACGCCTGTCGCGGTGCTACGCCGTTGCCAAGCGCAGCAAGCTGCTGTGCACTGGTCAGGCCGAGGTGCGGAGCGGTGACCCATCCATCGGGTAGCCCCATAAGCCATTCCACGAAATCGGGTGCAGGACGCCAGACGCCAGCTTGGTTCAGAATCGCCGGGGATGGCGCTGGCCGTCCGATGATGCGTTCCCATCGGGAAATGGCGGGGGCGTAACGTCCCCAGCGTCGAAGAACTCCTCGATCAGCGCGAACGTTGTGTCCGATATCGGGTGCCGACCACGCCGGGTCATCAGGTCGATCACCTGATGGCTGAGAGCGATCGTCCCGCGGCGCGCTTTCACCTGATCTAGCGTCTCCCCACCCCTGGCCGAGTCCGAGGCCAGAGGGGTTCGGAACAGCGCGTCGCGCGAGGACGAAGATGCGAAACCGTGGATGCGGCGCGCCGACGAGGGAAGCGGGTATGCCGAGCCACCGCGCGTCATACCGGAGGTCGGCCAGGTCTCCGAGTACGGCACCAAGCGCCCGTAGAGGTCGGGCTGGCTGGTCTCCCAGACCCCACGGGTCGGGTTCGAGGTCGCGAAGGGCTGCGGTGGCATCGGTGCCGGTTGCGTCGTTGGGGTTGCGTGCATCGGGGGATGCTCCTTGCTGGGTGGGGCGGATCGCTTTGGTAGAGAGCAGGCCGCGGACATTCTCGATCACGACGAACTGTGGTTGCAGGATCTCGATCGCTGTCGCCATCTGCGCCCACAAGCCGGAGCGAGTGCCAGGTGCGAGGCCAGCACGCTTGCCTACCGTGCTCACGTCCTGACAAGGAAAACCTCCGCAGAGAATGTCCACCGATGGCACGTCATGCCAGTTGATCGATGTGATGTCGCCGAGGTTGGGGGCGTCTGTCCAGTGGTGGGCGAAGACGCGGGCGACGGGTTCATTGATCTCGGAAAACCAGACCGTCTCAGCACCAAAGACGTGTTCGACCGCGAGATCGAGACCCCCGTACCCGGAGAACAGCGAACCGACACGCATCAGCCGGTCCGGGTTGGTCGCCTGCTCCTCGTGCAGCGTGGCTCCGCCTGGTCGATGACCTTGGCCGGGCTCCACGTCGGAGTTCTGTCGCCGTTCAGGTCACCTGCCAGGTGCGCTCACGCCGCCGCCTCCGCTGGCGCGGATCACCTCCCGAGAGCCACGATTCGGACTCCTGCTTCCGACCCTCGTTTTGAGCTGCCACACGTCTTTCAGAAGAGGCGCGCCGCCCCGCGAGCGCCGCGATCGCTGGCGGTCATCGGACGCTCACCTCTTGTCCAGAAGGAGGTGCCGGGTGACGGTCTCGATGCGTGTCATGTCCGCCGGCGACGGTTACAAATACCTCCTGCGATCCGTCGCTGCCGGTGATGGCGATCGTTCCCTCTCGACGCCGTTGACGCGGTATTACGCTGAGGCCGGGAACCCGCCCGGTCACTGGCTCGGCGCCGGACTCTCGACGCTTGGGAACGGGGAGCTCACCGACGGTGCCCAGGTGAGTGAGGCGCAGCTTCAGCTTCTGATCGGGATGGGCCACGACCCCATCACGAAGGCTCCGTTGGGGCGGGCGTATCAGCAGTTCGCGTCGGTCACCGAGCGCATCGAAGCCCGAACCAACGCCTTGCCTACTGATCTGGGGCCGTCCACACGGGCGGAGCAGATCGTCCAGATCGAAGCCGAAGAGGCCGAGCGTGGCACGCGGCGTGCGGTGGCGGGGTTTGATTACACGTTCAGCGTGCCGAAGTCCGTCTCAACGCTCTGGGCTGTCGCCGATGCGGGCACGCAGGCGCTGATCGCAGACGCTCATCACGCGGCGGTTGCGGAGTTGGTTGCGTTTATGGAGCGTGAGGTTGCATCGACCAGGGTGGGCGCAACCGGACCCGACGGAGCGGTTGCACACGTCGATGTCGCAGGCGTCGCCGCCGCAGCGTTTGATCACTACGACTCGCGGGCTGGTGATCCGCAGTTGCATACCCATGTCGTGGTGAGCAACAAGGTCTTCACTGTGCAGGACGGGAAGTGGCGGACGCTGGCAGGGCGGCCGATGCATCAGGCGGTGGTGGCGATCTCGGAGATGTACAACGCGGTCCTCGCCGACCAGCTCACCCGCGTCCTCGGCCTGACCTGGGAAGCCCGAGACCGCGGACGCGACCGGAGCCCCGGGTGGGAGATCACAGGAGTTCCGCAAGAGCTGATGGACGAGTTCTCCACCCGAACCCGACACATTGAGGCGGAGAAGGAACGCCTCATCGCCGAGTACGTCGCCCAGCACGGCAAGCAACCCACCGCCAGGACCGTCCTGAAGCTCCGAGCCCAAGCAACTCTTGCCACTCGCCCCGAGAAAGAGATCCACTCTCTGGCCGAGCTCACCGCCGATTGGCGTGACCGCGCGGGGCGGGTCCTCGGACAGGATGCAACCGCCTGGGCTCGTGCTCTCACCGCGAATCCGCCCGTGCTGGTGCTGCGTGCCGACGATGTACCGCTCGATCTGATCGGCGAGATCGGGCAGGCGGTGATGGAGACGGTCGGTGAGAAGCGTTCGACGTGGCAGCGGTGGAATCTGCACGCGGAGGCGTCTCGGCAGTTGATGGGGTGGCGGTTCGCCTCGATGCAGGATCGGGAGGCGATCACCGGCATGGTCGCCGACGCCGCTGAACAAGCTTCTCTGCGGTTGTCGCCGCTGGATCTGGCGTCGAGTCCGGTGCTGTTTCGGCGGGCGGATGGGTCGAGCAGGTTTAGGCCAGCGCACGCCAACGTTTACTCATCAAAAACTATCCTCGAAGCAGAAGACCGCCTCTTGGAACGCTCCCGCGCCACCACTGCACCGACTGTGGCGTTGGAGACGGTGGAGAAGATCACCAACCGGCCTGATCGGCAGGGGAGGATGCTCAGCGATGACCAGGCCGCGGCGCTCACCGCTGTCGCCGTCTCCGGCCGCCAGATTGACGTTCTCGTCGGCGCTGCTGGGGCGGGGAAGACCACCGCCATGTCCGCGCTACGGCAAGCATGGGAGGCCGAACACGGCAGGGGTTCTGTCGTCGGCCTCGCACCCTCCGCTGTCGCTGCTGCGGTGCTGGCCGAAGACCTCGGGATCACAACGGAGAACACGGCGAAGTGGTGGAGCAACCACACCCTCCACGGCACCACCTTCACCGCCGGGCAGCTCGTCATCGTGGACGAAGCCTCACTCGCCGGAACGATCTCCCTCGATCGCATCACGCACGCCGCGGATCAGGCGGGGGCGAAGGTGCTGCTGGTCGGCGATTACGCGCAGCTCCAATCCGTTGATGCCGGTGGCGCGTTCAGCCTCCTGGTCTCTGATCGTGACGATGCGCCCGAGTTGGTCGATATTCACCGGTTCACGAACGAGTGGGAGAAGACCGCCTCGCTGTCCTTGCGTCACGGCCGCACCGAGATCATCGACACCTACCTCACCCACCAGCGCATCCACGACGGAGACACCGACACCTCGACCGATGCCGCCTATGCCGCGTGGCGTGCCGACACCCAGGCAGGCCGTGCGTCGATCCTGATCGCAGAGACGAACGAGAATGTCACTGCCCTGAACAACCGGGCTCGCGCCGACCTCATCATCGACGGCACCATCACCCCGATAAAGGAGATCGAGCTGCACGACGGCAGCACTGCCTCAGCCGGAGACACGATCATCACCCGCCGCAATGACCGGCGCCTGCGGAACCGGCACACTTGGGTTCGCAACGGCGACCGGTGGCAGATCACCAACGTCCGTGACGACGGCTCCATCACCATCCGACCCCACGGTAAGCGGTTCGGCGGAGCGATCATCCTGCCCGCCGCCTACGTCTCAGAATTCGTTGATCTTGGTTACGCTGTCACCGCTCATAGGGCGCAAGGCGTCACCACCGACACCGCCCACACCGTGGTGACGGTGACGACGACGCGGGAGAACTTCTACGTCGCCATGACCCGCGGACGCCACGCCAACCACGCCTACGTCGTCACCGACCAGCCCGACCACGACCATCACCACCCGCACCCCAGCGACAACACCGACGCCACCGCGAGGTCCGTGCTCTACGGAGTCCTGCAACACGTCGGAGCCGAACCCTCCGCCCACGAAGCCATCACCGCCGAGCAGGAGCGGTGGGGGTCGATCGCGCAGCTCGCAGCCGAGTACGAAACCATCGCCCAAGCAGCACAACACGACCGCTGGGCGAGGCTCATGCGCACATCCGGCCTCAGCGACGAGCAGGTCGACGACATCGTGAACTCCGACGCTTACGGTGCGCTCTCCGCTGAACTTCGCCGCGCCGAAGCCAACCACCACGACGTTGACGCTCTGCTTCCGCGCCTCGTCAACGCCAGGCCGCTCGGCGACGCCGATGACCTCGCATCCGTCCTCCACCACCGGATCGAACGAGCCAGCGCGCGGCCTGCTGGGTCTGGCCGAGTCCGTAAGGCTCCACGGTTGATCGCCGGCCTCATCCCCGAAGCAAACGGTCAGATGGCTCCGGAGATGCGGCAGGCCCTCGACGAGCGACGCGATCTCATCGAGACCAGAGCAGATGCGATTCTCGACGCTGCCTTCCACGGCAGACAGCCGTGGGTGCGAGCGCTCGGGCCGATCCCGAAAGATCCACGCGCTGAGAGAGTGTGGAGGCAGCAGGCCAGAGTGGTTGCCGCCTACCGCGACCGATACGCCATCACCACTGCGACACCACTCGGCACAGTCTCTGCTGAGTCGGTGGCGCAGAGGATCGACCAGGCGCGTGCACAAGCTGCACTCGCGCAGGCACAATGCATCACAAAGCCGAAGCCGGAACGTGGGCGTCGGACGACCGAGCGCGAGAGCACAGGCCGCACGCTCTGATCGGCGGGGCCTTCCGGCTGTCCGGGGTCCGTCGTAGAGTGGAAGGCGAGGCGGCCTCTAAATATGCGCTGTCGCTCGTCGCGACAGTATGGCTCCACCTTCGCGGGTGAGTCCTTCAAGGTTCTTGTCGCCGAGACCACGACAGGACTCCGCCATGCTCCGACTCCTCTGGACCCTCAGCGTCCATACCCGCACCTACTTGCGCCGCTACATGCCAACCAGCCGGCTCCTCGACGCGATCCGCACCCGGCGCGGCCTCAAGTGGGGCATCCCTGCGATGCTCCTCGCCATCCCATACCTCCTCGCCGCAGCCGTGTGCCGCGAACTCATCGAAGACGGTGGCCCCGGATGGCTCCACCTCCTGGTCATCCTGTTCATCTGGAACGCGATGAAGCTGACCATCATTGGGCCGGTCAGCCTGATCCTCCTGATCCGTGCCCGCATCCAAGAGGCTGCCGCCCGACGGAGCGGGTCTCAGATCGATCGTGTGGAGACGCATGAATCCGTCGAGTTCCACTCGTGACCGTGCGCTCGCAGCCGTCAGCCCCCTGCTCGGAACCGAGGATTGTCTTCTTTGGGAGCGGTCAATACCTTCGCGTCGCGTGAAGGTATTGACGCTGGCGGGCCGGGATCTACCCGCGATCACCAAACGTTTCGCGCAAGAGATCAGCGGTGCCCGGCGCATCGATGGAGAGACTGTCAAGGACATCCCCGTAGTTGGTCTCGCCGCCCCACACCGCTGTGATAGCGGCGACGATCCTGCCGAGGGCGTCCGGGTGGTCCTGAAACAGACCGGTGAGGAAGCCGTCGGGATGCTGCGCTTCCACATCCCACGAGCTCAACCGGTCGGCGGGGAAGTCGCGGAGGTTGTGGGTGACGATCACTTGAGCGCCAGCGTGGATTGCAGCGGCCAGGACATGCCGGTCGTCGGCATCGGGAAGATCGAGCTGGTCGATCAGGTGCTCGTAGCCGGTGACCGTTACGTCACGGATCGCCTCATTCATCAGGCGGCGAGTGCGATCCAGTCGCGTGGGGTCGAGGTCAGAGCGGTTCACGCGCAGGTTTCGGAACACCTCATCGAGAATCTGCTCCGTCCACTTCGGCCGCACCAGGCCTGCGAGCCCTGCCCGGATCAGTACATCCCGCAGGGTGGAGGGGTAGAGCACGTTGGCGTCGTAGACGACGACCTGCATCAGGCGAATCCGAGCTCGCGGGTCTCCGCGGTCAGCGCGTCAGCAGCAGACTGGCGGCGCTCGTCGTCTTCACGCAGGTAGCGGATCAGCGACGCCGCCTTGACACGACGGTGCGTACCTACCGTGCGGTACTCGATCTGTCCGTCGTCGAGCAGCCCAATCAGGAACGGTCGCGATACACGCAGCGCATCGGCAGCTTGCTGGGTCGTCAGCTCTGCCTGCGAGGGAAGAACGGTCACGCCCTCGCCGTGCGCAAAGCTGTCGAGTACCTGCGCCAGTGCGGCCAGCGCAGACCGGGGCACCTCCACATCGCCGACCTGCCCAGCCAGATGCAATCGCACCGGACCCTCAGCGCCGAGCACTGCGTCGAGCCCGCGCAGAGCAGATACCGCCAGCTCAGTGTCGGCCGGCTCAGGAACCAGCGTCGCGATGTCGCTCATCAGCCCATCCTCCTAATCGAAACAATCGAAGCAGTCGCAATAAGTGTACCCGAGGCGGCCTGGAAGAGGTGGCGTTCGGCCCGCCCACAGGGAAGACGAGCGGCTCGTCGCCCCAGGATGGTGTGGGGAGAAGGCAAAGGTGAACAGTTTTGGGCACTCGGCACGACACGCGGTTTGCTTTGATGCGTAATTTACTACCTCCGGGTGTACTCTCGTCATATGAGTGAACGAGATGACCTGGTAGGCGCGCTGGATCGTGCTGGTGTGCTGGCGGGCATCCGCTGGGCCTTCCTGTCGGCTGCGGACCGTGTGCTGGAAGACTATTCGGAGGCCGCGGGCCACGACGCGACGTGGGTCGGCGTGACTCGGTTCACTCTCTTCCGCGATCGCCTCGATCGCGTGTTTTCATGCCGCCGCTACGCCGTCGCGGAAGGAACGGACGGGCAGACGAGCCTCGACCTTCTCCACGCGGAACTGACCGAGCGCGACATCACGACCCTTCCCGCACTTGATCCTGAGCTCGTTGGGCGCGCTGATCTCAGCGGAAGTCCTGGTTGGTCGCACGAGGGAACTCGTTGGCTCCTCGCCTCGTCTGCGTTCGGCAAACTTGATGAGGTGCCGTGGCCGCAAAAGAGCACCACGAAGCAGCGCGTCGCGCAGCAGCCGACGGACGAACCTGACCCGCCGACGTTGTTCGACCACTTCACAAGCGACGAACAGGCTGGCCTGGCAACCCTGATGGCTGGCTCGAAGCTCGACCTGCACACCCTGGTCGTAGGGCACTCCCTGGATGCCGAGCGCGGCGGTCGCGAACTTGTTATCGGCCAGCCTCGCCTGAACTCCGGGGGTGGCTCCGCCTGGTACTGGAAGCACGACCTTCTGCAGACACCTCCGGCGGATGGTGGACGCCTGCGTCCGAGCGCGCCCATGCCTGTCAGTCCCGACACGACGCCTGACGCCCCGGTCAAGCTCCGCCGTCCGGCGGCTGAGCAGCCAAACCACGGACAGGTTGGTCAGTGAACAGAACCGACCGGACAGCGACCGCAGCAGCCTTCTTCGACGGTGCGCGCCTGACCATGGCGCGTCACCTGGCAGGGCTTCGCAAGAGCGATCTTGCGGCACTGATCAAGAAAAGCCCAACCGCAGTATCGGCATGGGAGACAGGCGCAAAAACGCCGACTCCCTCCACCGTCGCCCAGCTCGCTCTTGGACTCTCAGTCGATCCAGGGTTCTTCGCCGCACGCCCGAATGATGTCGCCAAGGCCAGCGCCCTCCCACACTTCCGGTCGCTGCGATCAACGAGCCAGCTCGCACGCGACCAAGCCTTCGCCTACGGACAGATCGCCCTCGACATCGCCGAATCCCTAGAGCGTCACGTCGAGCTACCAGACGTCGACCTGCCATCCATGCCTGTCGAACTGGATGACCTTGAAGGCGACGGTCCCGAGCGGGCCGCGCAGGAGCTACGCGATGCATGGGCGCTCGGTACAGGACCAGCCGGGCACCTGGTGCGCGCCTTGGAGAACCACGGAGTCCTCGTTGTCTTCAGCCCGAACCAGACTGCCTCAGTAGACGCCTACTCCTTCGACAGCCACCTGCGTCCGGTAGTGATCCTCAACCCCGTGAAGCGCGACTACTACCGACAGCGTTTCGACGTCGCCCACGAGCTGGGCCACCTCATTATGCACAGCGACGCAGAACCCGGCGGACGAATCGTTGAGGAACAGGCTCACAGGTTCGCCTCAGAGCTGCTGATGCCAGAAGCCGAGATAGCCGACCTGTTACCAACGGCAATGAACCGGAGCGCTTGGGTCACCCTCGCCAAACTCAAAGAACAGTGGGGAGTGAGCATCCAGGCGCTCCTCTACCGGGCACGGCGCCTCGGACGACTCGGCGACGTCTCCTATCGCAATGCGATGGTCACCCTGTCCACGCGAGGCTGGCGACGCAACGAACCCGGCCTCATCACGGCTATCGAACAGCCATCCCTGCTGCCACGAGCGATCGAGCTACTTGAAAACGAAGGCATCGAAGAACTCAGCCTCATCGAGCAATGCCGTGTACCGGCAGAACTCTTCCGCCTCGTCACAGCACGCACCCCTCATGCCCCAGAACCGGATCAGGCTGATGCTGACCACTCGCTACCCGAGAGCAAGAAAGTTGTATCTCTGCTGCCGCGACTGAGCGCGCGCGCCGAGAACGAGAACGAGAACGATGCACAAGACTCCCAACTCACACAAGGAGAGACCCATGACTGAACCGAACAAGCGCGTCGTCCAGCGCCGAGACGACGGGAACTGGGAAGTACGCAAACCCGGCTCCGACCGAGCGAGCGCCGTCACCCCCACACAGGCTGAGGGCATCAATCGAGCTCGTGACATCCTCCGCAACGACGGCGGGGGCGAACTGCAGGTGCGCTCACTCAAGGGCACTATCCGCGAGCAGGACACGATCCCTCGTGGGAACGACCCACGCTCGTCCAAGGGCTGAGGGACTAAACAGGATGACGACGAACGATCCCCAGCGCTCAGTTGCGTTCTACAAGGGGAAGACCAACACGGTTGACTCGGAGTCATCCGAGACCATCGCAACTGTACGTCGCGATATTGCGGACGCGCTCAACTCAAAGAATCTTGCTTTCCTGCTTGGGTCAGGGTGTTCGTCGTTCCAGCAGGACGGCCGAGAGCTTGGCATTCCCACAATGGGACCAATGGCAAAGAAGTTCATGAACGCCACCACAGGCAAGCATCGAATCACAGCAACGGATCGGCAGCGGCTGAAATCGAGCCTGGGACTGAATCTCGATGACAAGGACTACGGGAACAATCTTGAGCGCCTCTTGGAAGTCTTGTTCGCGCAAGAAATTGCCCTTCGGGCGAGCACGCGGCCGGCGATGCAAAAGGTGCATGCCGTCGTTCAGCGAGTCATTCGCTCAGTGACTGCGTATGTTCGTTCCGCCTGCACGGACGGTGAGTTTTCTCGCGGTGATGAAACCGTCCTCAGAACCTACATGCAGTTTTATCGTCGCCTGGCACAGAGAGACCGGGCACTCCCGCGCCCTTGGGTCTTCACAACGAACTACGACCTCTTCAACGAGACCGCAATGGATCGGCTCGGCATCCCGTACATCAACGGCTTCCTGGGATCAATCGAGCGTCGTTTCAACCCGTCGGTGTTCAGATACGCCCTTTCCGAGCAACTCGACATCAGCAATCGGAAGTGGAGTTCCGTCGACAGCCTGATGTACTTTGCCAAGCTCCACGGTTCGGTGAGCTGGGAGTCTCGTGGCGACGGATTATTTCCGGTCGTCGAGACGGCACCCTCTCTGATATCGAGTGAGCAACTACTCATCTATCCCAGTCCAGCGAAACAGAACGCCAGCTTTGCCGCACCGTACTCGGATCTGTTCCGTGAGTTCCAAACCCGAGTCGTCCGAGACCAAAGCGTCCTCGTCACCGTGGGATACAGCTTCGGAGATGAACATGTGAACAACATCATCTTCCAAGCTCTTACGATCCCCACCTTCCGACTTGTCGCATTCGTCGACCCTTTCGCCAATGAGACGGTGACGAAGCTCAGAGAGCTCGATGACCCGCGAATCTGGATAGTCGGCACGGAAGACAAGCAAGCTACCTGGAAGGCGCACTACTTCTCTACGCTCGTCGAGGACATATTGGCGACAGGTGGTTCCGACAACGCTGAAGAAGCAATCAACTCCGTTCTGACGAACCTTCTTGGGCGCGGGCACAAGACTCCTGACAGCGGTGCACGCCGTTGAGCGCCATCGAGCGCCGACGCTCCCTCGGCAAAGTCATCGCAGTCAACGCCGAGAGGTTTACCGTAGAGCTCAACGCGGGCTCCGACAGCTTCACGCTTGTCGGGTTCGACGCCCAACACTATGTCGCACGAATCGGGTCATTCGTCCTGATCCCGTTGCAGACCGAGCACGTCGTAGGCGAAGTAGTCGGTCTCCGCGAACGCGAGCTGTCAGCTAGCGAGCAACTCCAGTCAGAGCTTCAAGACACACACGCACTTCGAGCATTGAAGTTCCTAGATGTCGTCCCCATCGGCACTCTCTCCTTTCGCACCGAGGAGCGGTTCCGATTCGGCGTCTCAGTCTTTCCTGCGCTGTACACCGAGGTCCTGTATGCCGAATCGCAGGACCTCGATCGAATCTTCGACTCGACTAACGCGATCGAGGCCGACGAATCATCTGAGATTGAACCAGTACCCACCCGTTTGCGCGCATTCAGTATCGGTACATCGGTCGTCTTTGATGACTACGACGTTAAAGTATCCGTCGACGAGTTCTTCGGTGGCCACGCAGCGATCCTCGGTAACACAGGAAGCGGAAAGTCCTGCACCGTCGCATCAGTGGTTCAATCCATCTTCACCAAACATGATGCCCACGCTGCCGTCGGCGCGACGTTCGTATTCTTCGACACAAACGGCGAGTACAGGCAAGCTTTTGCCGACTTGCCGAAGCCAATCAGAAGGCTCTATGCGCTTGTTCCAGGGCGCGAGGCCCAGGCGCCGCCAAGCGCTGACAAGAGGGAGGATGTAGTCGGGTTCCGACTGCCTCATTGGTTCTTGTCCCCGGAAGAGTGGGAACTGCTACTCCGGGCTAGCGACCGAGCGCAGCGGCCGATCTTGAGAAATGCGTTAGGGCTGACGAGCTTGTTCGCGACGAATGACGCAACTCTCGCGCCGCTTAAGAACCATGTTCTTGCGTCCGCGATACTCGCCATCCTGGCCAGTTCTGAAAGCGCGACGGCGAGTGTCGGCCGAATTCAGGGACTATTGCTCTCTTTCAGCACGCCGGAACTCAATCGGCAGACTGTGCACCCGCACCTTGCTATCAACTTTGGCGCCTTCGTGGCTCCCAATGGACTTCCCAACTTATTGCGGCCGCACATTCAAGACGACGTTGTGCTCCCGGACTATAAGTACGCTCCATTCGAGTTTGGCCTGCTGGAGCAAGCTCTCGATCTCGCCATTCTCTACGAGGAGGCGCACGGCAACCGACACGTCCGCGACTACAGCTCATCAATGCTGACAAGATACAAATCGATTCGCGATCGTGCGGAGTTCGCGTTCTTGCGGCCGGATACGACCACGCTGGCTCCCCACGAGACTGACTCGAAGGTCTTCGTGGACAAATGGCTCGGCCTCATCGAAGAGCAACCGAGTGGCGGACTTCGGAAGCGCTCACAAATCACCATCTTTGACATGAACGAGGTTGAGGACGAGGTGGTCGAGGTAGTCTCAGCCGTCGTGACTCGAATGATCTTCGAGCGGCTCCGACGCTCACACGCTCGAAACACCTTCCCGGTGAATCTCGTTCTTGAGGAGGCGCATCGCTACGTCGCCGAGCGCCCTTCTGACTTTGCGATTGACGCGACCAAGATATTCGAACGAGTCGCAAAAGAGGGAAGGAAATACGGCCTCTTCATCCTTCTCGCCTCGCAACGACCCAGCGAACTATCGCGAACCGTACTGTCACAATGCTCGAACTTTGTTGTACACAGAATCCAGAACCCAGAAGACTTGCAGCACGTTCGACGTATGACGCCGTTCATCTCCGAATCGGTGCTGAGCCGACTTCCGTCTCTTCCGAAACAGCATGCCCTCATTTTCGGCAACTCCGTTAGCATCCCCACGACCTTCCGAGTGCGAGACGCATCACCCAAGCCGAAGAGCGATGATTCGCCGATCCGTCAGGTGTGGTTCACGAAGCGCGATCACATCATCGAGATTTGATCGGCAGTACTCAATGGCCAGTACCTATCGCGCAGTTCGACCAAGTGAGACCCGGAGAGGTCTTGGATGGTTGACGAACTTTTCTCCCGAAGACGAAGGTCCGGCTCGTCAGCTGCTCGACTCACTGCGTTTCGTATCTCTCAGCGACGTTCGAGCTGGACTGCAAGTTCGGCTCCACTCTCTGATCGCGCAAGGGAAGATTCAGGCCCCAGCACTCCTGGTCTCCGCACTGTCCATTGAAGATCTCCGCCTCGGCGAAGGTCGGACGGTCCCTCCGGTGGCTTTCGAGAGTTTTCAGCTCGATGACCCAATCAACGTCGTTCCAGGCAGCGAAGGTTTCGTTGGCAACTTGATTCGCGACCTTGTGTCGCCGGCTCTAGTTGGGGCAGATGCACTACTTGCGCCATCTACGAAGTTGAATGAGCTTCGTGGCAAGCGATGTCGGTCGATCGTGGTCATCACCGATTACGCGGGCTCAGGCACACAACTCCGAGACTATGCGATGGCGCTCGTCCGCCATCCGACGCTAAGGAGCTGTCGATCATACGGCCTTCTCCGCATACACGCGCTCTCGTATGCAGGCTCTTCTCAAGCGCTCGCCACCCTGCAGAGGGAAGACGGTCCCTTCGATGGGGTGTGGACGGTCGAAACAGCTCCCTCGTTTCAGGATGCGCCTTGGACTGCGAACCAGCGCGATGCGATCAAGGGCATATGCGCCCGCTACGTGCGCAGGAAGGATCGGAAGAGAGCGCTCGGATTCAAGGAAAGTGCGGGGCTCTTCGCAACTGATGCAAGTGTGCCTAACAATCTCCCGCTAATTCTGAGGCAGGCACACTCCGGGTGGCATCCATTCTTCGAACGACGTACTGTGCCCCCCGATCTGTTCACGGAGCTAGGAAGCTATGCGCCGGATGTGGTCCTCAAGGATGTTGCCACGCGCATCGGCCAGCCCAGGCTGTCGAGCAATCTGGGTGTGAAGTACATGAGGACTGCCACTGACGAGATGTTTCTCGTGTTGGCCTTGCTGCTCGATCGTTCTCGTTCTGCTTCCGAGCTTGCTCGGGAACTCGGCAAACCCGTCGCGACTGTCGACGTGCTCCTGCGCGCTCTGCGCTCGCTTGGACTGGTCGATGACCAGGGCAACGTCACCTCGACAGGCAAGAAGGAACTGACGACGGGCAAGCGGGCTCCTCGCCATGTCTCCGCGGGCATCGAGGGGTCAGACGCCCCGTACTATCCTGAGAGTATGAGATGAGGGGAAGAACTGGTCTGCTTAGTGATGCAGCCGGCACGTTGTGTCGGCTCGTGGAGTCGACTGGCTCCAGGACGCGGCTGACCGCGTTCACCGGACGAGCTCAGGCTACGCGTGGTGGGGCAAACGCCACCTACCTACGGAGCCTGGGGAGGCGTTCGCCCCACCCTTCGGGACCGGGGGTCAAAGTAAGTGGCTGACGCTTCCCCTCATCTCTACATCGCACAGGGCCTCGCGCAGGGACACGCTGCGGAGGTCGTCTCCCGTGCGAGCATTGTTCGCTCTCGATTGCTTGCAAATGGCGTCCCTCCAATCTTGAGCTTGCGACATCTAGCCCAACTGACCGGAGTTTCCTATGGGTATCTCCGTGAAATAGTCGGAAGAGTCAGGGACCCGTACCTTGATATCAACCGGCGGAAGCGAGATGGCGGAATCCGCGAGATATCGAGCCCCGAGCCCGTGCTCATGGACGTGCAGCGCTGGCTCCTCCACAACGTGTTCTCGTCGGTTCCGATGCACCCCGCCAGTTTCGCGTATCAGCGTGACCGTTCAATTGTTCAATGCGCTGAGCAACATGTGGGAGCGCGCTGGTTGGTGAAGCTTGACCTCCATGACTTTTTTGGAAGCATCCAAGAGAAGCGCATATTTGATCTTCTTCTGCGGCTGGGCTATTCGAAGCTCGTGAGCTTGGAGATCGCCCGCATTTGCACTCGACTTCGCGGCCCCCGGTACGAGGGGTATCAGAACTTCTGGGCGTACAACGCGATCCCGTCCTATGTGGTAGGCAGCCAAGGCGTGTTACCGCAGGGCGCGCCAACAAGCGGTGCCCTAGCGAATACTGTGGCGAGCAATCTTGACGCGAAGCTCCATGATCTGGCCGCGTCAAGAGGGTTGGGCTACACAAGGTACTCGGACGATCTCACCTTTTCAGCTGGCCCAGATTACGATCGAAAGCAAGCTACGGCTCTCATCGCCCAGGTCCGAAACATCGTACGGGACCAACATTTTGTACTGCACGAGAAGAAGACCCACGTGGTCCCGCCAGGTGCAAGGACTGTCGTTCTCGGCCTGCTGGTGGACTCACAGGGGGTCCGGCTTCTACCCGAGTACAAGCGCCGCCTTCAGGTTCACGTTCGCGGCGTGGGGAAGTTCGGCCTGGTAGAGCATGCTTCTCACCGTGGGTTTGAGTCGGTTCTGTCGTTCGTGAACCACGTCGACGGGTTGATTGCGTTCGCGGCAGGTGTGGAGCGTGAGTATGCACAGCACGCGCGGCGAGCTTGGAATGACGCCTTAGCCAGGAGCGGCTACCCACTGGAGGTCTGAACCGGAACCGGCTCCCCGGAAGGCCATGTATGCGGTGACATCGGCAAGTGGACCAATTAGGTGACCAACAGCCTGCAAACCCTGCAAAACGTGACGCCCAGAGCACGCTCCTGAAACACAAAACCCCAGGTCAGGTGGGCTATGAGCCCTACTCCTACCACCTGGGGGTCAAGGGGTCGCAGGTTCGAATCCTGTCAGCCCGACCGCATGTCGGACCACGGCAAAGTGGTTCTGACCAGCCAAAACGGAGCCGAGGGGTCCCTTCCTGACAATCGTCGGGAAGGGGCCCCTCCGCCGTGCGTTGCACAAAACATTGCACAAGCCGGCGAAGACTGCCGTGCTGGGCGGCGTCGGGACCATGTGGTCGGAGCAGTGCGAGGTGGCGGGGGAGTCGCGCGGGTCTGGGGGCCGGGCAACAGTCCGGGGCAAACTTCTAGGCAGTTGACTGGGACAGTCCATAGGCACTGCCCTCACGCTGGAGTAGTCCGGGGAAATACCCCGGCTAACATCCAGAATGGAGCACCACATGGTGTCTTGCAAGTACTGCCAATCAAGCGATTCGTTGGCATTCGAAACCATCGACCCCGAGGTGCGTAAGCGCGCCGTGTTCGAGCGATCATCCAAGGAGGTGTTCATGGGCACCGTGGTGGCTCGCTTCGTGTGTCGAAACTGCGGCCTGGCCGGTGAAGCCCTGGTCCCACACGATTGGGAGCCAAACCAGTAGGGCCAGTAGAGGAAGCTGGGTGGGCGCTGGGCCACTTATTGCCTCAGCGCCCACGCCTCCCAGGCCCGCCTTGCCGTGCCCACCAGCTCAGAGAACTTGACCTCAGCGCCACCAGCGCCGACACACACCGGCAACGACGTCCTATGTTTCACCCGGCGTGGGCCTTGCCGACGGTTCCGGCGACGTTCAGAGCGGTACGGGCGTGGGCTGGGCCGGTGGCGATGTCGAGCAACACGGCGGCCGCGTCCGAACGGCTGAGTGGGGCCGGGTTGTCGAGCAGGGCCGGTGTGACGACGGTGCGTCCCGTTGCGGGGCCGTCGGTGAGACGGTTGAACCGGACGATCGTCCAGTCGAGTTCGCTGGTGTCGAGGTGGGCTTCCATCGCGCGTGCATCGGCGTAGGACGCAGCGAAGAGCGCTCGCAGGATCATGATCGGGATGCGGGGGCGTTCACCGACGATCGGGTATGCGCTGGTCATCACGAGGCGTCGTGCACCGACATCGGCCATCGCGTGGGTCAGGCCGCGGGCCACGGCTGCGGCCTGGTGCGGGCCCCGCTGTGAAGGGGCGCTGATGATCGCGACCACCGCGTCGGCCCCGTAGACGGCACGGCGCATCGCGCTCAGGTCGGTGCCGTCGGCGGTCACGACTGTGAGATGATCGGCCGGGGCGAGGGATCCTGGACGGCGTGTTGTGGCTGTGACCGTGTGGCTTCTGGTCAGTGCTTGCGCGACCAGGTGTCGGCCGACCCGGCCTGTGGACCCGATGACGGTGAGCCTCATGCGACGACTCCTTCATGCCGTGGCAGCGCGACCGTGAGGATGACGACGGAAGTCATGGTCACGACGATGAGCGCGCGCTGGATGAGGCCGGCGATGCCTTCGTTGCTGCCCGCGCCCGACGCGTCGAAGACAGCCATGAAGACGGCGAACAAGATCAGCGCGAGAGCGCCCCCGACGAATCCCACTGCCGCAAGCCCGAGGGAATCACCTCGTAGCGAGACACCGGCGAGCAGCAGACCGATCGCCGGGACGGGGATGGCGAGCAGAAAGCCGGTCAGGTGGAGCATCATCGACTCCAGCGTGAACACTCCGCACACGACCATCCCGACGCCCATGAGCGAGAGCAGCACGACGGCCCAATGGCCGGTCGGGCCCCTGGACCACCACGAGGCGGCCGTGCTCAGCACCCCGGCCGTCAAAAGGATGCCGCCGACGACGAAGGCGGTGTTCATCCACGCAGCCGTCACGCCGAGCCCGAGGCCGCTGACCGGCTGGCTGATCCACGAGTACGGCTCGACACGAGTCCCGAAGAGTTCGTAGCCAGGGCTGACCCCACCCAGCACCAGCCATGCCAGGGTGAAGATCAGTCCTCCGATCGGTGCAAGGACGACGAGGCGTTCAGCCATGGGAACCTCCAAGTATCAGAACCGCGAAAATAGAGTCTCTCTAAAATAGAGCGATATCGTCTGGGATACTAGGGGGATGAACGATCTCCGGGCGCGGCGCGCGCAGTTGCTCGCCGCTCATGTCGAGGCGATGCGGGAATTCAACGCCTACGCCGTGCTGCTGCAGGACGGGATCGCCAGGTCCGCGGGGCTGAACGGCGTCGACCTCCAGGTGGTCGGCGTCCTGATGGCGGAGGGACCTGCCACCCCGGGTGTGCTCGCGGCGCGCACAGGGCTGAGTTCAGGCGGGGCGATCACCGCTTTGATCGACCGGCTCGAGCGCGCCGGCTACGTGACCCGTCGCCGCGACGAGACTGACCGGCGTCGCGTGCTGGTCGACGCGGTCCCCGAGAAGGTGCACGCAGAGGTCGGCCCCATCTATGGGCGCCTCGCCGAGACGTGGGGGGAGTTCTTGGCGACGCTCACCGACGAGCAGATCGCTTTCGCCAACGCCCTGCTCGACGCGGCGACCGCCGTCAACCGCGAGCAGATCGAACACCTCCGTGCACCGGTGGGGGAGGGGGGTGGAGGGGGCAGGGGGGGGGAGGGGTGGGGGGGGGGAAGGAG
>NZ_JBNINW010000001.1:128295-285165 GCF_050110855.1 Aestuariimicrobium sp. G57 | reverse complement strand
CGGTGCCGAACCGTTCGTAGTCGAACGGTTCGGCACCGCTGTAGTGCTCAGAAGTACCGCTCAGACCGTGTCGAGGTGCTGGTTCAGCGCCTTGGTCAGGTTGGCCGCCTTCGACACCGCACCGCCCAGCCGGTGCACCCCGGTCTCGGTGTGCAGCAGCAGCGTCGGGTAGGAATCGACACCAAGCTCACGCACTTCCTGGAAGTCGCCTTCTGCCTGGGCGCGGGTGGCCGGGCCGAGGTAGGCCGCCTCGACGGCGTCGGCGTCCAGGCCCAGCTCGGTGGCGATGTCGCGGTACACCTTGACGTCGGACAGGTCGCGACCGTCGACATACCAGGCGCGCTGGATCGCACCCGCGATCTCAGCCTGACGCCCCGGCGCCTGCTGGCGCAGTGCGACCAGTCCCGTCGCGGGGTCGGTGGAGTCCATCACCCGGGTGCCGTCCTCGAGCACGTCCTGGTACCCGTCGCCGAACGAGACGTGGGTGAGCTTCGAAATCCGCTCGTTCGCGCCGCGGATGTGGGGGAATGCGCCGATCGGCTGGGCCTGGGGGCCGGTGAAGAGGCCGCCGGACAGGACCTGCAGTTCAATGCGGTCGGCATTCTGTTCGGCGAACTCTCGCAGGCCGGGGCCGAAGCCGTAGCACCAGCCGCAGTAGGCGTCGAAGGCGTAGGTGACTCGGGCTCGGGTGTTCATGGCAAACTCCTGTCTGTGATGACTGTGAGTGGTTGATCTTGTTGTCAAAGTTAGGAGTGGGCCAGCGCTTGGACGAGGTGCGCTACAGTCGAAATGTGGTGAAAAACGGACAGGATGTGATTCCTGAGGTCAGGTACACCCCGCCTGTCGGGGGTGCGCCGGCGGTCGAGGTGCTCTCGATCTCAGAACTGCACCGCCGGATGCAAGCCCATGCGCCCTCACTCCGGGCGGAACGTCCCGACTTCCACCTGCTGCTCACCGTCGACGACGGTGTGATCTGGCACATGGTCGACTTCCAGGACTACGCCCTCGCCGACGGCGCGTGGTTGTGGGTGCGTCCCGGTCAGGTGCAGCGGTTTGGTGACCTCTCGGGCGCGTCGGGCTATGTCGTCCTGTTCTCGGCTGACGTCCTGTCCCCGGCGACTGCTGCCGAGGCTGCGCTCGACGACCCCCTGGGTGGCGCCCTATGGGTTCCAGACACCGACGCGGGCGTCGTCCACCAGGCACTTGCCCACCTCGTCACGGAGTTCAAGAGCACCGATGCGCCCACCCCCGTGCGGGCGGCGATCCTGCACCACCTGCTCACTGTGCTGCTGCTGCGGCTCGCCAACCAGTCCGCGCTGGTGGGCACGCATCGCGAAGAACCAGCCGACACGTTCAGGCGCTTCCGTGCCGCCGTCGAAGCCGGCTTTGCCGAGCACCGTGATGTCACCTACTACTCGCGGCGTCTCGGCTACGCGCCCCGCACGCTGACCCGCGCCACGATCGATGCGGCTGGTGTGGGCGCGAAGGAGTTCATCGACCGCCGTGTGATCCTCGAAGCCAAGCGGTTGCTGGCCCACACCGATGACCCTGCAGCGGTCATCGCAGCCCGGCTCGGCTTTCCCGATGCCAGCAACTTCGTCAAGTACTTCGCGCTGCGCGCGGGCGCAACACCGACCGCCTTCCGGCAGCAGTTCCGCGCCGGCGGCGACCCCGCGCAGAACTGACCGTGTCCGATTTTAACCCTGTTGAGGCGCGGCGATACCTTGTAAGGGTAGTTTGCGTGTCCGTAATCTGGGGCCCGTCACAGCAGCTGTGACATCCGGGACAGAAACGGAAAGGGAGCCCAGGACATGGACCTCAACACCAACAAGCAGATCACGGTCGACTTCTACCAGACCGCCTTCGACGGCAATCCCGCCAAGGCTGTGGCCGACCACATCGGCGACCGCTACATCCAGCACAACCCCCAGGCGCCGGACGGCCCGGAGGCCTTCATCGGCTTCGTCGAGTGGCTGCGCGGTGAGAACCCCGAGCTGAAGCTGAACATCAGGCGCGTCATCGCCGAGGGCGACCTCGTCTTCACCCACTCCGAGCTCGTCCTGCAGCCCGGCAAGCCGGGCCGCGCGCTCGCCGACATCTTCCGCCTCGAGAACGGCAAGGTCGTCGAGCACTGGGACGTCATCCAGGACATCCCGACCGAAGCAGCCAACGACAACGGCATGTTCTGACCGATGCGACAGCACCGGCTGGACCGAAAACACTTCAACTACGCCGCCGTGGGCATCACCCAGGACCACAAGGCCGCTGACGATGGACGAACCGGGGGACGCGTCTCCGAAGAATCCGTGCAGGTCGGCAGCGGCCCGGCCCGGTGGCTGCACGCGTGGCAGCAGACGATGTCCTGGGGTATCCAGCGGAGCGCGGGGTATTCCATCCTGCCGGTCGGTGAGGATGCGACCAACCAGGTGCGACCGGGCCTGACGGTGCGGATGCGTCGGCGTTTCGGCCCGCTGGTGATGAGCATGCCCGTCCGGGTGGTCCACGTGATCGACGAGCCCGACCGAAAAGGCTTCGCGTTCGGCACGCTCAGCGGCCACCCGGTCAGCGGCGAGGTGGCCTTCGTCGTCGAGCACCGTCCCGACGACACGGTGCACTTCGTGCTGCGCACCTTCAGCGGGCCGGGCAAGGGCCCGTGGGCCCTTGCCTACCCCGTGGTCCTGCTGCTGCGGGGAGGGCTTCGGGACAGCTACCTCGAATCCCTCGCGGCGCCGCTCGACTGAATCCTGGCGGTCACATACCCCACGCATCCGCCAGCAGTTCAAAGCTGCGGACGCGGTCGCCGAGGTCCCAGGTCTCGGCGCTGAGCATCAGCTCATCGGCCCGGGTGCGCTCGACCAGGTCATCGAGGCCGTCGCGCACGGTGGTGGGGGAGCCCACGTGCGATTCGGCCAGCATCCGGTTCACCACCGCCTTCTCTTCAGGGCTCCAGACCGTCTCGATGTCGTCGACCGGAGGCACGAACTTCATCTGGCCACGCGCCAGCAGGGCGAAGCGCTGCTGCATGGCTGTGAACAGGTAGCGCGCCCGCTCATCGGTGTCGGCGACGACCGCATTCGCCGCCACGATGGCGTAGGGGCGGTCGAGGTGTTCGGAAGCGCGGAAGTTCGTCCGGTAGAGATCGAGCGCCGTCATCAGGTGGTCGGGGGCGAAGTGCGAGGCGAACACGTACGGCAGGCCACGCTGCGCCGCCAGCGAGGCTCCGAACGTCGACGAGCCCAGGATGTAGATCGGCACGTTGCTGCCCTGGCCCGGCAGCGCCTGCACATGCTGACCGGGTTGGACGGGCCCGAGCCATGCCTGCACCAGCGAGACCTCGTCCGGGAAGCTCGACGCCGCACCGGCATCGCGTTGCAGGACCCGCGACGTCCACGGGTCGGTGCCGGGGGCGCGACCCAGACCGAGGTCAATGCGTCCGGGGTGGAAGGCGTCGAGGGTGCCGAACTGCTCGGCCACGACATACGGCGCGTGGTTCGGCAGCATGATGCCGCCGGCACTGACGCGGATTGTCGAGGTCGCTGCCGCCACCTCGGCCATGACCACGACCGTGGCCGACGAGGCCAGCGCCTCGGAGTTGTGGTGCTCGGCCACCCAGTAGCGGTGGTACCCGGCCTTCTCAACGCCCTGGGCGAACGCGAGCGTGTCGCTCATCGTGCGCGTGTAGGGATCACTCTCACGCGAGGGCATCAGGTCGACGACGGACAGTGGAATGCGGGCAGACGACATCACAGGACTCCTGACAGCTGGTTGATGGGGCAACCATAAACATTCACGTCGGTGTGAAGGTCAAGCCGGGCCTTACAGCCCCGACTGGATCTCCCGGATCGTTACCGCCAGCTCACCGCTGGCCAGCAGCCCCGGTCCCAGCGGCCCGGACGAGTCCTCGCCCAGTAGCGGCAGCCCCTTCAGGGCCGCTCGCACCTCATCGGTCATCTGCGCCAGCTGCCAGCGCACCTCTGCACGGCGCGCGTCGTCCGGATTGGCCGACGCCAACCCCGCAGCCTTCGCGGCATAGGCGGCAGCCCCCAGGGCGTGGGCGCCCATGTGTGCGACGCCCGAGGCCTGTCCTGCCGCCCGGGCAGCCGCCACGCCCGCATGGCTCGTGGCCGACTGGGCTGCCCGTCCGGCCTCGAACCGGCGCCGGATCTCACCTGCCGCATCGAGCTCACCGTGGCCGAACGCCCTGGCCCGGGCGATGCCGTCACGCGCACGGGCATCGTCCGGTGCCTCGGCCTCGAACAGGGGCAGCACCCGTTCGGCACTGTCGGCTGCCCAGAGGGCGACGACTCGACGGTCAGCTTCGCTGAGGGCCTGCGCAGATGTCATGTCCCCACATTGGCACCTCAGCCCCAGTTCGCCGCATCCGTCACGCAGAACGGGTGGCCGGCCGGGTCGAGCAGCACGACCCACGTCTCGCCGGGCTGCTCGTCCGGACGGCTCGCACCCAGCTCGACAAGCCGCGCCGCTGCCTGTTCGACGTCGTCAGCGGTGAGATCAAGGTGGAACTGTTTGTGACCGTCGTCCGGCCACGACGGTGCGGTGTAATCGGGCGTGACACCGATGCCGAGGGCATGCGTCGGGCCGGTGAGCATGGCGTAGTTCTCGTCCTGGAAGGCGATGGGCCAGCCCAGCGCCGCCGACCAGAACGAGGCGAGCGGCTCGACGGCGGGGGCATCAAGGGTGAGCATGGCAATGTGCGCGACTGGATCGGTCATGTCTGCCATGCTGCTGGCATGGCCCCTGGCGCTGATAGCACGAAAGCGACACGCGACCACTTGTTGGGCCGGGTGCTGAAACCCGAAGAACTGCTCACCAGGTCGACGTACGACACCGCCGCGCCGGCACCGGCGCTGGCGCCATGGGTCGAGCACTACTGGTCGGTGGCCTGGCAACTCCCACCGGGGGAGCGTGCCCATCGCGCCACCGTGTGGTCGCCCACAGTGCACCTGACCGTCGAACGGGGCGGGGTCAGCCGCGCCGACACCGATGGGCAGGGCGTCTGGTTCACCGGACCGGGCACCGAGGGCCGCTTCGACGTGACCCTGTCGGGACGCGGCTCGGTGGTGGGCGTGAAGTTCCGCCCGGGCGGGGTGCTGGCCTTCGTCCCCGTCGACCTGGTCTCGCTGCTGAACCGGACGGTGCCCGCGGCAGAGGTCTTTCCCGAGACCACTGCGCTCCACACAATCCCGGATGACGCTGCCACCGCCGCCCACGCGCTGGATGCCTGGCTGCTGGCGCAGGCGCCCGTCGACACGCGCGACCTGGTGCGCTTCCGCGAGATCTGGCAGCTCGCCGAGACGCAGCCCATCACCACGGTGGCCGAGTTGGCGCTGCACTCGGGCTGTTCACCCCGGACGATCCAACGCCTCTTCAGGCACCACGTGGGCGGCGGCGCCAAACGGGTGCTGCTGCGTCGCCGGGTCAGCGAGGCCCTCGAGGCCATCGACAGGGGGGGTCACGACGACTGGGCGGGCCTGGCCGCCGAACTGGGCTGGTTCGACCAGGCCCACTTCATCCGCGACTTCCGGCGCGTGACCGGGCACACCCCGGCGGACTACGCCGAGCGTGGGGGAGGAGGCTCAGGCGAGCAGTGAGATACCGGTCCAGTTGCGGCCGATCGGGCGGGGATACCCCCAGCCTGTGCCGGTGTTGGCATAGAAGTACAGGTTGCCGTCGGCCCGCACGCCGAGCAGGTCGTGGCGGCCATCGCCGTTCATGTCGCCGGGGGACAGGATGTGGGTGAACCCCTGCCAGCCGCGCCCCACCTGCTTGACCCAGGTGAGCACACCGCCGCGGGTGGTGTACAGCATGAGCGCGCCATCGTTGCGCACGGCCATGAGGTCGGGGTAGCGGTCACCGGACAGGTCGTCCACTGCGACAAGCGTGGTCATCGACTGCCAGTTCTTGCCGACCACGGCGGCGCGCGACAGCCCGGTGGTCAGGCTGGTGAAGCTGTAGCGGATGAGGCGGCCGTCTGCCTGGCGTCCGAACAGGTCGGGTAGGCGGTCACCGGTGACATCGGGGGTGACGGTGAGGGTGGCCATGCCGTCCCAACCGGTGCCGATGCGGGTGGGGGTGCGCCAGCCCACAGAGCTGCCCGGGTAGAGCCACAGCGTGCCGTCGTCGCGGCGCGCCGCGAGTTCGGTGTGCCCGTCACCGTTCAGGTCGGGGACGAGCGCCAGCCACGTCATGCGTGCCCACCCGGTACCGACCTGGTCGGGACCGGTGAGTGCGGGACCGGTGCCGGTGGTGTACAGCAGCAGCGCACCGGTGTCCTTCTGGACGGCCACGACATCGGCCAGCCGGTCGCGGGTCAGGTCGCCGAAGACGCCGCTGCCCGGCACCGGCACGGTCTGGTCAAGGTCGTAGTCCACCGGGGCTGCGTAGTGTCCCGACAGCACCTCGAGTGCGTTGCCGGACGGTCGGTGGCGCAGCCCGAGGGGGCCCATCGACGCCTGTCGCACGGCATTGCTGAACACGGTGCGGGCGAAGTCGATGGACTGCTGGGGGAAGGGCCTACGGTGCTGGTTCAGCTCGTCCATGGCCATGATGAACCCCATGCTGGCCATGTTCACCACACCCGCACCCGAGGCCACGCTGTAGTAGGTGAAGTCGGCGAACAGCGAGGTGCCGCCGTTGGGCTGGCACTGGAACGGGGAGTGCGCGGCCACCGACAGGTTGGCGGGGCTGGCCCAGATGTCATAGGCGCTGTCGACCTCTTCGCGCAGCAGGCCGGGGTACTGGCTGCCGCGCACCGCACCCGTACCCTGGAACAGGAAGAACGCAGGGTCTGTGACCACGAGCGGCGCCTCGACCGCGTAGCACGAATAGCGTGCGCCCAGCAGCCCCAGCGTCACCGAGTCGGAGAAGTTGACCGTCTTCTCCGTCGCCACCGTGGCCGGGTCCTCAGCGGCATCCTTGAAAATCTCGTAGCGACGATGGGCGTCGAGGTAACGGATGCGCCACCACAGCGTGTTGCCCCCGGCGAAGATGAGGTTGGTGCCGCCATTGCGCAGCGTGCGGAAGGCCTGTTCCTGGGGGTTGTCCCAGTACTCGTCGTGGCCGAGCGAGATCAGCGCCGCCGCCCCGGCATAGGCGGTGGCACCGTCGTGGGCAATGTCGACATTGGTGGTGTAGGCCAGGTTGACACCGGTGCGTTCGGCTTCGACGACTCCGGCGCGTTCCATGACCATGAAGTGGTCGACGCCGGTGGCAGGGTCGAGTGGCCGGTTGAACGAGATCTCACGTGAGCGCAGGGTGCCCGTGGTGCCGCCGAACGGGTTGGTGCCACGGTAGGCGGAGTACCCGCCGTACATGTTGTAGGCCTGCCACGTCGACGGTGCCGAGACCATCACGGTGCGCCCGGCAAATGAGGCCGACCGCACCACGAACGGGATGGGTGACCTGGCCCCGCGCTCATTCTCGATGATGAGCAGGTAGACGCCTTCGGGCCAGTCGGTGGTGGTCAGGGTGATGGTGTCCTCCCAGTGCGAGGCGTCGACCATGTTGATCAGCAGCCCGTCCGGGTTCGTCTCGATGAAGGTGGCGGGCGACTGTGGCGTCGCGGTGAACCAGGGCGTCTGGTCGACAAGACGCCCACCAGTGCCCCCGTACCACCCGAGCCGGAATGCGCTCACGCGGTTGCGCCGGCTGCGTGGGCTGTCGATGCGCAGCACCACGTCCTGCCCGCTGGTGACCGACGTCTGCGTGGCGTACCCGGCAAGCTCATCAGCGGGTGCCAGTTCGCCGGCGGGAATGACCCAGTCGCGGGTGCCGGGCTTGGCGTTCTCCTGTTCGACCCAGGTGGCGGCCGGTGCCACGGGTGCGTTGATGCCCAGGCCACCGAGGGCCAACGCCGTGGCAAGCAGGATCGACAGCAGGACACGCCGGGGGTTCATGGGGGTACTCAGCCTTTCCGGCCGTTCGTTGGCGTCGGTGCCAGAAGACGGTCCACGAGACAGCTTCCCACTGATGTCACGGTGTTACGTAACGGTGTCCCGGCGTTGTGGGATATCCCACTCAGACAGCCATTGACCACAACCGCAGGGCCGCATAACTGCGGTGCGGTTGCCATGCCACTGCAGCGGTAGGGGCATCATCCAGCCCACGCGACGACAGCACTCGACGCAGCACGGCATCGTTGACGGGGAAGGCATCCGGGTCGCGGTCGGCACGGATGGCCAGGTAGTCGAGCGTCCAGGGACCGATGCCGTGCACGCCTGCGAGCACCGGCCGGTCGGGCAGCACCTGGTCATCGCCAAGGTCAGCGAACAGGGCAGCGACCTCGTGCACGGTCCGCGCCCGTGACCTGGTCAACCCGATGCTGGCCCGCAGTGCGTCGAGGGGCTGGGCCGCGACCACGGTCGCCGTGGGGAACCTCTGCAGGTGCGGGTGATCCGTGGACGAGCCGTATGCGGCCACCAGCCGCGCGCCGAACAGGCGTCCGGCGGCGAGCGAGACCTGCTGGCCGAGCACGGCCAACTGCACCGCCTCGAAGCCGACGGGCACCCGGGTGGCACGCAGCCCGGGTCGGGCGCGCACATGCTCGGTGAACACCGGGTCGGCGCCGAGGTGGGCATTGATCGGGGCCAGGTCGGTCTCGAGGTCGAACCAGTGCCTGGTCAGCTCGACGACAGCCTCGTTGACCCCGTTGTCGGTGGACGCCGTGCGCACCAGCACCCCGGTCGCCTGCAGCGTCACCTGCACCAGCACCGGTGCACCGCCGACGACCAGCCAGCGGGTGAGGGACATGCCTGACGGATCAAGGTGGTGCAGGCCCGCAACGGCGTGGGTGAGCAGCGTCGTTGCGGCCGCGTCGGCATCGAAAGCGCCGTTGGCGGCCACGAGCTGCTCGAACCCGGGTGGGGTCACGCGGCGTGTTCCAGCTGCAGCAGTGCCTTCTTGGCCTCCAACCCGCCCAGGTAGCCACCCAGGCTGCCGTCGGAACGCAGGACGCGATGGCAGGGCACCACCACCGGCAGCGGGTTGGTGGCACAGGCCGTGCCAACCGCGCGAACGGCCGCCGGCTTGCCCGCCCGTTCGGCGAGTTGCTTGTAGGTGGCGGTGTGGCCGTAGGTGATGTCCGGCAGCAGCAATTGCACCTGGGCGCGGAACCCCGTCGACAAGCTGTGGTCGAGCGGCAGGTCGAAGGATCGGCGACGGCCGGCGAAGTACTCGTCGAGTTCAGTGGCGGCGGCGTCGAGCCGGGCCGGTGCCGCCAGCACCCGCGGGCTGATCCGGGCCGCGAGCGCGGCAAGCACGTCGTCGAAGCCTTCCCGTTCAAAAGCGACGCGCACGAGCCCCCGAGGGGTGGCGGCGAGCAGCAGTCGACCCACTGGGGAATCGATGGTGCGGAAGGCGACGTCGATCATGCCCTGGGCCATGGCATCGGCGGCGAGACGTGCGTGCAGCCGGTCCAGGTCGCCGGGGCTGATCGGGAATTCGGTGGTGGTCGGCATGGTGGTCTCGGTCATCGCGGGTCCACCTCCTTGGTGGGATAGGTACGTCTGAGTGTCTTCAGTCCGTCGGAGGCGGCCCGGCGGACTGCTTCGGGGGTGCCGCCGATGAGGGCAGCGGTCTCGGTGTGCGGCAGCCCGCCGAGGTAGTGGTAGGCGAGCGCCAACCGCTGCCGTTCGGGCAGCGCAGCCACCGCCTGCCACAGTTCGCGGTCGTCGTCGCCGGGGACACCGTGGCGTGAACGTTGTTCGGGCACCGTGGCTGTCGGCACCGCATGCCGCGCCCGCGCCCGCGTGATGTCGATGGCTTTGCGCTGCGCCACGCGGACCAACCAGGCCTCGACATTGGTGCCGTCGGCCAGGTCTGGCCACGTGCGCAGTGCGGCCAGGAATGTCTCGGACCAGGCGTCGTCCGCGTCGGGCCCGGGGCCGAGCACGGCACGACACACCCGCAGCACCGTGGCGCCGTGGTGCTGCACTGCCTGCTCGAAAGGAATCTGCATCGTCATCACACCGTAGACGCACCAGCCGGGCGAAACGTGAGGTCCACCCCTTCCGCACCAGGTGCTGTCTTGTACTTTTGATCTGTGAGTGATGCCGTCATCGAGGTGCACGGGCTGACCAAATCGTTCGGCACCTTCCAAGCACTGCGCGGTGTCGACCTCAGCGTCGCCCCCGGCCAGGTGCATGCCTTCCTCGGCCCCAACGGCGCCGGCAAGTCGACCACCATCAGGGTGCTGCTGGGCCTGCTGCGCGCCGATTCCGGCACGGCCCGGGTGCTCGGTGGCGATCCCTGGACCGACGTGGTCGACCTGCATTCCAGGCTCGCCTATGTGCCCGGCGATGTCTCGCTGTGGCCCGGCATGACCGGGGGCGAAGCCATCGACCTGCTCGGTGCCTTGCGCGGTGGCCTCGACCAGCGCCGACGCGATGAACTGGTCGACCGCTTCGAACTCGACCCGACCAAGCGCGGCCGGCAGTACTCGAAGGGCAACCGCCAGAAGGTCGCCATCGTCGCGGCGCTGTCGTCGGATGTCGAACTGCTGGTGCTGGACGAACCCACCAGCGGACTCGACCCGATCATGGAGGCGGCGTTCCAGCTGACCATTGCCGAGGCGAAGGCCCGGGGCACCACGGTGCTGCTGTCCAGCCACATCCTCAGCGAGGTCGAGACCCTGGCCGACCGGATCAGCATCATCCGCGAGGGCGTGATCGTCCAGGAAGGCACGCTCAGCGAGCTGCGGGGCCAGGCCCGCACCGCCGTGCATGCCATGCTGCGCCAACCCCCGGACGAGCATGCGCTCGGCCTGTTCCACGACCCCCGCTATGACCAGGGCAGCTTCACCGGCCACGTGGAGTCCACACGGGTCGGCGAGGCCATGACGGCGCTGACCCGGTGTGGGATCACGTCGCTCACCGTCGAGCCGCCGTCGCTCGAGAACCTGTTCCTGCGACTGTACGGTGACGACGCCGACCAGGCGCCACGATGAGCGGACACCCACGCGGGTACACCGCCGGGGCCCGCACCCTGCTGCGCACCACCCTGCACCACGACGGCCGCAACTTCGGACCCTTCGCGGCATTGGCCACGCTGCTCTCGGCATCATCAGTGCTCATCTACCCGTGGCTGTTCCCCGACGCCTTCGACCGCTTCGCCTTCTCGACGGCAGTGGGGGCCAACCCTGCCATCGGGCTGGTCTTCGGCCCTGCCTTCGACCTGACCACAGACGAGGGTTTCAATGCGTGGCGATCACTGGCGCTCGGCGGGTTCATCGCGGCGCTGGGCGCCGCCTTCGCCGTGACCCGCAACACCCGTGGCCAGGAGGACTCGGGCCAGGCCGAACTGCTGGCGTCCGGGGTGCTCGGACGCGGTGCCCGGCTCGGGGCAGCAGTCGGCATGGGCGTGCTCGGGTCACTGCTGCTGGGCATCGTGGCGGCGACCGTGACGATCCTGTGCGGTGGCACGGTCGTGGCATCGACACTGCTGGCCGCCACGTTCACCTGCACCGGCTGGATGTTCACGGGTGTGGCCGCAGTGGCCGCGCAGTTGGGGGCCGATGCCCGGACCTCGAACACGCTCGCCATCGGCACGCTGGGCACGCTGTTCGTGCTGCGGGGGTTCGCCTATGCCATCGACGCGCCGCAGTGGACCATCTGGGTCAACCCGCTGGGCTGGATGACCGAAACCCGACCCGCCTCGGGAAACCACTGGTGGCCGCTGCTGCTGGCCGTGGGCCTGACGCTGGTGCTGCTCACGGTCGCCTTCATCATGGAATCGCGCCGCGACTTCGGGCAGGGCGTCATCTCACCGCGCCCCGGTCCCGCACGGGGTCGGGTGCACACCACCTGGGGGCTGGCGCTGCGGCTGAACTACAGCTCGATCCTGTTGTGGTTGGCGGTGATGGTGATGCTGGGCTTCGTCTTCGGCTACATGACCGTCTCGGTCAAGGACATCCTGGCCGAGCAACCCGGGGTGGCGGCGGTGCTGGCGGCCGGTGCCACCACCGCCGACCAACTCGTCGGCGTCTTCCTGCACACCATCATCGCGCTGCTCGGCATCGTGGCGTCGGTGCCCGGGGTGCTGGTCATGCTGAAAGTACATTCGGAGGAGCGGGAGGACCGGCTCGAACCGGTGATCGCCACCCGGGCGCGCCGTATCACCTACTACGCCGCGAACGTGCTGCTGGCGTTGGGTCTGGTCGCGGTGCTGGTGCTGCTGGCCGGCGCGGTGATCGGGTTGCGGGTGCAAGGCTCTGACGTCGGGCTCAGCTTCGGTGACGTGGTCTGGCAGGCGGCCGCGACCGTGCCTGCCGTCTGGGCGGTCGTGGCGTTGTCGGTGGCGGTGGTGGGCGCACGTCCCGGGGTGGCGATCGCCGCATGGGCCGGTGTGCCGGTCACGTTCCTGCTGACGCTGCTGGGGCCCTCGTTCAAGCTGCCGGACTGGGCGCTGGGCATCAGCCCCTATTGGCATGTGCCGGCCGTGGCGAACCCCGACCGGGACTGGTGGGGTTTGCTGGGGGTCGCCGGGGTGACCGCCGTGTTGCTGGTGGTCGGTTTCGCGGGCTTCCGTCGACGCGACCTCGCGAGGTAGTCGACGATCAGCCGGCGAACGGGCCGTAGGTGGCGACGATGTTGCCCTTCTCGGTCTGCTGCGAGCGAAGCAGCGTCAGCCGCTGGTGATTCGCCCCCTCGAACAGCCGGCGACCGCCCCCGGCCAGCGCCGGGTGGACGATCAGGCTGAGCTCGTCCATGAGCCCGGCATCAACGCATTGGCGCACCACCGAGAGCGAGCCCTGCACGGCAATGTCACCGCCCGGGCGCTGCTTGAGCTGCCGGATGAAGGCGAGCAGGTCGCTGGTGACAAGACTCGAATTGTTCCAGGTCAGGTCGACGGGTGTGAGCGTGGAACTGGCCACATGCTTGGGTGTGGTGTTGATGAAGTCGGCAAAGCCGGAATCATCACCCTCGGTGACATTGGGCCAGTACCCCGCCCACTCCTGGTAGGTGACCCGACCCAGAATGATCTCGTCGACGGGGGCGATCGTCGTGGTCATCAGGGCACCGAGGTCGGCATCGAACGAGTCGTACTGGAACGTGTTCGGATCAGAGGCAACGCCGTCGACCGAGTAAAACAGGCCGGCGATGAGTTTGCGGGACATGGTGGCTCCTTGGTGGGGGATCCCACCATCGAACGTCAGCCGACGGCGATCCGCAAGGGTGGCGTGCTGGTCCGCGCACTCGGTGTGTTCGGGTCGACTACCGTGCGCGCTGCCTCGTCCACTGGACGAACCACGCGAGCAATGCCAACGCGACCACCACGGCGCCCGCCGCCATCACGGCCGGCCAGCCACCGCGGGGCCACAGGAACGTCGCGAGCGTGGACCCCACGGCGCCGCCCAGGAAGTTCGTGACCACGTACAGCGTGTTGAGCCGGCTGCGGGCCGACCCGTCGATGCTGAGCATGCGGGTCTGGGTGAGCACCAGGGCGACCTGCAGCCCCGACTGCACCACCACGATGGCGACCAGCACCAACCCCAGCTGCTGCCCGCCCACCCCAGCCAGGGCAAGGCCCACCAGCATGACGGCGAAACCACTGCCGATGGCCTGCATCGACAGGCCGCGGTCATGGAGCCGCCCTGCGACGGTCGCCGCCGGTGCACCGACGGCACCGAGCAGGCTGATCAGTCCGATGGTGGTGACCGAGTAGTGGTAGGGCGGGCCCGAGACAGGAACGTCAGTGCGGTCCAGAACAGGGTGAAGATGCCCATCGTCGGCACGCCCAGCACCATGGTGGCCCGCACCTTCGGGTTGCCCAACAGCTTGAGCATGCGCACGAACAGGGTGGGGTAGGTGAGGCGTTCGCGGGGTGGCAGGTCCGGCAGCAGGCGCGCCATCACGACGGCGAGCACGACCATGATTCCTGCGGCCACGAAGAAGACGGCGCGCCAGCCCAGCCATTGGGCGAGCAGCCCGCTGATGGCCCGGGCTAGCACCAGTCCGAGCAGGATTCCCGAGGCGACGATGCTCAGCACGCGGCCGCGCTGCAGGGGGGTGGCGACGTCGCCGGCCAAGGGCATCAGCATCTGGCCCGAAACGGTGGTGAGCCCGATCGCGGCCACCGCGGCGAGCAGGGCCGGCCAGCTCGGTGCGAGCCCGGTCATCAGCAGCGCGATGGCAGCCAGCGACATGAGCACCGGGATCACCCGACGGCGGTTGACGATGTCGCCGGACGGGATGATCAGCAGGGCACCGATGGCGTAGCCCAACTGGGTGACGGTGACAACCGTGCCCGCCGAGGCCGTGGGGATGTGGAATGTCTCGGCGATCACCGCCAGCAGCGGCTGGGCCCAGTAGAGGTTGCCGACAGAGGCGCCGCCGGCGATGGCGAAGGCGGCGACCAGCAGGGGCGACATTCCGCCAGTCCGCGGGGTGGTGGTCGAGCTCACGTCAGAGGTTATTCGCGAGCCGCGCGATGACCTCGCCTGCGGGCCCGGTGGTGGCATGGCGGTAGCCAGCGCCGGCCCACAGGTGCACGAATTCTGCATCGCCGCGTCGCAGCGCGGCCTGGCGCAGCGGTCGGGTCAGGTGGTGCACCTCGGGGTAGGCCGCGGGCGCGCTGGTCGCGAAGGTGGTGGCGAACCGGTTCGGCAGCGATCTGGCGGGGCGACCGGTGAAAGCCCTTGTCATCACAGTGTCAGCCCAGTCGGTCCTCGCCAGCGCCGCCCGGTGGACGGTGTTCGTTCCAGCTTCGTCGCAGCGCAACAGCAAGGTGCCGACCGACACTGCCGCGGCTCCCTGGTCGAGCAGCGCCCGCACCGCGGTCGGCCCGTCGATGCCGCCCGCCGCGATGAGCGGAAGGTCGGTGACCCGGCCAATGGCCCGCAGCACGTCGACGGTCTCGTTCGGCGGGGGCCAGGCGTGGGGGTCGAACACCGCCGAATGGCCGCCGGCGCCGGGCCCTTGGACGACCAGGGCGTCGGCGCCGACACCAGCCGCCGCCACTGCCTCGTCCGGGCTGGTGACGGTGGCGAAGACCCGGCTGCCGACCAGCTGCAGGGCGCGGACGACATCGGCCCCGGGCAGTCCGAAGGTGAAGCTGATGACGGGCACGGGATGGGCGACCAGGTGGGCCACCTTCTCGGTGAAGAAGTCGTCGTCCGAGCCGGTGGGCGGCGTGGCCTCGACTCCGAAGTCAGCCGCCCATGGGGCAAGCTCTCCCGCGTAGTCAGCCACGGCCTGCTGGTCAACCGGCCACCGCTGTGGCACGAACAGGTTCACCCCGAACGACGGTGCCTGCCGGCGCAGCGCTTCGACCTCGTCGGCCATCGCCTCGACAGTCTTGTAGCCCGCGGCCAGGAACGGGAAACCGCCAGCCCGCGCGACGGCCGCCGAGAGAGCCACGGTGGTGGGCCCGCCGGCCATGGGCGCGGCAGCAATCGGCAGGGGAGTGCCCAGCACGTCGTTCATGTGCGTGCTGCTTCGCGGCTGACCATCTCGTTGACCCAGATCGGCACATAGGGCGAGGTGCAGTTCGGCGCTGTCGGGTAGTCCTTGAGCACTTCGAGCCGCTCACCGATGTCGAGCACCCGGGCGCGCAGGTCAGGGTGGTGGATGCCGATGAGCCCCAGTGAGTAGTTCTGGGCCCACTGCAGCCGTTCGGGCGCGTCCTTCAGTTCAGCCTCGATGACATCGAGCAGTCCCGACAGGTCGAGGCCTTCGGGACGCTTGACCACCCGTTCGCTGGTGAGCGCCCACCCGGCCGACTGCACGACCGGGTCGGGATCGGCGAGCCAGCCGACGCGCAGTTCTTCGGCATGCGGTGACTTCTTCACGACATAGTTCACCAACCAGTCGAAGACCTTTGGCGACCGCGACTCGCGCAGCATCCGGTCAAGGTCGTCGGCGCTGAACAGCTTGGGGCGACAGATGAGCAGCGCCACCAACCGGGCGGCGGTGTTGTCGGTCCGCCACAGGTCGAGCGCCAGGGGCTGGTTGGTCTTCAGGGCCTTGGCCACGGCGCGCAGTTTGGTCAGGTTCACCCCATGGTCATCGCCGTGCCGCTCGTTCACGGCACGCATCTTCGGGTCGTCAAGCGCCGCCAGTTGGTCGAGCACCTGGCTCACGGTCGCGTCGGTCATGTGGTCGGCCCTCACGCCTGGTCGACGACGGTGACACCGGCCGCGCGCAGTTCGTCGAGTGCCGCAGCACGGGTCCGGGGGCTGACGGCGCTGGTCAGACTGTCGATGACGCGCACGTCAAGCCCGAAGCGGCGCGCGTCCAGCGCCGATGCCCGCACGCAGTGGTCGGTGGCGATGCCCACCACATCCAGGTGCGTCACGCCCCGATCGGCGAGCACCTGGGCCAGCGTGGACCCGTCCTCGGTGGCACCCTCGAACGCCGAATACGCCGGCACCCCCTGCCCCTTCAGCACATGCACATCGATGCGCTCGACGGCCAGCGCCGGGTGGTAGTCGGCCCCCTCAGTGCCGGCGACGCAGTGCACGGGCCAGGTATCGATGTAGTCGGGCTCGGGCGAGAAGTGCCCGGCGTTGTCATCGTCGCCGTGGTGCCAGTCGCGGCTGGCGGCCACGAGGTCGTAGTCATGGGTGGCCAGGTGGGCAGTGATGGCAGCCGCGGCGGTCGCGCCACCTGCAGTGGCCAGCGCACCGCCCTCGGTGAAGTCGTTCTGCACGTCGACGATCAGCAATCCCGAAGTCATGCCCACAGCCTAGGCACCCGGCGCTCAGATGCCGAGCAGGTGTTCGAGCACGGTCACGACACCATGCTCGGTGTTGCGCGGCGCCAGGTACTTCGCCGTCGCGCGGATCTGCGGGTGGGCGTTCTGCATCGCGAAGGACCACTGGCCGGCAGCCATCATCTGCAGGTCGTTGAGGTAGTCGCCAAAAATCACAGTCTGGCCGGGGGTGATGTCGAGCGCCCGCTGCAGCGCACGGACGCCCTGGCCCTTGTCGACCTGTGAGCTCATCACGTCGATCCAGCGCGCCGCCGAGACGATGACCTGGTGGTGGCCGTCGTCCGCGAGGTGCGCAAACTGGGTGGCTGCGGTGCGTTCCGTGTCACCGAAGTCATAGATCGCGATCTTGAGGGCGTCGTCATCGACGTCGAGCAGGTCGTCGACGCGCTCGAGCTTGGCGAAGTACTTCAGCGAGTCGGCCTCGAACTCCGGCGCCGTCCTGTCCAGGTAGGCGCTGCGCAACCCGCACACGACCACGAACAGGTCATCGGCGTTGGGGGCACTGCGCGCGGCCTCGATGACCTGGCGCACCACATCGCGCGACATGACCGTGGCCGAGACCACCTCGCCGTCGTGCACCACCATGCTGCCGTTCTCGGCCACCACGGACAGGTTGTCGTCGACGTGGTCGAAGAGCCGGGTGAGCGTCGCGTACTGCCTGCCGCTGGCCGGGACGAAGACAATGCCGCGCTGTTGCATCCAGTCCAGCACCGGCCAGAAGCCCTCGGGGACGGCGCCATCATCGTCGAGCAGGGTGCCGTCCATGTCGCTGACGACCATGCGCACATCGTGCGGGCCGCGCGCGATGGCCGACCACGAGGGAACAACTTCGGACGGGGCAGAGGTCATGTCACGCATATGTGACCAATCGTACTGCCAGAACGCGTTTGCGCCGGGCCGGGTCCACCCCGCTGGAATCGCCTCCTAGGGTGTACGCATGCAGCTGACCAGCACCCAAGACGGCAAGAGCACCGACATCCCCGCCGAGAACGGGGTCGTCCGCGGCGCCGACCTCGCCAGGGCCGGACTGAGCACCTATGACCCCGGCCTGGTGAACACCGCGACCGTGCGCAGCGCGATCACCTACATCGATGGCGACCAGGGCATCCTCGAGTACCGTGGCTACCCGATCGAGCAGCTGGCAGGCAATGCCACCCACCTTGAGGTGGCCTACCTGTTGCTCTACGGCGAGCTGCCCACCCCGGACCAGTTGGCGGTGTGGAACAACGAGATCAACAAGCACCGGTTCGTGCACGAGAACGTGCGCGGCATCATCCAGTCCTACCGCTACGACGCCCACCCCATGGCCAAACTGATGTCGGGGGTGGCCTCGATGGTGACGTTCTACCCCAGCGCCCGCGACATCGCCGACCCCGAAGCACGCGAGCGCAACATCGTGCGCATGCTGGCCAAGATCCCCACGATCGCCGCGTGGGCATACCGGCAGTCGATCGGGCGCCACTACGTCTACCCCAACGACGAACTGGGATATGTCGACAACTTCCTGGCCATGTTGTTCCAGAGCCAACAGCTCGTCTATCGCGCCGACCCGCGGGTGACCCGGGCACTCGAGGTGCTGTTCATCCTGCATGCCGACCACGAGCAGAACTGCTCGACGAACGCGGTGCGGGCGGTGGCCTCGGCCGGCAACGATGTCTACACCTCGGTGGGCGCCGGTATCGGCGCACTGTTCGGGCCGCTGCACGGCGGGGCGAACGAGGCGGTGCTCGCGATGCTCAAGCAGATCGGCAGCCCTGACCGGGTGGGGGAGTTCATCGAGGGCGTGAAGGCTGGCAAGGCGCGGCTGATGGGCTTCGGGCACCGGGTCTACAAGAGCTACGACCCCCGCGCCCGCATCATCAAGAAGGCCTGTGAGGACGTGCTCGAGGCAACTGGCGCCAGGAACCCGCTGCTCGAGGTGGCGCGCGAACTCGAAAAGGTCGCGCTCGAGGACGAGTACTTCATCAGCCGGCGGCTCTACCCGAATGTCGACTTCTATTCGGGCCTGATCTACGAGGCACTGCGGTTCCCGCCCGAGATGTTCACCGTGCTGTTCGCCGTGCCCCGGACGGCGGGCTGGTGTGCCCAGTGGCTCGAAGGGGTCACCGACCCCGAACAGAAGATCATGCGGCCTCGTCAGGTCTACACCGGGCACCGTGAGCGGTCGTTCGTGCCGCTCGAGGGGCGTGCCGGGGCCTGAACAGAGGGGCTCACGCGCGCGAACTGCCGCCCGGGGATCCCCGGGCGGCAGCGGTGTAAAGTTGTCAGACGCTCAGGCGATCAGGCCTGCGCGCGGTACTGCTGCTCGATCTGCTCGCCGACCTGCTGGTCGATGTTCTTCCAGTAGGTGAAGACGTTGGTCAGCACGGGCTCTTCGACACCGGCCCGCAGCGAACCCACCACGGTCTCGACCAGGGCGGCGCGCTGCTCGTCGGTGTAGACGTCGCGGACCAACGTGTGGGCCTGGCCGAAGTCGTCGTCCTCGGCGTGCAGCGAATAGGCACTGCGCACCATGGCACCGTCGGATTCCCAGCCGTTGTCGACCGGGCCCTGCTCAGCCTGGTAGGCGCGGCCGTAGGAGTTGGGCGAGTAGACCGGGGCGTTGCCGCTGTGGTGGTACTGCATCGAGCCCTCCTTGCCGTAGTCGTTCACGGGCGAGATCGGCTGGTTGACGGGCAGCTGGTTGTAGTTGGTGCCGATGCGGTTGCGCTGTGCGTCGGGGTAGCTGAACACGCGGCCCAGCAGCATCTTGTCGGGCGAGACGCCCGTCCCGGGAACGGTGTTCGAGGGGCTGAACGCGGCCTGCTCGATCTGGGCGAAGTGGTTGGCGGGGTTCTCGTTCAGCACGAACTCGCCCACCTCGACCAGCGGGTAGTCGGCGTGCGGCCACACCTTGGTGAGGTCGAACGGGTTGAACCGGTAGGTCTTGGCATCGGCATAGGGCATGACCTGCACGCTGACCTTCCAGCTGGGGAACTCGCCCCGCTCGATGGCCTCGAACAGGTCGCGGCGGTGGAAGTCGGCGTCGTCACCGGCCAGCTTGGCGGCCTCGTCGTTCGAGATGTTCTCGATGCCCTGGCGGGTGTGGAAGTGCCACTTGACCCAGAACTGCTCGCCGGCCGCGTTGTTCCACGAATAGGTGTGCGACGAATAGCCGTTCATGTTGCGCCACGTGCGGGGCAGGCCACGCTCACCCATGAGGTAGGCCACCTGGTGCGCTGACTCGGGCGACAGGCTCCAGAAGTCCCACTGCATGTTGTTCGACCGCAGGCCGGTGTCGGGCATGCGCTTCTGCGAGTGGATGAAGTCGGGGAACTTCATGGGGTCACGCACGAAGAAGACGGGGGTGTTGTTGCCCACCATGTCGAAGTTGCCCTCTTCGGTATAGAACTTCAGCGCGAAACCGCGCACGTCACGCCACGTGTCGGGCGAACCGAGTTCGCCGGCAACGGTCGAGAACCGGGCCAGCATGCGCGTGGTCGCACCCGGCTGCAGGAACTTCGCCTTCGTGTACTGGCTGACGTCCTGGGTGACGGTGAACTCACCGAAGGCGCCGGAACCCTTGGCGTGGGGCGAGCGCTCGGGCACCCGCTCGCGGTCGAAGCGGGCCAACTTCTCGACCAGGGCGACGTCGTGCAGCAGCAGCGGCCCGTCAGCCCCGACGCTCAGTGAGTGCTGGTCGGATTCGCGGGGTGCACCGCTCTCGGTGGTGGAGTGCGAGTGGTTCGGGTCAACAGTCATTGTCGGGTCTCCTGTCAATTCACTTCGGTCAGCTTCCGGGTGTGGGCCAACGCGCCCACACCAGCCAATCTAGTGCTTGTCTGGAGTCGGTCAAAAAAACGTTGTGATCAGGTTAGACACGTACGGCGGCGGCCCGGCACGACGGGCAGAGCCCCAGGTAGAGCACCTCGGCCACCTCGAGGTCGTAGCCGTGGTCGATGCTGGGCTCCAGGCAGGGCGCCTCGCCGACCTGGCAGGGCACATCCTCGAGCGCGCCGCAGGAGCGGCACACCATGTGGTGGTGGTTGTCGAGGGTCTGCAGTTCGTAGCGGGCGCGGTGCCCGTCGGCCGCCACCCGCCGCACGAGACCGTGGTCGGTGAGTGCGGCCAGCACGTCGTAGACGGCCTGCTTCGAGACCGTGCCCAGGCGTTCGCGCACCGCCCCGGCAACCTGGTCGGCGTCGCTGTGCGGCAGGTCATGGATGGCGGCGAGTGCCGCCAGTCGTGGGGCGGTGACACGAAGGCCCACGCGCCGCAGCATCGTGGGGTATTCGTCGTTCACCATGACATCCAAGTTAATCATCTTCTGGATCCAGTCAAGACAACCCGAGGGCTCCCGGCGCGCCACGCGCCATAATGGACGGCATGCCGATCCCGTCCGCCGCCGAGATGAACCCCTCCGACGGGTCGCTGAAGGTGTTCTTCCCCGTGTCGCTGGGCGTGGTTGCCACGCTGGTGCTCGCCGGGGCAGCCACCATGGTGGTGCTGATCGTGCCGGCACCGGCTGCTGACGTGTGGTGGGCGGTGGGCATGGGTGCTGTCTTCGGTGGAATGGCCAGCCTGGCCGTGGCCCCGGTGACCGGCGTGGTCGCCGCCGCCGCCCGGGAGTGGCTGCGCAAGTCGCTCGGACGTGCGCTGTTGGCTGCGGTGGCGATGTGGCTCGTGTGGGTGGTCATCTTCGCCGTCGTGATGATGGCGTGGCTCGGCTGGTCATTCCGGCTGTGGGGCAACACGTGGCCCTTCCTGGTCGCGTTCGGCGTCGCACTGCTGGGCGCGCTGGCCCTGGGTGCCTGGGTACACCGATCCGTCGAACCACTGACCTCGAACCACTGACCTCGAACCACTGACCCCAGAGCAACTGCGCCGGCACACGTAGCCCGACTCAGCCCAGATGGCGCCCCAGGAAGTCACGCACGTCGGCCAGTTCGGGGGCGATCACTTCGTGTGCCATGGGGTAGTGGTGCACCTCGGCGGCCAGGTGTGACTCAGCCCAGCTGATTACCGCAGCCGTGCGATCGGCCCCGATGACCTGGTCGAAGTCGCCCGCGGCGATGAAGGCCGGCAGCGACGTGGGCTGCGCATCGTCCACGGTCTTCGGCAGCAGGCCGGACAGCGCCACGACACATTCGAGGCGGTCGGGGATCATGCTGGCCACCTTCATGGTGATCGCGGCCCCCTGTGAGAACCCCAGCAGCGCCACCCGTGGGTAGGTCTCGCCCAGCGAGTCGAGCCAGGCGACGACGTCCTGCCCCGCGGCCTCGATCTCGTGGGCCTCATGCCAGGGTCGGCCGTCCTCGCCGATGTTGACGTTGAACCAGGCACGCCCGCCGTTGGCCACGGCGAGCGGTGCCCGCAGCGAGGCCACGTTGACGTAGTCCGGCAGGTGCGGCACGAGCCCGAACAGGTCACCCTCGTGCGAACCCAGGCCGTGCAGCAGCACGAGCAGGGGTGCATCCTTGCCGGCGGTGTGGTCCCACAGCACGGCATCGGCATCAAGACGCATCAAAACTCCTTGGCAGGTCGGGGTCACGGTACAGACGTCGGCACGACAATACATGAACATGCAACTAAACGCCGCACTGCGACACGAGTGTGTCAATCCCGCGCGGGTGCGAAAGACTGGGCGGCATGGCTGAGCACACTGCACCCCCTGACGACGGGCCCGCGCCCACGATGGTGCACACCCACGAGGCCATGCTGTTCACGAGTGAGGCCCCACTGGTGCTGGCCAGCGGTGAACTGCTCGAAGAGGTCGAGGTGGCCTACGAGACGTACGGGACGCTGAACGAACAGGCCAGCAATGCTGTGTTCATCTGCCATGCGCTGACGGGCGACGCCCACGCCGCAGGCACCAATGAGGCCGGGGTCGCGGGCTGGTGGCACACCATGATCGGCCCGGGCAAGCCCATCGACACCGACCGCTGGTTCGTCGTATCCGCCAACCTGTTGGGTGGCTGCCGGGGCACGACGGGGCCGCGATCGGTCAACCCCAACACCGGACAGCGTTACGGGCTCGACTTCCCGCTGCTCGACATGTCCGACTTCGTGACGGTGCACCTGGCCCTTGGACGATTCCTGGGCATCCACAGGTGGGCCGGCGTGGTGGGCGGGTCGCTGGGGGGCATGCAGGTGCTCGAGTGGTCGCTGCGCCATCCCGAAACGCTCGACCGGGGCATCATCATCGCTGCGTCGAGCCGGCTGACCGCACAGAACATCGGGTTCTCGGCGGTGGGCCGCTCGGCGATCATGCGCGACCCGAACTTCGCCGGCGGGCAGTTCCCCGACGCGCAGGGCCCTGACACCGGGCTGTCGACCGCACGGATGATGGCGCACATCACCTACCTGTCCGAGGATGCCTTCGAAGAGAAGTTCGGCCGCTCGGCGCAGTACCCCGGTCAGGCGCGCGGTTTCGGCGTCGACTTCGCCGTCGAGAGCTACCTGGAACACCAGGGCAACAAGTTCCTGACGCGGTTCGACGCGCTCAGCTACCTGTACCTGACCCGGGTCATGGACTATTTCGACCCCTTCGCCCGTGACAACGCGCTGGCTGCGTTGCGGAAGAACCCGGTCGACTTCCTGGTGGTGAGCTTTGACTCGGACTGGCGCTTCTCGACAGCCCATTCGCGGCGCATCGTCAGGGCGCTGGAACATGCCCAACTGCCCGTCAGCTTCCGCGAGATCAAGTCGGTGTGGGGCCACGACTCGTTCCTGCTGGACATCCCCGAGTACCACGACACGGTGCTGGCATTCCTGGGCCGCGAGGCACTGCTGGGGGTTCCCCGATGATCCGTCCTGACCTGTCACTGATCGCCGACCTGATCCCGGACCGCGCCCGCGTGCTCGACCTGGGCTGCGGCAACGGGGCGCTGATGCAGCACCTGACCCGGGCAAAGGACTGCCGCGGCACCGGCGTCGACATCGACAACGACGCAGTGCTCGAGGCCATCCGGGGTGGCGTCGATGTCGTCGAACTCGACCTGGACACCCAGCTCGGCGAGTTCGCCGACGACTCCTATGACGTGGTGGTGCTCTCGCGCACGCTGCAGGTGGTGCGTGACCCCGAAGAGGTGCTGGCGCAGATGTCGCGCATCGGGCGCAAGCTGATCGTCTCGATGCCGAACTTCGGCATGTGGCGCAACCGCCTGCGCCTGCTCGCCGGGCACATGCCGATGTCGCGAGACCTGCCCTATGACTGGTACGACTCGCCGAACCTGCACCACGCCACGCTCGTCGACCTCGAGGCCTTCCTGACCTCGCACAGGTTGCGCATCGAACAACGGGTGGCCCTGAGCGAGGACGGCTCGACCGGGGGACTGGTCGAACGCTTCCCCAACCTGCTGGCGGGGGCCGCGATCTACCGGCTCGGGCGGGCCTGAGGCATCAACCGGCGCGCGCGGCGCCCAGCGCCTCGCGCAGTCGGGTGACGGACGATCCCAGCGCCCAGCGCTCGGCCAGTGCATCGAGGCGGGCGTCATCGGTGGCCATGTCGGCGATCCTCAGGTTGGCCTCGCCGACCGGCAGGTCGGTCACCACCTGCACCACCTCACGTGCCGGCCCCAGGTAGTCGATGGCCCCGGCCAGCTTCGTCCGTAGCCCTTTGCTCATCGTCGATTCGGGGTCGGACGCGGCAGCCGCGAGCTCGTCGAGGCCGCCATAGGTGGTGACCAGCTGGGCGGCCGATTTTTCACCGATGCCGGCCACACCGGGTAGACCGTCCGAGGCGTCACCCCGCAAGACCGAGAAGTCGACATATTGCCGGGCGGTGATGCCGTACCTGGCCTGCAGCCAGGCGTCGTCGACCAGTTCGTGCTTGGCCACGCCCTTGCCGATGTAGACCACGACGGTGTCGTCATGGGCCAGTTGGAACAGGTCGCGGTCACCCGTGACGACCAGCGACGGCAACCCTGGCTGGGCGGCGAGGCTGCCGAGCACGTCGTCGGCCTCGTGGTCGTCGACGCCGATCACGGGCACGCCGAAGGCATCGAGCACGTCGAGGATGATCGGCACCTGGGTGGTCAACGCGGCGGGGGTCTCTTCGGCCTGGCCACTGACCGCGCCCCTGCCGGCGGCACCGACCACGTCGACGCGGCGGCCGGGGGACAGGCGATGGGTCTTGTAGGTGGGCACCAGCGCCACCCGCCAGGTCGGGCGCCAGTCGTTGTCCCAGGCGCAGGCCAGTTCGGTGGGGCGGTACTGGTCGACCAGACGGGCGATCGAATCGAGCAATCCGCGCACCGCGTTCACCTGGGTGCCGTCGGGGGCGACCATCGATGAGGGCAGGCCGAAGAACGACCGGAAGTACAAGGTGGCGGTGTCGAAGAGCATGCGCGTCTGCATTGCCGCATCATGTCATCATGGGTGGCGTCATGACTCAGAAACCACAGCCGGTCCGACTGGTGGCCCCCGTCGGCGCATTGCTTGCGGGGGCCCTGGTGTCGATGGCCTTCGCCCCGCTGAAGTGGTGGCCACTGGCCCCGCTCGGCATCGCCCTGTTCACCGTAGTGCTGCGCTGGGGGGTCCAGGAGGCACGCAGCCCACTCGGCCGCGGCGCCCGCTGGGGCTACCTGATGGGCCTGTCACTGTTCACCCTGTTCGTCGGCTGGATCTCAGTGCTCGGCTGGTACGTGGGGGCGGCGCTGTGCCTGTTCATGGCGGTCTGGGGGTTGCTGATCGGCTGGGGCACGTCCGCAGTGCGCAACCTGCCGGCGTGGCCCGTGCTGACCGCGGCCATGTGGTCGCTGGCCGAGTTCGCCTCGTCGCGGGTGCCGTTCGGCGGTTTCGGCTGGATGCGCCTCGGCTTCACGACGGCAGACTCCCCGCTCGGTGGCCTGTTGCCCTGGATCGGCGTGGGCGGCGTGAGCTTTTTGGTGGCGCTCAGCGGCACCCTGCTGGCCTGGGGCGTGGAACGGGTGCTCGTGCGCGCGGCCCACGCATCGTCGGTGGTCACCTGGCGTCGCGCTCTGTTGCCGGTGGGGCTGGTGGCGGCGATCTTCGCGGTGGGGCCGATCGCTGGGCTGGCGCCCGCACGCCCGGCCACCGGCGCCCAGGTGCATGTCGGCATGGTGCAGGGCAATGTCGACGGCACGGCCGGGTCAGAGGCAATGGGCTATGCCCGCTCGGTCACCAACAACCACCTGAGCGAGACCATCATGCTGATGGCCAAGGCACGCGTGGGCGCCACACCAATGCCTGACTTCGTGCTGTGGCCCGAGAATTCCACCGACATCGACCCGACGCGCGATGTCGAGACTGCTGCCCTGATCAACGAGGCCGTGAAGTTCGCCGAGAAGCCGATCTTCGTCGGGTCAGTGATGGCGGGCCCGGGGAAGGGTGAGCGCCAGACGACGGGCCTGTGGGTGCACCCCGAACAGGGAATCCAGGGCCGCTACGACAAGCGCAACCTCGTGCCGTTCGGTGAGTTCATCCCCCTGCGTGACACCCTGCTGCCCCTGCTGCCGATCCTGGAACAGGTCGGCAACCAGGCCGTGCCGGGCAACCAGCCGGGGGTGCTCGACGTGCCGCTCGGTGTCGGGACTGATGCCACCAGGCTGCGGATCGGCGACGTCATCTGCTTCGAACTGGCCTGGGACAGCACCGTGTACGACACCGCCACGAACGGCGCCCAGCTGCTGGTGGTGCAGTCGAACAACGCCACCTACACCGCCACCGGGCAACCGCGCCAGCAGTTCGAGATGACCCGGGTGCGGGCCATGGAACTGCGCCGCGAGATCGTGGTGTCAACGACGAGTTCGTTCTCGGGTTACATCGACGCCAGGGGACGGGTGATCGACAAGACCCGTGAGTCGACCTCGGCGTCTGCCACCTACACCGTGCCGCTGCGCGCCGGCGCCACCCCGGCGGTCATCGTGGGCCCGGCGTGGGAACTGGTCGCTGCCGTCGTCGCCGCGCTGGGGCTGGTGGCCGGGGTGGTGCTGGCCGTGCGAGGCAGGGCCGTTTCCGACGCCGGGTAGTATTTCGTCATGGAACAGGCCGGAAAATTCCGCTGGGTGGGACTCGTCATCGCGCTGGTCGTGATCGCGGTGCCGATCCTGGAGATCTGGCTGCTGTGGCGCACCGTCGGGGCCGTCGGGTTCTTCCCGACGCTGTTCATCGTGCTGGGCATCGCCGCACTGGGTATCGCGCTGATCGGCTACCAGGCCCGCACCACGCTGCACTCATTCGTCGAGACGACCCAGAAGGGCCAGGTGCCCTCACGGGAGTTGTCGGACGGAGCCCTGGTGCTCGTGGCCGGTGGGCTGCTGTTGCTGCCCGGCTTCATCACCGACGTGTTGGCGTTGTTGTGCCTGCTGCCCGGTGGCCGCGAACTGCCGCGCTGGGTGATGAACAAGGTCATCGGGGTGCGTGGTGCCAGCTTCGGTGGGCCCACCGTGATCCCGGGTGAAGTCGTGGACGAGCCGAGCCCCGACTCGTCCGACGATGACACGGCCCCGCCGGCGCTCGAGGGGCGCGTGCTCTGACCAGGTGATCAGAGCTGCGGGGGATCAGAGCTGTTCGTTGCGGCGCAGTTCAAGCCGCTCGGCCAGCAGGTCTTCCAGGTCAGGAATCGACCGGCGCTCGATCAGCATGTCCCAGTGGGTGCGCGGGGGCTTCTCCTGCTTGTCCTCGGGCAGGGCCCCGTCGGTGCGCAGTGCCTTGCGGCCGCAGCGGGGGCACTCCCATTCGAGCGGCAGCTCGGCCTCGGCGGCGAACGTCAACTCGAAGACGTGGCCCTGCTCACACTTGAACTCCAGCTGCTGACGGCTGGCGAACTCGATGCCTTCCTCATCCTCGAAGCTCTTCGAACCCAGTCCCATTCCACGCAGTGCTCGGTCGGCCATGGTGTTCCTCCTCGAAAAGGGTCCCTTTCAATGTAGCGACCCCCACCAAGCGGCGGGCAGGAACAGTCAGGACCACAGCCCGCGGGCCACCAGCACCTGTTTCAGCACGTCGATGCGATCGCTGATCAGGCCGTCGACGCCCATGTCGATGAGCTCGTTCATGGTGTCGGGGTCGTCGATCGTCCAGACGTGCACCTGTTTGCCCCATGAGTGGGCCCTGCGCACGAACGCCGGGGTGACCACATCGACCATGCGCCCGGCAATCCGGGTGCGCACGGGCACCTGGAAGGCCGCGCCCACTGCACTCGGCCCGAAGCCGGTGCGCGCGGCGAACATGCCCGCGGCCACGCCCAGGGGCCCGACCGAGGTGGCGACGCGTCCACCCGACAGCGCCCGGAACCGGCGCAGGCGCACCTCACTGAACGATCCCACGCACACGCGATCGAGGGCATGGTGGCGTTCGAGGGCGCGCACCAGTGGGGCCTCGGCGCTGTTGGCCTTGATGTCGATGTTGATGCGGCAGTCGAGCTGGTCGAGCACCTCGTCCAGGGTGGGCACCCGCTCGGTGCCCACGCGGGCCTGGCGCACCTCGACCAGGCTCAGTTCGCCGATGCGCCCCGAGCGGTCGGTCGCCCGGTCGAGGGATTCGTCGTGGAAGGCCACGAGGTGGCCGTCGCGGGTCAGGTGCACGTCGGTCTCGATGTAGCGGTAGCCAAGGCACAAGGCGTTCTCAAAGGCGAGCAGGGTGTTCTCACGCCCGATGTTCGTCGGCAGGAGTGGTCCGCCCCGATGGGCCATCGCCACGAACGGGGCGTCGAAGTACGTGTGGTCTGCCGCGCGCATCGACCATCTCCTGGCTTGCTCATGCCTGGGCGACACCTTCTCTCGCGCAGGTCACTGAGGACGATACTCCCACGAGCGGCGGCGACGCGCGATGGCGGGGGTCTCGTTGTGCGTGCAAGAATTGCAGATTGTGACCACGATCCTGTCCATCCAGTCCGCCGTCGCCTATGGGCACGCCGGCAACTCATCGGCCGTCTTTCCCCTGCAGCGTCTCGGGATCGAGACCTGGCCGGTCTACACCGTCACGTTCAGCAACCACACGGGCTATGGCGCGTGGCGTGGCCCGTTGATCCCGGCGGCCGACGTGCGCGAGGTCGTGCTGGGCATCGACGACCGCGAGGTGCTCGACAGGTGTGATGCCGTGCTCTCGGGCTACCAGGGTGCTCCCGACATGGGTGCGGTGATCCTCGAGGCGGCTGCTCTGGTCAAGCAACGCAACCCTGCAGCGATCTATTGCTGCGACCCGGTCATGGGCGACTACGGGCGCGGTTTCTATGCCCGCCCCGGTATCCCGGAATTCATGCGTGAGCATGTCGTGCCGGCTGCCGATGTGATGACGCCCAACCTGTTCGAGCTGGAATACCTGACCGACCGCACGGTGGGCAGCCTGGCCGAGGTGGTCGAGGCCGCCCAGGCGCTGCGCAGCCAGGGGCCGAACACGGTACTGGTGACGTCGGCGGTGTTCGAGGGTGAGTCCGCCATGCGCATGGTGGCCGTGACAGATGAGGGTGCCTGGCAGGTCGAGACGCCCCTGCTCGACCGCTCATTCACCGGCTCGGGCGACCTGACCACCGCGACCTTCCTCGCGCGGTTGCTGTCGGGGCTGCCCATGGACGAAGTGCTGGCCCTGACGGCCGGTTCGGTCTATGGCGTGCTCAAGGCCACGACCGACCTCGATTCACTGGAGCTCAGGATCGTCCCGGCCCAGGACGAGATCGTGGCCCCGACCCACAGGTTCACCGCGCAGCGGATCGCCTGAGGCGGGGCCACGGGGCCTCACTCGAAGAAGACCTCGATGTCGGCGCCCAGCGCGTTCAGGCGCGCCGGCAGGTCTTCGTAGCCGCGGTTGATCATGTAGACATCGCGCAGCACGCTCTCGCCGCGTGCCGCGAGCGCGGCCAGCAGCAGGCAGACAGCCGGACGAAGGGCCGGGGGACACACGAGCTCGCGCCCGCGCCAGCGGGTGGGGCCGTTGACCTCGAGCCGGTGCGGGTCGAGCAGCTTGACGTTGGCGCCGAGCTTGCCCAGCTCGAGCAGGTGGATCGCGCGGTTCTCATAGACCCAGTCGTGGATCAGGGTCTCGCCCTCGGCGGCTGCCGCGATCACTGCGAAGAACGGCAGGTTGTCGATGTTGAGCCCCGGGAACGGCATGGGGTGGATCTTGTCCTTGGGCGCACGCAGCGTCGAGGGGTGCACGGTGACGTCGACCAGGCGGGTGGCGCCATTGCGGGACGTGTATTCGTCGGTGAGGCTGTACGACAGGCCCATCTCGCTGAGCACGGCCAGCTCGATTTCGAGGAACTCGATGGGGGCACGGGTCACGGTGAGTTCGGAGCCGGTGACGATCGCGGCGGTGAGCAGGCTCATCGCCTCGATGGGGTCCTCCGAGGGGGCGTATTCCACGTCGACGTTGATGTCGGGCACACCAGTCACGGTCAATGTCGTGGTGCCGATGCCCTCGACCGTGACGCCCAGCTCGGTCAGGAAGAAGCAGAGGTCCTGGACCATGTAGTTCGGCGAGGCATTGCGGATGATCGTGGTGCCCGGGGTCTGGGCGGCAGCCAGCAGGGTGTTCTCGGTGACGGTGTCGCCGCGCTCGGTGAGCACGATCCTGCGCACCGTGTCTGCGCCGGCGGCGACGGTGGCGTTGTAGAAACCCTCGGTGGCCACGACGTCGAGGCCGAACTCACGTAGCGCGTTGAGGTGGGGCTCGACGGTGCGCGAACCGAGGTCACAGCCACCGGCGTAGGGCAGCTGGAACTTCTCGTAGTAGTGCAGCAGCGGGCCGAGGAACATGATCACCGAGCGCGTCTTGCGGGCGGCATCCAGGTCCATCCTGTCCAGGGCAAGCTCAGCGGGGCGCTGCAGGGTGAGCACCGACTTGTCGTCGCTCCACTCGGCCGAAACACCGATGCTGCTCAGCACCTCGAGGATGCGGTTGACCTCTTCAATGCGGGCGATGCCCACCAGCCGGGTCGTCCCCTTGTTGATCAGTGAGGCACACAGCAGCGCCACGGCGGCGTTCTTGGACGAGCGAACCTCGATGCTGCCCGACAGCTTGGTGCCGCCCTGGATGCGCAGGTTCATGGTGCCGCCGCCCGCAGGGGTGATCAGGGGGCTGTCGAGCGCGTCGGCGATGCGGTTGATCATCTCGAGGCTCAGGTTCTGGCCACCGGACTCGATGCGGGTGATCGCGCTCTGCGAAGTCGAGAGCGCGTCGGCGAGCTGCTGCTGGGTGAGCCCACGCTGCTTTCGCGCGTCGCGGATCAGGCGTCCGATGCTGACTGCGGTGGTATCGGTCATTCGCACAGCTTAACTCACATGAGAGTTAATCCCTAGCTGCCGCGGTGACTAGGAGTGTCGTCCAGCCGCGAACCCCGCGCCTGCGTGGTGCCGCTTCGCACTAGAGTGGGCGCCATGAGTGCACATTACGACGTCGTGATCCTGGGCGCTGGCCCCGGTGGATACGTGGCCGCCATCCGTGCCGCGCAGCTCGGCCTGAAGACCGCCATCATCGAGAAGAAGTACTGGGGCGGTGTCTGCCTCAACGTGGGCTGCATCCCCACGAAGAGCCTGCTTCGCAATGCCGAGCTCGCACACATCGTGACGAAGGAAGCCGACCTGTTCGGTCTTGAGGGCCAGATGACCCCGAACTACGGCAAGGCATTCACGCGCAGCCGGGAGGTCTCGAAGCGGATGACCAACGGCATCCACTACCTGATGAAGAAGAACAAGGTCACCGAGTACAACGGCTGGGGCGAGTTCACCGGCCCGAAGTCGATCAACGTCACCGATGACAACGGCGCCGTCGAGCAGGTCACCGGCGAGAACATCATCATCGCTGCCGGCGCCGTCGCCAAGATGCTGCCGGGCACTCAGGTCTCTGCCAACGTGGCGACCTACGAAGAGCAGATCCTTGCCGAGTCGCTGCCCGCCTCGATCATCATCGCCGGCTCGGGCGCCATTGGCACCGAGTTCGCCTATGTGCTCAACAGCTACGGCGTCGACGTCACCATCGTCGAGTACGCAGACCGCATGGTGCCGACCGAGGACAAGGAAATCTCGGCCGAGCTCGCCAAGCAGTACAAGAAGCTCGGCATCAAGGTGCTCACCAGCACTGCCGTGCAGTCGATCGAGGACACCGGCTCGAACGTGCGCGTGACCGTGGCCCCGGCCAAGGGCGGCGACGCCCAGGTGCTCGAGGCTGACAAGGTGCTCTCGGCACTCGGCTTCGCCCCGCGCCTCTCGGGCTATGGCCTCGACAAGACCGGCGTGGCGCTGACCGATCGCGGCGCCATCGCGATCGATGAATACATGCGCACCAACGTGCCGGGCGTCTACGCCATCGGTGACGTGACCGCCAAGATGATGCTCGCCCACGCCGCAGAGGCCCAGGGCGTCGTGGCCGCCGAGACCATCGCCGGTGCCCCCACCGAGCCGATCAACTACGACATGATCCCGCGTGCGACCTACTGCCAGCCGCAGGTGGCCAGCTTCGGGTACTCCGAGGACCAGGCCAAGGAGAAGGGGTACGAGGTCAAGACGGCCAAGTTCCCCTTTGCCGCCAACGGCAAGGCCTGGGGCCTGGGCGACGGCGTCGGCTTCGTCAAGATCGTCGCCGATGCGCGCTACAACGAGATTCTCGGTGCCTCGATGATCGGCCCCGACGTCACCGAACTGCTGCCCGAGCTGGTGCTCGCCCAGCAGTACGACCTGACCACCGATGAGATCGGCCGTGCAATCCACGCGCACCCGACCCTGTCGGAGGCTCTCAAGGAGGCTGCCGAGGGCATCGGCGGCCACATGATCAACTACTGATCACCTACTGATCAGGGCTGGCACTCGGAGGGCTCGGGCATTGCGCCCGGGCCCTCGTCTGCATGGCGGTGCACGACGCGGTGCACGACACGGCAGGCCCCCGGTTCGGCGAACGGCTCGAGGGCGAGGTCGTCCCGGCCGGTGGCCCCCGCGATCAGACCGGCGTGCAGCCCGCAGACCACGGCGGGGTATTCGCGTGCCGACCCGAGCAGGGGGCAGGTGAGCAGACGGACGACGTCGCCGTCGCCAGCAGGTGAGAAGCCAAGCCCGTCGAGCAGCGGCAGCAGCTGCGCGGGGCTGCCGTCGAGCTGGTGCTGCCGGCCCCAGTCGTGCCCGATGCGGTGGGCACGATCGGGTCCGTCGGGCAGGTCGTCAAGATGGGCTGCGATGGCCGTCATCACCTCGACATGCGTCGTGATGGCGGGGTCGCCGGCCAGCGCACGTCGTCCGTGGTCAGTGAGTTGCCAGGTGGACGCCGGCCGCCCGCGCCCGGGGGTTGCCCTGGTGCCGACAGTGGCGAGACCGGCGGTGGCGAGGGCATCGAGGTGGGCCCGGGTGGTGTTGGGGTGGCCGCCGAGCGTGGTGACGAGTTCGGCGAGCGTGGGTGGAGTGGCGGCGTCGGCGAGCGCCCGGGCAACCTTGGCCCGGGCCGGCGTGATCGCGGACTGGGATATCAGGGGGGTGGGTCCCAGCGCGGTGCTCATGGTGTGATCATACTGAATAACTACAGCTTGGTCTGTAAGAATTGATGCACGAACCCTTCGAAAGGCTCACAGATGACCGACCTGCCCATCGTCGAGAAGCACACCTGCGGCTGCGGCGAACATGACGACCTGCCCGTGATCGACGCCCGCACCATCAGCCACGCCATTCGCCATGCGGCGATCCTGGGTGCGGTTGACTCGCTGCAGCCCGGCAGCGCGCTGGCGCTGGTGGCGCCGCACAACCCGCTGCCGCTGCTGGCGCAGATCCAGCAGGCACATGGGGACAGCATCGAGATCAGCTACCTGGAAGAGGGCCCGGAGGCCTGGAAGCTGAAGCTCGCCCGGGTGTGACGACCTGGGTGTTGATGGCGCGCGGCGAGCCCGGACGGGGCGGACATCGCCGATGCGCCACCCCTGCAGCCGCGTCGGTGATGTTGCCGACGCGGCTGTTGCTGTGGGGCGCTGGTCCACCAGGGACGGTCCACAGTGGGGACGGTGTGCGGGAACCTCGGTCTGGGGCGAGGTTTCTGCACGGTGTTGCCGGCGATGGGTGCCCGCGAGGTTGGTGGGGAAATAGTTTTCCACAGATCTTGCCCGGGGGTTGTGTGGGGTCGATGGGCTTGCGAGAATAGAACAACCGTTCGACACGAGGTGGTGTCGGATCGTGGTTCATTCCCTCGAGATGAAGGGGCGAGGTGGTCCGGATGGGATCCAACGCCGCAACACCTGCAAGACCAACTCCAACACGAACCAGACCTGCGCCAGCCGCGCCCGACCCGGAGCCGGCTCGGTCGTGGCCGAGGCGGACACGCAAACCGAGGCCGCCGATTGACCGGCGACCCTCGGAGCAGCGGTTCGCGAAGACCGAGATCAGCGCTGAAGGGGCGCGGGCGAAGCTCGTGGCGTTGAATGATGCGTTCCTCGCCAAATGCCGCGCGGAGGCTGAGGAGTTCCGGCTCTATGCCGAGTTCGCCGACCAATACAGCTACATCCCGGAAGAATCACCCGTGCTCGCCGGGACGGAGCGGCTGGTGCAGTGGGGCGGGGACGGGACGCCGGGGGTGGCGGAGTTCTGCACGTTGGAGTTGGCGGCGGCGCTGCGGCAGTCCGAAGAAGCCGTCAGGATCCACATCGCGCATGCCCTCGCTGTCAGGCACCGACTGCCGAACACCTGGGCCGTGCTGATGGACGGCCGCCTCCGCGTCTGGCAGGCCACCGAACTCGCCAGCGCCACCTGGCAACTGTCGTATGAGCAGGCCGTCAGTCTCGACAGGGACCTGCCCCACTGGCTCAACACCATGGCTTTCGGCCGCGTGCTCGAGTTCATCAAAGCGTGCGTCGAGGAGCTGCTGCACGACCCCACCCAACCGCCGGTGGACGAGGCGTTGGCGAGGCGGCGGGTGGACATCAACACCCGCGGCGTCGACGGCTCCGGGGCCGGCGTCGCCGACGTGTCGGCGACGATCGATACTGCGGATGCGATCTTCCTCGACGCCCAACTGAACCGGCTCGCCGAAATCCTCGCCCACGGCGGCAACCGCGAATCCCAACAGGTCCGGCGCGCCCAGGCACTCGGCCTGCTCGCCACCCCAGCACGGGCGTTGCAGCTGCTGCAAGCCGCCCTCACAGATGAGCTGCCCGGCGAGGCCGACGGGTTCAACCCCGACTGCCCCGCACAGGGCCAACGCGGCCACACCTGCGGCACCATCACCGTCGACCCCGACCAACTACTGCCCCGCACCGACCTGATCGTCCACCTCACCGACACCACCCTGCACACCGGCGAAGGGCTCGTGAAGGTCGAGAAAGCCGGCTCCCTACTCGCCGGCTGGGTGAAACACCTCACCGGCAACACCCGCATCAACGTCCGTCCCGTCCTGAACCCGGAAGAACTCGCACCCACCGACGCCTACCACGTGCCACCCCGGATGCGGGAATGGATCACCCTGCGCAACCCCCACGAAGCCTTCCCCTACTCCAAGAAGTCCTCACGAGGGCTGGACCTGGACCACACCATCCCCTGGGCACCACCCCGACCAGGCCAACAACCACTAACCAGGCCCGACAACCTCGCCCCACTCTCCCGAAAGGTCCACCGGGCCAAGACCCACGGCGGCTGGCGACTGTCCCAGCCGTCACCCGGCACCTACCTCTGGAAATCACCCCTCGGGTTCGGCTACCTCGTCACCCCCAGCCACACCTGGCTGATCGAGGACCCCACCGGACAGATCCTGCCCGCCGCCTGACCCAGCCACCCAGCCGCACCCGCCGCACCCCGGCATGCCCTCAGACCGTGGCTGGCGTCGGAGCCGAGGCGACAGCTGACCGCAGCCTTTCCATGACCACCTCGGGCGCCGCGTCGCCACCGCCATCGCCTGCGCCACCACCCGACGCCATCGCCACCCCCCACACGAACGCCGCCACCGGGGCCACCGGACGGGCCCCGGCGTGCGCCACCTGTCTGGTCAAGTCCAGGATGGCCAGTTCGTCGACCAGCCGGCGATCCAACCCCAGCCGCGCGCACGCGTCGTCCACGAAACGCGCCCACGCCGCCGGGTCCTGCTCACCGCCGGGCACCGCCGCAGCCGTCTGCGCCGCAGCCACCACCTTCGCCCGGGCGTCGTCCGTCACCCCGGCCATGCCCCACAGCGCCGCAGATACCGGCGCCATCGCTCGAGTCCAGCGTTCGGCAACCTCGCTGGTCAGGGCATGCACCAAGTGGGGGTCGACGAGCAGCACATCGACATCCAGCGCCCCACAGACGTGGTCGAGCCATGCCCGCCACGGCGCGACATCGAGGGGTGGCTTCGGCATGACTACCTCCTGCGGGCGGTCGGGCTGCGCCAGGTGTCAGCCGGGGCATGCGGCGTGGCCCCGCCCCGGGACACCTCGCCCTTGCTGCGGTAGACCACATAGGGGCGGAAGATGTACTGGAACGGCGCGCTGAACACATGCACGAGGCGGGTGAACGGCCAGATCAGGATCAAGAGGAACGCGATGAAAGCATGCGCCTGGAACTGGAATGGCGCTGCGGCCATCAGGTCGACCTGCGGCTGGAACGTGAAGATGCTGCGGAACCACGGCGAGACACCCTCGCGGTAGTTGTACTCATCGCTGATCAGCGTCGAGATGGTGTTCCACATGCCGAACAGGATCGTGACGCCGAGCACCAGGTACATGGCCTTGTCATTGACGGTGGTCGCGTTGAACACCGTCTTGACGGTGCGCCGTCGGAACACCAGGATCGCGAACCCGACGCAGATCATCACCCCGGCCACCAGACCGCCGATCACTGCGATCAGGTGGTAGCTGTGCTGGTCGATGCCGATGGCATCGGTCCACGACTTCGGGATGACAAGGCCCATCACATGCCCAACCACGGCCATCAGGATGCCGTAGTGGAACAGTGGACTGCCGATCCGCAGCAACCTGCTTTCGTACAGTTGCGAGCTGCGCGTCGTCCAGCCGAACTTGTCATAGCGATAGCGCCAGATGATGCCGACGACGAACACGGCCATGGCGAGGTAGGGGAACACGGCCCACAGGAAGGTGTTCATCGCGGGTCTCCTAGTGATTCAAGAAGCAATTGGTCGTCGTTGGGATGTGGGTTGAGCAGCGGGTCGATCGAGTAGCCGTCGAGGCCCACCTCTTCGTCTGGCGGTCCGTCGGCGAGCAGCTTGCGGACGGCCTCTTCCTGGCCGCCGTCGAGCGGTGGCAGGGTCGTCCGCAATGCCGTGACCACGCCGGCCCACGGCGAGGATTTCGCGTCGAGACCCCACTGCAGCAACTCGATGCCGGCGCGGTGGTCGTTCAGCAGCTTCCAGGCGACGGCGACATCGCCGGTGGCCCCGAACTCCAGCACCACGGCGAGGTGGTCAGGCAGCTCGTCCTCGGTGACCTCGAGCCCCGCCCGTCGGAACGCCTGCTTGAACTGGACCAGCGCGATGCCGCGCTTGCGGGTGTCGCCATGGGCGTAATAGGTGAGGTGCAGGGCGCACTTGCGGGTGGTGTCGAACGTCTCGACATACGCGGTGCGCAGCGGCGACATTGGCGTCGACTCGAGGTGCTTCACCAGACCCAGCAGCGGTCCTGCAGCCTCGTCAGGGAACCTCGCAATCGACCGCCTGATCGCCGGCAACAACCCCAGCAACCGGTCGTCCGGGTAGCCGAGCAGCAACGAACACACCTGCCAGACGCCGCGCAGGGTGGCGTCGTCGAGCGTGGGTTCACCGTAGTGGCGCACCCCGGACGCCGCCTGCGCCGACGGTTCCCGGCGCTTGAGGCGCCCGAGCCATTCCATGGGGGCAAGGGGCGACATCAGCCACGCTCCTCGCCCGGGATGCCATGGCGGGCGGCGACATCGTCGGGCGACGCCTTGCCCGGCATGCCCTTGCCATCCCATTCGAGGTAGCTCACAGCACCCGGCACCTGGCTCATTTCATCGGCCTGCATGCGGGCCTTCGTCTCGCGCAGCGTCTGGATCGCCACCGGCACCGGCCCGCCCGAGCCACCGCCGAACGCACCCGGGCCGCCCTCACCGACGGGGCAGTCGGTGGCCAGTTCCTCGAGCGAATGGGCCTGTTCGGCATGCGCGGTGGGAATGACGTAGCGCTCTTCGTACTTGGCAATCGCCAGCAGTCGGAACATCTCGCGCATCTCGACCCCGGTCATGCCCACGGCCGCCGCAATCTCCTCGTTGGGCTCGCGGTCCAGGTTGATGTCGCGCATGTACGAGCGCATCGCCGCCAGCTTGTCGAGCACGCGACGCACCGGGGCCACGTCCCCTGCAGTGAACAGGTTGGCCAGGTATTCCAGCGGGATCCGCAGGGCATCGATGGCGCCGAACAGGTTGCCGGCCTCCTCGGCATCCTCACCGGTCTCGCGCACGGCGTCGACGATCGGGCTCAGCGGGGGGATGTACCAGACCATCGGCATGGTGCGGTATTCCGGGTGCAGCGGCAACGCCACCCGGTAGTCCTGGATCAGTCGCCGTACGGGCGACTTCTTCGCGGCCTCGATCCAGTCTGACGGGATGCCCTGGCGCTCGGCCTCGGCGGCGATCTCGGGGTCGCGCGGATCGAGGAAGACGCTGCGCTGGGCCTCGTACAACCCCTTCTCATCCTTCGTCGACGCGGCCTCGAGCACCCGGTCGGCGTCATAGAGCATCAGGCCGATGTAGCGCAGTCGTCCCACGCAGGTCTCGGAGCACACCGTGGGGATGCCCACCTCGATGCGCGGGTAGCAGAAGGTGCACTTCTCGGCCTTGCCGGTCGAGTGGTTGAAATAGATCTTCTTGTACGGGCACCCCGAGACGCACATCCGCCAGCCGCGGCAGCGCTCCTGGTCGACCAGCACGATCCCGTCCTCTTCACGCTTGTAGATCGCACCTGAGGGGCACGACGCGGCGCAGGTGGGGTTCAGGCAATGCTCGCAGATGCGCGGCAGGTAGAACATGAACGACTGGTCGAACTCGAACGTCACCTTGTCCTCGATGCCCTTCAGCATCGGGTCCTTGTGGCCGGTCTTGTAGGTGCCGCCCAGGTCGTCGTCCCAGTTGGCGCCCCACTGGGGGTTCATCGGACGCCCGTCGAGCATCGAGTGGGGCCGGGCCACCGGGAACGTCTTCGACGACGCAGGTGCGTTCAGCAGGTTCTCGTAGTCATAGGTCCACGGCTCGTAGTAGTCGTCGATCTCTGGCAGCTTCGGGTTGTTGAAGATGGTCAGCAGCTTCTTGAGCCGACCGCCGCCCTTCAGCTTGAGCCGACCGTTGCGGCCGAGTTCCCAGCCACCCTTCCAGGTCTCCTGGTCCTCATAGGTGCGGGGATAGCCGAGCCCCGGCCTGGTTTCGACGTTGTTGAACCAGACGTACTCCATGCCGGTGCGGTTCGTCCATGCCTGCTTGCAGGTGACCGAACAGGTGTGGCAACCGATGCACTTGTCGAGGTTCATCACCATTGCCATCTGGGCCATGATGCGCATGATCTGTGTCTCCTGTGCTCTGGGGGCTGGTGATCAGTAGGCCAGGGGGGCGGTGCGCTTGCGCAGCATCGTCACCTCGTCGCGGTTGTTGCCGGTGGGCCCGAGGTAGTTGAAGGCGAAGGCCAACTGGGCGTAGCCGCCGATGATGTGGCTCGGCTTGATGAGGATGCGGGTCATCGAGTTGTGGATGCCGCCGCGCCGTCCGTTGGTCTCGGTGAGCGGCACGTCGATGAGCCGGTCCTGGGAGTGGTACATGTACACCGTGCCCTTCGGCATGCGGTGCGACACGATGGCGCGTGCCGCGACGACACCGTTGCGGTTGACCAGCTCGATCCAGTCGTTGTCGTCGATGCCGACGCGCTGGGCGTCTTCGACGCTCATCCAGACCTGCTGGCCGCCGCGCGACAGGTTCTGCATGAACCAGTTGTCCTGGTACTGGCTGTGGATCGCCCACTTGAAGTGCGGGGTCAGGTAGCGCACCGAGACGCCGAGCTCGTTGGTCTCGCCGAGGGGCGTCTCGCCGAACAGCTGGGTCATGTTCAACGGGCCGCGATAGGTCGGCAGTTTCTCACCGAGCGCGTCCATCCAGTCGTGGTCGAGGTAGAAGTGCTGTCGACCTGTCAACGTGTGCCAGGGCTTCAACCGCTCGACATTGATGGTGAACGGCGAATAGCGTCGCCCGCCCGACTCGGAACCGGACCATTCCGGCGAGGTGATCACCGGCGTGGGCTGGCTGACGATGTCGTTGAACGTGATGATCTTGCCTTCATGCTCGGCCGCCAGGTCGTGCAGCTGGGTGCCCGTGCGCTTCTCGAGGGTCTTGAACCCCTGCGTTGCCAGGTGTCCGTTGGTGGTGCCGGCGAGTCCCATGATCGCCTCGGCGACATTGATGCCGTTGTCGAGCTTCGGACGCCCGTCGGCGACGCCGCCGGAGCGCACGCCGTTCTTGCCCTTGAGATAGGTGATCGCGTCATTCACGTCGACTGTGACAGCCTTCGTCGTGGTGCCCAGCTTGTCCAGCAGGGGACCCACCGATCCGTACTTCTCGCCGATGGTGGTGTAGTCGCGCTCGACGAGCACCAACTTCGGCATCGTCACGCCCGGCACCGGGGCGACCTCACCGGTCTTCCAGTCGGCGACGATGCCATGCGGCGTGGCCATCGCGTCGGGGGAGTCATGCATCAGCGGCACGGCCACCACGTCGGTGCGTGTGCCCAGGTGCGTCCGTGCCAGTTCTGAGAACTTGTTCGAGATCAGCGCGAACGTCTCCCAGTCCGTCTTCGACTGCCACGGCGGGTTGATGGCCGGGGTGAACGGGTGCACGAACGGGTGCATGTCGGTGGTGTTGATGTCATGCTTCTCGTACCAGGTCGCCGCCGGCAGGATGACGTCGCTCATCAGCGTCGAGCTGGTCGAGCGGAAGTCGAGGGTCAGGACGAGGTCGAGCTTGCCCTGGGGTGCCTCGTCACGCCATCTGATGTGCTGGGGACGAAGATGCTCGGGGGTCTCGGCAGCCGTGACGGCATTGTCCGTGCCGAGCAGGTGCTTGAGGAAGTATTCATCGCCCTTGGCCGAGTTGCCGAACAGGTTGGCCCGCCACAGCATCAGCACCCGCGGCCAGTTCTCTTCGGCATCGGGGTCTTCGACGGCGAACTTCAGCGAGCCGTCCTTGAGCGACTGCGCCACGTACTCACCGACAGGCTTGCCCGAGGCGGCGACGTCGTCGGCCAATGTCAACGGGTTGCGGTCGAACGTCGGGTAGCTGGGCATCCAGCCCGAGCGCGCCGACTGGGCGAACAGGTCGGCCGTCGAGGTGTTCTTGAACAGACCATTGCCGGCATCGCCAGCAGCCAGCACATCGGCATCGAAAGTGTCATGGCGCCACTGGTTGGTGTTGATGTACCAGTAACCCGTCTGGATCATCTGCCGCGGCGGACGTGACCAGTCCAGTCCGAAGGCCATCTGCGCCCACCCGGTGATGGGGCGGGCCTTCTCCTGACCCACGTAGTGCGCCCAGCCACCGCCATTGCGTCCCTGGCAACCGGTGATGGTGGTCAGCATCATCATCGTCCGATAGATCAGGTCGGAGTGGTACCAATGATTGGTGCCACCACCCATCAGGATCATCGACCGACCGCGGGTGTCGGCGGCGTTCTGGGCGAACTCGCGGGCCACACGGGTGACCAGGTGAGCCTGGACATTGGTGATGGCTTCCTGCCACGCGGGGGTGTAGGCGCCGGTTTCGTCGTCGTAGCCGGTCGGCCAGTCGCCCGGCAGTCCCGGACGACCCACGCCGTACTGGGCAAGCATCAAGTCGAAGACGGTGGTGACCAGCCGGTCACCGATCCGGCGTACCGGCACACCACGGCGCACCAGGGTGGGCTCGCCATCGGGGGAGTCGAACAGCGGCAGTTCGACCTCTGCCACCCCGGACGACCCGGCCTCTGCAGCCTGCAGTGTGAGCGCGGGCACCAGGTCACCCAGGTCGAGGTTCCACTTGCCCATGCCCTCGTCGCCGAAACGGTGGCCCAGCGTGCCATTGGGAATCGCCGGGGCGTCGGTGACCGTGTCCCACAGCGCCGGCTTGAACATGGCGTTCTCACTGCCCGCCTCGGCGTTGTCGAAGTCGCCGGCGACCAGGTTCTTGCCGGGTCGGTAGACGGTGCCCTCACCATCGGACGAGGCCTGGTCGAGCGTGACCAGGAACGGCAGGTCGGTGTAGGCGCGGGTGTACTCCTCGAAGTACGGCACCTGCTTGTCGACGAAGAATTCCTTCAGCACCACGTGCCCCATGGCCATGCCCAGCGCCGCATCAGTGCCCGGGGCGACCGGCAGCCACTCGTCCGCGAACTTCACGTTCTCGGCGTAGTCGGGGGACATCGCGACCACCTTCTGGCCGCGGTAGCGCGCCTCGGTCATCCAGTGCGCGTCCGGGGTGCGGGTCAGCGGTACGTTCGAGCCCCACATGATCAGGTAGCCGGCGTCCCACCAGTCACCCGATTCGGGCACGTCGGTCTGGTCGCCGAACACCTGGGGGCTGGCTACGGGCAGGTCGGCGTACCAGTCATAGAAGCTGAGCATGGTGCCACCGATCAGGCTGGTGAACCGGGCGCCCGACGCGTGCGAGACCATCGACATGGCCGGAATGGGCGAGAAGCCTGCGATCCGGTCGGGCCCCCAGCGCTTGATGGTGTACACCTGTGCGGCGGCGACGAGCTCAACAGCCTCCTCCCAGGTCGCACGCACCAGGCCGCCCTTGCCGCGGGCCGACTTGTAGCGCTTCGCCTTTTCGGGGTCCTGCACGATCGAGGCCCACGCCAGCACGGGGTCACCGTGCTCGGCCTTCGCCTGCCGGTACATCTCGAGCAGCACGCCCCGCATGTAGGGGTAGCGCACGCGGGTGGGGGAGTACGTGTACCACGAGAAGGCAGCACCGCGGGGGCAGCCGCGGGGTTCGTACTCGGGCTTGTCAGGACCGACTGACGGGTAGTCGGTCTGCTGGGCCTCCCATGTGATGATGCCGTCCTTGACGTAGACCTTCCACGAGCACGACCCGGTGCAGTTCACGCCGTGGGTCGAGCGGACGACCTTGTCGTAGGCCCAGCGGTCACGGTAGAACCAGTCACTGCCGCCACCTTGCTTGAACACCGCCCGGTTGTCGGCGGACACTTCGCCGCGGGTGAAGAACTTGCCCGCGCCGATGAGTGCGTCCTCGAGGGGACTGTCGAGACGGGAGCTGGGCCGGGGCTGGACATCAGTCATGGTCGTGCGCCTTTCGCGGGTTGGAACTGGGCGTCGGTGGTGAGGTGGGCGATGCACAGGTCGGGCTCGGTGAAGGGCACCAGGCCCACGTGTACCTGCGACTCGCCGATGGCCTCGAGGGTCCCCTCGATGACCCCCCGGTGCACCCCACAGGCGACGGTCGGGTGGGTCTGGACCAGGGTGCGCAGGGGACAGTGGTGCAACCGGATGTCGGCGGTCCGGCCGGCGTCACGGGTGTTGAGGGTGGGTTCGTAGCCCCAGCGGTCGAGCATGTCGATGACGGTGCCGATCTTGGCCAGCCACGTGCCGGGGGAGTCCGCCGGCGCGGTGATCGGGTTGTCCCCGACCAGTGCGGCGGCGTGCGCCCGTGCCCAACGTCGCCCCGCCTCGGTGGCAGTCGGACCATCGCCGCTGGCCATGCCCTCGGCCAGCACGCTGGCGAGCAGCTCGAAGGCATAGGTCTCGTGGGCCGGGGCGTCGTGGGTGGGTGCTGCGCCCGCCCCGCCCAGGTGACCACCGTTCACTGTGTAGTGACGACGTGGACGTCCGACCCCGGAGCGTTCGTCACGCTGGTCGAGGAGCCCGGCTGCGACCAGGCGTTCCAGATGGTGGCGCACGGTGGTCACGTGCAGGTCGAGGCGGGCGGCGAGGTCGGCCGCGGTCAACCCGCCCGAGCGGTTGGGTTCGCCGGCCGGGGCGAGCGCAGGCAGGTTCGCCAGCAGGTCGACGATCGCCCTGCGCACGGGTGAGGACAGCTCGTCGAGCGGCTGCGCTGCTGGTGCAGACCCAGAGTGTTCAGACACTGCATCCCTCGTTCATTGGACGGCTTCGTTGCATTCGATTTGCAGGATGTTGCCACGAGCATAGCCAGATGGGGCGTTGGCACGTGCGTCGGATGGCAAATTCCACGCCGGACTAGGAATCCAGCGGGGATGAAGCTACTACACGAGGTAGTTGACGGCAAGGGGCGGCCTATGGTGTGATCCTCCTGAGGCTCCGAATAGACGGATGCCGACAGCCAATTAAAAGGATCTTCCTCCAAATTATTCAGGAGTCCGTCATGGTTGAAAGCGCAGAGCAGCGCCAGGTGCCCGGAGCGGCACGGGTGCTGACCATGTCGACGATCGCCTTCACGCTGATGTTCGCCGTGTGGCTGATGTTCGGCATCCTCGGCAAGCCCATCCAGGCCGAGTTCGGACTCAGTGATGTCGAGCTCAGCTGGATCAGCGCCGTCGCGGTGCTGAACGGGTCGATGTGGCGGCTGCCGGCGGGCATGCTCGCCGACCGCATCGGTGGCCGCAGGGTCATGCTGGTGATGCTGGTCGTCGGTGCCGTCGCCGCCTTCGCGGTGAGCTTCGCCAACAGCTACCCCATGCTGCTGGTGCTGGCCTTCCTGGTCGGCTTCGTCGGCAACAGCTTCTCGGTCGGCGTGGCCTGGAACAACGCCTGGTTCAGCCCGGGACGCAAGGGGTTCGCCCTCGGGGTCTTCGGCGCCGGCAATGTGGGCGCCTCGGTCACCAAGTTCATCGGTCCGCCGCTCATCCTGGCCACCGCGGGTGCCACGTACGGCCTCGGCATCGTCGGTGGCTGGCGCCTGATCCCGGTGATCTACGCAGTGCTACTGCTGGCCTGCGCCGTGGCCATGTACTTCGTCACCCCGCGCCACGACCACGTGCCCGGCGCCTCGAAGACCATCGCCGAGATGCTGGTGCCGCTGCGCGATGTGCGGGTGTGGCGCTTCGCGCTGTACTACGTGGTCGTGTTCGGTGCCTATGTGGCCCTGTCGGCCTACCTGCCGGCGTACTACGTCGACAACTTCGGCGTGAACCTCACCACCGCCGGATTGTTGACCGCCACCTTCATCTTCCCGGCGTCACTGCTGCGGCCGGTGGGCGGCTGGCTCAGCGACCGCTGGGGCGCCAGGCGCGCCATGTACTTCACCTTCTTGGTGATGCTCGCGGCGTCCGGGGTGCTGATGATGCCCAACGGCCACATCGTGCTGTACCAGCCGGACGGCAGCCGTGCCGAAGTCATGCATTACACCATCAGCCTGTGGGGCTTCGTCGCCCTGGTGTTCCTCATCGGCTGCGCGATGGGTATCGGCAAGGCCGCGGTCTACAAGCACATCCCCACCTATTTTCCCGACAATGTCGGCTCGGTCGGTGGACTCGTTGGCATGCTTGGTGGTCTCGGGGGATTCTTCCTGCCCCCGATGTTCGCCTATGCCAAGCAGCTCACCGGTATGGCGAACTCCACTTTCGCGATCCTGTTCCTTGTCACGGCCATCTCGTTGGCGTGGATGCACCTGACGATCCACCGCATGCTGCACGCCGAATCACCGCACCTCGAGGACGACATCGACGTCCCCGCCTCACCCACCAGCCCCACATTCGCCCCGGCACTCGACCCCTTCCGTGAGGAGACCCGCGCATGAGCACCAACACCACAGACGTCCGCTCAGGCACTGAATGGCTGACCAGCTGGGACCCCGAGAACGAAGAGACGTGGGACAAGAAGCTGGCCTGGCGCACGCTCTGGATCACCACGTTCAGCCTGACCATGTGCTTTGTCGCCTGGTTCCTGCCGAGTGCGATCATCCCCAAGCTCAACTCCATCGGCTACACGTTCAGCAAGGGCCAGCTGTACTGGCTGGCGGCCACCCCAGGACTCGCCGCCGGACTGTTGCGGCTGTTCTGGATGGTGCTGCCGCCCATCATGGGCACCCGCAAGATGGTCACCCTGACGACGCTGCTGCTGTTCTTCCCCGTGCTCGGCTGGGGGGTGCGCACCATGCTGCCCGGCACCGCGCCCTATTGGGAACTGCTGGTGCTGGCCTTCCTGGCCGGCATCGGCGGCGGCGCGTTCTCTGGCTTCATGCCCTCAACGTCCTACTTCTTCCCCAAGCGCCTCTCGGGCACCGCTCTGGGCCTGCAGGCGGGCATCGGCAACTTCGGCGTCTCGCTGGTGCAGCTGCTCACGCCCTGGATCATCGGTTTCGGCATGTTCTGGTGGCTGGGCATCAGCCAGAACATGAAGGTCCCCGGGAAGCCCGACCAGCAGGTCTGGTACCAAGCGGCATCATTCATCTGGCTGCCCTTCATCCTGATCGGGGCCTTCCTGGCCTGGCGCTACCTCAAGTCGGTGCCCATCAAGGCCAACGTGCGCCAGCAGTTCGACATCTTCCGCAACCAGGACACGTGGTGGATGACCCTGCTCTACATCATGACCTTCGGCACGTTCTCGGGGTTGTCGGCCCAGTTCGGCCTGCTGATGAACAACCTGTACGGCGCGGGCAATGCCCAGATCGTGCAGGGGTCCGGGGCGAGCGCACAGATCCTGATCGCCGGCTATGACGTGCCCGATGCGGCGACCTATGTGTTCCTCGGCCCGCTCGTCGGCGCCGGCGCTCGCGTGCTGTTCAGCCCGCTCACCGACAGGATGGGCGGCGCCATCTGGACCCTCGTGTCGGGTATCGGCCTGATCGGGTCGATCTGGTGGACGATCGGCGGACTGACCCCCGACCTCACCTCGGCGGCCACCCTCGAGGCGGGCTTCGAACGGTTCCTGTGGGGCATGCTGCTGATCTTCCTGTTCAGCGGCATCGGCAACGCCTCGACGTTCAAGCAAATGCCGATGATCTTCGAGAAGCGCCAGGCCGGTGGCGTCATCGGCTGGACAGCCGCCATCGCCGCCTTCGGCCCATTCCTGTTCGGCATCGGCCTGACCACGCTGGGCGTCGTACCGTTCTATTGGATCGGCGTGGCCTGGGCCGTGATGTGCACCGGGATCACCTGGTGGCGCTATGCGCGTCCGGGGGCGCCGAAGAAGAGCTGACTCAGGTCGAGATGTCCTTGCCGGTGAAACGCGCCCAGGCAAGGCTGGTGAACACCACGATGTAGCCCAGGGCCACCAACGCGCCCGTGCGCATCGTGGACCAGTGGATCGGGTCACGCATCACGTCGAGGAAGGCCTGCATGCGGTGGGTGAGCAGCCACGGGTGCAGCCAGTCGAGCTGGTTGACCGTGAGCAGGATCCACATCAGCACCACGACCACCATCACGGCGACGGTCACGGCCATCGGCTGGTCGACGAGCGTCGAGAAGAACAACCCGATGGCCGCGATGGCCCAGAGCATCAGGCAGACATAGCCGCCGGCGATCACGAGCCGCCACAGGGTCTGCCCGTAGCTCATGGTGGTTCCCGAGAGACTGGCCGAGGTGCCGCCGCCGAGCACGATCGTGCCCAGCACGGCGCCGACCACGAGCACGATCACTGTGCCGATGACCGCGCCGACCATCAGCGAGAGGTATTTCACCGCCAGCAGGCGCGTGCGTCCGACGGGCACCGTGAGCAGGTAGCGCAGGGTGCCCTGGTTCGCCTCGCCGGCGATTGAGTCACCCGAGAGCATCGCCACCGCGAGCGGCAGGAACATGGCCGACTCGGCGATCAGGGCCAGCATGGCCACCACGAGGCCGTTGGTGACCCCGCCGATGGCTTCGGACATGCCGCCGCTGCGGGAGTCCTGCCACATGCCGATGGTGACCATGATCGGGAACAGGGCCAGCACCCCCATGCCGATGCGGTTGCGCCACTTGCTCAGCATCAGCTGCATTTCCGAGCCGAACAACCGCCAGAACGACCCGCGGTGGCGGCGGACCTCAGTCGACATTGAAGCCCTCCCCTGTGAGCTCGACGAACAGGTCTTCGAGGCGGTGGCCGGTGGTGGTGAACGAGCGCACCCGCACGTCGGCCGCCACCAGGGCCCGCACGAGGTCATCAGGTGCCACCTCGCCCGCGTCGGCACGCACCTCATGGCCGTCGACCTGGATGCCGACCAGCCCGGACGCCGCAAACACCCCGCGCGCAAGGTCCGGGTCGGGGGTCTCGAGACGCACCTGGCCCGTGGCCTTCGACTGCAACCCCTCGAGGGAGTCCTGGGCCACCAGCCGCCCATGGCTCATGACCCCGATGTGGGTGCACATCTGCTCCACTTCACTGAGCAGGTGGCTGCTGACCAGCACGGTCGACCCGTCGTCGGCCAGTGACGTGACCAGTCGGCGCATCTCGCGCGTGCCCTGCGGGTCGAGACCGTTCGTGGGTTCGTCGAGCACCAACAGGTCGTGCGGGCGCATCAGGGCCGCTGCGATGCCCAGGCGTTGGCGCATGCCCATCGAATAGGCCTTGAACTTCTTGTGGGCCGCGGCTTGCAGACCGACCCGCTCGAGGGCCTCGCCGATGCGCTGCTTGCGGGTGCGCGGGTCGGCAGTGGCATCAGCCATGTCGAGCCTGCCGAGGTTCGCCCGTCCACTCAGGTGGCCATGCATCGCCGGGCCCTCGACCATGGCACCCACCCTGGGCAGCGCCAGGATCACCTGGTCGGGGACCATGTGCCCCAGCACGGTGGCGGTGCCCGCCGTGGGCATGATCAGGCCCAGCAGCATGCGGATCGTCGTCGTCTTGCCCGAACCGTTGGGCCCCAGGAAGCCATAGACGGCACCGGCCGGCACAGCCAGGTCGATGCCATCGACGGCGTTGCGCTTGCCGAAGCGCTTGGTCAGTCCGGTGCTGGCGACGGCGTGCTCGGGCGCAGGTTCGCTCACGAGAGGGCTGCGTAGAGCAGCGAGGGCTGCACCGGGCCGACGGCCAGACGGCCGTCGTCGGTCAGCACGACGCTGAACAGCGCAGTCTCGAGCAGCTTGCCCTTGCCCCAGGCGCCGCTGACGTCACGGAACTGGCCGAGCAGCTGTGCCACGGTCGGGTCGGTCGTGTCGAGCGTGCCGGCGGGGACACTGGTGACGTGCACGACGGTCCAGCCCTCGCCGACTGTCTTCGACGAGGCCGGCTTGTCCTGGGTCTTCGGCGTGGTGTTGGGGTCGGGGGTCTTGCCCGACTCGTCCTTCTGCTGCGCAGCCTTCTGCTCGGCCGTCAACACCTTGGCATCAGCCGGCGGGGTGAACTGGAAGTTCGCCGGGTCGGGATCGGCGTAGGTGATGCTCGTGTAGCCGATGTTGACCGCGGGGGTGGTGGCCCCGGTGGCCGTCACGAGCACGCGCAGCGGCAGCTTGGTCTCGGCGTCGATGGCCAGCAACACCTTGGCGACCTTGCTGCCCTCAGCCTTGGGCGTCAGCACCAGCTGGTAGGCATCACGCCCGGCGACCGTGGTGGCCGAGTCCGTGGTCACGGCGGTGGTGGGCTCGATGGCCGCCAGCACCTTCTTGGCAGCCGCGTCCGGGGTGATGGTGGGCGTCGTCGAGGGGGACGGCCGCTTCTGCGTTTCCGTGTGGGTCGTCTTGACCGCCTCACGCGTCTGGCTGTTCCACACCCAGGTGACCTGCGGGTTGTGGATCACGTTGATCTCGTCCGAGCCGTTCACCTTGGCGACGCGGAACGAGTCGGAGCCATTGGTCCAGAGCTTCCAGGTGTGCTGGCCCGTGAGCAGGGTCAGGGGTGACAGGTCACCGGTCGAGCCACCGCCGATGTTCGGCAGGGTCGGCAGGCCCAGGTTCATGTCCTGCTGCACGGTGCCCGACAGTGGGCGCGGCTTCGCCGTGGCCAGGTCGGTCAGCAGCTGTTCCGCGGTGCGGGGCGGCAGGCCGGGGTCGGCCTGGGCAAGTCGTTGGGTTGCGGCGGGGACACCGGCGACCAGCGCGAGGGCGGTCAGTGGCACGAGCCAGCGAAGACGGGGATGACGCTGCAGCACACTCATGGTCCAATTCTTGCTCGCAGCGACGCGAAAAGCATCAGACCCGGGTCTGGTTGGGGGATTGTTCGGGGTCGCCCGGGGTGGTACCGGACGCCTGGTCCTGCTCGTCCCACACCCGGCTGAGCCACAGGGGCAGGACGAACCAACCGGCGGTGAACGCGACCACGGCGAGGCCGCCCGCCCACCAGCCCGAGGCGGGCGAGAGCACGACGCTGAAGATGAACCCGAGCACCACACTCATCGACAGTCCCAGCATGGCCAGCCCCAGTCGCGTGAAGACATGGGCCAGCTGCACCACTTGCTGCTTGTGGCGGCGGTGGAACGCCGCCCGGTGCACCCCGACCGGCGCGATCAGCAGCAGCACGGTCAGCACAGCGAGGGCAAGGCCGACCAGGTAGGTGATGAGCTGCGCGCGGGAAAGCTCGTCGAACCGCGACTGGAAGGGCAGGATCAGCAGGAAACCGGCGAGGATCTGTGGACCGGTCTGCAGCACGCGCAACTCCTGCAGCAGGTCGCCCAGATTGCGGTCCCAGCCCTCGAGCGGGGTCTCATGGCGGCCTTGGTCGGGCGCAGCTTCCATCACCCCAACCTATGTCACGCGGGCCCGGGTCCCTAGTATTCGTGGCATGACACCTCAGCGTCGCCTTGGACAGTTCACCGTTTCAGCCATCGGGTACGGGGCCATGCCCCTGTCGTTGCGCAACGGGCCCATCGTGGATGAGTCTGCCGCGATCCGCACGATCCATGCGGCGCTCGACGCCGGCATCACCCTGGTCGACACCGCCGACATCTATGCCCCGACGTGGGACACCATGGGCCACAACGAGGCACTCGTTGCCAAGGCCCTGCAGCAGTGGGGCGGCGACCGCGACAACGTCGTGGTGGCGACCAAGGGTGGTATCGCCCGGTACGAGGGCGAGGGCTGGGGCCGCAACGGGTCGGCCGAGTACCTGCGCGGGGCCGTCGAGAAGGCGCTGCGCCTGCTGGGGGTCGAGGCGATTGACCTGTTCTACTGGCACCGTCCCGACCGCACCCGACCGTATGCAGACGGCGTCGCGGCGCTGAAGCAGCTCAAGGACGAGGGCAAGATCAGGGAGGTCGGCGTCTCGAACGCAAATGTCGAAGAGATCCAGGTCGCCGTCGAGGTGCTGGGCGAGGGCGGGCTCGCGGCCGTGCAGAACGAGTTCTCGCCACGGTTCAACCACACCTCGTGGCAGGAACTGCGCTGGTGTGGTGACCGCGGGATCGCGTTCGTGCCGTTCTCGCCGCTGGGGGCCGGCCATTACGCGAAGGGGCTGGGGGACCGGTTCCCCGAAATCCGTGCCGTGGCCCAGAACCACGGCGTCAGCCCGCAGCAGGTGACACTCGCCTGGGAACTGGCGCTCGGCGACCATGTCATCCCGATCCCCGGCGCCACCCGCGCGGAGTCGATCATCGACTCGGCGAAGGCGATGGACCTGCAGCTGACCGAGGCAGAACTGGACGTGCTGAACGCGCGGCTGCTCACGGAGTGACGGCCACCCTGCAGGTGCGGTTAGGCTCGGGGCATGGCTGATTTCTGGTTGACCGGCAACCCCGACGCCGACGCCCTGCTGGCGCGCAATGACAACGCCCTGCTGTGCGGCATGCTGCTCGACCAGCAGGTGACCATGGAGAAGGCGTTCTCGGGACCCGCGGTGCTGGCCGAGCGCATGGGTGGCTTCGACGTGGCGAAGATCGCTGCACTGCCTGCCGACGAGTTCGTGGCCATCGCCAGTGTGGCGCCGGCGATCCACCGGTTCCCCGGGTCGATGGGCACCCGGCTGCACCAGTTGTGCACGGTGCTCGTCGACGAGTGGGACGGCGAAGCCGCCAACCTCTGGCGCGGCCCCGACGGCGCGCTCGTCGACGGCGCCACCGTGCTCAAGCGGCTGAAGGCGCTGCCCGGCTTCGGGCAGCAGAAGGCCCAGATCTTCCTGGCGATGCTCGGCAAGACCCGCGGCCTCCACCTGCCCGGCTGGCAGCAGTCGGCGGGTGACTACGGCCAGCCCGGCTTCCGGTCCGCCGCCGACATCAGCGACCCCGAATCGCTGGCCAAGGTGCGCGCCACCAAGAAAGAGGCCAAGGCCGCGGCGAAAGCTGCAAAACTCGGGTGAGGCTCGTCGTCGCCGCCATCCTGGTCGACGGGCATGGCCGGGTGCTCGCGGCCCAACGGGCCTACCCGGCCCAGCTCGCGGGCAAGTGGGAGTTCCCGGGCGGCAAGACCGAGCCGGGGGAGTCTGCCCGTGAGGGGCTGGTGCGCGAGATCGGCGAGGAACTCGGCATCGAGGTCACCCTGGGTGACGAACTGCCCGGCCCCGACCACGGCCACTGGCCCATCAACGACCACCTCGAGCTGCGCGCCTTCTTCGCCACCAGCCAGTCCGACCCAACCGTCGGTGACGACCACCACGACCTGTGCTGGGTGGCCCCGGACGACCTCGCGGCGCTCGACTGGTTGCCCGCAGATGTCGCGCTCGCGGCTGCCGTGTATGCCACGATGACACCATGACGGCTGCCTTCCGCTCCGCCTACCACCACGGCTTCGTCCGGGTGGCGGCGACCTCGATGCCCATCTCACCCGCCCAGCCCGAGGCCAACGCCGCCCGGGTGGTCGAGGCGATCAACCACCTGCACGGTGAGTCGGTCGGGCTGGTCGTCTTTCCCGAACTGTCGATCACCGGGTATGCCATCGACGACCTGCTGCTGCAACAGCCCCTGCTCGACGCCGCGCTGGCCGCGATCGAGACCGTCCGGGTCGCCACCACCGACAAGCTGCCAGTCGTCGTCGTGGGCGCCCCCCTGGTGTGGCGCAACCGGGCCTACAACTGCGCGGTCGTGCTGCACCGCGGGGCCGTGCTGGGTGTGGTGCCCAAGTCGTACCTGCCCAACTACCGCGAGTTCTATGAGCGGCGATGGTTCGCGCCCGGGGACGACGTCCGCGGTGAGACGATCCAGCTCGGCGGCGAGCAGGTGCCGTTCGGCAACGACCTGCTGTTCGAGGCCCGTGACAACCCCGACTTCGTGCTCGGCGTCGAGATCTGCGAGGACATGTGGGTGCCGGTGCCCCCGTCGGCGCAGGCCGCGCTGGCCGGTGCCACGGTCCAGGTGAACCTGTCGGCCTCGCCCATCACGATCGGGCGCGCCGAAGACCGGCTGCTGTTGGGGCGCTCGGCGTCCGCGCGTTGCCTGATGGCCTACCTGTACGCGGCCGGGGGCACCGGCGAGTCGACCACCGACCTTGCCTGGGACGGCCAGACGTTTATCTTCGAACTCGGCGACCTGCTGGGCCAGTCCGACCGGTTCAGCCAGCAGCCGGTGGCCACCATCGCCGACGTCGATTGCCGCCGCATCCGCGCCGAACGCGTGCGCCAGGGAAGCTTCGACGACAACCGGCGGGCGCTGGCCGGGGTGGTCGATGACTACCGTCGGGTGTCGTTCACGCTCGACGCGCCGCGCGACGACATCGGGTTGCGCCGCCATGTCGACCGGTTCCCGTTCGTGCCGGACGACCCATCGCGGCTGGCGCTCGACTGCTACGAGGCCTACAACATCCAGGTGGCAGGACTCGAGACCCGGCTGCGGGCCATCGGCGGTGACAAGCCTGGCGGCGCCCGTCCCGTCATCGGTGTCTCGGGAGGGCTCGACTCGACCCATGCGCTGATCGTCTGCGCCCGGGCCATGGACCGACTGGGCCGCGACCGCAGCGAGATCCTCGCCTACACGATGCCCGGGTTCGCCACCACCGAGCACACCAAGTCGAATGCCCAGAAGCTGTCCGAACAACTCGGTGTCACCTTCGAGACGCTTGACATCCGCCCGGCAGCCACCCAGATGCTCAAGGACATGGGCCACCCATTCGGTAGCGGCGAAGAGGTCTATGACGTCACGTTCGAGAACGTGCAGGCAGGCCTGCGGTATGACTACCTCTTCCGCATCGCCAACCAGCGAGGCGGCATCGTGGTGGGCACCGGCGACCTGTCCGAGCTGGCGCTGGGCTGGTGCACCTACGGCGTGGGTGACCACATGAGCCACTACAACGTGAACTCCGGCGTGCCGAAGACGCTGATGCAGCACCTGATCAGGTGGGTGGTCAGCGAGAAGATCTTCGCCGACGACGTCAATGAGACGCTGCTGTCGATCCTGGGCACCGAGATCACCCCCGAGCTGATCCCCACCAAAGAGGGCGAGAAACCGCAGTCGACGCAGGATTCGATCGGGCCCTATGCGCTGCACGACTTCGCCCTGTACCAGCTGCTGCGTCTGGGCAGCGGTCCGGGGCGCACTGCCTTCCTCGCCTGGCATGCCTGGCATGACATCGACGCGGGGCAGTGGCCCGCCGGGTATCCAGACCACGAGCGCACCGAGTATGACCTGGCGACGATCCGCCAGTGGCTGATGACCTTCCACAAGCGGTTCTTCTCGAACCAGTTCAAGCGCTCGGCCATCCCGAACGGGCCCAAGGTGCTGGCCGGTGGTGCGTTGAGCCCGCGTGGCGACTGGCGGATGCCCTCGGACGTGTCGTCGGCCGCCTGGCTCGCCGAGCTCGAGCGCGAGGTGCCGCAGGCCTGAGCAGCATAGGGTGGGAGCCATGGCCCTGACGTACGAGAACGTGCTGGACGATTCCATCCTGCTGCACCTGGAAAACCATCTCGCCTTCGCAGACTTCATCGATGCACAGACCGGTGGCGGCAGTGACCAGGCCAAGGTCGACCTGGACCGTCGCCAGATCACGTTCCTGCCACGACTGGTCAAGCGCAACGAGGTGGTCGTGCCCATGCACATCGCGGCTGTCGTCCAGGCCGATCCGGCGGTGGCCAGGTGGGCGTGGGCCATGCCCGAGTACGCCGAGAAGCCGATCTCGATCCTGTCGTCGCGCGTGCGTGACTTCGGGACCGGGCAGGGCATCGCGCAGCTGGCCGAGGCCGAGCACCCGGTGCCGGACGGCCAGGTGGCCACCCATCCGCTCGCGCTCGCGGCCGTGGCGTGCCGCATCACCGGCATGCCCACCGCCCACCTGGTCCCGGCCGGTACCGCCCAGGTCGTCCTGCTGCTCGACCCCGCCGGGTTCATGCCCCCGGCACCCACGGTCGCCTCGGTCACGGCGCTGGTCGGCAACGCGACCGGCACCGGCCTGGTCAGCGACGCGCGTCGGGCGGTGCAGGGCTATGCACAGGGACGAGGCATCAGCTACCAGTGGGGTGAGGGTTTCGGCTCGCTGCAGTTGGCGGTGCAGGACGGCACCGTGACGGTGGCCTTCGGCGAGGACGGCGCCCCGCAGGTCGTGGGCTGAACCTTGCAGAAACCTTGCACGCCGCCTGTCTGGTGCCTGAACACCCGTGACAGCGACCCAATGGCGGCGTAGCGTGGATTTCGTAACAGCGTCGCGGGAAGGTGGAGGGGCGTCATGGTGACACGCGGGCTGCGCGCGGCGCTCGGCTCGCTCGTCTCGACCGCCTGCATGGTCGGGGCGGTCGCCGCTGCAACCGTCGCCATCCCGACAGTGACCCGGGCGGTACCGGCCCAGCAGCAGCAATCCGACGCCCGCACGGTCATCACCAACCGCAGCTCGGTGCAGCGCGCCGACCTGGGCCAGCTCGAGCCCATGCAGACGACCACCACAGTGCCGACCGCGGTGCCGAAGTCGGGGCATGGCAAGCCCCCGGGTGTGGGCACCAGTTCGACCCCCAGCATCGACACCCATGCGCCCGGCGAGGACACCGCCGTGCTGTCCAAGCCGACAGTGATCGTCAAGACTGCGGTCAAGCGCGTGAAGGTCGCGTCAGGCTCGTTGCTCTCGATGCCGGTCCCGGGCGCGATCACCTCGTCATTCGGCATGCGGCTGCACCCGATCCTGGGTGTCTACAAGCTGCACACCGGCATCGACTTCGGCGTCGGCTGCGGGGTGCCGGTGGGTGCGGCGGCGGATGGCGTCGTCGTCTCGACGGGCTGGGCCGGTGGCAATGGTGTCCAGGTGAAGATTGACCACGGCATGCTGGGCGGTCACCGGGTGCAGACGACCTACAACCACCTGTCCGCGATCGGGGTCACGCCCGGGCAGAAGGTGAAGGCAGGGGACGGCGTCGGTCTGGTCGGTTCGACGGGCTATTCCACGGGCTGCCACCTGCACTTCGAGGTGCTTGCCGACGGCCAGTTCACCGACCCGCTGCCGTGGCTGAACGGCAAGGCCGTCATCGTCGACCTGTCGAAGATGCGTGACGTGCGGGTCGTCACCCCGCCGAGCCCATCGGCCAGCGCATCACCGAGCGCCAGTCCCTCGGCCCAGCCTTGCGTGAGCCAGGGTCCGCTGTCGTCGTTGTCGCCGAAGCCGTCGACATCACCGGGCGCCGGCGCGTCGGCATGTCCGAAGCCGACGCGGCCGCTGCCCTCACCGTCGACATCACCCAGCCCGTCAACATCACCCAGCCCGTCGACAACGCCCACCCCGTCAGTGCCGGCGACATCGTCCCCGCCCGCCACCTCGCCCGCGGAATCGACCCCGCCAGCGACCAGCACCCCGCCATCGACTCCCGCACCGACCACGCCGGCGCCAGCCACGTCCGAGCCAGCCACCTCCCCGGCCTCCGCGACCAGCGAGGCAGCCACCGCTGCGGCGGACACCTCGGCACCCAGCGAACCGTCCTCGACGTTGCCCGCCGCCCCCTGACCTGTCAGCCGGCGTTGTGGAAGTGGTGCTCGCCGCTGACGTAGACCCAGCGGTTGCCGCGCTTCTCGAAGTCGCTCACTTCGTGCAGGTCAGCCTGGTGACCGTCCTCGAGCAGCCAGTGGGCGATGAATTCCACCTGCCCGGTGGCATCAAGCACCCCACCAAGCCGGGTCGCCTTGATCTCGAGGCCCGACCAGTTGATGTTCTCGAGGTCGATGGTCTGTGGGCGGGTCTTCGGGCTCCAGGTGCGGAACAGGTGGTCGCCATTGCGCAGCACATAGGCGGTGTAGCGCGAGCGCATGCAGGCCTCAGCCGTCGGGGGCACGTCGCGCTGGTCGATGTAGCGCCCGCAGCAGTCGCCGTAGGCCTTGTCCCGCCCGCAGGGGCAGTCGGCGTCCGGGGCAAGGTCGCGGGGCGCATTGGCGAAGAACGATTCAGAAGTCACGCCTCGATTGTGCCCGAACCGTCGAGACTGAGTCGCAGCCCGGTCCATGCGCGGCGCAGCCAGCGGTCGTGGCTCGCGATGACCACGGCTCCGGGGTAGCTGGGCAGGGCCTGCTCGAGCGCTGTGGCCAGCGCCAGCGAGAAGTGGTTGGTCGGTTCGTCGAGCACGAGCACGTCGGGAGCCCCGGCGAGGACGATCGCCAGCGCGAGTCGGCGCTGCTGGCCCACGCTCAGAGAGCCGAGCCGACGGTGCAGGTCGCGCGGGTGCACCAGGCCGAACTGGCCGAGCGGCACCTGTTCGGCCCGTGCGATGCCGAGCCGGTCGGCATAGGCTTGTGCGGGGGACAGGTCCGGGTCGAGGTCGACATCCTGGTCGAGCATGGCGAGCGTGACCTGGCGCGGGCTGGTCACCGTGCCGGCATCGGGCGCGAGCTGGCCGGCCAGCAGCTTCAGCAGCGTCGACTTGCCGCTGCCATTGGCGCCGGTGACCAGCCACTTCTCGCTGCGGCCGATGGTGATGCTGGTGGGCTGCAGGCGACCGTCGACCGCGACCCCGGATGCGGCCAGCACGACCGAGGGCACGCCGTGGGGCGTGCGCGGGGCGATGTCCAGACCGGCGAAATCGAAGAGCGCCGGCGGCTTGGCGACCTGCTGGGTCTTCAGCTCGTCGAGTCGGGCAGTGAAGTCGTTGACCCGGCGTGAGACCACGGTGGCGTTGCGGTCGGCATAGAACTTCTTGGCCGCCCTGCCCTCGGTGCGCGGCGTGGCGCCGGCGTGGCCGACCTGGTGGCTGGCCCTCAGCTGCTGCTGCAGGCGCTTGAGCTCGTCCTGCTCGTCGCGGTACTGGCGTTGCCACCGGTCGTACTCGTCGCGGCGGGCGGCAAGGTAGTCGGTGAAGGTGCCGGTCCAGGCGGTCGTGCCGACCCCGCTCGCCGGCCCCTCACCGAGCCCGTCGAGCAGCGTGTGGGGGCGCGGTGCCGGGTCGAGGTCGATGATGCCGGTGGCCACCTCGTCGAGGAACGCACGGTCGTGGCTGGCGAACAGCACCGGCCCCGCCCAGGTGGCCAGCATCTCGGCCAGGAAGGCCACGCCGTGGTCGTCCAGGTGGTTGGTCGGCTCGTCCAGCAGCAGCGTGTCCGGACGCGCGAGCAGCAGCCACGCCAGCGCGAGGCGGGCGCGCTGGCCGCCGGACAGTTCACCGGTGGGGCGGGCGGGGTCGAGCCCGCCGAGACCCACACCGTCGAGCACCATGTCGACATGTCGGTCGAGGTTCCACACGTCGGCGTGGGTCGCTACCTCGAGGGCGGCGGCATAGCGGTGGGCCGCAGCGCCGTCGTGCGGGGCACCGGCCAGCGCAGCCGTGGCGTCGTCGAACTCCTGCAGGGCGGCGCGGGGCGCCGCCTGGGCGTCCTCGGCCACCTCGGCGAGGGTGGCGGTGAGTTCGAACGGCAACTGCTGCCAGAGCAGGCCGACGCGTCCGGGGGCATGCAGCTCACCGGAGTCAGCGGGCTCGACACCGGCGAGGATGCGCAGCAGCGTCGACTTGCCGGTGCCGTTCTCGCCGATCAGCGCACGCCGTTCGCCGGCGGGCACAGTGAGCGAGACGTCGGTGAGCACGCGGCGGTCGGGGTAGGACTTGCTGATGCCGTCAGCGCGCAGGTGTGCGCCGCGTTCGAGCAGGGCAGTGGGGTGGGACATGGTGGAACCTCGGGTCGACGGGTGCCGGCGGGGCAGTGCCCACGCGCCGACAAGGACGAGGTTCAGTTCCACATGCCGTCGAGGTTAACCCGGCCAACTCCGCATCGCCAAACGGATAACCCGCTCAGCACTCGATGATGCTCACCGCCAGTCCGCCGGTCGACGTCTCCTTGTACTTGTCACTCATGTCGCGTCCGGTGCGCAGCATCGTCTCGACCACCGTGTCGAAACTGACCTTCTGCACGTCGCCGCCCGACAGCGCCAACCGGGCGGCCATCAACGCCTTCACCGCGCCCATCGCGTTGCGTTCGATGCACGGGATCTGCACCAGTCCGCCCACCGGGTCGCAGGTCATGCCCAGGTGGTGCTCCATGGCGATCTCGGCGGCGTTGAGCACCTGTTCAGGGGTGCCGCCCTCCACCTGGGCGAAGCCGGCGGCCGCCATCGCCGCAGCCGACCCGACCTCGCCCTGGCAGCCGACATCGGCCCCCGAGATCGAGGCGTTGCGGCGGATGATCGACCCGACGGCGCTGGCAGTGAGCAGGAAATCGAGCACCACCTGGTCCGGGTTGGCAGGAGCACAGCTGACGACGTGACGCAGCACGGCCGGGATCACCCCGGCGGCCCCGTTGGTGGGTGCGGTGACCACCCGGCCGCTCGCGGCGTTCTCTTCATTGACGGCCATGGCCCACACCCCGAGCCAGTCAATCGTGGCCAGTTCGTCGCGATGCCCGGGCGCGATCTGTTGGTCGAGCAGCCGCTGGTGCAGTTCTGGTGCACGCCGGCGCACCGCGAGGCGTCCGGGCAGCGTGCCGTGCGTGACCAGCCCACGGTCAATGCAGTCACTCATCACCTGCCACAGGTGGGCGACCTCGGCTTCGACCTCGGCGGCGGGCACCACCCCGAGTGCGCGTTCGTTCTCGAGGGCCAACTGGGGGATCGTCCAGCCGTGCTCGTGGCAGCGTTGCAGCAACTGCGCGGCAGAGTCGAACGGATGGGGCAGTGGTGCGCCCGGGGAGCTGATGTGCTCGGGTTCGTCGCCCTCGACCACGAAACCACCGCCGACAGAGAAGTAGGTGCGCTCGACGGTCTCGCCATCGGCCAGCTCGGCGGTGAAGACCATGCCGTTGGGGTGGCGCGGCAACCGCTTGCGTGAGACCAGCAGCAGGTCGCGGTCGGGGTCGAAGTCGATGGGGTGTGGCGCCTCGTCCACGTTCGCGGCAAGCCCGATGTGCGAGTCGTCGGCGAGTCGTTCAAGCCGGGTCGCGAACGAGGCCAGGTCAACGCTGCGTGGACGAGCACCCTCGAGCCCCATCACGACGGCGCGGTCGCTGGCATGGCCGCGGCCGGTGGCCCCCAGGGAGCCGCACAACGTCACCTCGACCCGACGCACCTCGGTCAGCAGACCCGAATCGCGCAGGTCGGTGACGAACCGGCGCGCCGCGACCATTGGGCCGACGGTGTGGGACGAACTCGGACCGATGCCGACCTTGAACATCTCGAAGACTGACGTGGTCACTCGGCTCCTGTCCTGCCTCGGCTGCTGTCCGCCTCGACAAGCCTCATCGTAGTAAGCGATTGCTGTCCACTGCGAGCAACGCTCGGTGCGCATGCTCGGGGACACGTCATCATCGAAACTGTGGATTTTCCGCAGCCGCTCTGGTTTTTTCACCATGACTGGTGCGATGCTTGGCCCACGTGAAGCAGTCAGAGAGGACTCCACATCATGGACGAATACGTCATCGGCATTGACATCGGCACCGGCTCGACGAAGGGCGTGCTGGCCACCGCAGACGGCGAGGTGGTGCACACCTCGACATTGAAGCACGACACGTCGTTCCCGCGCCCCGGCTTCGCCGAGCATGACGCCGACGAGGTGTGGTGGCATGACTGTGCCCACATCCTGCGCGAGCTCACCTCGCGCGCGGTGGGCAACGTCGCCAGTGTCGCCATTTCGGGCATCGGCCCCGACTTCCTGCCCACGACCGAGGGTGGACGACCGCTGCGGCCGGGCATCCTGTACGGCGTGGACACGCGATCGTCCAAAGAGATCGTCGAGCTGACGGAGCGTTACGGCGCCGACAAGGTGCTCGACGTGTGCGGCAACAACATGACCACCCAGTCGGTCGGACCGAAGATGCTCTGGGTGCGCCGCAACGAGCCCGAGATCTGGGAGCGGACCAAGAAGTGGTTCATGGCCCACTCGTACTGTGTGTTCAACCTGACCGGCGCGTATGTCATCGACCACCTCTCTGCGTCGATGTGTGAGCCGGTCTATTCGCCGTTCACCACCGACTGGGTCGACGAGTGGCGCCGTGACATCTGCGGCGACCTGGAGTTCCCGCAGCTGGCCTGGGCCAACGAGGTGGTCGGCCATGTGACCGACGCCGCCGCCCGTGTCACCGGGCTGGCACCGGGCACGCCCGTCGTCATGGGGTCGACCGACGCGTTCGTCGAGGCGTTCTCGGTCGGGGTGAAGTTCCCCGGCGAAGTCATGTTGATGTACGGCTCGACCATGGTGGCGGTCGAGATCAGCGACAAGCCGATGATCGGCCCCGACCTGTGGAGCTGCTCGGGCCTGCTCAAGGGCACCTACAACCTGTCGGGCGGCATGAGCACCACGGGTTCGCTCACCACCTGGCTGAGCGATGTGGTCTCGTCCGACTACGCAGCCCTGACCAAAGAGGCCGGTGAGTCACCGGCGGGTGCGCGCGGGCTGGTGCTGCTGCCGTACTTCTCGGGCGAGCGCTCACCGATCGCCGACCCGGACGCCCGCGGACTGCTGGCCGGGCTGAACCTGACCCACACCCGCGGCGACATCTACCGCGCCGTGCTCGAGTCGACCGGTTACGGTTCCCGGCACCTGCTGCAGACCGTCAAGGAATCGGGCGGGCAGGCCTCGCGCTACGTCGCCGTCGGTGGCGGGACGACTGGTGGCCTGTGGCCGCAGATCATGAGCGACGTCATCGGCATCTCGCAGGAGATCCCGAAGGTGACCATCGGTGCGAGCTATGGCGATGCGCTGCTGGCCGCGATGGGTGCCGGCCTCGTGCCGATCGACACCACCTGGAACGAGGTCGAGCGGGTCGTCGAGCCGAACCCTGAGGCGCACGAGAAGTACAACGCGCTCTACCAGGTCTACCGCGACCTGTACCCGGCGACGCAGGCGCAGATGCACGCGCTGGCGGCCTTCCAGAACGCGGAATGAGGGTGGGCCCGGGGTGAAGGAACACGCAGGGTGATGGAATACGCAGGGTGCCCGGCCGGGTTGTTCCCGGCATGAGCCATACCCTGTTTGCCCCCATCACCCTGCGCGGGCTCACCGTGCGCAACCGGCTGTGGGTGCCGCCGATGTGCCAGTATTCGGCGGTTGGACAGGACGGGGTGGTGACCCCGTGGCACCTGATGCACTACGGGTCGTTCGCCAGGGGTGGTGCCGGCGCGGTGGTCATCGAGGCGACCGGGGTCACCGCCGAGGGACGCATCAGCCCCGAGGACCTGGGGCTGTGGAATGACAGCCAGCGCGATGCCCTGGTGCCCGTCGTCAACCTGGTGCATTCCCTTGGGGCAGCCATCGGCATCCAGTTGGCGCATGCCGGTCGGAAGGCGTCCACATATCGGCCCTGGCACAAGAACAAGGGAACCGTGCCGGTCGCCGAGGGTGGTTGGCCGACGGTCGCGCCCTCGGCGGTGGCCTTCGGCGGCTACGCCGTCCCGGTCGAGCTCGACGCCGCCGGCATCGACGCTGTGGTCGAGGCGTGGGCCGCGGCTGCGCGGCGTGCGGTAGAGGCAGGCTTCGACCTGGTCGAGATCCACGCGGCACATGGCTACCTCGTGCACGAATTCCTGTCGCCGTTGAGCAACCAGCGCACCGACGAGTACGGCGGCCCGCTCGAGAACCGCGCACGCTTGCTGCTGCGCCTCGTCGACGCGGTCCGTGCGGTCATCCCGGACGGAATGCCGCTGCTGGTGAGGCTGTCGGCCACGGAGTGGACCGACGGCGGGTTCGACATCGACGAGGCCTGCCAGGTGGTGAGCTGGCTGGGGGAGCGCGGCGTCGACATGGTCGACGTCTCGTCGGGCGGCAACGTCGCTGGGGCGAACATCCCGGTTGGTCCCGGCTACCAGACACCACTGGCCGCCACCATCAAGCAGACCACCGGCATGCCCGTCTCGGCCGTCGGCAAGATCGACGAGCCGTACCAGGCCGAGCACGTCATCGCCACGGGGCAGGCAGACGTGGTGCGGGTCGGGCGGGCGTTCCTGCGCGATGCCAACTTCGCGATCCGGGCGGCGAGTGTATTGCGGGCCGATGTGCCGCTGGTGCCGCACCAGTATGAGCGGGCCTACCTCTGAGCTCGTCCACCACTTGCGGAATATTTGCACATTCAACTAACGTTGGACCCATCATGACCGAGACCCAGACCCAGGCCACCCGCCAGCCCATCCTCTTCCTGAGCCATGGGGCACCGCCGCTCGCCGATGACGCGACCTGGACCGATCAGCTGCACCAGTGGTCGGCCAACCTGCCCAAGCCGAAGAACATCCTGGTGGTGTCCGCACACTGGGAACAGGCACCCATCACGGTGAGCTCGTTCAGCCACAAGGTGCCGCTGGTCTATGACTTCTGGGGCTTCCCGGAGCGCTACTACAACGTGACCTATGACGCGCCGCTCGCGCCCGAGCTCGCCCAGGACATTGCCAAGAAGGTCGCCACGGACGACACGCCGCTGTTCCACGACGAGACCCGCGGACTGGACCACGGCGCCTACGTGCCGCTGGTCGAACTGTTCCCGGATGCCGATGTGCCGGTGCTGCAGATGTCGATGCCGACGCTCGAACCCGAGAAGCTGTTCGCCATCGGCCAGCAGCTGGGGGAGTTGCGCGACCAGGGCACCATGATCATCACCTCGGGCTTCACCACGCACAACCTGCGCTGGTTCCGCCCGAGCGAGGGTGCCGACACCACGCCGCCGGTCGAGTCGGCCGAGTTCGACGCCTGGGCACGTGAGGCCATGGCCGCCAAGGACGTCGATGCGCTGATGAACTTCTCGTTCGTGGCGCCCGCGGCCGATGAGGCCCACCCGCGCACCGAGCACTGGGCGCCGCTGTATGTGGCTCTGGGTGCGGCAGATGCCACCGGCGGGCTCGACAACGAGTCGACGGTCGACGGCTTCTGGTACGGCCTGTCGAAGCGCAGCTGGCAGTTCGCCTGAGGTCAGCTGGGCGACGTCCGGACGATGATGGCGAACACCCCGGTGGCCGTGGCCAGCGGGGTGTCGTCGTCCTGGCGCGTCAGGGTGGCGTCGACGAACGCCGTGGTGCGCCCGAGCCGGCGGATCGTCCCGGTGGCCACGAGCACGTCGCCCACGTAGCCCGGGTCGAGGTAGTTGACGGTCAACGACGAGGTGACGGCCGTGCGGTCGTCGGGCAGCGCCCGGATGACCAGGCCGCCCATGACCGAATCGAGCATCGTCGCCATGACGCCGCCGTGGATGGTGCCGCCGACGTTGGCATGGCGCTGGTCGGTGTGGCAGATCACGCGGTCGTCGTCGGACCACAGGATGTCGTTGTTGGTGCGGAACGGGGATTCCATGGATTCATCTTGGCGGATCCTGGAGTGTCACTACGAGGCGTAGTCACCCGTTGACGTGAAAACCCGATAAGCAACATTATGTCAGAATACACTCGAGAGCCCCGGCCCATGGTCCCCCATTGCGGGTACCTGCAGACCGGGAGGATCATGGGCCCATGGCTGACCTTGGCGTCACCGAGGTGCACGAGTCCCGCGAGCGCATCGTCCTGGCACGTGAAGAGGAACGGCGTGCGCTGCGGCGCACCCTGCACGACGACGTGGCCCCGACGGTCGCCGGGCTGGGGCTGAAGGCCCAGACCGCCAGGGCCCTGGTGGCCCAGCAACATCTCGACCGGCAGGCCGTCGACGCCATCCTTTCGGCCATGGTGGTCGAGGCTGCTGCGGCCGCCACCCTTTTGCGGACCCTCAGCTATGACCTGCGTCCGCCCGCACTCGACGACCGCGGCCTGCTGGCTGCCCTGCGCGACCGCACGGACGACCTGAGGCCCATCCGTGCCAGGTTCGAGACCCGGGGCGACTGGCAGGCTCCCCTGCCGGCCGCTCTTGAGGTCGCGATCTACCGGATCGTGTCCAGCGCGCTGTTGAACGTCGCGCACCACTCCGGGGCGGGATGGGTCGGCATCTGCCTGGCACGCGACGCCACCGGCGTCACGCTGCGGGTCAGCGACGACGGCATCGGGGTGGCCGACGAGGTGCGCGCCGGCGTGGGACTGACCGTCATGCGCGAACGAGCGGCCGAATTGGGTGGACGATGCGTCGTCCGTCGGCGCAATGGGAAACCCGGCACGACCGTCCAGGCATGGCTGCCGCTCGGGGCACGGCCATGACCGTCAGGGTGCTGCTCGCCGAGGACCACCCCGTCTACCGGCAGGGGCTCGCCGGGCTGATCGGCGTGGCGGACGACCTGGCGGTCGTGGGCACCTGCGGCAACGGGGACGACGCCTGCGTGCAGGCCGAGCTGCTGCGACCCGACGTGGTGGTGATGGACCTCAACCTGCCCGGGCTCGACGGCGTCGAGGCCACCCGGCGGATCTGCCAGTTCGAGCACCCGCCGGGTGTGCTGATGCTGAGCATGTTCGACGACGACGAAGTGGTGTTCCGGGCGTTCCGGGCCGGGGCCAGGGGGTACCTGGTCAAGACAGCCGGGCCCGATGAGGTACTCGAGGCGATCCGGGCCATCGCCGTCGGCGGGGTCGTCTTCTCGGGCGCACTGACGGGACGCATGAACACCTGGTTCGACACCGTCACCCGCGCGCACCTGCCCTTCGAGAACCTGACCCCACGCGAACGCGAGGTGTTGGCGCTGGTGGCCCGCGGCTGCGACAACCAGACCGTGGCGACCCGGCTGGGCATCTCGCCCAAAACCGTGCGCAACCTGGTCTCGAACGTGTTCGCGAAGCTGCAGGTCAGCGACCGGGCCCAGGCGGTCAGCAAGGCGCGCGAGGCGGGTCTGGGGCGCACGCCCTGAGCCCGCCCCCGTGGCAATCCTCCCTGCGATGCCGGGACTCTGTCCCGTGACACCCGGGACCACAGGGTCGTTGAGTGTCTGGTGGGCCGTTGCTCGGGGCGGGACCCCTGCCCCCCGCGTCAACAGATTGGAGCCCTCCCATGCCCATCCTCCCCGCACGCGTCACCGCGGGGCCCACTCATCGTCGAGTGCGTCCCCTGCACGTCGTGACCACCCTGTTTGCCGTCACCGCCTTGATGACGACCACGTTCCTCTCCACCGCCCACGCCGTCACCTCGGCGACGGGCACGATCCCGGTGACGCTCACCGACACCGCGAGTCTCGGTTCGGTCACCAAGACGGCAACCTCGGGTGACTTCAGCGGCAGCGTCACCCTGTCGGCCAGCACCACGTGGTCCGAGAGCGGGTCGCTGATCGTCGGCTGGGACCCGGACAACGTGCGCCAGGGCCGCCACCTCGACCCCGGGTACTCCTTTGACCCCACCTCGGGGCACCTGAGCATGACCTATTCGGCCACGCTCACCGGCACGGCCAATGTGTCAGGCAACGACGTGAGCATCTCATTCACCGCGTCGGTGCCGATGAGCGGCACCTGTACCCCGGACTCATCAGGTCACTACGGCACCTGCACGATCTCGTCGGCCTCCCTGGACGTGTTCCAACCGGTGCCTGATTCGGTGGTCGGGTCGCTGGCGCCACTCTCGCCCAAGGTGTCGCTCAAGCTGACCTCGCAGGTCGCCATCACTGACCTGCTCTCCCCCACTGCCAACCGGGCAGCGACCTCAGGGGGCACCGCAGTGGCCCCGAACGCCGTGCTGGCCCCGTCCGAGAGCACCCAGACCGACCCGCTGACGGTGAGCTGCCGCGTCGGGGCCGGGGACACCCTCACCTACGCCATGACCGACCTGGCTGCCCAGCGCACGCTGACGTTCAACACCAGCGTGCAGCTGAACATCGACGTGTCCTCCCCCGTCCCGATCCCCCTGGTGCCATACCCGGACTTCCCCTACATCAACGTCTACAGTGAGTCGTTCCCCGTTGACGCCCGGGCAGGCAGCGTCAGCCTCAACCATGCCGGCGGCTCGATCGACATGGGGGTGCTGCAGGCCAACAACATCGCGCCCGTGGTGACGACGACCGCCCTGTACAGCGGCAATGAAGGCAGCGGGATCGCCTTCGCGGCCAGTGCCACCGGCCCGTGCGCTGCCGGTGGCTCGTTCGTCTGGCGGTTCTCGGACGGAACCACGCAGTACGGGCCCACCCCGACGAAGGTGTTCACCGATTCCGGTGCCTACACCGGCAGCGTGACGTTCACCGATGTCACGGGCCTGTCCGACACGCAGTCCTTCACGGTGTCGGTGGGCAACCGGGCGCCCAATCTCAGCGTCACGCCGACCAATGCCACCCTGGCGTGGGGACGACCCCTGACCCTGCAGGCGCAGGCGGTCGACCCGGGGGCCGGTGACCAGGCGACGCTCACGTATGCGTGGACGTTCGGTGACGGGACGGTGATCTCGTCCGGTGGTGCCTCGGTCACCCACCAGTGGGCCGTCCCGGGCGACTATACCGTGGGACTGACCGTATGCGACAAGGACGGCGGCTGCACCTCGGCCAACATCCCGGTGACCGTGACCAAGCGGGCCACCACCACCTCGTACACGGGCGACACGACCGGAACCTACTCGGCACATGTCACCCTGTCGGGGTCGGTGGTCGACGAGTTCGGCAACCCGGTGAACGGCGCGCAGGTGGACTTCACGCTCGACGGGAGCCCTGCAGGACAGGCGCTCACCGGTGCCGGGGGCTCGGCCAGCGTCACAGTGGTGGCCCCCCAGGCCGGTGACCACCCGGTGGTCGCCGGCTATGCGGGCTCGACGCTGTATGAGGCCAGCACGTCGGCCACGCAGAGCCTGCACGTCAACACGATGGCGACGGTATTGACCTACACCGGGGCGGTGACGGGAAAGCCCAAGAAGGCAGCCCCCGTCAGTGTCACCCTGGTCGACGCGCTGGGTCGTCCGATCGCCAACCAGAGTGTGGTCGTGACCATCGGCGCCCAGCAGACCACGGTGACCACGAATGCCCAGGGCGTCGCCACCGGGCAGATCGTGCTGAACCAGAAGCCAGGCACCTACCCGATCACGGCCGACTGGGGCGGTGTGGCAGGCACGTACCGGGCCGCGAGCGCAGCGGGGGTGTTCAAGCTGAACACCAAGTGATCAGCTGACTGTTACTTGATGCCAACAACGGCACCCGGTGCGTGTTCCTCACGCCCGGGTGCCGCTCCCTGTGGGTGGTCACGCACCGGGACTGACACGAACTGGCGGAACTGGCACTCACGTCACGAGTGCTGCCCGAATCGGCCGAACCGGCTGCACCAGCGCCACTTGCGCCACTTGCGCATGTTCGGTGTGGTCCCAACCGGCGGACGAGGCTCGTGCGCGGCCCTTCACCAGCCCCCGCCCGTCCACAAACTTGTACACATGACACCCGCGCCCACTTGTGCATGCCATCCCGCCCGGAGAACCAGGGAAACTCGCTCTGGAGCAAGTTCTTCGGCCGGACGGGGTCGATCTGGGCGAAGAACTTCACCCGATCATGTAGATCGTCCCCCCACACAGCAGCGTGCATCGACCAGCGGGATTTCGGGCATTTCGGGCCATTTCGCGCCGGTCGATGCACACTGCTGTGCGCACCGGTGCCCCCGAGTCACTCCCCCTGCTCGTGCTCCACGATCTGCAGCGCCCCGCTCGGGCACCGGCGGATGACCGCACGCAGCTCATCCGCCTTCTCTGGGGTGTCGGCCACCCCGGGGTCGATCCAGGGGCGCTTGCGCGTGTTGAACACCGACGGCATTCCCCCGGTGCAGTTGCCTGAATGGATGCACAGCTCCGCCTCGAAACTCACGTCGACCAGCGGCCCCGTGTACAGCTTGCGGGGGCCCTTCTCGTCGCGTGGGTCGGCCTGCTGCTGCGCCCCCTGGGCACCGCCCCGGTCGGGCTTCTCGGCCGCCCGGGCCACCGCCACCGCACCCACAGCCGCACCGGACGCATCGTTCACCACGGCGAACGTCATCTCGACGTAGGTGGGCTCACCACTCTTGCTCAACGCCCGTGTGAGCCGTGCCTTGCCGTCTGATGCGAGATGCCCCGACGCCATCGCGTTGCCGAACCCGTGCTCGTGGCCTGCCCGGTACTTCTCGGGGATGATCATCTCGACCGGCTGCCCCAGTGCCTCGTCCGCCGACCAGCCGAAGGTCTGCTCGCACTTGGCGTTCCAGACCCGGATGATGCCCTCGCGGTCGATCGCGATGATGGCATCGCCGGCCTGGTTGGCCGTCTCGGCGATGAGGAACTCGTGGTTGCTGGCAGTGGCTTCGGTGACTTCGTTGTCCGACATGGCCCCCATGTTGCCGCGCTGACCGCACGAATGCCAGCACTCGTCCGAGAACTCAGCGACCGGGCGACCACTCCAGGGTTTCGCCGCCCTCAACCTGCGCCCGGAACGATGGCGCGGGTGCCAGCACGACCTCGACGTCGAGCCGCTCCCCTGCCCCACCCGTGCACGCGTAATGCATCGTCTCGTTGGTCTTGTCGAGGACGACGACGTGGGCGCGGGTCAGCCAGGCATGGCGGCGCCGCAGGCCGATGAGGTCCTGGTGCCAGCGGTACAACCACGCGCCGATGGGCAGCAACGCGCCCGGCCCACCGTCCGGCAGCGGCGGGCGCATCGGGTCATCCGCCGTGAACCCTGCGGCCTTGGTGCCGCGGAAGCCCTGCTCATCGCCGTAGTAGATGCTCGGCATGCCCGGCAGGGTCAACAGCAGCCCCGCCGCGATGGCCGCGCCGTCATCGCCGACGACGCTGGCGATGCGGTCGACGTCGTGGTTGCCCACGAACGTCTGCAGCACGTGGGTGGACGAGAAGGTGTCGTGACGCTCGAGTGCCCAGGCGAGCTCCCACAGGTTCGTGTCCTTCAGTGAACTCCAGATCGCCTTCCACAGTTCGTACTGCGTCAGGGTGTCCAGCGCCGTGTCGGCCAGGATTTCGTCGTAGTCGCCATGGATGACCTCGCCCAGGAACAGCGCGTCCGGGAACTCGGCGCGCACCCGGGGCAGCACGGCCCGCCAGAACTCGGCCGGCACGGCATAGGCGACGTCGAGGCGCCACCCGGCGATGCCGCGCCGCAACCAGTGCAGCATCACGTCGACCACGAGGTCGGCCACCGCCGGGTTGGCGTGGTCGAGCTCGGTCAATGACTCGTGGCCTTCCCACGACCTCGCCGCACCCAGCACAGCGGCCTGCGGGTGCTCACGCGCGACGTGGTTGAACACCCCGTCGAGCATCACCGCCATGCCGCGTCGGCCGGCTTCGTCCATCAGGTGGTCGAAGTCGGCATCGTCGCCCAACCTGGGGTCAATGCTGAAATGGTCGAGCGTGTCGTAGCCGTGGCTGACCGACGTGAAGACCGGCGCCAGCAACAGCCCCGAACAGCCGAGTTCGATGGCGTAGTCGAGCCAGTCGACGAGCGCGCGCAGCCGGTGGTGCTGCCCCGGGGTGTCCGGTTGGTGCACCGGGGCACCCACCGCCCCGAGGGCGTAGACATGCCACCAGATCGCGTGGTCAACAAGCACGGTTGCCTCTCGGGCCGACGTCCAGATGCCAGTGCACCTGTAAATTTCAGTGCAGCAGAGTGTAGTCAGGCCGCAGCGGTGCACGTCCGGTGGCAGCCCGCACCAGCTCCAGGGCTGTGCCGCGCTTGGCCGCAACCTCGCCGAGCAGGGCAAGCGCAGGCACGGCTGCCTCGGCGAAGACTGCCGGTGGTTCCACGTCCAGGGCCCCGGCCAGGTCGAGCCCGTGCACGGCCAGTTCGAGGTTGCGGGTGCGCAGGTATTCCCGCACCTGCAGGTTGCCGAAGCGGGTGGCCACCACCCGGTTGTTCGGGGCCTCACCGAGGGCTTCGCGCGCGGCGGCGAACGCCTCGTGCGCAGCCGCCGACAGGCTGTCGCCGATCTCGGCAGCATCTGCCCGGGCACGCTGTTCCACACCTTCGTGGACGCCGGGCTGGGTCAGGCCGGCCACGAGGTAGTCCGCTGCGCTGATCACGTGCGGGTGCTCGGGCTCGTCCTCGGACAGGTACTTGGTCAGGGTCGTCCACGCACGCAGGGTGTGGACGGCCAGCTCGCCCAGGGTCCAGTTGCCCAGGCCCGGGCGGTGGGCTGCATCATCGGGCAGCTGGTCGACCAGCGACAGCGCGCCGACGGAGAGACGGTTGAACCATTCACGGGAGGCTGCAGGATCACTCATGGCCCCAGTCTTGCCCGGTACCGGGGTGCCCACAAGGTTTTCGCAGAACCCGCTTCACGGTGCCAGTGACCAGCCGAACGCCGCCGCCGCGACACAGGCCACCACCATGCCCACCGCGAGGACGACGCCGGTGCGCCAGCGGCCCTCGGCGATCAGTCGGGCCGACTCGAGCGTCGCCGTGCTGAAGGTGGTGAAGCCGCCGAAGAACCCTGTGCCGACCAGCAACAACACCTCATCGGAGCGGCCCGTCCACCAGCCGGCGAGCAGACCCAGGCCGAACGAGCCCAGCAGGTTGACCGCCAGCGATCCCTGGGGCACTGAGTGGCGCCGCAGGCTGTTGACCACGCCGTCCACGAAGAACCGGGCCGCGGCGCCGACACCGCCGCACAGCGCCACGAGCACCATGATCATGACGCCGCTCCCGGTTCGCGTGCCGCCCACAGGTGCCCCCAGGTGCCGTGGGCACCGGTCAGCCGCAACCCGAGCAGGGCCAAGACGAGCCCCCCGAAGACGGTCACCACCACGTACGCGAGCGCCAGCAGCGCCCGCCCGGACTGCAACAACTGCACCGTCTCGACCGAGAACGCCGAATAGGTGGTGAACCCACCCAGCACCCCGGTGCCCAGCATGAGCCGCAGGGGCAGGTGACCGCGCCTGAGGCGGCCCAGCAGTTCCAGCAGCACCGCCAGCACGAAGGCACCGACCAGGTTCACCAACAGCGTCGACCACGACCAGGTGCCGGGCGCATGCGGCAGCAGCCGGCCCAGTTCGGCCCGCATCGCCGTGCCCGCGGCACCGCCCAGCGCCACCAGCGCGAGCAGCGGGGCCCGCAGGTAGGCAGGGCGCGATGACTCTTCATTCACCCACCGCATGCTAGACCGTCACGTTGTCCACAGGCCGCCGCCCAGCACTCGTCCATGGACCGGTGCCTCAATAGTCTGGGCCCATGACCGCACCTGCCAACGCCAGTTACCCGGCCCTGCCGCCCAGCCCCATCGACTTCGGCGACCTGCTCGCCAGTGCGCTGAGGCTGTTCGGCCAGCGCATCGGCATCTATGCGCTGCTCGCCCTGGTGCAGGCCGTGGTCACCCTGGTGGTGACCGGCATCGTCGCTGCCGTCGTGCTGACCCAGCTCGACATGCCGCAGGGGCCCGAGCAGCTCGCGGGATTCATGGTTCAACTGGCGCTGCCACTGTTCCTGATCAGCGCCGTCTCTGCGCTGACCAGCCTGTACGTGGCGAGCATCGCCCTGGGTGTGGCCGAGGGCAGCGCCTGGGGCCAGGCACGCAGTTGGCGCGAGGCGGCCGGGCGCACGAAGGGAACACTGGCCCGTTTCGGATGGGTGCAGGTACTGCTTTCGGCGGTGGGAATTCTGCTCACCGTCGGTCTCATGGTGCTGGTGTTCGCCAGCCTTGCGACGGTGCTCACGACCTCCCAGCCCACCCAGGACCAGGCCGGCGCGATCCTCGCCTCCATCGGCGTGCTGCTGGTGCTGTCATTGCTGGCCATCCCGGTGGGACTGGTGCTGATCACGAAGTTCTCGCTCGGGGTGCCGGCCGCCGCGCTGCGTGGCCGGTCGGGCTTCGGGGCGTACGCAGAGTCGTGGCGCCTGACGAAGGGTCATTTCTGGCGCATCCTCGCTGTGGTCCTGGTGGCCGGCCTGCTGATGAGCCTGGTCTCGTCGGTCGCCCAGGGCATCGTGCAGAACGGGACCACGGTCGACCTGTCTGACCCGAACGCGCTGTCGGGCATCGACCTGGTCACGTTCGGCATCGTGCAGGTCGTCATGCAGGCCATCAGCGCGTTCGGCTCGGTCTTCATGCAGGTGGTGCTGTTCGTCGTCTACGCCGACATCGACCGGCGCCAGCGCGGTGAAGTGCGCCCGATCGGCGCCCCCATGCTGGTGCAGCCGCAGCAGTACGCGCACCCGCAACCGCCATACAATTTCCCACCGAACAGCTGGCAGTGAAGTCCTCACACTGAACCAGACATTGTTCAGTGGGTGGCCTTCACCTCGCCAGGTTCCGCAATGCCCGCAGGCTGACCGAGACCGGCGCCAGTCCCCCGTCCTCCACCTGCAGTGCCGCGAGGACGGTGCCCATGCCCTCGGTGATGCGCGGCTCATGCGAGGCATACCACTCGTCCACGCTCTGGCCGCATTCGAGCACTGAGCTGACCACCCGTCCGAGCACATGTTGCGCGTCGAGCCTGGCCGAGGTGCGCGCCATCGCATCCCAGCGGTCCTGGTGGCCCAGCCGGGTGATGGCATCGAGCAGGTCGCTGATCCGCAGCCGCTGCAGCAGGTCGAACCAGATCCGCAGCACCTCGCTGACCTCGACCCCATGCTTGGTGGCCAGGTCGACGGCATCGAACGCCACGTAGGCGGGCCCCAGTCCCGCGGATCGGCGGGCCAGGGCGTCGGGCACGTTCCACTCGGTCAGCTGGCGCACGGTCGCCTGGTACTCCCCCACCAGCCGGCCCTGCAACAACCCCGGCACCAGGCCCCAGAGCGCCTCGACGCCCGACCGGTACTTCCGCACGAACCCCGTGATGTCATCAACGCCGCCACTGAGCACCGTGCGCCGCACCGCCCGGTCGAGCAACCGCCGGAACCGCAGGTAGAGCTCGGTCTGCGCCCTCGTCGGGGCGAGGTTGTCGAGCGCTTCGACGGCTTCGGTGTAGTCGCCGAGCCCGAAAACCTCGCGGCAGGCGATGAAGGCCTCGACGACGTCCTCAACACTCGCGCCCGTTTCCTCAGTCGCCCGGAAGACGAACGAGATGCCGCCGCGGTTGAGCACGGCATTTGCCACGGCATTCGCCACGATCTCGCGCCGCAGCGGGTGTTGATGGATCTGCGCCGCGAACCGCTGCCGCACCGACGCCGGGAAGTAGTCCACCAGCACGTGGTCGAACCAGGGGTCGTCCAGCACGGGCGAGGGGATCAGCTGCTGCTTGATCTCGATCTTGGCCCACGCCAGCACCACCGCGAACTCCGGTGTGGTCATGCCACGGCCCAGGCGCGACTGACGGTCCACCAACTCTGCATCACTCGGCAACGCCTCGAGGGCCCGGTCAACACCGACGGTCTGTTCCAGTTGGCGCATCAGTCGCTGGTGCGGGCCGACCATCTGGGCGTCCTGCGTGCGGGCATTGCCGAGCAGCACGTTCTGTTCGTAGTTGGTACGCAGCACGTGTTCGGCGACCTCGTCGACCATCTCGCCCAGCAGCTGGTCGCGCTGCTTGGCGGTCAGGTCGCCCGCGCGCACCGCACCGTCGAGCACGATCTTGATGTTGACCTCGTGGTCACTGGTGTCCACGCCCGCCGAGTTGTCGATCGCGTCAGTGTTCACCCCGATCCCGGCCAGCGCCGCCTCGATGCGGGCACGCTGGGTGAAGCCCAGGTTGCCGCCCTCGCCCACGACCCGGCAACGCAATTCGGCCGCATCGATGCGCACCGGGTCATTGGCGCGGTCGCCGACCTGGTCGTGCCTTTCGGACGAGGCCTTCACCCAGGTGCCGATGCCGCCGTTCCACAGCAGGTCCACGGGTGCCCGCAGGATGGCCGAGACAAGTTCCGGCGGGGTCAATTTGTCGAGAGTGAGCCCCAGCGCCAGGCGCATCTGCTCGCTCACCGGGATCGACTTCGCGTCCCGGGCCCAGACACCGCCCCCCTCGCTGATCAGCGTGGTGTCGTAGTCGGCCCACGACGAACGGGGCAGGTGGTAGAGCCGCTCACGTTCGGCAAACCCCGTGGACGCATCAGGGTTCGGGTCGACGAAGATGTGGCGGTGGTCGAATGCCGCCACGAGCCTGATGTGCGGTGAGCACAGCATGCCGTTGCCGAAGACGTCCCCGGACATGTCGCCGATGCCCACCACCGTGAAGTCGTGGGCCTGGGTGTCGAGGCCACGTTCACGGAAGTGCCGCATCACCGACTGCCAGGCGCCACGCGCGGTGATGCCCATGGCCTTGTGATCGAAACCGTTCGAACCACCGGACGCGAAGGCGTCGCCCAGCCAGAACCCCCGCGCCAGTGAGATGGCGTTGGCCAGGTCGCTGAAGGTGGCCGTGCCCTTGTCCGCGGCCACCACCAGATAGGTGTCGTCCTCGTCGTGGCGCACCACCCGCTCGGGCGCCACGACCTGGCCGTCGACCCGGTTGTCGGTGACCGAGAGCATGGCACCGATGAACTGCTGGTAGGCCACCCGCCCCTCGGCCAGCCACGCCTCGCGGTCACTGGGGGGCGGCAACCGCTTGGCGAAGAAGCCGCCCTTCGCCCCCGCCGGCACAATGACGGCGTTCTTGACCACCTGCGCCTTGACCAGGCCCAACACCTCGGTGCGGAAGTCCTCGCGACGGTCGGACCAGCGCAGCCCGCCGCGGGCAACGGGGCCGAACCGCAGGTGCACGCCCTCGACCCGGGGGCCGTGCACCCAGATCTCGCGGTACGGACGCGGCTGCGGCGCGAGCGCGATGGTCTGGGTGTCGAGCTTCAGCGCCACGGCGGGCTCGGGCCCACCATCGGCCTCGCGCCGGTAGAAGTTGGTGCGCAGTACAGCCGTGATGACCGACTTGCACCCCTCCAGGATCGCCTCCTGGTCAAGTGAGGTGACGGCGTCGACCTGTTCGGCCAACGACTCCCCCACCTGGTCGGCCGCAGCCTGCCGCTCGTCCATGTCGTCGAATCGGTCGGGGTCGCAGCGCACCTCGAACAAGTCGACGAGCAGTCGTGCCGCCTCGGGGTGGCGCAGCAGCACCTGGTGCACGTGTGCGGTCGAGTAGCTCAGGCCCAGCTGCCGAAGGTAGGCCACGACTGTGCGCAGGATCACCACCTGGCGTACGGACAACCCTGCCACCAACACCAGCGCCGCCAGCCCGTCCGATTGCACCGTGCCCAGCCATGCGCCGCGCACCGCGTCCTGGAACCGCTCGGCCGCCCCCGGGGCCTGCCAGTACTGCTCGTCGGCGTGCAGGCCGAGGTCGAGCAGGTGCTGGGTCCGGCCGTCGCGCGGGGTGACCTCGTAGGGGTGCTCGTCGGTGACGGTGACCCCCAGGTCGTTGAACAGCGGCAGCAACGTCGACAAGGTGGCGTCGCGGGACAGGTAGAGCTTGAGCCGGCGCACGCCGTCCGCAGCGCCTGCCGGGCGATAGAGCGTGAGCCGCAGCGGCTCGTCACGCAGCGCGTCGAGCTGCTGGGTGTCCCAGGCACCGATACGTCCTGACATCTGCTCGGTGTACGAGATCGGGAATGCCCGCAGGTAGCGCCCGGCCAGCTCATCGCCGCGGGCATCCCCGAATTCCTCGACGAGGGCGGCCTGCAGTTCCTCGTTCCAGTCGCGGCCCACCCCATCGATCACCCGCTCGAGGGCGTCGACGTCGATGTGGCCGACGCTGCTGCCCTGTGCGACCCGGATCGTGAACGTCAGCTGCGCCAGGGGTGAGTTCGAGACCTGGGTCTGGTATTCGACCGAGGCGCCGTCCACGGCCTTCATCAGGATGTCGGTGATCTGCAGCCTCGATCGCGTCGAGTACCGGTCGCGCGGCAGCAGTGCGGTGAACGTGACATAGCGCTGGAACGGCTCGACGTCGGCAAGCAGCATCACCCGCGGGTGGGCCGAGAGCTCCCGTAGTTCGAGCGTGCTCTGGGCGAGTGCGTGCGGGTCGGCGTTGAACAGCGTCTGGCGCGGCAGCCTGTCGATGACCTCGAGCAGTTCGCGACCGGCATGCGAGTCACGGGACACGTCCAGGTCTGCGAGCACCTGGGCCGAGATGGTGCGCAGCGACGGCACCCGACTGGTCGACCCGCTGTGCACGGTGTTGGCCAGCGCACCGACGAACCGAATCTCCGCGGCCGGGGCGCCGTCGGGGCCGGGCACCTTGACCGCGACGATGTCGTTGTGGCGCCCGAGCAACAGTGGCGAGGGGTGGGAGCCCTTGGTGACGATCACCTGATGCGTGCCCCAGGCAAGCTGCCGCGCTGGGGTGTCGAGTGGCAGGTCGGCGGCGTCGAGCAGCCTGCGGGCGATGCCGAGGCGCGTGGAATTGTTGGCGATGACCTCTTCGCCCTCGACGTCGTAGCGCACACTGCCGAGGAAGACGAACTCGTCCTCGGTGAGGAAGCGCAGCAGCGCGGCCTGCTCGCGGTCGTCGACGTGGTTGGCGGCCTGCCACATCTGGGCCGACATCGCCCCCCAGTCGTCCACGGCAGCACGGACGTCGCCCAGCACCGTGTGCAGCACCTGCGTGAGGTGTTCGGCCTCGGCAGGGTCGTGCAGGCGCGGGATGTGCAGATGGATCCACGACTCGTTGGTACCGGGCCCGTCATCGCCGTTGCGGGCGACCACATCGACGAGGTCGCCGGACGGCGTGCGGGTCACGTGGAAGATCGGGTGGAACACCTCGCTGACCCGGTGCCCCATCATCTCGAGGGTGCCCCGCAAGGAGTCGACGAGAAACGCCCTGTCCTCGGTGACCGTCTCGACGACGCTGGCACCCACCGCCCAGCCGTCGCGCGCCACCGTGGGCGTGTGCACGCGCACCAGGTCCTGGCCGGGTTGGCGGGTCCTGGCGAGCTCCCGGTGGCCCAGTGCGATGCCGAGCAGGTCTTCGGGTCGCAGCTTGAGCAGCCGTTCAGTGGGGACGAGTCCGTAATAGGCCGCCAAGTAGGCCTCGTCCACCTCGCCGTGGGAACGGATGGCCCGGTGGATCGCTTCGCGTTCCGTACCGTTGATCATCGACGCTAATGTCCTCTTCGAGCCCATCGGGGCCGGTCATACGTCGTTGTCGGACCTCTTCACCGCGGTGGGCAGGTCCAGCCTAGTGGAGCGTGGCGCTCAGTGCTCGCCGACGGTGGCAGCATCCTTGGTCGGCTCGGGGATGTCCTTGTCGTGCGGCTTCTTCTGGTGGAAGGGCAGGAAGTGCATGACCACCGCGATGACCGAACCGATGAGCAGGCCGACGAGCGCCGAATAAACCGTGTCGACCAGCCAGGCCAGGAACCCGCCGATGCCGGGCACCGAGTGCACCGGGTCGGCCAGCAGGTGGGCCAACTCATAGGGGCCGTGCCACCCGAGCGTGTTGAACCCCGACACCAGGATGTGCCCACCGACCCACAGCATCGCGGCGATGCCGACGGTCGAGAGCACCCGCAGCACCCAGGGCATGCCGTTGACGAGCAGCCTGCCCATCTTCTGGCTGCCGGGGTCGCTGCGTTCGGTCATGGCCAGGCCGATGTCGTCCATCTTGACGATGAGCGCCACCACGCCATAGACGAGCAGGGTGATCAGGATCGCGACGACCACCATCGTCACCGCCTTCATGCCGATGCTGATGCCACCGCTGATCGAGTCGTTGATCGTGTTGAGCGAGATCACCATGATCTCGGCCGACAGGATGAAGTCGGTGGTGATCGCGCTGCGCACCATGGTGTTCTCGTGGTTGGGGCCGGCCTCGACCACGGGGGTCTTCTCTTCGGCCTCGTGCCCGCCCTTGACCGCCTCGTAGAACTTCTCAGCACCCTCGAAGACCAGGTAGAGCCCACCGAGCATCAGCAGCGGGGTCAGGACCACGGGCAGGAACGTGTCAAGCAGCATCAGCACGACGATGAGGATCGCCTTGTTGAGCAGCGAGCCCTTGGCAATGCGCCAGATCATCGGCAGTTCGCGCTTGGGTGAGAACCCGTGCACGTACTGCGGGGTGACGGCGGCGTCGTCCACCACCACACCCACCGCCTTGGAGCCAGCGACGCTGGTCATCTTGGCGATGACTGCCACGTCATCGAGCAGGGCGGCGAGACCACCGGCCACGTTGGGACCTCCGGGATTCGGGCGACGACGCAGCCAGTCGACTGCAGCTAGAAAATACCACCCGCGGTGCCGCGTACTAGTGTCGTGACACGTGCCCACTCCTCAGCGACTCCTCTATCCCGACCTGTTGCGCGTGATCGCCATGCTGGCCGTCGTGGCCCTGCACGTCGCCGGCTACGAGCTGCTCGACGTACGTGTGGGGTCACGCGACATGCACTGGATGAACATCCTCGACGGGGCCACCAGGTGGTGCGTGCCCATCTATGTGATGGTCTCGGGCATGTTTCTGTTGCGGCCCTCGGCGGCCGCGGACGACCTGCGCGCGGCCTACCGCAAGACGCTGCGGGGCGCCCTGCGCCTGCTGTCGATCCTGGTCATCTGGAGCGTGCTCTACGGCATCTTCACCATGGTGCTGGGCAACCAGCCCGTCACGGTCGCCTCGACTGCGCAGTGGCTGGTCGAGATGTGGTTCAACCCGACCTGGTACCACCTGTGGTTCCTCTACATGCTGGTGCCGCTGTACTTCCTGTCCCCACTGGTGCGGCTGTTCCTGCACCGCACCGAACCGCGCCATGCCGACTGGCTGGTGCTCGTGCTGGTGGTGGGTGGCCCGGTGACCACGTTCGTGCTCACGCTGCTCGGTGCGCTCACCGGCCAGGGGCTCTACCGGATGATGCCCGAGTACACCGGGTACCTGTGCTATTTCGTGCTGGGCTGGTGGCTGGCCCACCGCGAGCACAGCGCCCGTCAGCGCCTGGGCATCCACGTCGCCGGCCTGGCCGGCATCGCGTTCACCATCATCGCCACGGCGATGGCGAGCACGGCGCAGGGCAAGTTCACCACCGCGTTCTATGCCTACCCGCTGGTGACGACGGCCGCCACCGCGGCTGCCGTCTTCGTCGCCGCGAAGCAGTGGGGTGGCGCGCACGAGCCGTCAGCCGGCCAGCGGCAGGTCATCACGGCGCTCGGGGCCGCGACGCTGGGCATCTACCTGGTGCACCCGGCGCTGCTCGCGATCGTGATGCGCGGGTTCCGCGCCGCCGGCTGGACCATGGCGAACGGCCCCCTGCCGACCCCCGTGCTGCTGGTGCTGGTCACCGTCGTCGTGTTCGCCGGCTCACTGCTCTTCGCGCTCGTCGTCCGGGCCGTGCTGCAACGACTGCCCCGTGGTCGCGACTGGGTCGGCTGGGTGATCTGAGCCGCGCCACGACACCAGCCCCCACGTGACCAGGCCGACGAGCGTGGCCAGGTGCAAGGCGGTCAGCGGCTGGCGCAACCACGTGCTGTGCGCCAGCGAGACAACCGGAACACTCACGGCCAGGATCGCCGTGATCGCCAGCGTGGTGCGGGTGGGTGACCAGCGTGAGACGAACTCCCCCACCCCGGCCCTGCGGTCGAGGCCCCGGCGACGCACGCTCATGACCACACAGGCCACCGCCGCCACCAGCAGGGCCAGCATCAGCAGGCTGACCGTCACCAGGCCGTACTCGGCCATCACCTCGACGATGCCTGAATGCGGGTTGGGCATGTTCCACACGTTGATGGGGTTGTCGGGCAGCATGTTGCGCAGCGGGTAGCCGCCCGGGCCGACGCCGATCCAGTCGGACTGACGCAGCATGTGCCAGGCACTCCTGACCAGCTGCACGCGGATCCATGTCGACCGGGGGGCTTCATCGGCCTGGTCGTAGACCTCGTAGATGGCTGCCCACAGGCTCACCGCCGGGCCGAACCCGACGCGCACGCCGACCCAGAAAGCCAGCGCCCCGGCCGCCACCAGCCCGCGTCCCCACCACGAGCGCAGCAGCAGCCCGAGCACCAGCAGCGCCACCGCCAGCATGCCGGCGCGACCGTCGGTCATGTACAGCTGGTGGGCCAGCACGAGGAAGCCCACCACCGCCGCCACCCGACCCGCCGCACGCCGGCGCGCGGTGGGCAGGGCGCTCGCCGCGAACCCGGCCAGCACCACCAGCGCCATCAGCACGGCCAGGAAGTAGGCATACAGGTTCGGGTTGTCGAAGAACGCACTGTTGATCTTCCAGGTCGCGGCCCGCTGCCCCCAATAGGCGCCCGGGGCGTTCACCGAAAGGTGGCAGTTGGTGACGGTTTCCCAGATGCCGACGGCGCTGGCCGCCACCCCGGCAATGCACCAGCCGCCGATGAGCCAAAAGATGGCCGCGGTGCGTCGTCCAACGATCGACATCGCCACCAACGCGAGCACCAGGAACGCGACCTGGCCGAGTTCGACACCTGCGCTCAGGTGGGGGTAGCGGCGAAGCCCGACGAGCCCGAACACCGCGAAACCGGCCCCGACGACCAACGCACCCCAGAGGGCCGGCGAACGCCACAGCACCGGTCGCCACACGATGCGCAGCGCCGCGCAGGCCAGCAGCAGTGCGACCACCAGCCGGTGCGGCGAGGCCAACCCACTGGGCAGGTAGAGCGCCACCAGCACGAGCATCGGCCAGCAGACCAGCGCAGCATTCTCAATGCGGTCGAGCACGCGCTCACGCCTCGTCGGTTGTTCGGGCATGACCACCTCCCCGTTCCTGCACCCAGTCGCCGCGACCGCCGCGGACCGGGGACCACTGTATGTCCCTTGCAGGATTTCCCGGGCAACGACTGTTCGCTCGGCTAGTCTCGATGACGCCGTCGGAAGGAGCGCGGATGAGCGTCGAGGAACTCGACTGGGATTCCTCCCCGCTGGCCCCCTATGCCGAATTGGTCTCGCACGGCGAGGCCTGGGACGAAGTCATCGGCGCCGAAGGCGTGCGCGACCCGCAGCGCATCCTGTCGTCGGTCATCGAGAGCAGCGGCCTGACGGGCCTGCTCAGTGCCGCAGCCGATGCCCGCCGCCTCGTGCACGAGGACGGCGTGCACTACGGGGGCACGCTCAACCCGAACCGGTGGAAGGTCGACCCGCTGCCGATGGTGGTCGACGCCGATGAATGGCAGCAGATCGAGCGCGGGGTGGCCCAGCGTCTCACGGTGCTGAACCTGTTGGTCGCCGACATCTACGGCGACCAGCTGCTGATCCGGCAGGGGGTGCTGCCCGCCGAGGTGGTGCTGGGACACCCCGAATTCCTGCCGCAGGCCCATGGCGTGCCGTTCGCCGGCGGCCCGCAGCTGAACATCGTGGGCACCGACCTGGGTCGCGACGCCGAGGGGTTGTGGCACGTGTTGGACGACCGCACGGCCGCGCCCTCGGGGGCCGGCTATGCCATGGTCAACCGGCGCATCACCTCGCGGGTGATGGCAGACCTGCACCGGGGCACCCGGCTGCGGCGGCTGCGGGGGTTCTTCCAGTCGATGCGCCAGAGTCTGCTCGACGCGGCCCCGCAGACCGGACACATGCCCCGGGGCGCACTGCTCTGGTCGGGGTCGGCGTCCGAGACCGCCTACGAGCAGGGCTTCCTGGCGACACTGCTGGGCTACTCGCTGGTCGAGGCCGACGACCTCACCGTCCGCGACGCTGCGCTCTGGGTGCTGGACGACGACCGCCGCACACGTGTTGATGTGCTGTTGCGCCGCGTGGACTCGGTCTTCTGCGACCCGCTGGAGTTTCGTCCGGACTCACAACTGGGCGTGGCCGGCCTGCTCGAGGCCTCGCGGCAGGGCAACCTCGCCATCGCCAACCGGCTGGGCTCGGGCGTCCTCGAGAACCCGGCGCTGAACCTGTTCCTGCCACGGGTCGCGCGCGAACTGCTCGGCGAAGACCTGCTGCTTCCCCCGGCACCCACCTGGTGGTGCGGTGACCCCACCCAGCTCGACCATGTGGTCACCCACCTCGACGAACTGGTGATCAAGCCCATCCACCGGACTGGGGCCGGCGCGGCCCGGGCCGGTTGGACGCTCTCGCGCACGGACCGCGAATCCATCGTGCGCCAGCTGCGCCAACAGCCCTGGGCCTGGGTGGGGCAGGACCCCGTGATGGCCTCGACCACGCCGGTGGTCACGCCCGAGGGACTGGTGCCCCGCCGCACCGTGCTGCGCACGTTTGCCGTGGCCGAGCACGGCGGGTACACCCTGATGCCGGGCGGGCTGGCACGGGTGGCACCATCAGGCGATGCGTGGCGCATCAGCAGCGGCTCGGGAGCGCTGACCAAGGACGTGTGGGTGCTCGAGGCCGACGACACCGTGCCGGGGGTGCTGACCCGTCCGGTCGGGCACGAGCCGATGCTGTGGGTCGAGGGTCGCGACCAGCAGCCATTGCCCAACCGCGTCGCCGACAACCTGTTCTGGTACGGCCGCTATACCGAGCGGGTCGAGTCGACCAGCCGGCTGTTGCGCAAGGCCCTCGACCTCAGTGAGGACTACGGCAACCGGGTGGGCACCATGGGTCACCAGGTGCTGGCCCTGGTGGGCGGTGCGGTGGCCTCGATGACGGCGATGCCCGAGACGGTGGGCACCGATCGGCCCGCGGAGTCGTCACGGCAACTGCTGCGGCGCGCAGCGACCGACCCCGGCCAGCCGGGCAGCCTCGCCCACGACATCGACCAGCTGGAACGCGCCGCCCACGAGGTGCCGGACATGTTGTCGATGGACGTGTGGCCGCTGATCAGCCAGTTGGGCCTGGACATGGCCCGGGCCTCGGACGAACTCGACCTGACGTCGGTGGTCGGCGCCACCCAGGCCCTGGCCGGCATCAACGGCGAGTCGATGATGCGCGACCACACGTGGGCCTTCATCGACGCAGGCACGCGCATCGAGCGGGCGACCAACACCTTGTGGTTGTTGGGTGAGGTGTTCGCCGCCGACCTGTCGATGTCGGTCGAAGACCTGGTGGCCGAGTCGGTGATGGCCGTCTGTGAGTCGTTGATCAGCCACCATCGCGGCCAGGCCCTCGGAACGCTGCCCCCGCGCCCACTGCATGCCGCGATGGCATTGCTCGTGCTCGAACCCAACAACCCCCGCTCGGTGTGCTTCCAGTGGGCAAAGCTCGAACGCGACCTCGTCCTGATCGGTGACGACCACGCGGCCGCGCGCACCCGGGCCCTGCGCGAACGCGTACAGGGTGAAGCGCCCCTGTTGCGCAGCGGGTCGTGGCAACACATCAGCGACGTGCTGGTGGGTGCGGCCGACGACACCCGCGACCTGTCCGATGCCATCACCCGGCGACACTTCCAGCGACCGGCACCCCGGGTGTTCCGCCAGACGGGCTGGTTCAACACTGTCGAACCGAGGCTGCGCGGATGACCGGGACCGTCGACCAGTCCATGATGGAACAGTCGCCCCAGCACATGGTGCCGCGGCGCTACCGGGTGGTGCACCGCACCACCTACACCTACAACAAGCCAGTCACCGACTGCTACGAGCGCGGGCTGCTCTCACCCCGCAGTTGCGCGTCACAGCAAGTGGTCAGCACCACCTTCACGGTGAGCCCCACGGCATCGGTCGTGCACGAGCATGTCGACTACTTCGGCAACCTGTCCCACTACCTCGAGGTACCGGACGCCCACACGACGCTGCAGATCACCAAGGAGTCATTGGTCGACGTCGCCTGGCCGGGCACCTCGATCGCGGCGCTCAACCGGTGGACACTCGCCGAGGCCGTCGAACTGGTGCACCGCGACCCCCGACACGTGGTCGACAAGGTGCTCTACGAGCTGGAATCACCGAAGGTGACCATCACCGACGACGTCATCGCCTATGCGCACACCCTGCTGGCCCCCGACGCACCCCTCGGCGATGCGCTGGCCTCGTTGACGCTGGGGATCTATCGCGACTTCGCCTATCGGCCGGGCGCCACCACCACCCGCACCACCCTGCAGCAGCTGCTCGACCTGCGCCAGGGCGTGTGCCAGGACTTTGCCCACCTGGCCATCGGGTGCCTGCGGGTCATGGGGCTGCCGACGCGCTACGTCAGCGGGTACATCGAGACCGCTCCCCCGCCGGGGCAGCAGAAGCTCGAGGGGTCGGACGCCAGCCACGCCTGGGCGTCGGTGCTCGTGCCCGACGGCAGCTGGGTCGACATCGACCCGACCAATGCCCACTTCGCCGATTCGCGCTATGTGGTCAATGGCTGGGGCCGTGACTTCGCCGATGTCTCACCGTTGAAGGGGGTCATCACCACCGAGGCTGACAGTTCATCGCTGTCAGTCGGGGTGGATGTCATCAGGGTCGGTGATCGGGAGACGCTGGTCGGCCCGGCCTGAGCAGCACCAGCGGGTCGGCGGCGTCACACCAGTTCGATCAGCTCCCGGCCGTCGTCGCTCGGCAGGTCGGCCGAGCTCGTCGCGGTCACCTTCAGCGACTTCAGCTGCGTACGTCCACCGATGGTGGTCATGAACGCCGTGTCCGAGGCGTCGCGCCCGGTCGCAATGCGCACCATCGTCTGGCGCGGCGCCAGCCCGGTTGGGTCGATCATGTACCAACGACCGTCGACCAGCATCTCGGCCACGGCATGGAAGTCCATCGGCGTCAGCCCGGGCGCATAGACCGAGACCAGGCGGGCCGGGATGTTCATGGCGCGGCAGAACGTGATGGTCAGGTGCGCCATGTCGCGGCACACCCCCTTGCGCGACAGGTAGGTCTCGAGGGCGCCATCGACCACCCGGCTGCTGCCGAGGGTGTAGGCGATGTGCGTGTTCACCCACTCGCGCACGGCCTTGACCAGGTCGGTGCCCTGCAACCCCTTGAAGTAGTTCCAGGCCACCTGGGCCAGCCGGTCGGAATCACAGTAGCGCGAGGGTCGACCGTACAGGATCTCTTCGGGCTCGCCATGCGGCACCGGGGTGAGCAGTTCGCCGACCTCGGCCTGGTAGCGCACCTGCAACAGGCCCACCGGGGCCTTCGGTGTGCGGTGCAGCCGCACCTGGGGATTGGCCACGAACTCATGGAATGCCACGGGGGTGGCCTCACCGCCCTGGTGCGTCGAGGTCATCGTCAAAGACTCCGACACCAGCCGGTGGCCAGAGGCAACGGCGATCGAGAAGACGATGTCGGCGGGTGCCGTCACCGCCACATCGAGCGAGGCGCTGACAGTGGTGGTGGGGGTGGCGTGAGCAGGTGGCAGGGCGTCGGGCACGGCGCCACTGTAGGGCACTTCGGCCGCCAGCCTGCCACGCGGGGCCTAGAGTGGTGGCGCGACAAGCTCCAGCACGTCCGCATCAGGAAAGGGTGTCATGTCCGAACATCTCGCCAAGCAGCGTTCGACCCTGGTGATCTTCGGCGCCTCGGGTGATCTCACCCACAGGCTGCTGCTGCCCGGTCTGGGCACGCTGCTGCGCCAGCGTCCACACCACGACATCCATCTCGTGGGCGCGGCTGCGGACGACCTGTCCGAGCAGGACTGGAAGCAGCGTGTGGCCGATGCCCTGTGCGAGGGCGGCTGCTCGGCCGACCGCAGCACCGCCATCGTCGCGGGCACCGAGTACAAGCGGATGGATGCCACCGATGCCACGGCGCTGCACCAATTGCTGACCGAGCTGGCCGACCCCGAGCGCCCGATCGTGCTGTATTTCGCCCTGCCGCCCACGATCAGCCAGCGGGCATGCGAAGCGCTCGCGCGCATCGACCTGCCGCCCAACCTGCGGCTGGCCATCGAAAAGCCTTTCGGCCATGACCTCGAATCGGCGCAGAAGTTCAACAAGCTGCTGACCAGCCTGGTGCCCGAGGAGCAGGTCTTCAGGGTCGACCACTACCTGGGCAAGGCCACGGTGCTGAACCTCATCGGACTGCGATTCAGCAACCGGGTCTTCGAGCCGACCTGGAATGCCACCAACATCGAACGGGTCGAGATCATCACCGACGAGCAACTGGCCCTTGAGGGGCGCGCCGGCTACTACGACGGTGCGGGCGCACTGAAGGACATGCTGCAGAGCCACCTGATGCTCGTCATGGCGATGGTCGCCATGGAGGAACCGGCAGCCATCGACCAGCTCGAGCTGCGTGACCTCATGGTGCACGCCCTGCGCGCCACCCACCTGTGGGCAGACGACCCGGTCGCCTCGAGCCGCCGGGCCCGGTACACGGCGGGCACCATTGGCGAGCGCGAGGTACCGTCCTATGTCGACGAACCGGGGGTCGACCCCTCACGAAACACCGAGACGCTCGCCGAGGTGACCCTCGAGGTGCGCAATGCGCGCTGGACCGGCGTGCCGTTCCGGCTGCGTTCCGGCAAGGCGCTCGGCGACGGCTTCCGCGGCATCATCGTCAAGTACCGGCCCATCGTGCACCCGGTCAGTGGGTTTCACAACGCGCCTGAACCCAACGTGCTGGCCATCGGCATCGCACCCGAGACGATCTCGATGCAGATCACGACGAATGCCTCCGGGGACCGGTGGGACCTTGAGCAGACGGTGTTGCACAGCGAGCTCGGTGAGTCACCGGTGCGGCCCTACGGCGAGATCCTCGACCTGATCCTGTCGGGCGACCCGCTGCTGTCGGTGCGCGGCGACATGGCCGAGGAGTGCTGGCGCGTCCTGGGGCCAGTATTGGCGGCCTGGCACAACAACGAGGTGCCGCTCGAGGAATACCGCGCCGGCTCGACGGGGCCCACCACCTGGCGCTGATGGCGCCCGGTGGCGGGGGTAGACTGGCCGCTGACGAGCACGAATGCGCCTGGGTGCCGGTGTGGGAATCACCAGGGCTGCCGTGGCGTTGAGGTGGTAAATGCGAGAACGTATGGATCCCCTGACCAGTACCCCTGCCACGCGCCCTGGAGGTGAGCGATGACCATTCCTTCGGACCTGTTCCAACCAGAACCGCACATCGACCTTCGCACGGTGCGCGCCCGCACGCTGCTGGTGACCCTGACCGGATTCGTCGATGCCGGCCAGACCCAGTCGTTGATCGATCAACACCTGATCGACACCTACCCGCACCACCTGCTGGGTCGTTTCGACCTCGACCAACTCATCGACTACCGCGGCCAGCGCCCGGTGATGATCTTCGACGCCGACCGGATCGCCGAATACCAGCAGCCCGGCATCGAGCTGCACCACCTGGTCGACGAGTCGTCGGTACCCTTCCTGCTGCTCAAGGGCGTCGAGCCCGACCTGCAGTGGGAACGCCTTGTCGCCTCGATCACCTGGGTGCTCGAGCAGACCTCGGTCGAACGGGTGGTGATCGGCGGCGCCATCCCGATGCCGGTACCGCACACCCGCCCGGTCGTGATCACCAAGCACGCCAGCGACCCGGCCCTGATCCCGGGCAACACGCCCATGTTCGGTCGCATGGCCATTGGCGCATCGTTCCCGTCAGTGCTCGAGTTCCGTCTCGGTGAGGCGGGCTACGAGGTGATCGGCCTGACGGCGCATGTGCCGCACTACCTCGCCCAGACCGAGTTCCCCGACGCCGCGATTGCGCTGGTGAACGCGTTCAGCCAGGCCACCGGTCACACGATCCGGACGACCGAGCTGGCGATCCGTGCCGGCATCACCAGGGCCGCCATCTCGAACGAGGTGGCCGAGTCCGAAGAGGCCACCGGCCTGGTGCATGCACTCGAGGAGCAGTTCGACAACTTCCAGGAGCGCCAGACCAGCAGCCCACGGCTCGCGGCCACGCACGAGGACCTGCCCACGGGCGATGACATCGCCGCAGAGGCCGAGGCGTTCCTGCGCGACCTTGGCGAGGAGCCTCGTCCCGAGGACTGACCCCGGCCGGCAACTCCCCTTGAACGATTCAGGTGCAGGACTTAAACTATCGGCATGAAGGCTGAAGACTTCACGTGGGCGGTGGCCAACATCGACCAGCGGCGCAGCAGCTCTTCACCCGACCGGGTGCCCGCGCTGCTCACGCTGCTCGCGACCCACGACCTGGCCCTGCCAGCCGAGCGCACCGCCGGTGACGAGGTGCAGTTGTTGACCCGCTCGGCCCAGACCCTCGCGGCCGTGCTGGAGTTCGTCGCCCGCGAGGGCCACTGGCGCATCGGCATCGGCTTCGGACTGGTCGAGTACCCGCTGCCCGCCCACGTGCGCGAATCACGTGGTGGGGCATTCATCGCGGCGCGCACCGCGGTCGACCGGGCACACTCCTCGGCCAGCGACCTGGCCTTCGTGGCCGGTGGGCACACGGGCAGGGATGTCACTGCCCCCCGGTACGCTGGCGATGACGCGCAGGATGTCGCCGCCGCCCAGGCGGTCGCCGGCCTGCTGCACCACCTGTGGAGCCGACGCACGAAGGAGGGATGGGCCGTGGTCGACGCGCTGCGCGCCGAGGGCACCGGACGGGCCGCCGCCGAGGCCCTGGGCATCTCACCGTCCGCCGTCTCGCAGCGCCTGCGCACGGCAGGATGGCAACCGGGTGACGAGGGCCGCGCCCTGCTCGTCCAGCTCTTCGAACGGGTGCTGCGCGTCGGCGAGACCCTTGGGCCCGCATGAAGCGCTGGGCCGAGTTCGGTGTCGATTCGGGCATCGCGATCGTCATCGGTGCCTTCGTGGTGCTCTTCGGCGTGCGCCTGGTGGCGGGGCTGTTGAAGGTCGCCAGCGACTCGCCGCCAGAACAGCAGCAACAGGCGGCCGACCGGCTCAAGGGCGGTGCCTGGATTGGCGCGCTGGAACGGCTGGGCACCTACGCCTGCGTCGTCGGTGGGTTCCTGCCGGGCCTGGCCATCATCCTGGCGGTGAAGGGGTTGGCACGCTACCCCGACCTGAAGTCCCATGATGCAGGCGTCTCGGAACGGTTCATCATCGGCACCTTCATCAGTGTGCTCATCGCCGTGGCCGGTGGTGCGCTGACCAACTGGCTCACAGGGCTGACGTGAGGACGACATGGATGACCTGACCGAAGACCATCACCAGCAACTCGGGGAACGGCTGCTCGACACCTGGCGTACCGCCATGCGCGCCCTGGTGCCGGGACCCCGCCGTGAACACACCCCCGAGGTCGACAGCCACGTCGAAGCCCTGGGACGAGACCTGCTGACCCGCTGGCATGAACCCCACCGGCACTACCACGGCATCACCCACCTGGCCGCCGGCCTGGGCGCACTGGCTGAACTGGGCGGTGACCCGCTCGAGGTGGTGGCCTTCTGGTGGCACGACGCGGTGCACCACAACGACAAGCCGACCGACGAACAGCAATCGGCACAGCTGGCCCGCACCGCGCTGGCCGGCCTGCTCGACAGCACCGACATCGACGAGGTGGCCCGGCTGGTGCTGCTGACCATCAACCACGACCCGGCACCCGACGATGGGCGCGGGGCCAGGATGTGCGATGCCGACCTTGCGCTGCTGGCCGCCGACCCTGACCAGTACCTGGCGCACGTCGCCCAGTTGCGCCGCGAACGCCCGGACGTGGCCGAGCTCGCGTGGCAACGCGACCGGATCGCGGCCACCGGCGCCCTGCTCAACCGCCCCCAGCTGTTCTGGACGCCCACCGGGCGCAGGCTGTGGGAATCGCCGGCGAGACGCAACCTCACCGACGAGCGCCGGCGACTGCTCAACCCCAGCCATGACGACGAGGACCCCAGCGCATGACGCAACCACCAGCCGGACACGACCAGGAGCCCCAGTACGAGCGGCCCCAGTACCTGCCGCCACAGGGCTACATCGTGCGGCCGCAGCGACCCTCGCTCGCCCACCCCGTGACCTATGTGCTGATCGCGCTCAACGTGCTGAGCTTCCTGGCCGAGTTGTTCGTGCCCGGCTACGCCAGCAGCATCGTGCTCACCTACACCTCGGCGATGTACGAACCGTGGCGACTGCTCACCTCGGCCTTCATGCACTTCAGCATCTTCCACATCGGGCTCAACATGCTCGCGTTGTACATGCTGGGTCGACCGCTCGAGATGATCCTGGGCGCGTGGAAGTTCATCGTGTTGTATTTCGTCTCGGCCCTGGGCGGCAGCGCCGTGTACCTGCTGTTCGCCCAACCCGAGCTCAACCCTCTCAATGAAACCCAGGCCGGTGGCGCCTCGGGTGCCATCTTCGGCCTGTTCGGCGCGCTCGTGGTGATGGAACGCTACAAGCTGGTCCGCTCCGGCAGCCTGCTGCCCATCCTGGCGATCAACCTCGCCATCTCGTTCCTGGTGCCCGGCATCGGTTGGCAGGCACACATCGGTGGGCTGATCCTGGGCGCAGGCACCACGTGGGCGTTCATGCGCGGCATGCGCAAGCAGACCAGCATCCGCACCATGTGGGTCGAGGTGGTGTTGATCGCCGCACTGGTGGTCGCAGCGATTGTGGCCCGCTACACGATCCTCTAGAGGCCGGGCGATCCTCCAGAGGCCGGGTTCACTGCGCGGCAGCGGCCCCCGTCATCGCATAGCGTCCCGACTTCTCGGCACGTGCCCGCGCCTTCTGGGCCTCGACGTCACGGTCCTTCGGCGCAGCGTTCGTGACGAGGTCCTGCATCAAGTGGGCCGTGATGTGGGCGATCTCGTCGACGGCACGGTCGAAGGCCTGCTGGTTCGCCTGCGACGGCTTGGTGAACCCCGACACCTTGCGCACGTACTGCAGCGCGGCGGACCGCACCTCGTCGTCAGTCACCTCGGGTTCGAAGTTGAAGAGCGGACGAATGTTGCGACACATGTGTTCCTCCTGGGCAGAACGCGGATGGATTGATGGGCTACAGCAGCGTGGCCAGCACCGAGACGCTCAGGCCGGTGATCGCCAGCAGCGCCATGCCGAGCTCGATGAGCATGCCGAGGCCCACCGACTTGACGGCGGTCCAACTCGTCGACACGGCCGCCTTGACGTCGCGCACACGGGCCAACTCGCAGACCAGCAGTGTGACGACGAACCCGATGGCCAGCCCGAGACCCGGCAGCACGAAGCTGCCGATCACACCCCCCACCAGCGCCACGAGCACCGGCCACTGCGGGATCTGCCTGGCATCGAGGTTGCGTTTGGTGAGCACGGCGCTCGCGACCATGCCGATGAGCACGCACACGCCACCGATGACTGCCACTGCGATGGCCTGGCCCGAACCACCCCAGATGCCCCAGATGGCCAGCCCGACCAGGATGGTGATGGACCCCGGCAGCACGGGGATGACGATGCCCGTCACCCCGATGAGCGCGAGGATGAAGGCCAGGATGCCTGCCAGTAGTGGTGTCATGTCCCCATGGTAGGCACCAATGCCTCGTCCGGGCGGGGTCGCGATGTGTGGCCGGGGGCCGGGCTGGGTTAGCCTACTGGGGTTCACTCCCCCGAAAGGAAACAAAGTTGTCTCCCAAGGTCGTCGTCGGACCCGATCTCGCCCGTTCCTGGTTGCTGGTCAATGCCTTCCAGCCCGAACGCTTCGAGAAGGCCGCTGCCAGCGCTGCAGATGTCGTCCTGCTCGATGTCGAGGACGCGGTAGCCCCCGACAACAAGGAACAGGCACGCAGCAACGTCAGCGAGTACCTGGGCGCCGGCAACAAGGCGTGGGCCCGCATCAATGGCTTCGGCACCCCCTGGTGGGCCGATGACTGCAGCGAACTCGGCAAGCACCAAGGCCTTGAGGGCGTCATGCTGGCCATGGTCGAATCGCACGAGCACATCGAGCGCACCGCGGCCCTGCTGCCCGGCGTCAAGATCGTGGCCCTCGTCGAAACGGCCCGCGGTGTCGAGAACCTGACCAGCATCGCCCGCACCAAGGGCCTGTTCCGGTTGGGCTTCGGCCTGGGCGACTTCCGTCGGGACACCGGCTTCTCGGACGACTCGACCGTGCTCGCCTACACCCGCAGCCAGTTCACGATCGCGTCCCGCTCAGCCGGCCTGCCCGGACCCATCGACGGGCCCGCCGTCGGTGCCGTGGGTGTGGCCCTGGCCGATGCCGCAGGCGTGACCGCCGCCTTCGGCATGACCGGCAAGATCTGCCTGATGCCCGAGCAGTGCGCGACTGTCAACGAGATCCTCTCCCCCTCGATCGGCGACATGTCGTGGGCCCTGGACTTCCTCAGCGAGTTCCAGTCCGAGGGCGGCACGATCCGCAACGGCTCCGACCTGCCGCGCCTTGCCCGCGCCAAGAAGATCCTGGGGCTGGCCGAGCGGTTCGGTCTCGACATGCCCGAGGGCTACGAGGACGCCTACCCCGCACCCTCGGACACCTACCACTTCTGAGTCGGGGCCTCAGGCCTCGGCGACCGTCAGCCCACGTCGCACCAGCAGCGGCGTGATGTCGGGTTCGCGTCCGACCACCGCCTTGAACGAGTCCATGGGCGGGCGCGAATCCCCACGGCTGAGCAACTCGCGCCGGAACGTCTCGCCCAGTTCCCGGTCGAGGCCGCCGTTGGCGCGGAACCACTCCACGGTGTCGGCGTCCAGAATCTCTGACCAGATGTAGGAGTAGTAGGCCCCGTCGTAGGTGTTGCCGAATGTGTGCGCGAAGTACGACGGCCGGTACCGGGGACCGACATAGGGGTTCGCCAGCCCCACCCGCTCGAGGGCACGGGCCGTGAACGCATCAAGGTCGCCGACCTGTTCGCCGGCGTGCAGGGAATGCAGTTCCTGGTCGAGCAGCGCCGCGCCCAGGTATTCGGTGGTCATGAAGCCCTGGTTGAAGCCGCCGAGGGCGCGCACCTTGTCAGCCATCGCGGCAGGCATCGGCTCGCCGGTGTCGTGGTGGCGCGCGTAGTTGGCCAGCACCTCGGGCCAGCTCTGCCACATCTCGTTGACCTGGCTCGGGAATTCCACGAAGTCGCGCGGCACTGCGGTGCCCGACTGGGTCGGCCAGTAGACGTTCGAGAACAGCCCGTGCAGCGCATGCCCGAACTCGTGGAACGCCGTGTTGACCTCGTCCAGGGTCAGCAGCACGGGAGCGCCCTCGCGCGGCTTGGGCAGGTTCAGGTTCTGGCTGACCACCGGCAGGGTGCCGAAGAGTCGCGACTGGTGCACCGGCGAGTTCATCCACGCGCCACCCTGCTTGGTGTCCCGGGCGAACGGGTCGTACAGCAGCAGCCCGAGCGGTGAGCCATCCTCATTGGCCACCTCATAGAAGAGCACGTCCGGGTGCCACCCGACCAGGTCGTTGCGGCTGGTGAACGTGATGCCGTACAGCTGGGTGGCCGCGAAGAAGACCCCGTCCTCGATGACGCGGTGCATCTCGAGGTAGGGCTTCACCTGCGCAGAATCGAGGTCGAAGCGAAGCTGCTGCAGCAGTTCGGTGTAATAGGGCCAGTCCCACGGCGCCAGTTCGAATGTTGCCTCACCGGCGGCGTGCTGGCGGGCGTTGATGAGTTCCTGCAGGGCCTCTGCCTCGCGGTACATGTTCGCCAGCGCCGGTGCCGCCAGGGGATGGATCCGCTCACGGATCGTCTCGGGGTTGCCGACGGTCTGGTCGGCGGTCCGGGCGTGGGCGTGGGTCGGGTAGCCGAGCAGGGACGCCCGCTGGGCGCGGAGCGCCACCATCTCGACCACCAGGCCCGTGGTGTCGAACTCGTTGCCGCGGTGACCCCGCTGGGCAGTGGCCTCATAGATGCGGCGGCGGCTCTCGCGCACCGTCAGGTCGGACAGGTAGGGGTGCACGGTCGTGTTGACCAGCGCCACCAGGTAGCCGTCCAGGCCCTTGCCCCGGGCCGCATCGGCGCACAGGTCGAGCTGGTCGGCCGGCAGGCCGTCGAGCTCGGCAGCATCGGTGAAGTGCACCGCGAGGTCATTGGTGTCCTTGAGCAGCAGTTCCTGGAAACGCTGGCGCATGCCGGCCAGGCGGGCGTTGATGGCAGCCAGCTCGCTGCGCCCCTCGTCATCGAGCTCGGCACCGGCGAGCCGGGCGTGCACCAGGTAGCGTCCGGTCAGGTGGGCCGCATCGGCATCGAGCCCGGACAGGTCGCCCGAGGCGACGGCAGCGATGCGCCCGAACAACGCCTGGTCCATCCAGATCGCATCGCTGTGCGCCGCCAGCTCGGGGGCCACCTCGGCCGCCAGCGCGCGGATCTCATCGGTGCCGTGGGCTGTGACCACCGGGTAGAACGCACTCAGTGCCCGGTTGAGGTCACGATCGGCGGCCTCGAGTGCGGCGATGGTGTTGTCGAAGGTCGGCGGCTCGGGGTTGTTGATGATCGCCTGCACCGCGTCGCGGTTCTTCTGCATGCCGACCGTGATCGCGTGCCGGTACTGCTCGACGCCCAGGGCGGCGTAGTCGGGCAACTGATAAGGCAGGGTGCTTGGCGTCAGCAAGGGGTTCGACATGCAGGTCATGCTATGGCCAGTGGGCGCTGCGGCGCAGGTCCGCCCCGACGACAAGTCAGTCCTCGACGAAGGGGGTGGGGTCGCCGGCCCCGACCCGCAGGACCTCGGGCTCCCCGCCGGTCAGGTCGACCACCGTGGTGGCGTTCAGCCCGCAGTTGCCATCGTCCAGCACGATGTCGACCTGGTGGTCGAGGGTTTCCTTGACGAGCCAGCCGTCGGTCATGGGCTCGTCCTCGCCCGGCAGGATCAGCGATGATGTCACCAGTGGTTCACCGAGCGCCTCGAGCAGGGCGAGTGTCGAACGGTGCGTGGGCACCCGCAGGCCGATCGACTTCTTCTTCGGGTGCTGCATCACCTTCGGCACCTCAGGGGCTGCCTTCACGATGAAGGTGTACAGGCCGGGCGTGTTGGCCTTGAGGGTGCGGAACACCCAGTTGTCCATGTCGACCCAGTGCCCGACCTGCGCGAACTCGCTGATCATCAGCGTGAAGTGGTGGTGCTGGTCGAGGTCCCTGATGCTGCGGATGCGCTCGAGCCCGTCCCTGTTGTCGAGCACGCACCCCAGCGCGTACCCCGAGTCGGTGGGATAGGCCACCAGCCCACCATCCTTCAGGGTGCTGACACATTGCTGCAGTGCCCGCGGCTGCGGGTTGTCCGGGTGCACGTCGAGGTAGCGGGCCATGAGCGGAATGCTAGTCCTGCCGGGCGTCGTCGGGGGTCAGACCTGGACGAGCCTGGCCGTGGCACTGCCGCGGGCGTCCAGTTGGCGTACACCCATCAGTGACAAGAACGTCGTGGACGAGCTGGTGCTGGTCTCGACGGTGATCATGCCGCCCTGCACGCTCACGCTGCCCTGCATCCGGCGATTCGCCAGCACGGCGCGTGCGGCGGCGATCGCTCGTCCGGTGCCCGACGTGCCCTGGATGTCGGCGCCCGCAGCTGCAGCGGCACCGGCACGAGCCGCCTCGGTGGCCACGGCCTCTGCCCGGGCCCGGGCAGCCGATTGGGCACCCCCGTCGACAACCAGCCCGACGCAAAGCAGCAGCACCACCATCACCGCGGCAAACATGGCCGTGACGCTGGCGCCGCGGTCGCGGTGGCGCAGGGCCGTTGGCACGGGAACGTGCTGGGTCATGGCCACAGTCTTGACCATGGGGCGGGTCACGCGGGGGTGCTGTCCACAGGTCGTTGCGGTGGAATAGGCTCAGCGGTGACGTTGACCCGATCCACAGAAAGGCCGCTCCATGGTCTCCAAGGTTGCCCTGCTCACTGCCGGCGGTTTCGCCCCCTGCCTGTCGTCCGCGATCGGCGGACTGATCCAGCGCTACACCGAGCTCAGCCCCGACACCGAGATCATCGCCTACAGGCACGGTTACCAGGGCCTTCTCAAGGGTGACTACCTGAGCGTCACCCCCGAGGTGCGCGAGAAGGCACACCTGCTGCACCTGTTCGGCGGATCGCCGGTCGGAAACTCGCGGGTGAAGCTCACCAACGCGGCCGACCTGGTCAAGCGCGGCCTGGTCAACGAGGGCGATGACCCGCTGAAGGTCGCGGCAGACCGCCTCGTGGCAGACGGGGTCGACGTGCTGCACACGATCGGCGGCGACGACACCAACACCACTGCCGCCGACCTGGCTGCCTACCTCGCCAAGCATGACTACGGCCTGACCGTCGTGGGCCTGCCCAAGACGATCGACAATGACATCATCCCCATCAAGCAGTCGCTGGGGGCCTGGACCGCTGCCGAGCAGGGTGCCATCTTCGCCAGGAACGTCGTGGCCGAGCACAACTCGGGGTCGCGCATGCTGATCATCCACGAGGTCATGGGCCGCAACTGTGGCTACCTGACCGCCGCCACCGCCGCCAAGTACCGCGAATGGCTCGACACGCAGCAGTGGCTGCCCGAACTCGGCCTGTCGCGCGAGGCCTGGGACGTGCACGCGGTCTACGTGCCCGAGGGCCAGATCGACCTGCAGGGCGAGGCCGATCGCCTGCGCAAGGTCATGGACGAGGTCGGCAACGTGACCATCTTCCTGTCCGAGGGCGCGGGCCTCGATGCGATCCTCGCCGAGATGGAAAAGGCCGGCGAGGAAATCCCGCGCGACCCCTTCGGCCACGTGAAGCTCGACAAGATCAACCCCGGCAAGTGGTTCGGTGACCAGTTCGCCAAGCTGCTGGGTGCAGAGAAGGTGATGGTGCAGAAGTCCGGCTACTTCGCCCGATCGGCCGCCGCCAACCAGGCCGACCTCGACCTGATCAAGCAGTGCACCGACCTGGCAGTCGACTGCGCGCTCGAGGGCAGGACCGGTGTGGTGGGCCAGGACGAAGAGAACGGTGATGTGCTCACCAACATCGCGTTCGACCGCATCAAGGGTGGCAAGAACTTCGACATCAGCGCCGACTGGTTCGTGGCTACCCTTGACGGCATCGGCCAGCCGCAGCCGACGCGGGTCGTCGTGCAGCACTGAACCACCCAGCCACTGAACCACCCAGCAGGCAGCACGTGGGCCGATCCGAACGGATCGGCCCACGAGGCTTGTCCTCAGAAGTCCACGGCTCAGAAATCGAAGTCGAAGTCGATGCCGTCGATGAAATCGCCCACGCCTTCGGCCAATGACGCGATGCCCTCAACGCCGCTGCCCAGCATGTCGAGTCCTTCACCCGAGACGAAGTCGAGCAGGCCGATGCCGTCACTGGCGTCGAGCAGGTCAAAGACCACGGCACCGAGGTAGAGGCCGTCGAACCAGTCGATGACCATCGGCACGTCATAGCCCTCGAGCCTCGCCCGCGCCGCGACCTCGCCGAACACCTTGGCCCAGTGGTCGGCCACGCCGAACACGATGGCATAGGGCAGGTAGCGGCTGAAGATGTCGGCCGCCTCTTCGAACTTGATCTGGTCGGCCTCGGCGGTGGCGAGGTACTTCTTGAAGCCCAGTGTCTGGATGTGGACGGCGGTGCCCTCGGCCGTGCGGGGCACCCGCCCCTGCAGCGCCCTGTAGCCCAGGATGCCGCCACCGAAGACCATGGCCCCGGCGATCACGCCGCCCACCGATGCGCCGGCGAGCACGAACCCGATCCCGAACACCGTACCCGCCACCACACTGAGCGCCCCGAAGCAGCCCGCACCCGCACCGCGCTGCGGGTGCTTGTCGTACCAGCCACGGGCGACGACCGACTCGTACAGCTCGGCCTGGGTGGCTCGCATGGTGTTGGCGAAGCGGCTGCCCAGCTCTGACATGTGCACGGTGCGACCGGTGGCAAACAGTTCCTGCAGCAGGCGTGCCTCGAAGGGCAGCAGTGGCTTCTCGCCCGGCCGCGGCTTCGGCGGGCGCAACTGGGTGATCACCCAGTCCTTCGGCTTGGGCTGCCGGGCCGCACGTCCGCGGCGTGCCGGCAGCTGGTCGGGGCCGTCAGGGGCGTCCACTGCCGAGATCTTGAGGTAGTCGCGCACTGCCAGGTCAACGATGGTCGCCGTGACGTCATGCATGTCGGCCTTGCCGTCGACCACAGTGCCAACGAGCCCGGGGGTCAGCCCCTTCGGGGGCTGGAACTGCACAGCCACTTCGCCCGAGTACTCCCGGCCGGGCTTGACGCGGGCCACCTCGACCGGCTGCCCCGGGCCGGGCAACTGCCCAGGCGTGGGCCCGGCGAAGATGCGGTCGTGGGCGAATCGGCGCGAGATCCAGTACACGCCGGTCATCACCAGCAGCACCAGTGCTCCAAGAACCAGCAGGCCGATGTCAGTACTGTCCACGAAGCTTCTCCTCTTGTGCGCTGTACAACAAGGGTAGCGACTGCGCACAACGCACCGGCGGCCGCCAATGGCGTCACGGCCAAGGGGTTGTGGACGAGCGTGGACTCGTGCACCCCATTGTCCCAGCACCGTCAGTGTCCCGAAACGGCACCCACCCCACAAATCGAAATTCACGATGGTTTAGTGTCGTTTGCAGCGGGTTGGGCGGCTTCCATCCCCCCACCCTGCGCCGCGGTCCGCGACGATCGGCGGCGTCAAGACAGCTACCAGAGAGGTGTCGCCGATGAATGCCGATGCGGCGCAAACCCTGCTCCTGGCCGGTGACTTTCCCGTCCCCACCGATGAGCAGTGGCAGGCAGAGGTCCTGAAGGTCCTCAACCGGGGTCGTCCCGAGGGCAAGCAGCTCACCGTGGACCAGGCGCTGGAGCGCCTGCGTACCAGGACGGTGGACGGGCTGGTCATCGAGCCGCTGTACACCCGCGAGGACGGTCCGGAGCACCTCGGTGCCGCAGGCGTCGACCCCTACACCCGCGGGTCGGTCATCAAGGACGGCGACCCTGTCGCCTGGGACGTGCGCGCCTACCACGAGGACCCCGACCTGGCATTCACCAAGCAGCAATTGCTCGCCGACATGGAACGGGGCGCCACATCGTTGTGGCTGCGTGTCGACCCGGACGCCATTCCTGCCTCGGCACTCGCCGACGAGCTGGCTGACATCATTCTTGACCTGGCCCCGGTCTCGGTGGTCAGCCACACCGACCAGGCCAGCGCCGCCCAGGCGCTGTATGACGTCTGGAGGAACTCGGGCCGTCCGCTGGACAAGCTGGTGGGCAACTTCGGCATTGACCCGTTCGCCCTGGCCGCGCACACCGACCGCCCGGTCGACCTGTCCCCCGCTGCCGAGTGGGTGGCCAAGGCCCTGGCCGAGTTGCCGTCGGCCCGCTCGATGACCGTCGATGTGCTGGCCTACCACGAGGCGGGTGCCGGCGATGTCGACGAACTGGCCTTCGCCATCGCCACCGGCATCGAGTACCTGCGCCACCTCGAGTCGGCAGGCATCAAGGCAACCGATGCGTTCGGCCAGATCTGCTTCCGCCTCGCCGCCACCACCGACCAGTTCCTGACGATCGCGAAGTTCCGGGCACTGCGCCGCCTCTGGGCCCGCGTCGGCGAGGTCACCGGCGTCGATGAATTCCGGCGCGGTGCCCTGGCCCACGCTGTCAGCTCGCAGCGCATGCTCACGCGTGACGACCCGTACGTGAACATCCTGCGCGCCACCACCTCGACGTTCGCGGCAGCGGTTGGCGGTGCCGACATCATCACCACCTTGCCGTTCGACACGGTGGTGGGCCTGCCCAGCGACTTCAGCCGCCGACTTGCCCGCAACGTGCAGATCGTGCTGTCCGAAGAGTCGAACATTGGACGAGTGAACGACCCCGCGGGCGGTTCCTGGTACGTCGAATCGCTCACCGACCAGCTTGCCCGGGCGGCTTGGGAACGCGTGCAGCAGATCGAGTCCGACGGCGGCTTCGGCCAGGCCTTCGCCTCGGGTGCCATTGCCGCGGCGATCACTGCCACGGTCGAAGCGCGCAGCGGTCTGCTCGCCACCCGCAAGCTGCCGCTGACCGGCGTCAGCATGTTCCCGATGCGCGACGAACAGCCCATCACCGCACGCCCGCGCCCGACCGCGCCGAACGCACGTGAGCAGTTCCCGCTGCGCCGCGATGCAGAGGTGTTCGAGGGGCTGCGCGATCGCGCCGCCGCCGCCGGCACCCCAAAGGTCTTCCTGGCTGCGATCGGCACCCGCCGTGATTTCGGTGGTCGGCTGGGCTTCGTCGAGAACCTCGAGAGCGTGGCCGGGTTCCAGATCCCGACCAGCGAGGGCACTGACCCCGCCGCATTCGCCGAGCAGTTCGCCGCCTCGGGTGCCAAGGTGGCCGTGCTCTGCTCGTCCACGAGCGTCTATGGCGAACAGGCCCTGCCGGTCGCCACGGCCCTCAAGGGCGCCGGCGCGGCCAAGGTCTACCTGGCCGGGCGCGACAAAGAGCTGGGGGGCCAGGACTTCACCGGACTGGTCGACGGCTTCGTCTTCGACGGCATGGACGTCGTGGCACACCTGAATGAGATCCTCGACCTTGCGGAGGCAGCAGCATGAGCAGCATCCCCAATTTCAGCGGCATCGACCTGGGTGCGGGTGCACCCCCGGCCGACGCACCGCAGCTGTTTGCCGACCGTGCGGGCGAGACCCAGGTGTGGGACACGCCCGAGCACGTGCAGGTGCCGGTGGCCTATGACGAATCGGCCTACGCGGGGCTCGACTTCCTCGACACCCGGCCCGGCATCCCGCCGTTCCTGCGGGGCCCCTACGCCACGATGTACACCTCGCAGCCGTGGACGATCCGCCAGTACGCGGGCTTCTCGACCGCCGAGGAGTCGAACGCCTTCTACCGGCGCAACCTGGCTGCGGGCCAGAAGGGTCTCTCGATCGCCTTCGACCTGGCGACGCACCGTGGCTACGACTCCGACCACGCCCGCGTGACCGGTGACGTCGGCATGGCGGGTGTGGCGGTTGACTCGATCCTGGACATGCGCCAGCTGTTCGACGGCATCCCGCTCGACCAGATGTCGGTCTCGATGACGATGAACGGTGCGGTGCTGCCGGTGCTGGCGCTCTACGTGGTCGCCGCAGAAGAACAAGGTGTCAGCCCCGAGAAGCTCGCGGGCACGATCCAGAACGACATCCTCAAGGAGTTCATGGTTCGCAACACCTACATCTACCCGCCGCAGCCTTCGATGAAGATCATCTCGGACATCTTCGCCTACACCAGCGCGAACATGCCCAAGTTCAACTCGATCTCGATCTCGGGCTACCACATGCAAGAGGCGGGTGCCTCGCTCGACCTCGAACTGGCCTACACCCTGGCCGACGGTGTGGAGTACCTGCGCGCGGGTCAGGCGGTCGGCCTCGAGATCGACAAGTTCGCACCGCGGCTGTCGTTCTTCTGGGCCATCGGCATGAACTTCTTCATGGAGGTCGCCAAGATGCGGGCCGGTCGCCTGCTGTGGGCGCGTCTGACCCGCGATGCCGGCGCCAGGAACCCGAAGTCGATGAGCCTGCGCACGCACTCGCAGACCTCGGGCTGGTCGCTGACCGCCCAGGATGTCTACAACAACGTGACCCGCACCTGCGTCGAGGCCATGGCATCGACCCAGGGCCACACCCAGTCGCTGCACACCAACGCCTTGGACGAGGCCATTGCACTGCCCACCGACTTCTCGGCCCGCATCGCCCGCAACACCCAGCTGTTCCTGCAGCAGGAGTCCGGCACCACCCGCGTCATCGACCCATGGGGCGGTTCGGCCTATGTGGAACGCCTGACCTACGACCTCGCCCGTCAGGCGTGGGAACGGATCCAGGAGGTCGAGCGCGCCGGAGGCATGGCCAAGGCCATTGAGGCCGGCATCCCGAAGATGCGCATCGAAGAGGCCGCAGCCCGCACCCAGGCCCGCATCGACTCGGGCCGCCAGCCGGTCATCGGCGTCAACAAGTACCAGCTCGACCACGAGCCGCCGCTGGATGTGCTGAAGATCGCCAATGCCGAGGTGCGTCGCAGCCAGATCGCCAAGCTCGAGCAACTGCGCGCCGAGCGAGACGCGCAGGCCGTCTCGGACGCCCTGGCCAAGCTCACCTGGGCTGCCGGTAACCCCGATGCCACTGACCCCGAACGCAACCTGCTGAAGCTCGCCATCGACGCCGCGCGTGCCAAGGCGACCGTGGGCGAGATCTCGGACGCGCTCGAAAAGGTCTATGGCCGCTACCAGGCCCAGATCCGTACGATCAGTGGCGTGTACAGCAAGGAGTCCGGGGACACCCCGACAGTCGACGAGGCCCGCACGCTCGTCGAGCAGTTCGAGCAGGTCGAGGGACGTCGCCCGCGCATCATGGTCGCCAAGATGGGCCAGGACGGCCACGACCGCGGCCAGAAGGTGATCGCGACCGCCTATGCCGACCTCGGCATGGACGTCGATGTCGGCCCGCTGTTCCAGACGCCGGAAGAGGCTGCCCGCCAGGCCATCGAGGCCGACGTGCACATCGTGGGTGTCTCATCGCTGGCCGCCGGTCACCTCACGCTGGTGCCCGCCCTGCGCGAAGAACTGGACAGGATGGGTCGTCCCGACATCATGGTGGTCGTCGGCGGTGTGATCCCCGAGCAGGACTTCGACGAGTTGCGTGCCAACGGTGCAGACGACATCTACCCGCCCGGCACCGTGATTCCTGAGGCTGCCGTGTCGCTGCTGAAGCGGCTGCGGGAGCGGCTGGACGAGGCCCGTGCCTGATCCATACAACGTGGACGACTTGCTGGGCGGGATCCTGGAAGGGTCCCGCCCGCATGTTGCACGGGCCATCACGCTGGTCGAATCGAAGCTGCCCGCGCACCGCGAACGGGCCCGTGAGCTGCTGAAGCGGCTCGCGGCCCGCGACCAGCACAACACCATCAGGTTGGGCATCTCGGGTGTTCCGGGTGCCGGCAAGTCGACCTTCACCGATGCCCTCGGGGTGCGGCTGGTCGACGATGGCCACAAGGTGGGCGTGCTGGCGGTCGACCCGTCCAGTTCACGCACGGGCGGCTCGATCCTGGGCGACCGCACGCGCATGGCCAACCTGGCCAGCCGTGAAAATGCCTACATCCGGCCCTCGCCGTCGGGCAACCACCTGGGTGGGGTGGCCCGTGCCACCCGCGAGTCGATGCTGGTGCTCGAAGGGGCGGGCTTCGACGTGATCATCGTCGAGACGGTTGGCGTCGGCCAGAGCGAGGTCGCCGTGTCGGGCATGGTCGACACGTTCCTGCTGCTGGGACTGGCCCGCGCCGGTGACCAGCTACAGGGCATCAAGCGGGGCATCCTCGAGATGGTCGACCTGATCGGCATCAACAAGGCCGACGGCGACGGCGAGGGCCCGGCACGGGTCGCGGCACGCGAGATGCGCATCGCCATGAAGCTGATCTCGTCGGCGACCGAGGACCGCATTCCCGAGGTCATCCCCTGCAGCGCCTATACCGGCCTTGGCCTCGACGAACTCTGGCAGGCGGTGCTGCGGCACCGCGAGGGCCTCGAGAAATCGGGCGGTATCGGCGAACGACGTGCCCAGCAGCAGGTCGACTGGCTGTGGTCGATGGCGGACGAAGAGGTGCGCTCGAGCCTGCGTTCCAGCCCCGCCGTGGGTGCCATCCGCGCCGACCTGGAGCAGCAGATCGCGACCGGCCACCTGAGCGCGCTCGAGGGGGTCGGCCAGGTGCTGGATGCCTGGCGCAGCGATGTCGTCGACGGGCACGCGGGCCAGCTGCGACTGTGAGCGGACGGCTGCCCGATTAGTCGCGGCCGGACTTCTGCCGCAGCGAGCCCAGGCCCTTCACCAGCGCCGCCAACCCGGCGCCGATGCCCACCCCGGTGGCGGCACCGGCCACCCAGCCCGCGCGCATGCCGGCCCGGACCGACCTGGCTGCCACAGGTTCAGAGACCATCCGGTCCTTGCTGGGCCTGGGGTAGTCGTCGAGTGTCACCACCCGGGGGCGGTACGGCGTGGCGCGGCGGGGGCGTGCCGTGGACACGACGGACGGCATCTCTGAGGCGGGCACCGACACGGCTTGCTCAGCGCGCTTCTGGGCCCGTTCCTGGTCGGCGGTGGCCCAGTGGTCCTCGGCCGTCACGGTGCCACTGCGACCGCGCAACGGCTCGTCCGCCTCGTTGTAGTGGAATGCGACCGCCGGTTGCCGACTGGTGGCGATCCATGCCGCGATGAGCAGGGTGATGCGGGCGAACAGGTTCATGAACAGCATCAGCACGATCACCGGGCCGAACAGCGCAGCGGCACGGTTGTTCTGGAAGACACCGATCAGGGCGCCGGCGCCGATCTGCAGCACGGTGAAGGCGACCGCACCGATCACAGACCCCGCCATCTTGGCCCGCGTGATGCGGTGGTCGTCGGGCAGCAGCACATACAGCACCATGAACAGCACCCAGGCGCTCGCCATGGTGAGCACATAGGTGGTCAGTCGCAGCAGCAGCACTCCCCCGGGCCAGTCCGCGATGTCGAGCTGGCGGCTGAGCACGTGGGTCAACGAGGTGCCGCCCGTCGAGAAGGCGAAGGTGATGAACACCCCCAACAGCAGCAGCACGAGCGTCACCATGTTCTCGACGGTGGCCACGACAATGTTGCGCTTGTCGGGAACGTATTCAAACTCGGGACGCCACTGGGCCTGGATGGCGCCCCGCAGGTTGCCCACCCAACCACTGCCGGCATAGAACAGCGAGAGCAGGCCGATGATGCCGACAGCACGCCAGTTGCGCAGGTACTCGGTGACCAGGTTGGCAACCTGGGCGCCTGCGGTCGAGTCGAGCCGCTGGACGAGGGCATCAGAGACGGTCTGCATCCATTCGGGGCGCAGCGTGGTCAGCGTCATGCCGAGCATCGAGAACGCGAACATCAGGATCGGCACCATGGCCAGCACTGAGAAGTAGGTGATGGCCGCCGCGAACTGGTTGCCCATGCGGTTGCCGAAGCGCAGGTTGCCCCGCATCAGGTGGGCCACCGCAGGCTTGGCCATGATCGCCTTGATCGTGCGCTTCACAATTCCTCCCCGGCGTGGCGGGCCCCAGCGGGGCCTCAGGCAAGCTTCTTGCGTCGTCGGCGCGAGAACTCGTCGTCGCCGTGGGCCAGTTCGGCCTCGTCGGCCACAGTTGCGCGTTCGGTGGGCAGCTGTGCCAGCGAACCCTCGAGGTCGCGCCAGACGCCACCGAGCGCGATGGCGAACATGCCCTGGCCACCGTTGAGCAGGTCGATGATCTCGTTGTTCGAGGTGCACTCATAGACCGAGATGCCGTCGCTCATCAGCGTGACCTGGGTCAGGTCCTTGACGCCACGCTGGCGCAGGTGGTCGATGGCCACCCGGATCTGCTGCAGCGAGACGCCGGCGTCCAGCAGCTTCTTGATGACCTTGAGCAGCAGGATGTCGCGGAAGGAATAGAGTCGCTGCGACCCGGACCCCTCGGCGGAACGCACACCCGGGGTCACCAGCTTGGTCCTGGCCCAGTAGTCGAGCTGTCGATAGGTGATGCCGGCGGCGCCACAGGCCACCGGCCCGCGGAACCCGAGGTCTTCGGGCAGGGGCGCAAAGTCACCGTCGAACAACGTGCCCTGCAGGTCAACCCCAGGGGTGTTGTCGGATCGCTGCGATCCTGCGGTCCCGCTCATCTCGAGCTCCTCTGTTGTGCCTTGGCCGAATGCCCCACTCGACATCGAAGAAACTACCCCGCGACGTCCCCACGTCGCCACGGACACGCCGCCATGTGGGTCGAACGTCACCACCTCGCCAAGGAACTAGTCTCTGACTAGGGGTTTTGAAAGTTACATGTGGTGAACTACAGCTTGAGAGTTTACGCCTCGAAGTCGTCGGCGTTCACGTTGTCGAGGAACTCCCGGAACTTCTCCACGTCGTCCTCGGGCACGGGCTCCTCGGTGATGCCCACCTGTGCCAGCAGTTCGTCGGTACAGGTCAGGGGCATGCCGTTGCGCACCGCGAGCGCGACAAGGTCAGAGGGCCGCGCCGCGATGACATGGCCGTCGACGTGCAGTTCGGCATTGAAGACACCGTCTGTGCAGTCGGTCAGTCGTCCTTCGAGGGACGACGTGTGCCCGAGTTCGGTCAGCAGTTCAGCGAGCAGGTCATGGGTCAGGGGGCGCGGCGGCACCTGGCCCTCCAACGCCGTCAGGATGGCACGGGCCTCACCGTGACCCACCCAGATGCTCAGTTGGCGTGGACCGTCCTGCTCCCTCAGGAGCAGGGTCGGGGCCTGCCCCGCCCAGTCCATGACCACACCGATGACGTCGAGCTTGCGCATGCGTCCAGACTACCCACTTGGTCAGTGTTCCAGCATGGTGTGCATCATCGCGGCATGGGCGTGCAGCACCAGTCGGGTGACTTCCGACGCCGCTTCGTTCGCATGGGTGCGCCGCCGCACGAACGGCGCGATGGCCTGTTCCACGAGGCCGGCCTCACGCTCGGCGGACTGCTTGATGGCGCGCAGGTGGCGGACGTCCATGCCATAGGGCATCAGCTTGTTCGCCACCACGCAGATGGTGAGCGCCTCGCGGCCGTAATAGCTGGTGCCCCGTTTGGGGCCGACGATCTGCAACCGTTCCAGGTCGAGCAGCGTGGCTTCGGAAATGCCGCTCGCCGAGATCAGTTCACGGCGGGACATGCGCACCGGCTTCGGTGGCTGGCGCTCGGTGCGTGCCGGTTCGGGGGTGTGGGATGGCGCGGGTGCGGCGAGCGGCGTCGCCTGCGCTGCAGGGGCCTCGAGCGACGGTGGCTCCCCGCCCGCGTCCATCACGTCGAGGTGTTCCTTGATGACCTTCAGGGGCAGGTAGTGGTCGCGCTGCACCCGCAGGATGTAGGCGAGCCTGTCGATGTCGACCTGGGCGTACTTGCGGTAGCCCGAGGGTGCCCTCTCGGGCGACAACAGACCCTCGCTCTCGAGAAAACGAATCTTCGAGATCGAGATGTCTGAGAACTCGGGCTTGAGGATCGAGAGCACCTGCCCGATGCTGCGCATCGGTGATGCCATCAGTTCATTCCAGCGTCACTCACGCAGAAGATCATGCGGAACTTGCCGATCTGCACTTCGTCGCCCTGCCGCAGCGGTGTGACCCCCTCGACCAGCACCCGGTTCACATAGGTGCCGTTCAGCGATCCCAGGTCGGCGATCGCGAAGCCTTCCGCCGTCCGCGTGAACACAGAGTGGTGGCGTGAGACCGTGATGTCGTCGAGGAAGATGTCTGAGGACGGGTGGCGTCCCACCGTGGCCCGGTCCGTGTCCAGCAGGTAGCGCGCCCCGGCATCAGGACCGCGCTCGACGAGCAGCAGGGCATTGCCCGCAGGCAACCCGCGGGCCACTTCGGCCAGATCGGTGGAATGCTCCTGGATGGGCCTGCCGTCGTCGGAAACGACGGGAATGGTGCGGGTCGCGTCCGTGAGCTTGGTCAGCTTCTCACCACACTGTGAGCAGAAGTTGCTCCCCACCGCGTTGGCGTGGCCACAAGCCGGGCAGTCGACCATCTCTATTCACTTCCTCATCACTGGTGCAGCCTCGTCACTGGTGGTGTGGACGACGGGCCACGGGTTTGTTCCATTCTAAGGAGCTTCTTGGGTTTCGCGGGTGACACGCCCTGAGGTCGAATCGAAACACCATGATGCCCCTGGCTTCGTGGTGACTCCCGTGTTCACTCCCCCACGTGGCTCTCGTATCCGTCGGAATCCATGAGCGGCGCCTCGACGTGCAGCTGGTCGCCGCCGAGTTCGACCTCGAAGAGCCAGCCCTCGCCGTACGGGTCACGGCGCACCAGTTCAGGCTGGGACTCCAGTGCTGTGTTGACTGCGGTGACCACGCCGTTCACCGGGGCGATGATGGGCTCACTGGCCACGGGAGCGACCAGTTCGCCGCACTCGTCACCCGCCTGCAACGCCACCCCCACGGTGGGCAGGCTCACGTGCACGACCTGGGCGAGGGCTTCGACCCAGTAGTCCGTGGCACCCACGCGCAGGTCACTGCCGTCACTGCCGCGCACCCACAGGTGCTGCAGGCTGTAGGACACGTCATCGGGGAATCGGGACACTCGAACTCCTTGTCAGACCGGGGCGCCGGTACACGGGGGCACCTGCGCCAAGCGTAGCCGCACCGCCTGTCGGCGCGGGTGCTCAGGCAGGCTTTGCCCAGCGCGGGTCGGTCACCCGGTGCAGGCTGGTGATGGTGATCTGGTCGGACGCCACAATCGTGACCGCCGCAGCGACATCGGGCGCCTGGGCTCGACTGACCAACCCGCCGCGGAACCGGGCGCCTTCTTCGAGGGCGTGGGGCTCGCCGATCGCCCGCAGCACGTACGGCGCCCGGATCCGCACACCGTCAACGACGACCACCCCGTCCAGCGACGACAGCCAGGTCGATGCCACCACGCGCACGCCGTTCAGCTCCATCACCTCGGCACCGGCATCGCGCATCTCTTCGATGCCGTCGAGCAGCAGCTGGGGGGTGACCTTGCCCTGCGGGTCCTGGATGGTGATGGTGATGCCCGGGCCCTGGGCCGGGGCGGTACCGGCCAGGATCGACAGGTCCTGGATGCGCTTCTGGGCGCGCTCGGCGGCCACCCGTCGGCTGTCGGCACCCGCCTGCAACTGACGGCGCGCCTCCTCCTGCTCGGCGACCTGCTTGCGCAGGTCATTGTTGCTGCCGTTCAGCTGGTCAAGCAGTCCGATCAGCTCGTCGCGGCGCAGTGACGAGAACGTCTCATCGGCGCGATGGGCCCGAAACTGCCACACGGTCGCCATCGCCACCAGGCCGAGCACGATCGCGAGCACGAACTGCACCCGGCTGGGTCGAAGGAATGACCTGAGCGCACTGCCGAGGCTGCGCCGGGGGACGTCGGGGACATCTGGCGTCTCAGGCATGCAGGATGGCCCTTCGGATGGCGGCGGCATTGTTGAAGATGCGGATGCCCAGCACGACGACCACACCTGTCGACAGCTGGGCGCCCACGCCGATGAGGTCGCCGAGCCAGACGATCAGCGCCGCGATCAGCACATTGCTGAAGAACGAGACCACGAACACCTTGTCGGCGAAAGTGCCCTCGAGGTAGGCCCGGGCGGCACCGAACAGGGCGTCCAGCGCGGCGATGATCATGATGGGCAGGTAGGGGGCCAGGAAGGCCGGCAGCGTCGGCTCGAGGACGAGCCCGAGCACCACGCCGGCAGCCAGTCCGAGTACGGCAATCATCGCTGCGGCCCCGCCTTCTGCACGCCCAGTCCGGGGTCCGCGGGCAGGTTGAGCGCTGCCCGGCTCGCCACCTCGTAGCGCATGCCGTAGTTCTGCTTCAGGTAGTCCCACCACGTCGCGCCCGAACTGCGGGCCCATTGGGCGGGCAGGGTGTTCGGGTCGCCGATGGCCTCGACGATGTAGGGCCTGGTCAGCGACGTGTAGTCGACGGTGATGGCGCTGCCTGCACCGCGGATGGCCGTGCGCGACGAGAGGCGGTGGCCATTGATGGCGATCGCCTCGGCACCAGCCGACCACAGGCCGTTGACGAGCTGGCGCAGGTCCTGGTCGAGCACCTGGGCCTGGCTGCCGGACAGCCGGGTCGAATCGTCAGTCGTGATGACGATCCCGGGTCCGGTGACGGCCACGGCACCCGACGTGGCGCCCAGCATGCCCAGCATGGCATTGGTGCTGGAATCCTTGCCGATCGCCTCGACCTGGAGAGCGTCGACCTCGGCCTGCACACCGGCCAGGTTGCGCCGCAGCTCGGCCTGGGCCTGCTGCTGGTCCTGCACCTGTTTGATCAGCGCGGCGCGTTCCTTGGCGGCCTGCGGCTGCTGTGCAGAATTCTGGACGACCGCCAGGCCGATCAACACACCGGCGATCAGCAGCGTCACCAGCAGCAGGCCACGCGCACGGGGTGCGGCCCCCGAGGCGTGGGCGGCACGATAGCCGGGGTCGAGGCTGGTGGCGACCACGTCGGTCAGCAGCGACATGCTGGCATCAGGACGCCGACCGTTGCCGGTGGCCGCCTCGGCGCCCTCCCGGTGATCGGGGTGCTTGGTCTCGGTAGCCATGGCCGCCAGTCTATGTGCCGGGTCAGCGGCGCGGCTCGCGGCGCATCAGGTCGAAGGTCTGGCGCACATAGAGCACCCCGGCCCACCAGTAGAGCCCGGCACCCCACAGCGCCGAGGCCCACCCGACCACTTTGGCCATCATGTGCGAGGTGCTCGTCCCATCGCCCAGCAGCACGAGCGGGAACGCGTAGAGCAGGGCGAACGTGGCCGACTTGCCGATGAAGTGCACCGGCAGGCTGGTGTAGCCGCGGCTGCGCAGCAGTGGCACGATGGCGGCCAGCACCAGGTCGCGCAGCGCCAGCACGACCAGTAGCCACCACGGCACCAGGTCACGCAACGCCAGTGCAATCACGATCGCGAGGATGTAGAGCCGGTCAGCCACGGGGTCGAGCATCTGACCCACACGCGAGGTCATGTGCCAGCGGCGGGCGAGGAATCCGTCGAGCCAGTCGGTGAAACCAGCCAGAGCCAGCACCAGCACGGCGACAACGTCGGCGGCGGGAAGCCACGCGGGCGGGAGCAGCACGACCAGCACGAACAGCGGCACCCCGGCCAACCGGGCGAACGAGAGCAGGTTCGGCACGGTGAACACCCGGTCGGTGTCATACGTCGGGGCTGGCGGGTCAACCCTCGTGGCGGGCGTGCTGGTCACGGCTCCAGACTACCGACGACGCACGGGGGTGCTGCGGGCGGACAGGGCCTCGTGGTACACCGCCAGCACCCGGCTGCCGACCCGCGACCAGTCGAAGGTGGCGGCATGGTCGTAGCCGGCGGTGCGGGGCGCAGGATCGGGACGCTCGAGGGCTGCGATGATGGCCTGGGCCAGTTGGGCATGGTCGCCGGTGCGGGCCAGCCGTCCGACGAGCATGCCGTGGCGGTCGGTCAACACCTCGCGGAAGGCCGGCAGGTCACTGGCCACCACGTCGGCGCCCGCCGCGAGGGCTTCGAGGATGACGATGCCGAAACTCTCGCGCCCGGTGTGCGGCGCGACGTACACATCGATCGCGGCCAACGCCGCATCACGGGCAGCGTCGTCGACGTACCCGGTGAACCTGACCCCCGGCGCTGACCGGGGGGTGCCGTCGCCGATCACCACGACGTCGGCGTTGGCGAACCGGTGGCGCACCTGCGGCAGTGCCCGGGTGAACACGTCGAAGCCCTTGCGTGGCTCATCGAACCTGCCGACGAACCCGATGGTGGGGTGGTCGCCACCACGCCATGTCGTGCGGTCGAGGTCGTCCGGGCGTGGCCGCAGACTGATCCCATTGCCGATGATGCGGGGCACGAGACCGATGTGGTCGTGGACGACCCCCTGTGCCACGCTCGAGACGGCAATGCCGTGGCGCACCGCGGTGATGGTGCGCGGCAGCAGTCGTCGGGCGACGGCCATGGCCCGTGACCCGGGGGTGGCGGTGTGGAAGGTGGCGACCATCGGGCAGGTGGCGTTCCACACCGCCAGCATCGACACGCTGGGGGTGATCGGCTCGTGCACGTGCAACAGGTCAGGATTGATGCGACGCAGCCAGGCCCGCACGCGGGCGGCCTCGAGCGGGCCGAAGCTGATGCGGGCCACTGATCCGTTGTAGCGCACGGCGACTGCTCCCCCGGCGCTGGTGAACTGGTGCTCGGCGAGTCCCACCGCGTGCAGGGCAGCGGGGTCGGGCGCGCCCGGCCCGAAGATGTGCACGCGGTGGCCGTGCGCCGAGAGCCAACCGGCCAACCCCAGCACATGGTTCTGCACCCCTCCGGGGGTCGAGAACGAATAGGGGCACACGATGCCGATGGTCAGGCCGCCGGACCGGTGGGCCACCGGTCGTCCACCCATCGATAGGTGCTGGTTGTCCCTCATCGGCCACCGCCAGCAATATCGCTGGTGAAGAACGGCTGCATCATGTGCCAGTCATGCGGGTGCCGACGGATCTCGGCAGCGAAGAAGTCGCACAGCTGCTGGGTCATCGAGCTGATCCGCTGCCGCTGGGTGGTGGCTGCGGGGTCGGGGACGATCCCGGGTGAGAGCACCAGCCGCATCCGCCGCCCGTCGAAGTGGCAGGCCACGCCGCGCAGCGCTGCCCCCGAGCGCAGCGCGACCTGGGCCGGGCCGGCCGGCATCGTGGCGGGGTGGTCACCCGAGCCGAGGTGCCATGTCACGGGCACGCCGCGCACCGAGAAGTCGCGGTCGGCGAGCAGGCAGACGAGGTGGCCGGTGCGGGCGTCGTCAACGAGGTGGCGCAGGGCATTGGGGTTGCGATGGCCATAGACCGTGAACCCCAACCGGCGCCGGTGTTCGAGGAAGGTCTGGAACTCCTCGGCCACCAGTTCTTCAGCCACCGTCGAGACGGGCATGCCATGGTGACAGGCCCAGACCCCGGCCAGGTCCCATGAACCCGAATGCGGCAGGCCCACCACCAGGCCGCGGCCGCCGACCTCGCGCTGCATGGTCAGGCGGTCGTCGTCCGGCATCAACACGACGTGGTCGATCTGCCCGGCAGGCAGGTGGCCGACCTGCATCGAGCCGACGCTGTTGCGGGCCCAGGACCACAGGCCACGCATGACGTCCCAGCGCTGCGGCGCCCGGCCGGTCACCGTGGCGAAATTGCGTGCCCACTGGTGGACGGCCCTGGCGGGGAAGACGGTCATCACCAGGCAACCGACCCCGACGAGCGGCCACCACAGCGGCCACGGGATGCGCGCCGCCAGTTGCCAGCCACGGGCGCGCAGTTGTCCGGTGCGGCTGGCCATCACGCCTCGAAACTGGTCGCCGGTGCCGCCTGTCCCTTGACCTGGGCCATGCGCTGGCCGACAGTGATCACGCCGGCGATGACCAGCCAGCACAACGCCACGGGCAGGGCCCAGCGCAGCACCGACGGCACGTGCCCATCGATCGCGAGCCCCGTCAGCAGCGAGCCCAGGAACAACACGAGGATGCGATCAGCCCGTGCGGCCAGCCCCCCGCGCACCGTCATGCCCAGCGCCTCACCGCGCGCCTTCACGTAACTGGTCACCTGGCCCAGCACCAGGGCCGCGATGGCGAACCCGGCCCAGGTCGTCGAGTCGCCGGGACCGGCATAGAACAGTGCCAGGCCCATGAACAGGGCACCGTCGCCGAACCGGTCCAGGCTCGAGTCGAGGAAGGCCCCCCACTGCGACTTGCGGTTGAGCAGGCGTGCCATCTGGCCATCGATGCCGTCGCTGAAGATGAACGCGGTGATCAGCAGCGTGCCCTGCCACAGCCAGCCTTGTGGAAAGAACACCAGTGCCAGGACGACCGTGATGAGCGTGCCGGCCCAGGTGACGGCGTCGGGATGCACCTTGAGGGCGATGAGCAACCGCGCGGGCGGGGTCATCGCTGCGGCCCATCCCGCACGGAAACGCTCAAGCACGCGGCAGCACTCCCCCGTCGTCAACCCAGTTGTCGGCCAGCAACCTGCGGGTATCGGCCAGCAGCACCGGCAGCGCACGGGTCTGGCCCACGATGGGCAGGAAGTTGGAATCGCCCTGGTAGCGGGGCACCACATGCTGGTGCAGGTGCGCTGCGATGCCCGCCCCCGCCACGGCGCCCTGGTTCATGCCCAGGTTGAAACCCTGCGCCTGCGAGGTGGTGCGGATGGTCGTCATGGCCTGGCGCGTGAGTCGTCCGATCTCAACCATCTCGTCATCGGTCAGCTCGGTGAAGTCAGCGACGTGGCGGTAGGGGCAGACAAGCAGGTGGCCCGGCGAGTACGGGTACAGGTTCAGCACCACATAGCAGGTCTCACCACGGTGGACCACCAACCCGTCCTCGTCAGATCGGCGCGGCGCCCGGCAGAACGGGCACTCCTTGCCCTCGTCGGCGGTCTTCGGCTTGTTCTCACCGTTGATGTACGCCATCCGGTGGGGGGTCCACAGCCGCTCAATGTGGTCGGGGTCCCCCGCGAAGTCGGCGGCCTGCTCGACCCCGGCCACTGCTCAGCCCTCCCCGGCCGACGGGTTCACGTTCGAGCGTGAGCGCACATGCTCGACGATCAGCGCCACCGCCTCGTCGACCGGCACGCCATTGCGCTGCGAGCCGTCGCGGAACCGGAACGAGACCGCACCAGCGTCACGGTCCTCACCGCCGGCAATCAGCATGAACGGTGCCTTGCCCTTCTGGGCGTTGCGGATCTTCTTGCCGAACCGGTCGTCGGACAGGTCGAGCTCGACCCGGATGCCCTGGGCCACCAACTTCTCGGCGACCTGCTCGAGATGGGCGTTGAACTCCTCGGCGACGGGGATGCCCACGACCTGGACCGGCGACAGCCAGGCCGGGAACGCGCCCGCATAGTGCTCGGTGAGCACCCCGAAGAAGCGTTCGATCGAGCCGAACAGCGCACGGTGGATCATCACCGGCTGCTGGCGGCTGCCGTCGCTGGCGGTGTATTCCAGCTCGAACAGCCCCGGCTCGAAGAAGTCGAGCTGGATGGTCGAGAGCTGCCAGGTGCGCCCGATGGCGTCCTTGGCCTGCACCGAAATCTTGGGGCCGTAGAAGGCCGCACCGCCCGGGTCGGGCACCAGCTTCAGGCCCGAGGCCTGGGCCACCTCTTCGAGGGTGCGGGTCGCCTCTTCCCAGGTCGCGTCGTCACCCACCGACTTCTCGGGGTCACGCGTCGACAGCTCCAGGTAGAAGTCGTCCATGCCGTAGTCCTTGAGCAGGTCAAGCACGAACTGCAGCAGTGAGGTGAGTTCGTCCTTCATCTGCTCACGGGTGGTGTAGATGTGCGCGTCGTCCTGGGTGAACCCACGGGCGCGGGTCAGGCCGTGCACCACACCAGACTTCTCGTAGCGGTAGACGTTGCCGAACTCGAACAACCGCAGCGGCAGCTCACGGTACGAGCGCCCACGCGAGCGGTAGACCAGGTTGTGCATGGGGCAGTTCATGGGCTTGAGGTAGTAGTCCGCGCCCTGCTTGGTGACGTTGCCCGCGTCGTCGCGCTCCTCGTCCATGTGCATGGGCGGGTACATGCCGTCGGCGTACCACTCGAGGTGCCGCGAGGTTTCGAACAGGTTCGCCTTGGTGATGTGGGGGGTGGTGACGAACGAGTAGCCGGCCTCGATGTGGCGGCGGCGGCTGTACTCCTCCATCTCCATGCGGATCATCGCGCCCTTGGGGTGGAAGACCGGCAGCCCCGAACCAATCTCGTCGGGGAAGCTGAACAGGTCGAGTTCGGTGCCGAGCTTGCGGTGGTCGCGTTTGGCAGCCTCGTCGAGCCGGGTCAGGTGGGCGGTCAGGTCGTCCTTGGACGCCCACGCCGTGCCATAGACCCGCTGCAGTGAGGCGTTGCGCTGGTCACCGCGCCAGTAGGCGGCCGACGTGCGGGTCAGCTGCACCGCATTGATGTAGCCGGTGTGGGGCACGTGCGGCCCGCGGCACAGGTCCTTCCAGGCCACGGAACCGTCGCGGTGCACGTTGTCATAGATGGTGAGTTCGCCGGCGCCGACCTCGACTGAAGAGCCATCGTCCTCAGAAGCATTGCCCTTGAGACCAATCAGCTCGAGCTTGAACGGTTCGTCGGCGAGTTCGGCGCGGGCCTCGTCGTCCGAGACGACGCGGCGCACGAACCGCTGCCTCTCTTTGATGATGCGCATCATCTGCTTGTCGATGGCCTTCAGGTCTTCCGGGGTGAGCGGGTCGACCTGGAAGTCGTAGTAGAAGCCGTCGGTGATGGGCGGGCCGATGCCCAGCTTGGCCTCGGCGAAGAGGTTCTGCACGGCCTGGGCGGTGACGTGGGCCGCGGAGTGGCGCACGATCGACAGGCCCTCGGCACTGGTCACCTCGACGGGTTCGACCACGTCGCCGTCAGCCAGTTCGCGGGTCAGGTCGCGGGTCTCGCCGTTGACCCTCATGGCGACGATCGTCCGGTCGTCACCGAACAGGTCAAGACCGGTGGTAGTCGTCTCGACCGCCTGCTGGTTAGTTTCACCTGCACGGACGACGGAGACTGTGATTGACACCGGTGTTCCTCTCATGACGACGGACGCGGCTGCGGCCACTGGTCATTCTGCCGCACACGGCACGGTGGTGGTAACCGCGGGTGCTGCGCGTCGGCGTCGTCCGGCGTCAGGAATGAGAAAAGGCCAGCCCGTCAGGACTGACCTTCATCTCGTTGGTGGGCGGTACCAGATTTGAACTGATGACCTCTTCCGTGTCAGGGAAGCGCGCTACCAGCTGCGCCAACCGCCCGAGGTGGAGACGGGATTTGAACCCGTGTACACGGATTTGCAGTCCGTTGCCTCGCCTCTCGGCCACTCCACCAAGGAGAAGTGAGCTCGAGCCGTGGAGTGGGCTGAGAACCCTTCCGAGCGGACGACGAGATTCGAACTCGCGACCCTCACCTTGGCAAGGTGATGCTCTACCAACTGAGCCACGTCCGCATGCCCTGGATTGCTTGGCCGTTCCCGGCCTCCCGTTCTCGGGGCGTTGGAAACCATAGCCCACTTCAAACCGGGTTTGCAAAACGGGGGGCGGCCAAGCGGGTCGAGACGAGCCCAGCGCACGGCTCAATGCCGCGCTGACTAGGGCATTTGCTCTCGGGAAATTTCTTTGACCCGACACCATCGGTGGCCCCTGAGGGTCGGGGTGGTGCCGGCGGCGGAAGGTCCGGCTTCCCGTCCGCGCACGTCGACACCCTTGTGTGCACGCAGACACCGTTCGACAGGTGTCAGCGCGTCCACAAAGGTGTCGGCGCGCACCCACGGACCACGCGGTGGACGTGCATGGACGCGCCTCGCCCTCGCGGACCGAACCTGCGATTTGGCACCCTCGGCGGGCTGCGCTAGAGTAAACCCTCGCAGCGGTCGATTGGCGCAGTGGTAGCGCGCTTCGTTCACACCGAAGAGGTCACTGGTTCGAGCCCAGTATCGACCACCACCTGCAGCGGGCCCGGTTCTCATGGAACCGGGCCCGCTGTCGTTTCGCTGCAACTCTCGCGCTGACTCACTATTTGAGACTGCGATCCCACTCAGTGGACACAGGGCTTGCCAGCACGATGCTCAGGGCCAGATACTGGCCCAAATTCGGGGAAAGGTGTCGTTCGATGACAGGAGCCCCAGCACTCGTGCTGCTGGCCCATGGGTCCGACGAGCAGCGCAGTGAACGGGTCGTCCGTGATCTGGCACAGCGGCTGAAGGCCATGCGTCCGACGCTGTCGATCGATCTTGCCTTCCTCTCCCCCGGTACGCCCACCGCTGACGAGGTGGTCGACGCACTCGCCGCACAGGGCCACGACGAAGTCGTCGTGATCCCGCTTGACCTGTCCCGCGCCGTCGAACCGGACGAGCAGACGACCGCACTGGTCGACCTGGTGCGCCAGCACCACCCGGGCATCCGCATCCAGACCTCGCGCCCCATCGGTCCCGCGACCAGCCTGCTGGGCGTGATCGACGAGCGCCTGCGAGCCGCACTGCGTGCCACCCACACCGTCGAGCTCGACGGGCTCGTGCTGTCACTGCCGCAGTCGGGGGACGCCCGCGGCAATGCGCTGGTTGCCCGACGCGCGCGGCAGTGGTCGAACCACCACAAGCTGCCGGTGGTCGTCTCGGTGGCCGATGGCTCGGGCCCGAGCCCGGCCAACGCCATCGCCGCACTGCGCGCCCAGGGCCGGCGACACATCGCCGTGGGCAGCCTGTTCATCGGCGAGACGTCCGCGTTCACGAGCCAGGCCGAACAGGCTCGCGCGGCGGGCGCCCTCGCCGTCAGCGCACCCCTCGGTGCCGATGACCGCGTGCTCGAACTCGTCATGTCGCGCTACAGTTACGCGGCCATGGACATGCTGGACGACATCCCCGGCGAACCCGCCGAGGTCACCGTGCTCACGACCGCCGAGGACATCCCCGGCGATGACGGCGACGACCTGTCCGAGGACATCTGACCCGAAAGCATCCCCAACGGCTCACGCCCGGGCGAGCAGCAACTTCTGTTCCTCGACGTCGAAGTCGGCCGCGGGCCACTGCAGGTCCAGGCCCTCGAGGTGTTCCAGCAGCAACTGGGCCACTGCCCAGTTGCGGTACCACTTGCGGTCAGCGGGAATGATGTACCACGGCGCGTGGTCGGTGTTGCACCGCCCCAGCGCATCGGCGTAGGCGGCCTGGTAGTCGTCCCACTTGGCACGCGTCCCAAGATCGCCCGGGTTGTACTTCCAGTACTTGTCGGGGCGTTCGAGCCGCTCCGCGAGCCGCGCCTTCTGCTCATCCTTCGACACGTTCAGGTAGCACTTGATCACCGTGATGCCCTGGTCGCGCAGGCGAGACTCGAACTCGTTGATGCGCTCGTAGCGCGACTCCCACTCCTCGCGCGGCACCAACTGCTCAACGCGGACGACCAGCACGTCCTCGTACTGCGACCTGTCGAAGACCCCGATCTGGCCCGGGGCTGGCAGCTCCTTCTCGATCCGCCACAGGAAGTCGTGCTCGAGTTCCTCGGGGGTCGGTGACTTGAAGCCCTTGATGTGCACCCCCTGCGGGTCGACCATGCCAATGGCATGGCGGATCACCCCGCCTTTGCCGGAGGTGTCGAGCCCCTGCAGGATCAGCAGTACCCGCGGGGCCGTCGCGGGCAACTCGCGTCCCTGTGCATAAAGTCGCTCCTGCACCTCTGAGAGCCGCCCGACCATGTCGGCCTGGACGTTGGGTGCGTCATCCTTGCCCTTGCCGGGGAACCCGACGGTGGAGCGGGGGTCGAGTGAGGCCAGGTCGACGGGGCCGGGCGGCAGGCGCAGCTTGTCGGCCAGACCACTGTTCGGCACCACCGAGGGGATCCTGGGGATGGGCGACGCCGACTCGGGTGCCGCCTGGACGGGCTTCTTCACAGGCTTCTTCACGGACGTCTTCTTCGCCGACGCCGTCTTCGGCGTGCGCTTCGTCTTTGGCATCCCCACATTCTGTCGCACCACCGCTTCGGGCGTCGGGCATAGTTGAACTCATCTCCAGGAGGACACCATGAGCAATCCCGCCACCAACGAGCCCACGAGCACCGAGTCGACCGTTCGCCCCAGGGTCATCAAGACACCCGAGGAATGGCGCGCCCAGCTCAGCGACTTCGAGTACCACGTGCTGCGCGAGGCGGGCACCGAGCGCGCCTACACCGGTGAGTACACCGACACCGAGACCGAAGGCGTCTACCGTTGCCGCGGCTGCGGCACCGAGCTGTTCCGCAGCGGTGAAAAGTTCCACTCCCACTGCGGCTGGCCGAGCTTCTTCGCCCCGCTCGCTGAAGACCGGGTGGTCTACATCGAGGACCGCTCGCTGCCGGGTCGTCCTCGCATCGAGGTGCGCTGCGCCACCTGCGACAGCCACCTGGGGCACGTCTTCGAGGGTGAGGGCTACGACACCCCGACCGACCTGCGCTATTGCATCAACTCGGTGTCGCTGACCCTCGAGCCGTCCGCCACCCCCTCGGCCTGAACCGGCCTCCACCCGGCGCGGCTGCCACGGGTTCCTGCACGTTCCCACCTAATCTGAACGATGTGACAGTCCCACCCGCCACGCATGGTGGCTCCAGCTTCGACACGGCGGTGGCGCTGATGCGTGCCCACCGGTGGCGGGGCGAGGTCAGCGTGACCGAGATTCCGTCACCACAACGCATTGCGCCCTACGCCGCGGCCATCTCGGCCGAGGTCGCCGTTGATGGGGACGAGGTCGGCAGCGGACGCCTCGTCCTGCTGCATGACCCGGCCGGCAACGACGCCTGGGATGGCACATCGCGGCTGGTCAGTTACGCACGCGCCGACGTCGACCTCGACATGGTCACCGATCCCCTGCTGGCAGAGGTCGGCTGGGGATGGCTCACCGAAGCCCTCGAGCAGCGTCATGCCGCGCATACCGCAGCATCGGGCACGGTCACCGCAGTGTCGAGCCGCTGCTTCGGCGGCATGCAGGACGAGCCCGACCGCGCCGAGATCGAGATCCGCGCGTCGTGGACCCCGCTCATCGATGACTGGACCCAGCTGGAGGCCCACCTCAACGCCTGGCAGGACCTGTTGTGCCTCACGGCCGGACTGCCTCCCCTGCCAGAAGGTGTCGTGCTGCTCACCCCGCGGATCGGGTCGACGCGTGGCCGTTGATTCCCCCAGCAGTCCGCCCACCCCCGACGAGATCGACCTGCCGGTGCTGAACGCGCCACGAGACGGCCTGCCACCATTGGTCACCACCCCCGCAGCGCTGGCCGAGACCACGGCAGCGTTGGCTGCGGGCAGCGGACCTGTTGCCGTCGACACGGAGCGGGCCCAGGGTTTCCGCTACAGCTCGCGGGCCTACCTGCTGCAGTTCCGGCGACAGGGGTCGGGCACATTGCTGGTCGACCCGCTGCCCTTCGACGACGACTCCCAGGCCGACCTGGGCGCCGCGGAGCACCAGCCGAATGGGCTCACACCACTGGCCGACGCCTTGGCGCCCGCCGAATGGATCATCCACGCCGCATCCCAGGACCTGCCGTGCCTTCGGATGGGCGGGCTGTACCCCCGCCAGTTGTTCGACACCGAACTCGCCGGGCGACTGCTCGGGCTCGACCGAGTCGGTCTTGGTGCCATGGTTGAACGCTACTTCGGCACGCGGCTGCTCAAAGAGCACTCGGCCGCCAACTGGTCGCAGCGTCCGATCCCGCAGGACTGGCTGGTCTATGCCGCCCTCGACGTCGAACTGCTCATCGAACTGCGCGACATCATGGCTGACGAACTGCGCACTGCGGGCAAGGACGAGTGGGCGCGCCAGGAGTTCAGCCACGTGCTCGTATCCTTCGCCGCACCGGGTGCGGCGCGCGCCGACCCGTGGCGGCGCACCTCAGGCATCAACCACGTGAAGTCACCCGTGGGCCTCGCCGTGGTGCGAGAGATCTGGACGGCCCGCGACGAGGTGGCCCGTCGCAACGACCTGGCGCCGGGCAAGGTGCTGCAGGACCGCGCCATCAGTGAACTCGCCTCGACCATCAAACGGGGCGGCCCCCTGCCGGGGCGCGACGACCTGCGCAGGATCGAAGGGTTCAGGCGGCGGCAGGCACATCGCCACGAGTCCACCTGGATCGCTGCCATCGAGCGGGTCAGTGCCATGAAACCGGCCCAGCTGCCGCCCATGCGTGCCCGCAACGACGACGGCCCCCCGCCCCCCAAGTCCTGGGAACGTCACGCCCCCGAGGCATTCGAACGCTGGAACCGGGTGCGCCCCGCGGTGAACTCGCTGGCCGACGAACTGCACCTGCCAGCCGAGAACCTGTTGAGCCCGGACGCGCTGCGCCGGGTGACCTACAGCCCGCCCAAGGCGCTCAGTGATGCATCACTGGACGAGGCGCTGGCCGGGCTGGGAGTGCGGCCCTGGCAGCGCGACCTGGTGGTGCCGGTGCTGCTCGAGGGTCTGGACGAGACCAACTAGCGCCGGTACCGGGATCACCCGAGCGGCAGGTGGGCGGTGTCCTGCTGGATGGTCGGCTCACCCAGGCGCACATGTCGTTCGATGACGGCCCGCGAAATCTGCTGCGCCGTCAGGCCGAGGTCGGCCAACAATTCGCCGCGCGCGGCGTGCGGCAGGAACTCGTCGGGGATCCCGAAGTCCATCACGGGAACGTCGTGACCCGCATGCCGCAGGGCCTGCGCCAGGTGGTCACCGATCCCGCCAACCACCACGTTGTCCTCGACACTCACGACCAGCCGGTGCCGCGAGGCCAGCGCGGTGAGCGCCGGGTTGGTCGGCAGGGCCCACACAGGGTCGACCACGCGCACGCCGATGCCCTGCTCGGCCAATCGCTGCCCCACCTCGACGGCGAGGCCCACGAACTGGCCGATCCCCACCACGAGCACTTCCGGCTCACCGGCGCGCAGCAGTTCGTCGATGCCGTCCCGCGACGCGATGGCGGGGATCGGATCGGGCAACTTCTCTTTGGAGTAGCGCACCACCGTCGGGGCGTCATCGACGTCGATGGCCGTGCGAAGCGCCTCGGCGAGGCGTTGCTGGTCGCGGGGTGCGGCCAGCCGCAGGCCGGGCACGATGCCCACCAGGCTCATGTCCCACATGCCGTTGTGACTGGCCCCGTCGGTGCCGGTGATGCCGGCACGGTCGAGCACGAACGTGACGCCGAGGCGGTGCAGCGCCACGTCGAGCAACACCTGGTCGAACGCGCGGTTCAGGAACGTGGCGTAGACCGCGAAGACGGGGTGCAGACCCGCCATGGCCATACCCGCGGCAGAGGTGACCGCGTGTTGCTCGGCGATGCCGACGTCAAAGGTCCGGTCTGGGTAGGCGGCGGCGAACCGTGCCAGTCCGGTCGGGTTCAGCATTGCTGCGGTCAGGGCGACCACGTCTTCGCGCTCGTGGCCGATGCGCACCATCTCTTCGGCGAAGGCATCGGTCCAGGTGGCCTGTGACGAGACGGCAAGGGGGGCACCGGTCTCGGCGTCGATCTTGCCGACGGCGTGAAAGCGGTCCTCCTCGTTCTCTTCGGCGGCGCGGAATCCGTTGCCCTTGCGGGTGATGCAGTGGATGATCACGGGCCCGCCGAACGTGCGGGCCCGCTGCAGGACGAGTTCGAGGTCTGCCTCGTCGTGACCGTCGATGGGTCCCACGTACTTGAGCCCCAGGTCGCTGAACATGCTCTGCGGGGCCAGGATGTCCTTGATGCCGGTCTTGATGCCGTGCAGCATGTCGTAGGTCGGTTTGCCCACCAGCGGCGTGCGGCTGACGTTGCGCTTGATCAGCCCCAGGGCCTGCTCGTACCCACGGCTGGTGCGCAGCGCCGACAGGTGGTTCGCGACACCGCCGACCGTCGGGGTGTAGGACCGGCCATTGTCGTTGACGACCACGACGAGCGGCAGGTCGTCCTGGGCAGCGATGTTGTTCAACGCCTCCCAGGCCATTCCGCCTGTCAGGGCACCATCACCGATCACCGCGACGACGACACGGTCTTCACCGCGCAGGCGGAAGGCCTTGGCCATGCCCTCGGCCCACGACAGTGAAGTGCTGGCATGGGAATTCTCGACCCAGTCATGGTCGGATTCCGATCGCGCCGGGTAGCCCGACAGTCCGCCCTTCTGGCGCAGGTTCTCGAATCCGTCGCGGCGGCCGGTCAACAGCTTGTGCACGTAACTCTGGTGCCCCGTGTCGAAGATGATCGGGTCTTTGGGTGAATCGAACACCCGGTGCAGTGCGATGGTGAGTTCGACGACACCCAGGTTCGGGCCCAGGTGGCCGCCGGTACGGCTGACGCTCTGCACGAGGAAGGCCCGGATCTCTTCGGCCAACGCATCGAGCTGGGCCCGGTTGAGGGCGCGCAGGTCGGCAGGCGTGGTGATGGAATCGAGCAAGGCCATGCGCCCCAGTCTAGGCCCCGCCACCCTTGCCGCCACGCAAACGGCGCGAGCGGCCGTTCACCTCTCAACAAGATCGCAGCCTCACAACCTGGCGATGAAGACTTTGCCACGCAGCGATTCCTCCACGAGCATCACCGAGCGCCGCAGCCGCACCAACCTGGCCTCTTCGCGCTGCAGCACTTCGACCGAATCATCAAGGACGGGAGCATCGACGTAGTCGCCCAGGCTCGATCGTGCCTGGGCGATGCCGTCGCGGGTCGCCCGCAGCTGGCTCTCGACGAACTGTGCGGCGAACCGGGCCAGCACGACCGGCTGACGACGCAGCAAGGGATAGGCGCGGTAGTCGGCCGGGCAGCAGTCCAGCAGGAAGCCGATGGCCGAGTGCTCCCATTCAGGTTCGGACGGTGGCAACACGTCGGTCGGCCAGCCTGCGGGGATGAACATTCGGCTGTGCTCGGCAACAGGCTTCGTGCGCTGTCGCGCCTGCGGTCCGGTGGGATGGCCGTTTTCGTCGGTACTGCTCCAGTCGCGGCGGAAAAGGGTTGTGCTCATGGGAGTCCTCCTCGAAGGTGGGTGGATGACGCCGGCATCCCCGGCAATCACTCGAACACATGTACGAATGTACTCGAACATCCCACCCAGCACAAGCCCCCGCCCCAGCGAAGATTCAGGCCCGTGCCCGCCGCCGTGCCCGGATCACGATCTTGCGCAGTTCGTCGTACCAGAGCACGGCCGAGCCCAGGGCCAGACACGCCAGCCACTGCTGCCATGTCAACGCCGCGGTCTGGAACATCTGCTGCAGCAGCGGCACGTGCACCACCAGCACCTGGGTGAGCACCCCGAAGGCGACCGACAGCCACAGCCACTTGTTGGTGAACATCATGTGGAAGGCAGAAACATGCTCGGAGCGGGAGTTGAACGCGTTGAACAGCTGGGCGAAGACCAGTGTCGTGAAGGCCGCGGTGCGGGCGACTGTCACCGAATCGCCGCCCTCGAACAGCCCGCCCGGCAGGTACAGGTCGATCGCCGTCAGCGTCGCGATCGCCATCACCAGGCCGATCTGCACGATGCCGCCCCACATCTGCCGCGAGACCACCGATTCAGACTGCTTGCGCGGCGAGGCCGCCATGACGTCTTCGGTTTCCGGGTCGACGCCCATCGCCAGGGCCGGTGCCGAATCGGTGATCAGGTTGATCCACAGGATCTGGGTGGCCAGCAGCGGCACCACCATTTCTTCACCGTGGCCGGTCAGGCCCAGGAAGCCGGCGAACAGCACGCCGAAGAACATGGTGAACACCTCGCCCATGTTGGACGAGAGCAGGTAGCGCAAGAACTTCTGGATGTTGTTGAAGATCACCCGGCCCTGACGCACCGCAGCCACGATCGTCGAGAAGTTGTCGTCGGTGAGGATCATCGCTGCGGCCTCCTTCGAGACCTCTGTACCGGTGATCCCCATCGCGACGCCGATGTCGGCCTTCTTCAGCGCCGGGGCATCGTTCACCCCGTCGCCGGTCATCGCGATGACGTGGCCGTTGTCCTGGAAGGCCTGGATGATCTGCAGCTTGTGCTCGGGCGCCACCCGGGCGAAGACCGAGACCTGCTTGACCTCTTCGCGCAGTTGCCCGGGGGTCAACTCGTCGAGCTGCCTGCCCGTCAGTGAGCGGGATTCAGGCCCGGCGAGGCCGAGGTCCCGGCCGATCCGCAGCGCCGTGTCAGGGTGGTCGCCCGTGATCATCACCACCCGGATACCTGCCCGGTGTGCCTCGGTGATGGCCTCGGCGGCCTCACTGCGCGGCGGGTCGATGATGCCGACCGTGCCGACGAAGATGAGGTCACGTTCCAGCTCCAGGCCGGCATCGGAATCGAAGGTGCCCCCGGTGGTGTAGCGGGCGTACTCCCCCTCGTCCAATTCGCGGTAGGCCACGGCCAGGGTGCGCAGCGCCTGCTGCGACATTGCCGCGACCTCGCCATTGACCTGCTCGCGGTGGTGCGCTTCCAGCTCACGCACCTCAAGCCCCTCGCGGAACCTCGTGCACTTGTCGAGCAGTACATCGGGGGCACCCTTGGCGATCAGCACCGGGGTACCGCCCAGGTTGTCATTGCTGGGGTGGTCGTGGTCGACCACCACGACCGACATCATCTTGCGGGCCGAGGTGAACGGCACCTCGCCGATGCGGTGGAACCGCTGCTGGCGCCGTGCGCTGATGCCGGCCTTCTGCTCGGCCACGACGAAGGCCGCCTCGGTCGGGTCACCGATCACTTCCCAGGTGCCGTCCGGCGACTCGCGCAGTTCGGCGTTCGAGGCCAGCGTGCCCCCTGAGAGCACGACAATGTCCTCTTCGCGCAGGTCGAGCTCGGGGTCGGTCTGCAGCAGCGGGGTCTCACCCAGCACCACCTCGCCCCGTGGGGCGTACCCCACGCCGGTGATGCTCGACTCCCCCGAGCGCGACCGCACCTTGACCATGGTCATCTCGTTCCTGGTCAGCGTGCCGGTCTTGTCCGAGGCGATCACCGATGCCGACCCCAGCGTCTCGACCGAGCTGAGGTTCTTGACGATGGCATTCCGCTTGCTCATCGCCTGCACACCGATCGAGAGCACGACCGACAGGATCGCGGGCAGACCCTCCGGGACTGCCGCGACCGCCAGCGAGACCCCCACCAGCAGCACGTCGACGGCCTGCTGCACCGTCGAGATGTCCGACGTCATGAAGATCGCTGCCACCACCACGACAGCGATGACGATCACCGCAATCCCCAGCGTCCTGCCAATCTGGTCGATCTGCTTGCTGAGCGGGGTCTTCTCCTCTTCGGTGCCGGCGAGCAGCGTGGCGATGTGGCCCATCTCGGTGTCCATGCCGGTACCGGTGACCAGCACCCGGCCCACCCCCTGGGTCACCGCGGTCCCCTTGAAGACCATGTTCAGGCGGTCACCCAGCTGCACCGGCTCTGCCAGTGCCTCCGGGCTCTTGGTCACCGCCATCGATTCACCCGTCAGTGCCGCCTCGGCGATCTGCAGCGACGACGAGCTGAGCAGCCGCCCGTCCGCGCCCACCGAGTCGCCCTCGGCCAACAGCAGGATGTCGCCGGGCACCAACTCACTCGACGGGATGCGCTCTGTGCGCCCGTCGCGCACCACGGTGGACGAGACAGTCGTCATCGTCTGCAGGGCTGCGACGGCGTCGGCCGCCCTGGCCTCCTGGAAGTAGCCGAGCAACGCGTTGAAGATCACAATGACGAGGATCACGAGGGCGTCGACCGGCACCCCGCTCGCCCCTTCGAACAACCACGCCACCACCGAAATCACGATCGCTGCCAGCAGCAGGTAGATCAGGGGGTCCTGGAACTGGCGAAGCAGCTTGCGCCATGCCGGTTCGGGGGTGCTGGCGGCCAGCTCGTTGGGCCCGTGGCGTTCCAGCGCGGCACTGGCCTGGGCGGCGGTGAGGCCGCCCTCGGTATCGGTCCCCCACATGGCGGCCGCCTCGTCGGCGGGCAGCAGGGTCCAGTCGGTGTCGGTCTGATCGGACGGCAGGGCAGTCTGGCTCACAACACTCTCCTCAGCGGGCCGCTGCCGTGTCGAATCTGCACGCCTGCGATTGCGCATTTGGCAGGGTCCGTTTTCTGTTTTGTTTTCACCATTGTATTTGACCCTTGCATTCGATCACGTCGTGGGGCGGATGTCCGGCCCCGTGCGCGACACCGTGCACAAAGGTGCCGGGCCAGGCCGCAGCTGGGCCATCACGGTGCCGGCCCCGCCCTCGACGAACGAGGACGGGGCCGGTGGTGGTTGTTCAGACCGGGTTGCGCGGGGCCTCAGGCCTTGGCGAGGTTGCGCAGCACGTACTGCATGATGCCGCCGTTGGTGTAGTAGGCCCGCTCCCCCGGGGTATCGATGCGCAGCACCGCATCGAAGGTGGTCACCTTGCCGTCGGGTGCGGTGGCGGTCACCTTCAAGGTGTCGGGCGTGGTGCCGTCATTGAGCGCGGTGACGCCGGCAATGTCGAACGTCTCTTCACCGCTCAGGCCCAGCGACTCGGCCGAGTCGTTGTCGGCGAACTGCAGCGGCAGCACGCCCATGCCGATCAGGTTCGAGCGATGGATGCGTTCGTAGCTCTCGGCGATGACGGCCTTGACGCCGAGCAGGGCGGTGCCCTTGGCCGCCCAGTCGCGCGACGAGCCCGAGCCGTACTCCTTGCCGGCCAGGACGACGAGCGGGGTGCCCGCACCCTCGTAGTTGACCGACGCGTCATGGACGGTGGTCACCGGGCCGTCGGCCTGGGTGAAGTCGCGGGTGAAACCACCCTCGGTGCCGGGGGCGATCTGGTTGCGCAGCCGGATGTTGGCGAACGTGCCGCGGATCATGACCTCGTGATTGCCACGGCGCGAGCCGTAGGAGTTGAAGTCGCGACGCGCCACGCCATGCTCGGTCAGGTACTGGCCGGCGGGGCTGTCCGCCTTGATGTTGCCGGCAGGGCTGATGTGGTCGGTGGTGACGGAGTCGCCGAGCTTCAGCAGCACCCGGGCGCCGCTGATGTCGCCCACAGGCGCGGGATCGGCAGGCATACCCTCGAAGTACGGGGGCTTGCGCACGTAGGTCGACTCGCTGTCCCAGTCGAAGACGTTGCCGTCGGGGGTCGGCAGCGAACGCCAGCGCTCGTCGCCCTTGAACACGTCGGCGTAGCGGTCGACGAACATCTCGGAGTTGATCGAGGAGTTGATCACCTCGTCGATCTCTTCCTGGGTGGGCCAGATGTCCTTCATGAAGACGTCGTTGCCATCGCTGTCCTGACCGATCGGGTCGTTGAACAGGTCGATGTTCATGGTGCCCGCGATGGCATAGACGATGACCAGCATCGGGCTCGCCAGGTAGTTCATCTTCACATCGGGGCTGATGCGGCCCTCGAAGTTGCGGTTGCCCGAGAGCACAGCGCTGACGGCGAGGTCTTCGGTGTTGACGGCCTGCGAGATCTCGGGGATCAGTGGGCCGGTGTTGCCGATGCAGGTCACGCAGCCGTAGCCGACCAGGTTGAAGCCCAGGGCGTCGAGGTAGGTGTCGAGGCCGGCCTTCGAGTAGTAGTCGGTCACGACCTGCGAACCCGGTGCCAGCGAGGTCTTGACCCACGGCTTGCGGGTCAGACCCTTTTCGACGGCCTTCTTGGCGAGCAGGCCGGCGCCGAGCATCACCGAGGGGTTCGAGGTGTTGGTGCACGAGGTGATCGAGGCCACCGCGACGGCGCCGTTGGCCAGGTCGAAGCTGGTGCCGTCCTCGAGCGTGACGGGCACCTGGGTGTCGCCGGCCTTGCTGTAGGTGGGCAGGTTCTGCGCGAAGTTGGCCTTCGACTCGTCCAGCTTGATGCGGTCCTGCGGGCGCTTCGGGCCGGCGATCGAGGGGACGACCGTCGAGAGGTCGAGCTCGAGGTATTCCGAGTAGCGCGGCTCGTGGGCGGCGTCATGCCACAGGCCCTGGGCCTTGGCGTAGGCCTCGACCAGTGCGATCTGGTGTTCGTCGCGGCCGGTGAGGCGCATGTAGTCGGTGGTCTTCTCGTCGATCGGGAACACGGCGATCGTCGAGCCGTACTCCGGCGACATGTTGCCGATGGTGGCGCGGTTGGCCAGCGGCACCTCAGTGACGCCTTCGCCGTAGAACTCGACAAACTTGCCGACGACCTTGTGCTCGCGCAGCATCTCGGTGATCGTCAGCACCAGGTCGGTGGCGGTCGTGCCCTCGTTGAGCTTGCCGGTCAGCTTGAAGCCGACGACACGCGGGATGAGCATGCTGACGGGCTGGCCGAGCATGGCGGCCTCGGCCTCGATGCCGCCCACGCCCCAGCCGACGACGCCGAGGCCGTTGACCATCGTGGTGTGCGAGTCGGTGCCCACACAGGTGTCGGGATAGGCCTGCAGCACGCCGTTGACCTCACGCGGGAAGACCACGCGGGCGAGGTGTTCGATGTTGACCTGGTGGACGATGCCTGTGCCCGGGGGGACGACCTTGAAGTCGTCGAATGCGGTCTGGCCCCAGCGCAGGAACTGGTAGCGCTCACGGTTGCGCTGGTACTCGATCTCGGTGTTCTTCTCGAAGGCCTCGGGGGTGCCGAAGACCTCGGCGATCACCGAGTGGTCGATGACCAGTTCGGCGGGCGAAAGGGGGTTGACCTTGGCGGGGTCGCCGCCCAGGTCGGCCACGGCCTCGCGCATGGTGGCCAGGTCGACAACGCAGGGCACACCGGTGAAGTCCTGCATGATCACGCGGGCGGGGGTGAACTGGATCTCACGGTTCGGCTCGGCGTCGGAGTCCCACTGGCCCAGCGCCTTGATGTCATCGGCGGTGATGTTCACGCCATCCTCGGTGCGCAGCAGGTTCTCGAGCAGCACCTTCAGGCTGAAGGGCAACGACTCGTGGCCCTCGACTGCGTCCAGTCGGAAAATCTCATAGCTGGTCCCGTCCACGTCAAGCGTGGACTTGGCACCAAAGCTGTTGACGCTCATGGCTCTCCTCTTCAGGTGTGGTTCGCGGCGATGTCGTGCGTTGCCACGCCGCGGTCAGACACATGTTCCTCAATATCTCTCGACATCAAGATACCATGCCTGCAAGACAGCTCACAGTCTGCCGTACCCGACGTCACTGCGCAGGTCAGGCGCACCAATCCCGGGCAGACTCAGGCAGGGACAATCAACGCCACGCACTCGATGTGGTGCGTCATCGGGAACAGGTCGAACGCCCGCACCTGCTCTGCCCGGTAACCCAGCTCGGCAAACGTCGCCAGGTCTCGTGCCAGCGCCGCCGGGTCGCATGCGACATAGCAGATCGCCCGTGCCCGCAGCGCTGCCAGCCGGGTGACCACCTTCTGACCGGCGCCGGTGCGCGGCGGGTCGAGCACGATGATGTCGACGGCGTGGGGCAGGTCGGCCAGGTGGCGTTCGAGCGGTCCCGAGATGATCTCGGCGCCGGGCACGTTGCGCGCAGCCCAGGACGCCGCGCGCCGGTCCTGCTCGACGCCCACGACGCGCACGTCGGCATTTGCCAGGGCAGCGGCGAACAACCCGACGCCGCAATACAAGTCGAGCCCGACCTCGCCCGCCTTCGGCTTGAGCGCCTGCAGCACCGCCTTCGTCAACACTTCGGGTGCGTCGCGGTGCGGCTGCCAGAAGCCGTCGGTCGAGACCTGCAGCACGTGGTCGCGCACCTGTTCCCGGACGCTGCGCGAGCCCTGCAGCACCTGGCGCCCCGCGACGACCGACACCGGTTCAGCGACGGCAACCGACATGTCCATGCCCCCGGCCTCACGGGCGAGGATGTGCAGCGTCTCGACATCGGGACCGGTGGGATCGGCGATGCGGCAGCCCCCGGTGGGCAGTTCAACCACGTCATGCGAGCGGTGCTGGCGCAGGCCGGCCATGCCGGTCTCGGTGACATAGCGCATCCGCGAGCGCCAGCCCAGCGGCTCCCCCACCTGCTCGACCTTGCCGTTCCACTCGATGCCCGCGAGCCGCTGCAACTGTTCGGCCACGACGCGGCGCTTGAGTTCGCGTTGGTGGACAGGCGTCACGTGCTGGAAGTCACAGCCCCCGCAGGTACCTGCCACCGGACAGGGTGGCCGCACCCGTTCGGGGCTGGCGGTGATGACCTCGTCCACGTCACCGCGCCAGAACTTGGCCTTGCCGGTGTCGGTGAGCCGCACGGTGACCGTCTCGCCGGGGACCGCGTGGCGCACGAACAGCACCCGTCCGTCGAGCCTGGCCACGCAGTGACCCCCGTGGGCCACCGGTCCGACCTCAACCGGTCCCACGACATCACCGGGGCCGGGCAGTGCATTGAACTGGTGCTGCGTCACAGCCACGACCCTATCGCGGCACCTTGCTCACACCGCCCTGAACAACGCAGCCAGTGCCTGCCCCCCGCCGATGCACAGGCTGACCAACCCCCATTCGAGACCGCGGCCGTGCAGGTTCGTGGCGGTGCGCAACGTCAGGATGGCCCCGGTCGCCCCGATGGGGTGGCCCCAGGCGATGGCACCGCCGAGCGGGTTCACCTTTTCGGGGTCGAGCCCCGCATCACGCACCACCGCGACGGCCTGGGCCGCGAATGCCTCGTTGAGCTCGATCCAGTCGAGGTCACCGGTGCCCAGCTGGTGGCGGCCCAACAGCTTCTCGATCGCCGGTTTCGGCGCATAGCCCATCACGTCAGGGTCACAGCCGGCCTTGGCTGCGCCGACGAACTCCGCGATCGGCGTCAGCCCGCGCTCGGCTGCCACCCCGGCGGTGGTCACGACGAGCATGGCCGCGCCGTCGTTGATGCCCGACGAGTTGCCGGCCGTGACGCTGCCCCCGGCCTGGAATGCCGGTCGCATGCCCGCGAGCTTCTCGACGGTGATGCCGGCCCGCGGGTGCTCATCGACGTCGACGACCACGTCACCCTTGCGCCCGGCGATGGTGACCGGGGCGATTTCAGCAGCGACCGCTCCGTCCGCGAGCGCTGCCTGGGCGCGGCGCTGCGACTCGACCGCGAACTCGTCCTGCTGGTCGCGCGAGACGCCGTGCCGGGCCGCCACGTTCTCGGCGGTGATGCCCATGGGCACGTCGGTGAACGGGTCGGTCAACAGGCTCAGGGTGCCGTCCAGCACTGTCCGGTGACCCAGCTGGTACCCGCTGCGGGCAGAGACGTCGAGGAACGGCTGTCGGGACATCGACTCCGCCCCACCGGCGACCACGACATCGCTGTCGCCGCGGCGCAGTTCATCGGCGGCGCTGACAAGCGCCTGCAGCCCCGAACCACAGATCCGGTTCACGGTCAACGCGGTGCTGGTGGTCGGGGCACCGGCCGCGAGGGCCACCCGGCGAGCGATGTAGGCGTCCTTGCCCGTCTGGCCGACGCAGCCGACGACCCACTCGCCGACGTCGGCGGCGCCCAGCCCTGCCCGTGCCAGGGCGGCACGGGCGGCCGTGGCGCCGAGCTCGTGGGCCGGGACGCCCGTGAGGCTGCCACCGAAGGAACCCACGGGGGTGCGCGCGCCGCCCACGATGACGATGGCGCCGGGATCGAGGCTCATGACTGCCCCTGTTCCCCGCCGTCGATGTGTGCCAGCAGCGCCTCGCGGAACTGTTCAGGACGCTCCAGGTGGGCCGAATGCCCCACCCCCGGCAGGGCCAGCTCGGTGCAATCGCCACCGTTGGCGCGGTAGGCGTCGAGCACTGCGCGGGTCTGGGCGACCATGGGTTGCGGTGGGGCCACCTCGTCGCCGGGCCACCCCGGGATGATGCCGTGCTTGCCCAAGGTGTTCAGGTCGAAGAAGGTCTCGTCGCCCACGATGGCGTCCAGCTCGCCGTGCACCCACAGGACCGGCGGCTTGTGGGCACTTTCGACGATGCCAGCCGTGTTGAAGTACGTCGGTGCCATGGTGTTGAGCACCCCCCGCGTGCCAGCCGCGAAACCGGGCCACGATGCCGAGGCAGCTGTGGTGCCCGGGTAGTTGTCGTCGCCCAGCGCGGTCGACAGCATCGACTCGACCCACAGGTCTTCGAGGTCGGACGAGTAGCCGGGGGCCACATAGGTGGTGCGGAACACCGAGCGGGCCGTGGTCGGTGTGTCGGCCGAGGTGTCTTGCGCGGCCAGGGACGCGACGAACTCGGGATTGGCTCCCCCGCCGCCGGTGCCGGCCGCGTCGACACTGAGGGGGCTGCCGTCCAGGCGGGTGCCGCCGAAGCCGTGGGGCGAGACCGGCGAGATCAGGGTGAGCGTGGCGACCAGGTCGGGGCGGTCGAGCAGCAGTTGCTGCACCACCCCACCGCCCATCGACCACCCGACCAGGTGGGCCCGGGCGATGCCCAGTGAGTCGAGCACCGCGGCGACATCGTCCGAGAAGTCCCGCACTCCCCGGGTCGCATCGACCGGCAGCGTCTCGGAGTCACCGAAGCCGCGCAGGTCGGTGGCCAGGCTGTCCCTGCCGAGGCCGAGCATGGTCGGCTGGTAGAACAGCGAACTCGACACGTTGCCGTGGATGAACACGACCGGGATGTCTGCGGGGTCGTAGGGCCCCGACGGGTTGGCATGGGCGCGGATCACGTGGAAGCCACCGCGAGGGGTGTCCACGATCCCGCCGGTGATGCCGTCCAGCATGGTGGTCATGCGGCGTCCTCCTCGTTGGTGATGATGGGGGCACCGGTGCCCCGGCGCACTTGGTCGAGCGTGACGTCAGGGGCGAGTTCGACCAGCCGCAGCCCGTCAGCGGCGACGTCGAGCACGCACAGGTCGGTGATGATGCGGTCGACCACCCCCTTGCCGGTCAGCGGCAGGGAGCACTCGGGCAGGATCTTGGGTGAGCCGTCCTTGGCGACATGTTCCATCAGCACGATCACCCTCGCGGCACCGTGTACCAGGTCCATGGCCCCGCCCGGCCCCTTCACCATCTTGCCGGGGATCATCCAGTTGGCGATGTCGCCGCCGGCCGAGACCTGCATGGCGCCCAGGATCGCGGCATCGATCTTGCCGGCACGGATCATGCCGAACGATGTGGCGGAGTCGAAGAAGCTCGCCCCGGGCAGCAGGGTCACGGTCTCTTTGCCGGCGTTGATCAAGTCGGGGTCGACGGCATCCTCAGTCGGGTACGGCCCCACCCCCAGGATGCCGTTCTCGCTCTGCAGCACCACGGTGACCCCCTCGGGGACGTAGTTCGGCACCAGCGTGGGCATGCCGATGCCCAGGTTGACGTACATGCCGTCGGCAAGCTCGCGTGCGGCGCGGGCCGCCACTTGATGGCGGGTCAGTGCCATGTCATGCCCCTTCCTGGCCGGTCTGCGCGCTCACGGTGCGCTTCTCGATGCGCTTTTCGATGTCGGTTCCCACCTCGACGACCCGGTGCACGAACACACCCGGCAGGTGGATCTCGTCAGGGCCCAGCCGGCCCGGCTCGACGACCTCTTCGACCTGGGCGATGCACACCTTGCCGGCCATCGCGGCGACCGGGGAAAAGTTCCGCGCCGCGGCGTGGAAGACGAGGTTGCCGTGCCGGTCAGCGAAACGGGCGTGCACCAGCGCGAAGTCCGAGCGGATGGCGGTCTCGAGCACGAAGTCCTGCGGCGTGCCGTCGACGTCGAAGGTCTGCACCTGTTTGGGGGCCGAGGCCTTCGCCACCGACCCGTCCGGGTGGTAGCGCTGGGGCAGACCGCCGTCGGCGACCTGCGTGCCCACGCCGGTGCGGGTGAAGAACGCGGCGATGCCTGAGCCGCCGGCGCGCATGCGTTCGGCCAGCGTGCCCTGGGGAACCAGCTCGAGCTCGAGCAGCCCCGTGAGGTAACGGCGTTCGAACTCCTTGTTCTCGCCGACGTACGAGCTGATCATGCGGGTGATCTGGCCCGTCGCCAGCAGCAGCCCCAGGCCCCAGTCGTCGACGCCGCAGTTGTTGCTGGCGACGGTGAGGTTGGTCGTGCCCTGGTCAACGAGCGCGGTGATCAGCGCCATGGGGTTGCCGCACAGGCCGAACCCGCCGACGGTGAGCAGCGCCCCGTCCGGGATGTCGGCCACGGCCTCGGCCGGTGTCGCGACGACTTTGTCGATGGCCATCAGTGTCCTTCCAACGGGGCGGCAGCAGCCGCCGGGACGAGGTGGTGGTCGCCCGGGGTGCCCAGCCGCGCCTCAGCGGCTGCCAGCGCCTGCCGGGTGGCCCGGGCCACGAGGGACGCGCCGGGCTCACCCAGCACGATGGTGTAGTGGTTCGGGCCCTCGACGCTCGTGAGCCTGAGGTGTGGCAGTTGGCCGACCAGCGCCGCGGCGTGGTCGCGGGGGTAGAGCCCCGCGGGTTCGTTCAGCAGTCCCAGGTCGACCCGGACGAGTTCAGTGCCCTCGGGCAGGCTGGCCAGTGCAGCCAGGTGCGCCGGCGCGTCGGCCAGTTCCAGCAGGTTCGCCCTGACGGCATCGGGGTGCGAGCAGGGGTGCAGCTCTGGGGGCCGGCCCATGAGGTCGTAGTCGACATATGCCTGCAACCAGTCGTCCCAGAACGGCCCGAAGGCCGGGTGCTGGCGCCAGAACTCGCGGTACTGCTCGGGGTCGGTGAAGGTCATCGAGAGCCGGTCGATGGCCGGGCCCAGCAGTTCATCGGCCCGGGGCAGGCTGCCGTCGGCCCGTGGCGCGGGCTGCGGCAGCGGCCAGCCGCCGTCGACCAGCAACGCCCCGGCCAGTCGGTCGCCATGGCGCTGGGCGAAGCGGGTCGTCACGAAAGCGCCCATGCTGTGCCCGACCAGCACGGCTCGCTCGATGCCGAACTGGTCCAGCACGGCCACCAGGTCGTCGGCGTGGTCGTCCAGGCGACCGGGCTGGGGCAGGTCACGCGAACGGCCACGGCCACGCAGATCGGGGGCCACCACGGCCACGTCGTGCAAGTGCGAGGCGACCCGTGCCCACGACTGGTGGCTGGCGGTGATGCCGTGCACGGCCAGCACCGGCAGCCCGGGGGCTGCGCGGTGCCAGGCGCCCACGTGCATGAGGCCGCCGCGGACGGGGACCGCCTCAGTGGCCTCGGCAGCCCCGATCAGGGATGCGGTCATCGGGAAGTCCACCCACCATCCATCAGGTAGCTGGCGCCCGTCACCATGCCGGCCTCATCCGAGGCCAGGAACAGCGCGAGGGCGCCGACCTCGTCCGGTTCGATCAGCCGCTTGACGGCGCATTCGGTGAGCATGATCTTCTCGACCACATCCTCAGGGGCGATGTTGTGAATGCGGGCCTGGTCGGCGATCTGGTTCTCGACCAGCGGGGTGCGCACATAGGACGGGTTGATGCAGTTGCTGGTGACCCCGTGCGGGCCGCCCTCGAGCGCCGTGACCTTGCTCAGGCCCTCGAGGCCGTGCTTGGCCGCGACATAGGACGACTTGAACGGCGAGGCCCGCACGCCGTGCACCGAGCTGATGTTGATGACCCGGCCCCAGTTGTTGGCGTACATGTGCGGCAGGCAGGCGCGGATCAGCAGGAACGGGGCCTCGAGCATGACCCGGTGCATGCGTCGCCAGGCGGCGGGGTCGAAGTCCTGGATGGGGTTGATCACCTGCATGCCGGCGTTGTTGACCAGGATGTCGGCGTCGAGGCTGAGGCCTTCGAGTGAGGCGGTGTCGTCCAGGTCGGCGACCCAGGCGGTGCCGCCGATCTCGGCGGCGACGGTGTTGGCGGCGGCCTCGTCACGGTCGGCGACGGTGACGCGGGCCCCGGCGGCGGCGTACGCGGCGGCAATGGCGCGTCCGATGCCGGAGGCACCACCGGTGACGACGGCATGCTTGCCGGTCAGGTCAGTCATCAGTTCTCCTTGCGGGTGTTGGCGGATGTAGTGGCCCCCAGTGCAGAGGCCACGAAGGCGACGACCGCGTCCAGGTCGTCATCGGACAGGGGTTGGGGACTGCCGTTCCAGAGCACCCAGCGCTTGCCGATCAGCTCACCGGCACCCATCAGGGCCCAGGCGGCAACGGTGGGGTCGATGTCGCCGACCTCACCGGCGGCGCGCGCCCGCGACAGGCCGGCGATGTAGCCATCGCTGAGCTTGGTGTAGTGCCGCCGGTGCGCATCGGGGGCGGCGAACTCGGCCTCACGGATGATGCGGTACAAACCGGGGTGCTCGACGATGAACCGGAAGAAGCCGGCGAAACCGGCCCGCTCGACCTCGATGCGGCTGGCACCCGGTGCCGCGCCCTCGGCCATGGCGCGGCGCACGCGGGAGCTGAGGTCGTCCACGAGTTGGCTGAACAGGTCGAGCTTCGAATCGAAGTACAGGTAGAACGTGCCCTGTCCGACGCCGGCACGCTCGGTGATCCTGGTGATCGACGCCTCCTGGTAGCCGAGTTCGGCGAACACGTGTTCAGCGGCCTCGAGCAGATTGCGGCGGGTCTGGCGCCCCTTGGCGGTGCGTGGTTCGGGTTTCATCGGGCCCCCTGTTGTTGCCAGAGCGTGAGCAGGTCGTCGTGGCGCACCTTGCCCAGTGCCGTGCGCGGGATGTGGTCGACGAACAGCACGCGGGTGGGCACCTTGAAGCCGACCAGCCGTGCCCGGGCCAGCCGCAGGATGTCATCGGCCTCGACCTGCCCCGCCGCCACGACCCACGCCACCGGCACTTCACCCCAGCGCTCGTCCGGAACGCCGAGCACGGCTGCGTCGGCAACTGCCGGGTGCAGCCGCAGCACGGCCTCGATCTCTGCGGGCGCGATGCTTTCACCACCCGAGATGAAGATGTGCTTGAGGCGTCCGACGATCCAGTACCGGTCCTGGGCGTCGCGGCGCGCGAGGTCACCGGTGTGCAGCCACCCGTCGCGCACGACGTCGGCGGTCGCGATCGGGTCGCGGTGGTAGCCCGCGAACACGTTCGGACCCCGGACGACCAGTTCACCTTCAGCGGCACCCTGCAGGTGGGCGCCGGTCGCGGGGTCCGCGAGCGCCACCTCGACGAACGGGTAGGGACGCCCGACCCCACCCGGCCGGGACAACGCGTCGTCGCGTGACTGCAACAACACGTTGGGCGAGGCCTCACTGAGCCCGTAGCCCTGCTGCAGCACGACCCCGCGACCGGCCCAGCGTTCGGCGACACTGGTCGGCAGCGCCGCTCCCCCACTGACCACGGCGCGCAGGCTGGTCAGCGCGGCCATGTCGAAGTCCGGGTGCTGGGCCATCAACGCGTAGTTGGACGGCACCCCCATCATCACGGTGACCCGGTGTTCGTCGATCAGCCGCAACGCGCGGCCCGGGTCGAAGGAACGTTCGAGCACCACCAGGGCACCCACGCGCAGGGCCTGCAGCAGGTGGATGTTCCAGCCACCCACGTGGTACTGGGGCAGCACCGACAGCACGACGTCGGCGCTGCCCATGCCGATGGCTTCACCGTGGGCACGGTTCGTCCAGTCGCAGTTCGCCTGGGTCAGCACCGCGACCCGGGGCACGCCGGTGGTACCCGCCGTCGGGATGAGCAGCAGCGCATCGTCATCGGCTGCCGGGCGTGGGTCGGCTGCGTCGGTGCCGGGTCGCGTCACAGGTGGCAGGACGGCGTAGCCCTCGATGCCGTGCTCGCCGAGCTCGACGCGAGGCCAACTGGTGCCCAGCGCCTCGACCAGGTCGACCATGCTCGAGAAGGTGTGTTCGGCAACGACCAGGTCGGGCACGACCACCTCGAGCAGCCCCGCCAGTTCGTGCGGGGTCAGCCGCCAGCTCAGCGGCGCCATGGCCACACCAGCCTTGGCGCAGGCGAACAGCAGCACCACGTGGTCGGCGCTGTTGCCAGAGACGGTGGCCAGCACGCTGCCGGGGCCATACCCGGCACCGCGCAGGCGGTCGGCAAGCCGGCTCGCGCGGTGCTCGAGCTCGGCAGCGGTCATCGGCAGTCCACGGTCGACCAGCACGATGCGGTCGGGGTCGAGTGCCGCCCGGTGGGCCGGCCAGCGACCCAGCGTGTGCAGTCCCTCGCGGGTGGTCTTCTCAGGCATTGGCATGGCCCAATCCTGCTCCGCCGGCCTTCGCCGTCGACTCTTCCGCTGTGTCCAGCGCGTCGATCCCGGGTTGGTGCGCAGGACGTCGTCCCAGCCGGGTGACGGTGCCGGCGATGCCACCCGGCACGAACATCACCACGAGCACGAACAGGGTGCCGAGGATGAACAGCGGTTCGGACAGGGGCACATGCAGCACCGGCGGCAGGTTCTCGACGAACTCGCTGTTGGCCAGTGACGAGAGCCGTTGGTCGAGCAGGGTATAGACGAGTGCACCCACGATGGCGCCCCAGCGGTACCCGACCCCGCCGAGCACGACGATGACCAGCAGCGTCAGCGTGAAGTCCGATGTCGTCACGCGTGGGGTGGTGCCCGACTGCAGCAGCACGAACGCGATGCCGGCGATGACGGCGAGCACCGCCGCTGCAGTGGCCACGAACAGCCTGACCAGGTAGGGCTGCAGGCCGAGCACCCGCACCCGCAGGTCGTTGTCGCGGGCGGCTGCGGTGACGGTGCCCACGCGTGACTTCTCGACCCACAGCGTGATCAGGTAGACCAGCACGAGCACGCCGAGCGCCATCCAGTACAGGTTCTCGGTATTGCGCACGCCCACCAGGGCATCGGGCACGACCGAGGTCGTCACCGAGATGCCCTCTTCACCTCCGGTCAACCGACCCGGGTTGCGGCGGACCAGCACATTGAGGGCCTGGGCGAACGCCAGCGTCACCATGGCGAACGTGATGCCGCTGACGCGCAGGGCGACGGCCCCGGCGATCGTGGCGACCACGAACCCGAGCACCAGGGTGAACACGATCGCGACCACGAACGTCACCGGGGTGCCCCAGTCCCGCGGGGCGAGTTGCTTCAGCGAGATGGCCAGCCCATAGGCGCCGAGGCCGAAGAACATCGCATGGCCGAAGCTGAGCATGCCGGCCAGACCGAACATCAGGTGGTAGCTCAGGGCCAGGGCGGCGATCAGGAAGGCATAGGCGAACATCTGCTGGGCACCGGCCTGGTAGCTCGGCCCGGGCATCACGCCCGGCACGTAGATGTTCAGCATCGGCAGCAGCGCCGCGAACGCAACCAGCGCGACCGGCAGGGCGATCCTGCCCATGGTGGACGAGAAGAATGCGCGCACCGAGTTCATGCCGTGGCTCCCATCAGTCCGCGGGGACGGACCAACAGCACGACGGCCAGGGCAAGCACGACCGCGAGGTCACCGGTACCGCCGGCGTAGTAGTTGGCGAACTGCTGCACCACCGCGACCAGCACCGAGGCGATCGCGGCGCCGGCGAGTGAGCCCATGCCACCGATGACGGTCACGATGAAGGCATAGATCAGCAGGGCGCCCCCGAGGTGGGGCGACACGTAGCCGTCGTAGACCGAGGCCAGCACACCGCCCAGTCCTGCAGCCGCGCCACCGATGGCGAAGACCAGCGTGAATGAGCGGCGCACGTCAATGCCCAGGGCCGTCACCATCGTCCGGTTCTGCACCCCGGCGCGGATGATCAGGCCATAGCGGGTGAATCGCAGGAACGCGACGATGGCGGCGAGCACGAGGGCGGCACAGATGATCAGCAGGAACCGGTCGTTCGGCACGCGGGCCCCCAGGACGGTGGTGGTCTCGTCGAGCCAGGGCACCTGGGTGGTGTGGATGGGGTCGGTGCCCCAGATCCCCTCGAACAGGGCGACGGTGGCCAGTCCGATGCCGACGGTCACGAGCACCTGTTCGATGTGGCGGTTGTAGAGGCGGCGCACGAAGAAGAATTCGGTGATGGCGGCGAAGACGGCCCCGGTGAGGGCACCGACCAGCAGGGCCAGCAGCAGGCCGCCCCAGGTGCCGTCGGCCATGCGGCGGCTGACCTCCCAGCCGATGAAGGCGCCGAGGGTCAGGAAGCTGCCGTGGGCAAAGTTCAGCACGCCCATCAGGCCATAGGTCAGCGACAGGCCGCTGGCGACCAGGAAGTACAGCGCGCCCAGGCCGATGCCGGTGATGGCGAGCAGGATGACGGTGCTCACGCTCGTCCCCCCGGGTGCTCGGTGCCGGTGTCGGCCATGGCCGCAGCCTGGTCGGGGTCGGTGAGGTGTGGGGGCATGGTGTGGTCCTCGTGGTGGGCGACCTGTCCGGCGGTGGCGGCAAGGTGCTGCTGTTCGGGGGCGCCCGTCGAGACGCCGAGGTGTGCGTTGACCAGGTGCGGGTCGTCGAGGAATGCCGTGGCATTGCCGGCGTGCACCACCCGGCCACCCGAGAGCACCACCACGGTGTCGGCGAGTTCACGCACCACGGCCAGGTTCTGTTCGACCAGCAGCATCGGGGTGGTGGCGGCTGCGACCTGCAGCGCCCCGGTCACCTCGTGGACGATGCGCGGCGCCAGCCCCTTGGTGGGCTCGTCGACCAGCAGCAGGTCGTTGGTGTTGATCAGCACCCTGGCGAGCGAGACCATCTGCTGCTGGCCACCCGACAGCGTGCCTGCACGCTGTGCGGCGCGCTGCCGCAGTTCGGGGAAGAGCCTGTCGACGACGGAGTAGTCCGGCCGGGCGGTGCGCTCGGCCAACTTGAGGTTCTGCTCGACGGTCAGCCCCGGGAAGACCTCACGGTCCTCGGGCACGTAGCCGATGCCCGCCTGTACGATCCTGTGCGTCGGCCAGTGGTCGATGCGGCGACCTTGGTAGATGACGGTCCCGGTGCGGTCGTTGAGCCCGAGCAGCGCCTTCAGCGTCGAGGTCTTGCCGACACCGTTGCGCCCCAGCAGGGCGGTCACACCGTGCGCCGGCACGGTGAAGCTCACGTCCTCGACGACGAGCTGGCCGGCGATGCGGGCGTGCAGTCCACTGACCTCGAGGATGGCGGGACCCCCGCTGTGGGTGTGGGTGCCGCTCATGCCGCACTGCCCAGGTAGGCCTGCTTGACGGTGGCGTCGTTCATGACGACGTCGGGTGAGTCGAAGGCCAGCAGTTCACCGTGGTGCAGCACCGCCACCCGTTCGACCAGGCCCAGCAGCACCTCCATGTGGTGTTCGACCAGCAGGACGGTGCGTCCGCCCCGGTGCACGCGGCGGATGACCTCGACCAGCCCCGGAACATCACCCGAGCCCACCCCGGCCATCGGCTCGTCCAGCAGGATCACCTGCGGGTCGGTGGCCAGCAGCATCGCGATCTCGAGCTTGCGCTTGTCACCGTGGCTCAGCACGCCCGAGATCGTCTGCGCGTGGTGCGCCAACCCCACCTCGTCGAGCTTCTCGTCGGCGATGGTGCTGGCGGCGTCACCCCGGCGGGGAAAGACGAACGGGCTGGTGGCACGGCCAAGCTTGGCCTGGGCGGCCAGGCGCACGTTCTCGTGGGCGCTGAGCGTCTGGAAGACGCTCGAGGTCTGGAAGGTGCGCCCCAGGCCCAACCTTGCCCGCCGCGGGATCGACAGGGTCGTCACGTCTGTCCCCTCGACCTCCACCCGTCCACCGGTCGGGGTGACCACGCCTGAGATGATGTTGAACAGGGTGGTTTTGCCGGCCCCGTTGGGGCCGATCACCCCGATCATCTCTGCACGGTTGACCGACAGGGTGACGCCCCGAAGAATCTGGGCGCCGCCGATCTGCAGGCTGATGCCGTGGAGGGCAAGGGCGGGACTCGTGTGGGTGCCGGCGGGGGCAGGCTGGTTCATCTGGTCGCTTTCGGGGTCTGCGGCAATGTGGTGCGCGTCGGGCAGGTCAGGCCTTGGCCGGTGGTGCGACCTCGTCCGGCTTGACCTCGGCGATCTTCTGGGGGGCGAACTTGCCGTCGGCGCCCTTGACCAACTTCGCCTGGTACATCGGCTGCAACATGGCGTGGTCCTCTTTGCGCACGGTGATCCGGCCCTTGACGGAGTCGAACTCCCACCCCTCGAGCGCGGCGATCATGGCATCGGTCTCGCCCTTGCCCTCGCTGATGGCGCGGGCCACCATCTGGGCGCCGACGAAGCCGTCGGGGGTGAACAGGTCGGGTACGGCACCCGCCTTGGTGACGGCATCGATCATGGCCTTCTCGATCTCGGTGCCGGCTGCGCCGCTGAAGTAGTGGTTGAGGAACTGCAGCTTCTCTGAGGCGGCGCCGTAGGCCTGGTACGAGGCCACGTCACCCAGACCTGTGACGACGGTGGTCTTGTCGAAGACACCCTGCTGGCTGAGCGACTGCCACATCGCGGCGGTGGTGGCGCCGGCCCAGGCCACGAAGACCAGGTCTGGCTTGGCATTGATGATCTGGGTGGCGAAGGGGGTGAACTCCTTGGCGTCCTCGGCGACCAGGATCTCACTGACGGTGGCGCCCTTGCCGCCGAGCACGGCCTTGACGCCGGCCACATTGCCCTGGCCGAACGCGTTGTCCTGGGCGAAGACCGTGATCTTCTTGCCCTTGAGGTCGTCGAGCATGGTGCCCGCAGTGGCGACATCCTGGTAGGTCTGGCGCCCGGAACGGAACGTGTACTTGTTGATGCCGGTGATGGCATCGGCTGCGGCGGCACCCGAGATGAACAGCGTCTTGTTCTGCTCGGCCTGGCCGGCGAGCTGGGCGGCGATACCCGAGGATGCGGGCCCCGCGACGATCTTCGCGTCCTTGCCGACCTGGTCCTTGAAGTGGTTCACGGCAGTGTCGGGGTTGCCCTGGTCGTCAAGCCAGTTGAACGTGACGTCGTAACCGTCGAGTTTGCCCGTGCCGTTGGTGACATGGGCCCAGCCGGCCTCGAAGCCGGCCTTGTAGGCGGCGCCGTAGGCGGCCAGTGCCCCGGTGATCGAGGTGATCATGGCGACGTTGATGGCCGTGGTCGAGCCACCGCCATCCTGGCTGGAGGTGCCGGTGCCGTTCTCGTCGGGGGCGCAGGCGGACAGCACCAGGGTGGCGGCGGCCGCGAGCCCCAGCGACCGGCGGGAGAGACTCAGCATGGGATGCCTTTCGAGCAGTGTTCGGTGTGCAGCCCGGTCAGCGGTGACCGGACGGTGCGGGGGTGCCGGTGATGGTCATCGATGACCAAAACCTGACAGGTGGTTCAGGTATCAGAAACCTAGCCCTGAATGTGACGGATGTCACCCCCCACACGGGTAATGCGTTACCGATTCGTTACTGAACTCGACCCCAGTAAGAGCAGGAAGGACAGGGCCCGGGGGGAAGGCCCCCGGCACTGTCCTCCGGCCCCCGCCGGTGCGCCGACTCCTTGGGTCTGAGGGATCGGCTCGGGGAACATTTCCTGTGATTGTCCCCCCGGGCCCAGTCGGGCGCGACGCCTATGTGGTCCGGTCGATCTCGTGGGCGGCCACACCGGCCCGTCGCCACGCCGAAGGGTGGTCGCGCTTGATCTGGTCGAGCGCGCGCGACGAACTCTGCAGCCGGTAGGGCACGCTGGTCACCATCACACCGGGGATGAAGTGCAGCCGCGTGCGGATCAACAGGGCCGTCTGGTTGTGCAGCAGCCCCTCCCACCAGTGGCCCACGACGTACTCGGGGATGTAGACGATTACCACATCGCGCGGGCTGTCGGACCGCAAGGTCTTGACGTAGTTGATGAAGGGCGTGGTCACTTCACGGTATGGCGAGGCCACGACGCGCAGCGGCACCCCGAAGTCCTGGTCCTCCCAGTCGTCGAACGTGCGGTTCGAGACGTCGTCGTCGACGGCCACATGCACCGCCTCGATCCTGCTCGGATGGGTCGCCTTGGCATACATCACAGCCCGCACGGTCGGCAGGTCGACGCCGTTGACGAGCACCACGGCATGCACCCGCGACGGCATGCTGCGTTCGGTCACGTCGGTGACCTTGAGTTCGCGGGCGACGGCGTCGTAATGGCGCCGGATGGCCCGCATGAGCATGAACAGCACCGCCATGGCGATGACAGCCAGGTAGGCGCCATGCACGAACTTCGAGACAAGGACGATCACCAGCACGGTCGCCGTCATGGTGAAACCGATGGCGTTGATGACTCGTGCGCGCTTCATGCGGCTGCGCTCGACGGGGTCCCGTTCGGTCAACAAGTGCCTCGTCCAGTGGCGCATCATGCCGAACTGGCTCACGGTGAACGACACGAACACACCCACCACATAGAGCTGGATCAGCGCGGTGACCGAGGCCTGGAAGATGACCACCAACACGATCGCCGCGATCGCCAGGGTGACGATGCCGTTCGAATAGGCCAGCCGGTCACCGCGGGAGTGCAGCTGCCGCGGCAGGAACCCGTCCTTGGCGAGGATCGAACCCAGCACCGGGAAGCCGTTGAAGGCGGTGTTGGCGGCCAGCACCAGGATGATCATCGTGAAGCCCAGCACGATGTAGAACCCGGGTCTGAACTGGTCATAGAAGACGGCATGTGCCAGCTGGCCGATCACGGTCATGCCGGGGTCATGCTGCACTGACCCGTCGGGCAGCACATAGTACGAGCCGCCGTGCTCGTCGATCAGGTGTGCGCGGGCCTTGTTGGCCAGGATCAGGATGCCCATGAGCATCGAGATGGCGATGGTGCCCAACAGGGCAAGCGTGGCCGCGGCGTTGCGAGACTTCGGAGCCCTGAAGGCCGGCACACCGTTCGAGATGGCCTCGACACCGGTCAGGGCCGCAGAGCCGGACGAAAATGACCGCGCCAGCAGCGCAACCATCGCGAAGCCCTCGAGGTTGGTGTACTGGTCCACGCCCACCACGGTCCAGTCGGCGGTGGGCGACAGCACGGCGTCACCAAAGACGTAGATGCGCGTCAGCCCCCAGATCACCATGCCGATGACCGCGATCATGAACCCGTAGGTCGGGATGGCGAAGATCGTCCCCGACTCCCGCACGCCGCGCAGGTTGACCAGGGCGAGGACGAAGATCACGCCGGTGGCGATCCAGACCTCGTGGCCCTCGATGAAAGGCAGCATGGCCTTGGCGTTCTGCACACCCGACGACACCGAGACGGCCACCGTCAGCGTGTAGTCGACCAGCAAGGCGCTGGCCACGGTCAGGCCCGCGCTCGGGCCGATGTTGATGGTCGCCACCTCGTAGTCGCCGCCACCGCTGGGGTAGGCATGCACGTTCTGGCGATAGCTGAGCACCACCACGAACATCACGATGGCGACAGCCAGGCCGATTTGCCACGAGAAGGCGAAGCCCGCCATGCCAGCCAGCGAGAGGGTGAGCAGGATTTCGTCCGGCGCGTAGGCCACGGAACTGAGCGCATCGGACGCGAAGACCGGTAGTGCGATCCGCTTCGGCAGCAGGGTCTCCCCCAGCTGGGTCGAGGCGAGCTTTCGTCCGATGACGAGCCGCTTGAGCCCATCGACAATGTTCACGCCGAGCACAGTACGCCTGTTGCCACGAGTTGCGCGCATCAGCGCAAGACATGCTTGTATATACCTGTCTAGTTGTCTACGATTGGAGTAGACAAGTTGTGGGCAGCGCTGGTCGCCAGCACACCCACCTGACCACGGGACAGACATGACTTCCGAACTGGACGACCTGCGACTGCACGCCGCCCGTGCGCGCCGCAATGTGTTGAGAATGCTGGTCGCGAACCCCTCTGGCCACCTCGGTGGCTCGATGTCGGCGATCGACATGATCACCGCGATCTACTTCCACGCGATGCGGCCCGCAGACGGCGTGGACGACCCCGGGCGCGACAGGTTCCTGCTCTCGGCGGGCCACAAGGCGATGGGCCAGTACGCCGTGCTCGCCGAACGCGGCATCATCGACGCGTCGGTGCTCGACCAGTACGGGGCACTGTCCTCCCCCGTGCCCGGCCACCCCAACATGAGCCTGCTGCAGGGCATCGAGGCCAACACCGGCGCACTCGGCCACGGGCTGCCCATCGCCTGCGGCATGGCCCTGGGGCTGCGCCACGAGCACCCCGACGCGCGCATCTTCGTGATGATGGGTGACGGCGAACTGCCCGAGGGCAGCAACTGGGAGGGCGCCGCCATCGCCGCCCACCACAAGCTCGACAACATCATCGTCTTCGTCGACCTGAACGGCATGCAGATCTCGGGCACCACCGCCGAGGTCATGGACATGGCCTCGGTCGTCGAGAAGTTCCGCGCTTTCGGCTGGTCGGCGTCCGAGATCGACGGTCACGACATGGCCGAGATCACCGCTGCGCTCGACTCGGCCCCCACCCAGCCCGGAAAACCGACCGTCTTCGTGGCGCGCACCACCAAGGGCAGGGGCGTCAGCTCGATCGAGGGCACCGTGCCCAGCCACTACTGGAAGCCGAAGGCCGACGAGCTGGCCGAGGCAGTCACCGAGAGCGACGCACTGATCACGACCCTGGAGGCCGCCCGATGAGCACCGATGAACCCACCTACGACCCCCGCAAGGAGTTCGGCCGCGCCGTCGCCGAGGTGGCCGAGGCTGACCAGCGCGTCGTCGTGATCTCGACCGACTCGGGCAAGTCGTCGGGGTTCGGCGAGTTCCTCAAGACCCATCCCGAGCGCTACTTCGAGGTGGGCATCGAAGAACAGGGCGCCACCGGCATGGCCGCCGGCCTGGCAACTACGGGCAAGGTGCCGGTCTTCTGCGCGATCGCGCCGTTCGTGACCGCCCGCAACTACGAGCAGTTCCGCAACGACATCGGCTACATGGGCCAGAACGTCAAGATCGTGGGACGCAACGGTGGCATGACCTATGCCGACCTCGGTTCGACGCACCATTCCCTCGAGGACTACGCGATCATCCGGATGATCCCCGGCGTGACCATCCTCGCCCCGCAGGACTACTCCGAGATCCGCGCCGGTGTGAAGGCCATGATCGAGCACGACGGTCCGGTCTACATGCGCATCGGTGCCGGCAATGTGCCGGCGCTGTTCGACGAGGACTTTGAGATCGGCAAGGGCCGGCACGTGCGTGAGGGCAGCCAGGTGAGCGTGGTCTCGGCCGGCTACCAGACCATCGAGACGATGAAGGCCGTCGACGAGCTGGTTGCCGCGGGCATCGATGTCGACCTGATCTGCCTGGGCACGATCATCCCGCTGGACGAGCAACTGGTGCTCGAGTCGGCCCGTCGGACGGGGCATGTGGTCACGGTCGAGGAGCACTACGACCGGGGTGGCCTGGGCGGCGTCGTGAGCGAGCTGATCGCTCGTGAAGGTGGCGCCGTGGTCGACATCATCGGGGTGCCCCATGGCTTCGTCCACACGGGTACTTACGCTGGGTTGCAGCAGCAACAAGGGCTGGACGCGGCCTCGCTGGTGGCACGGATCACGGATCTGGTGGCCAGGCGCGCGAGCAAGTGAGCCCGGGCCAGCCGCGGCGACACTGAGTGGTTTGACGTCGGAACTGACGTCAAACCAATCAGTGTCGGCCGGTTCGGGAAGGTCCGACGGGCCCCGCATACGCTGGGCACATGTCCCCCATCACCGGGTTGCAGCGGCGCGTAGGCATGGCCGTGCTCAGTCGCGTCGGCGGCGATGACCCGCTGGCCCGGCGTGCCGACACCGTCGACAAGCCGGGCCCACGGTGGTTCACCCCCGCCGACCCCATCTGGCGCGTGCACGACGACGCCGCCATGTTCGCCAGCGGCGTCACCGCCCTGCTGCTGCAATCCCTGCACCCGCTGGCGATGGCCGGCGTCGCTGGGCATTCGGGCTACAAGTCCGACCCCTGGGGACGGCTGGCCCGCACCAGCGACTACATCGGCCGCACCACGTTCGGCACCATCGCCGACGCCGAGGCGATGATCGCCCGAGTGCGGGCGGTGCACGACCGGGTGCGCGGCATGGACTTTCGCGGCCGCCCCTACCGCGCCGGCGACCCGCACCTGCTGAGGTGGGTGCACATCGCCGAGATCTGGGCCTTCCTGGCCGGCCACCGGGCCTATGGCGTCGACCCGCTGTCCCCCGCTGACGAAGACCGCTACGTCGAACAGTGTGGCCTGGCGGCCGCGAAGCTCGGGGTCATCGAACCGCCGACGTCGGTCGCCGGGCTCGAGGCGGCGATCCTTTGCTACCGCCCCGAGCTTGAGGTCAGCCCCGCTGCAACCGAAGCTGCCAGGTTCCTGCTGCACACCCCGCCGCTGGCCTGGTGGGCCCGCCCCGCCTACGGCCTGCTGGCCGCAGGCGGGCTGGCGGTGCTGCAGGGCTGGGCGTCCGACCAGTTGGGGCTCGCCCAGCCAAGAACTGGACGAGCCCGTGGTCGAGCCGGGGTGGCGGCCGTGCGGTGGGGGCTGGCCGGGGTCAGTGCCGGGCGGACGCCGCCGGCAGCCTGATCTGTTCTGGCCTGACCGTGCGCCCGCACCCCGTGCACCTCAGGCGTTCGCCGGCTGTGGCTCGTCCTCGTGCGGCAGGTGCAGGCCAAGGTCGCGGTGGCCCGGGTGGCCCGCGAGCTTGTCGACGATCACGGCAATCGCACCATCGCCGGTGACGTTGGCCGCGGTGCCCACCGAGTCAATGGCGATATAGGTCGCGATCATCAGGCCCACCTGCTCGGGCGTGAACCCGAGCTGGCTCTCGAGCAGCGCTGCGGCCGTGACGATCGCACCACCCGGCACGCCGGGGGCGGCGACCATGGCGATGCCGAGCAGGAAGATGAAGCCCAGGATCATGGGGGCAGGCGTGGGCATGCCGAACATCACCATGATGGCCAGCGCGAAGCCGGTGATCTTGATGGTCGAGCCGGCCAGGTGGATGGTCGCGCACAGCGGGATGACGAACGAGGCGATGTTCTCGGAAACCCCGGCCTTGATCGCCGAGCGCAGGGTCACCGGGATGGTCGCTGCCGACGACGACGTGCCGAGCGCGGTGGCGTAGGCGGGCATCATCGCGCGCAGCATCGTGAAGGGGTTGCGCTTGGCGACCATACCCGCGACTGAGTACTGGATGACCAGGTAGACAAGCGTGAGGGCGAACACGACGAGCACGACCGGGAAGAACGACCGGATGACCGACCAGACCTGGCCGGCATGGGTCATGTTCAAGAAGATGCCGAAGATGTAGAGCGGCAACAGCGGCACGATCACCTTGCTGATGACGATGTTGATGACCTCACGGAAGTCACTGAAGACCTGGTGCAGCGCCGGGGCATCGAACTGGGTGAGCGCCACGCCCACGACAAACGCGAACACCAGCGCCGACATGACGCCGAACATCGGCGGCATGTCGATGGTGAAGAACGGGGTCACCAGCCCCGATTCGGGGTCGGCAAGTTCGGTGATGTCGTTGCCGCGCAGCAGGCGCGGCCATGCCAGCATGCTGGTGCCCCAGCTGAGCAGACCCGCGATGATCGTCGAGGCATACGCGATGCCTGCAGTCACAGCCAGCCACTTGCCAGCACCCTTGCCCAGCTCGTCAATCGCCGGCGTGATCAGTCCGACGATCAGCAGCGGCACGACGAAGCTCAGGAAGTTGCCGAACAGCCCGTTGAACGTGACGAAGACACGCACCACCCAGCCGGGCAACAACGAGCCCAGCGCGATGCCGAGCACGATGGCTGCCAGCACGAGGATGAGCAGGTTGAACTTGAGTCGTTTGGCCATGGGGGCTCCTGGCGCCGTGGGAATGAGAACGGCTTATTCAACCACCGGGCGCAATGCAGCCTGCGGGGGTGTCGCGGGGTGGACCCCAGGACTCGTGTCGCCGTGTTCACCGCGCTCCCCGGACAGGAGTAGCGTGTGCGCCGTGCCACTACTTCGTCGGAGGAGACCCACGTGCACATCGTGATCATGGGCTGCGGCCGGGTGGGTGCCAGCCTGGCCAAGTCCCTTGAGAAGCGCGACCACTCCGTGGCCGTGATCGACCTTGACGTCAACGCCTTCCGCCGCCTCGGCGCCGAGTACAAGGGCATCACCGTCAAGGGCACCGGGTTCGACCGGGACGTGCTCATCAAGGCGGGCATCCGCGAAGCAGACGGGTTCGCCGCCGTGTCGAGCGGTGACAATTCCAACATCCTCGCCGCCCGGGTGGTGCGTGAAGAGTTCGGACTGCACAACGTCATTGCCCGCATCTATGACCAGGGCCGCGCCGAGGTCTACGAACGCCTCGGGATCCGCACCGTGGCGACCGTGCGGTGGGCCGCGAACCAGGTGTTGCGCGGCCTGCTCCCCGAAGGCTCCGAACCGGTCTGGGCCGATCCGTCCGGACATGCGAAGCTCGTGCAGGTCAAGACCCACGAGGACTGGATCGGCACCCGCATCCACACCATGCAGCAGGCCGTCGGGGTGCCGATCCCCTTCGTCCTTCGATTCGGACGGGGCATGGTGCCCACCCAGGCGACCATGCTGCAGGACGGTGACCTCGTCTTCGCGGCGGTCGAGTCCGACACCCTCAGCGACGTCGAGTCCATGCTGGCGGCCCCGCCGAAGCGGCACTGACCCAGCGGCACACAAGGAGCAGTTGAACCATGCGCGTTGTCATTGTCGGGGCCGGGAATGTCGGCCGCTCGATCGCCAAGGAACTCATCGCCAACGGCCACAGCATCCTGCTGATCGACCGTGACCCTCATGCCATCAAGACCGAATCCGTCCCGGACGCCGACTGGCTGCTGGCCGACGCCTGCGAACTCGACTCACTCGAAGAGGCCCAGCTCGACACGTTCGACGTCTCGATCGCCGCCACGGGTGATGACAAGGTCAACCTGGTGCACTCACTGCTCGCCAAGACCGAGTTCGGGGTGCCGCGCACCGTCGGACGGGTGAACCACCCCGGCAACGAATGGATGTTCGACGAGTCGTGGGGTGTGGACGTGGCCGTCTCGACCCCGCGGATGATGAGCGCCCTGGTCGAAGAGGCGGTCACCGTGGGCGAGCTGGTGCGCTTGTTCACGTTCCGCGAGGGATCGGCCAACCTGGTTGAGCTGACCATGCCCGAGGACAGCCCCGTCCTCGGTGTGCCCATCCGTGACCTGCAACTGCCCGGCGATGCCGTGCTGGTGTCGGTGATCCGCGATGGCGTGGGCCGCTCGCCGGAACGCGATGGCGCCCTGGAGGCACTCGACGAGGTGCTGTTCGTGGTCTCGCCCACGCACGAGCAGGCCTTGGCCGAGATGCTCGTGCCAAAGATCAAGCAGCGCAAGGACGAGCGCCAGCAGACGCCGCCGAACGACCGCGAAACCTGGATGTGACCAACTGGACGTGACCGGCCACCGGTAGTTGACCGGTGGCCGTGCCCCTCAGCTCAGCAGTTCGTAGTTGGGGTTGTAGATCACCTGGCGCCCCTGCTTCACCAGGCGCCCGCTGACGCGGATCATCCGCCCCGCATCGATGCCGGGGATCGAGCGGCGCCCCATCCACACCAGCGTCACCTGGCCCGTGCCGTCCTGCAGGTCGGCCTCGAGCCAGGACCGCTGGCCGCGGGGGCTCAGCTTCACCATCGCGATGCGCCCCTGGAGCGTCACCAGTGTGCGTGCACCGCAGTCAGCGAGCGTCTGGCAACCAGACACCCGGGCCATGTCGGCAAGTTCCGCGTTCTCGAATTCGTCGTTGGACGACGTGAGCCGACGCACGGCGCGGCCCCACATACCCACCGGCCGGCGGCTGCCGACCACCTCGCTGCCCATTCTCAGGCCTCCTGCTGCTGCGCCGCCAGCTCGGGCGGCAACTCCATCGGGATCAGGTCGCCGGGCACCATCGGCTCGTCGCCACGCTTGACGACCACATTGCAGAAGAACTCGAAGAGCAGTTCACCGTCGCCCTCGAGCTCAGCTTCGCCAGTCTGCGCGGCCTCGCCCATCAGCACGCCGCGCAGCAGCCAGCGGGGTCCTTGCGCAAACCAGGTGCGCGAGACGTGGTAGGCCTCGCCCTCTTCGGTCTGCACGGGGATCATGCGGCGGATCTCGGGGCCGAACGGGCCATCGTGCACGCCCGACTCGCCACCCGCCTCAGTCGCCGCAGCCGCCATCTCATCGATCACGTCCGAGACCATCGACGTGCGGGCCGGGGCGGCGAACAGGGCCACCTCGATGGCGGACTGGCCCGCCATCACCAGCGCCGACTGCACCTGGCCGGTGCTCTGGTCGACCTGCAGTTGCATCTGCATGTCGTCGAACGGGGTCAGGATCAGTGCACCGAAATCGAGGCGTTCGATCTCGTCGGCTTCCAGGTCGACCTCGGTGATGTCGAAGGGGCCGTCCTCACGCAAGTCGTGGTCGACGTCGGTGTCGTCGTCATCCTCACCGTCCTGCTCGTCGACGGCGTCCTCATCGAGCTCTTCGTCGTCGTCCTCGTCGACACCATCAGCGTCGTCCTGCTCGACCTCGTCCTCGAGGTCCTCGTCCTCGAGGTCCTCGTCCTCACCGTTGGCGGCGCCATCCTCCAGCAGCTCGTTCTCGTCGAGGATGTCCTCCTCAGCGAGCTTCTGCTTCTTCTTGCGGCCAAAGATCACGATGAAGGCCTTTCACACATCGAGGGATTCTGGAAAGTCTGGGTTGGAAAATCTGTGGGGTCGCGTCGCGCGCAACCGCAGACCAGCCTACCAACCGGAAACGCCGCCGGAAGACCCGTGGCCGCCTGTTCCGCGGGTGGTCTGGTCGAGCGCGTCCACTGCCGTGAACCGGGGGGTCACCACGGCCTGCACGACCAGCTGGGCGATGCGGTCGCCGCGACGCAGGTGGATCGGGGTGAGCGGGTCGTGGTTGACCAGGTTGACGAGGATCTCACCCCGGTAGCCCGCATCAATCACACCGGGGGCGTTGACCATGCCCAGCCCGTGCCGCGCCGCCAGGCCCGAGCGTGGGTGCACGAACCCGGCATAGCCGGCCGGGATGGCCAGGGCGATGCCGGTGGGCACCAGCTGCCGCTCCCCCGGCGCCAGGTGCACGTCGACCCTCGCGTACAGGTCGGCACCCGCGTCACCGGGGTGCGCATAACCGGGCAGCGGCAGGTCGGGGTCAAGCTGGTGCACCTGCAGCTCGATCGGGTTGTCAGGCATGCGAGTTCCCCGCGGGTGCTGCCTGGTCGGCTCCCTGAGCAGCCCCATCGTCGGGACGCCTCGCGCCCGCATGCGCCAGCACGACGGTGGCGAGTTGCCTGGGACGACGCGTCGCCACCAGCCAGGAGCTGTTGCGGTCGGCCGGGTCGGCCAGTCGTACCCGCACGTGCGTCTTGAGCCAGGGGCGGGTGAACAGCCAGGTGCGGCCATCATCGGCGCGGGCCAGTGCCTCGTCCGACTGTTTCGCGTTCAGCGGCACGGCACCCGAGACCCATTCCCACTCGACGTTGGCACCGCCGGCATGCAGGCTCGTCTCGTCGGCCCGCACCCTGCCTCGTCCAGACCCCAGCAGTACGGCCGCGAGCCCACCGAAGAACACGACGGCGGCACCGATGGCCCACGCATCAGTGAGCACCCACCAGACGGCCACCACGAACGTGAACGCCACCAGCCCGCCGACGAGCCACCACCACAGCGGCGCCCACAACCGTTCATCGTGCAGGGGAGGGTCGTCATGACGCGCAGCAGGCTGCTGCGACGGGGCAGCGTCGTTCATGTGTCCAACCTACCGCCCGCCCCTGCGCCGTCGTCCTAGGATGGCGGCATGGACCTGTCGGAGAAGATCATCCACAAGGTGTACGCGATCGCGCTGGGTGCGGGCGTCACGTTTGCGGTGCAGAAGCTGTTGAAGTCGGCCTGGAAGGTTGCCACCGGCAACGAGCCGCCCACGCCGGGCGATCCGGACGTGCCGGCCACCGAGGCGTTCATCTGGGCGCTGTCGAGCGCTGTCGGCATGGGCGCGGCACAGCTGGCCACGACGCGACACGTGGCACGCCGGTTTGCCCGGCTGCAGGGCGTCGAGGCCGAGCAGCCGGTGCCGACCGTCATCAAGGTCTGAGCCACTCAAGCCCCGCAACACGGCGACGGTCGGCGACGGGTCACCCCGTCACCGACCGTCGTCCGGTGTTCATCCCGGCAGAACCTCAGCGGCACAGAACCTCAGCAGCAACCAACCTCAGTAGCAGTCAACGCAGTAGATCTTGTCGCCCTTGATCTCGGCGACCTGGCTGCGGTGCTTGACCAGGAAGCATGAGGCGCAGGTGAATTCATCAGCCTGGCGCGGCAGCACGCGAACGGTCAGCTCTTCATGGGACAGGTCGGCGCCCGGAAGCTCGAATGCCTCCGCTGCCTCTACCTCGTCCTCGTCGACCTTGCCCGAGTTCTGGTCATTGCGACGAGTCTTGAGCTCCTCGATGGAGTCCTCACTCATCTCCTCGTCAGTCTTGCGCGGGGCGTCGTAATCAGTCGCCATCGTGTCCTCTCCACCAACTTGCGCGGCCACCAGTCGGGTGTGGCCATGTCGCCGCATTCATATCACACGTGTCAAGACCCAGCTCCACGGGCCAACCGGCAGACGACCGTCGGGGGGCTGCGGGTGGGGTGTGCCAACGAAGAGTCCCCCAAGATTTGCTGGTGATTCGCGAGTGTCGCCCCATGTGCCAGCCAGCCTCACCTACAGTCGCAGCGAACCGGCAAACCCGTCCAGGAGCAGCCGGTCACCGTCACCCACAACAGAAGGAGAACCCCATGTGGATCGGACTCGGCATCGTGCTGATCATCATCGGCGCCGTGCTCAACTGGGCCCTGCAGGTAGATGTTCCGGGCGTGACCGACGGCATCCTCGGCTGGATCCTGATCGTGGCCGGTGTCGCCGCCGTCATCTTCTCGTTCATCGCCCAGGCCCAGCGCAACCGGGTGCACACCACCCACGAGAACCGCAACATCGACACCACCCCGCGCTGATCCCGGACCACCCCAATCCCTCGAGCACCCCAATCCCTCGACCACCCCAATCCCTCGACCAACTGTCAAGCGTTGGGGGTGTTGGGCCTGTGCGTGATTGGTCACGCTTGATAGGTTGACGCGACGGTGGGTTGTGCCCGCACGGCCCACCATCGCTCGACAATCAAGGACAGCTACAGGAGAGTCGGATGGACAGCGCACTCAGCCCACGCGAGATCCAGAGCCGGATCCGCGGTGGCGAGTCACTCGATGACGTCGCCGCGATCGCTGGCGTGCCCGTGGAACAGATCGAGCCGTTCGCCGCACCCGTGCTGGCCGAGATCGAACATGTCGTCGGACAGGCACTCGCGGCGCCCGTGCGTCGCACCGGCGAGTCGAGCTCGGTGCGATCGCTGCGCGCCGTTGTCGCCGAGAACCTGCGACGTGAAGGCCAGGACCCGGACGCGCTGGTGTGGAGCGCCTGGCGCGACCTCGACCGTCGCTGGTTCCTCAAGGCCACCTGGGCCCGCGATGACGAGCCGCAGCAGGCTGAGTTCCTGTTCGACGTGCGGGGACGATTCAGCGTGGCGCGCAACGACCTCGCCAAGCACGTCATCGGTGAGCCGAAACCGAAGCCAGTGGCCGCTTCCCCTGCCGTTCCCGACCCGGACAATGAACCGACGGTCGGACTGGGCGAGGACGACGAGCGGCAGCCCACGGCACCTGCTGGGGCGGCGCAGCAGGCGTCCCCCGGGTTCCCGGCCCGTCCGGTGCCGCAGGGTGATGACCCGTCGGCGCTGGTCGAGCAACTGGAACTCACGGTCGAGGCTTCGCGCGAAGACCTGGTGGGCCACAGCTCCCAGCTCGACGTGCTCTACGAGATGCTGAGCAGCTTCGACGAGGATTCCGTGAACGTGTATGCGGACCTGTCGCGCCCTGTGACCGATGACGAACCCGAGGGGGGTGACGTTCCGGTCGACATCGAGTCGGAGGCGCCGGACACCCCGGCACCCGCGCCGCGTCCGGCCCCCCGCAAGCGCGGTGGGCGGCGCACCAGCGCAGCGGCGGCTGCCGCCGCCGGGGCCCCGAAGCCGACTGAACCGAAGGCCACTGAATCGCAGCCGGCTGAATCACAGCCGGCTGAGCCAAAGCCTGCCGAGCCGAAGCCTGCCGAACCCGAGCAGGACGCCCTGGTGGCACTGGACGAGCCGACCGTCAGCGTCCGCAACCGCAACCGGGCCCGGAAGGGCCGCGCCAGCGTACCGAGTTGGGACGAGATCGTCTTCGGCGGGCCGCGCCCCGACCAGGAGTAGGCCAGTCGGGTTCATCAGCCGTCACAGCGGTGTCGAACCGTTCGACTACCAACGGTTCGACACCGCACCACCCCAGGCTCTCTTTTTCTGACGGGGCTACTCCCCCGTCGCCACCGGA
>NZ_JBNINW010000001.1:0-128285 GCF_050110855.1 Aestuariimicrobium sp. G57 | reverse complement strand
TTGTCCTCTCCTTCTATAGTGCCCGTTCTCTCCCTTTCCCCCCCCCCTCCCCCCCCCCCCCACCACCCCGGGCTCTCTGTTTCTGACGGGGCTACTCCCCCGTCGCCACCGGACGTGACGGGTCGCTGATCCAGTCCGACCAGCTGCCGGCATACAGCCGCAGCCCCGTCACGCCGGCCGCCTGCGCAGCGAGGATGACATTGCTCGCGGTGATGCCCGAGCCACACGAGACCACGTCGCCGGGCTGCAGCCCGTCGAGTGCACCAGCCAGGTCGTCCACGGCCAGGAACTGCCCATCGGCACGCTGCAGCCCGCCCGCGGGCAGGTTCACCGATCCCGGGATGTGCCCGGCCACCGGGTCGATTGGTTCGGTCTCGCCGCGAAACCGTTCCTGCGTGCGCACATCGACAACGCGGCGACCCTGCGCCAGCGCGTCCGCAACCCCAGCGGCATCGACGCGGTCGGCGTGGTCCAGCGACACGACGCGCACGGTGCCGGGCTCGACCAGCGGCACGTCGGTCGTGACGGGCAGCCCAGCCTGGCGCCAGGCGGCCAGTCCCCCGTCCAGCACGCGCACCTGCTCGAGTCCGGCAGCACGCAGCACCCACCAGCCCCGCGCGGCACCCATTGAATTGGACTGGTCATAGACCACCAGGGCATCACCGTCATTGATGCCGGCAGCCCGAAGACCCGCCTGCAACTCGTCCGGGGACGGCAGCGGGTGGCGACCACCGCGCCCGTCCGCAGCGACATGGGCCGAGAACACCTCTTCGACGTCGACGAAGACGGCCCCCGGTACATGCCCGGCCGCGTACCGCTCGGCGCCGAAGTCCGGGCTGCCGAGCTGGTAGCTGGCATCGAGCAGCCGCGGTGGGTTGTCGTCGGCGAGCAGTCCGGCCAGTTCGTCGGCGCTGACCAAGGGCGAATTGTTCGTGTTCATCGGTCCTCCTCGAAGGGCAACAGGTCGGGTGACAGGGTGGCGAGGGACATCTGCTTGGTCACCCTGCGGCGGTGGTGCTTGCGGCACAACACCTCGTAGTGCACCTGGGCCGTGTGGTTCTCGGTGTCACCGACCACGACCTGGGAACCCTCGGTGACCATGTGGCCGTCGACGACGCGGGCATTGTGGGTGGCCCGGGCACCGCACCAGCACAACGGCTGCACCTGCAATGTCTCGACCCGGTCGGCCAGTTCGACCAGCCGCTGTGAACCGGGGAACAGCTGGGTGCGGAAGTCGGCCATGATGCCGAACGCGAACACGTCGATGCCGAGTTCGTCGACGAGCCGGGCCAGCTGGTCGACCTGTTCGGGGGTGTAGAACTGCGACTCGTCGCAGATGACGAAGTCGAGCTTGGTGCCAGTGGTGAGCTCGGCGACCGCGTGCGCCCAGAAGTCGAAATCGGGGCCGACCTCGACGGCGGGGGCGGACAGGCCGATGCGCGAGGTGATCACCGATGCCCCGGAGCGGTCCTGGCAGGTGAACAGTGCCCCCCGTCGGCCATGGCTCGACTGGGTGTAGTGCATCTGCAGCGCCAGCGTCGACTTGCCACAGTCCATCGGCCCCGAGAAGAACACCAGTTCACCGGGCGCATGTTCGCCGTCCCAGGGCATGCCGTCCTCGCTGGTTGCGGCATCCCCCGCCCCGGCTCCAGTGCTCACCAGTCCTCCGCCCCGTCGTTCCAGTCCTGCGCATCGCCCCAGTCGTGCGCGGGGTCATCGACCAGCAACGGCACCACCATCTCGGCGCGTGTCAGCGAACCATGCATGCCCACCAGCGCGAGTTCACCGGGCAGGGACAGGCTCATCACGGCCCAGTCGTCACGCATCGCCGCCACCACGTCGCCGATGCGACCCGCAACATCAGCGCTGGGTACCGCACCGAACCAGCCCTCGGCGATGGCCTCGTCGCGGGTACGCACCCAGGCGCGGTCACCCAGCTCGGATGCCCAGCGCTGTGCCACGCCGAGCGGGTCGGTGGTGTACAGCTGCCTGAAGCGCCCCTCGCCACCGAACTGGTCGACCCCCTCGCGCAGCGCCGGCGTGTCCTCGAAGATGATGCGCCGGTCGGCCGGCACGTCCACCATGCCGTGGTCGCCCGTCACGAGCATCACCACGTCGTCGTCGAGGGCGGCACGCAGCCGTTCGAGCATGGCGTCGATGCGGGCGAGCTGGTTGCGCCAGGCGGGGTGTCCGACCCCGTGGGCATGGGCGGTGTGGTCCAGCATCCGTTCGTAGACATAGACGAGGCTGCGATCACCGGCGCGGGACGCCGCCACGGCGCGGGCCACCAGGTCGTCCTCGTCGTCCTCACGCACCAGGCCGCTGACGACCTGCCCCCGCAGCGCTGCCCGGGTCAGCCCCGAGCCGTCGAAGCGGGCGGGCACCACGGCGTGACTGGCGTGCCCGGCCAGGGCGAGGCGTTCGAACCACGTGGTCTGCGTCTGCAGGTCTTCGGGAGCAGTCGGGGTGTCCCACGCCAGCGAGTTGAACACGACACCGGTGCGGGGGTCGCGGAACGAATAGCCCACCATGCCGTGCGCCGCCGGGCCCACGCCGGTGCCCAGCGAGGTCAACGACGTCGCCGTGGTCGAGGGCACCGTCGCGGTCAGCTGCTGGGCGTCCCCGAACAGGCCCGCACAATACGGGGCCACCGCCAACCCCTGCTGCAGCACGTCGTAGCCCAGGCCGTCGACCAGCACCAGCACATAGCGCGACGAGGCCGGCAGGTCGATGCTCGGCACGCCTGCCTCGGCCAGCCCCAGGTGGGCGCTGATGCTGGGCAACAGGTCGGCCAGGGTCGAGTGCCCCCACCGTGGCAACAGCGGCGCGTCCGTCATCCGGCCGGTGCTCAACGGGCGACCCCGGCAGCCGCGAGCTGCAGTGCACCGCCGAAGGTGATCAGGGCGGCCACCGACTCAGCGCCGTCCGCAGCCGGGCTCATCCGCACGGTCAGGTCATCGGCCACCAACGAGCCCGACAACCCGTGGTCGGCCTCACAGTTGGGGTCGGCGCAGTGGGCCGGTTCGAGTTCGATGCGGTTCATGGTGCCCCACCCGATGGTCAGCCACGTCTCGACGAGGGTGCCGTTGGCTGAGGCGGGGTCGGCCACGACCCGGGTCATGTTCACGGAGTTGATCCGACCCAGCGCAATGGATTCGGTCGACGTGATGGCCTGCACCTTGCCCGTAGGGTTGTCGCTGCTCTCGTCGGTGTGCCCCACGAGCAGCCGCGTGGGCGTGATCACCATCACCGACAGGTGGCGGTGCACCTCGTCACCGACGAAGGTCGGTTCGTGGTGCACCAGGTGGGCGACGACGGGTTCGCCGGCGAGCGCCATCGCGATGGAATCCTGGACGATCGCGGGGAAGAACCCGCAGTCCTGGATCGCTGTCGCCAGCGGCTCGGGCAGGTGGTGGGTGTTGGGCTGCACGTGCACCCGCCCAGTCTCCCACACACGCCACGGTCTCCCATGCCGGACGACCGGTCGTCGGTGCCGCATGGTGCCCGCCGTCGTGGCTAGGCTGGCGCCCATGACGAATCGCCCCTTCCTCGGCGCACGCCTCGATGCCATCTTCAGTCGTTGGCTCGCCGCACGCATGCGCAAGCGCGGCTGGGTCGAGACGATCGTCCCCTACGCCGGCTACGGCTCCAACGACCAGTTGCGCATCCTTGGACGAGTCACACTGGCGCCCACGACACCCCGCAGCGACCTCATGCGGGTGGCGGACGACTTCTTGCGCCAGCGCGGCTGGCGCAACTTCGCCCAGGTGCCGATCGCGAACGCCGCGGTCAACGTCGCCGTCGGTGACAACTCCATCGACGTGCGCACCGACCGCGGGGGCTACATCGACGTGAGGGTCAAGAACACCGGCCTGGCCCCGGGCTGGCATGAGGTGATGCTGCGGTCGCCGGAATCGCAGCCCACGAAGGCGCCCATCCAGGTGATCGACGACGCCCAGACATTCGGACTGATCAGCGACATCGACGACACGATCATCTCGACCTGGCTGCCGCGCCTGCTGATCGCGGCGTGGAACTCGTTCGTGGTCACCGAGCAGGCCCGCCAGTCGGTGCCGGGCATGGCCCGCATGTACCAGCAGGTGCTGGCCGAGCACCCGGGAGCGCCCACTGTGTACGTGTCGACCGGTGCCTGGAACACTTACCCGTTCCTGCGCCGTTTCATCAAGCGCCACGGCTACCCGGCAGGCACGATGCTGCTGACCGACTGGGGACCCACGAACACCGGCTGGTTCCGCAGCGGACCCGACCACAAGCGGCGCGCGCTGCGTGAGCTGGCCCGCGACCTGCCCCAGGTGCGCTGGCTGCTGGTCGGTGACGACGGCCAGCACGACCCGATGCTCTACCGGGAGTTCGCTGACCTGCAGCCCGAGCATGTGCGTGCGATCGCCATTCGCCAGCTGACCATGGCCCAGCAGGTGCTCGCCCACGGCACGACCACGGTGCTGGGTGACCCCAACCATGTGCAGTACCAGCCGACGCAGGTGCCCGAGGTGCGGGCCCCGGACGGCGATGCGCTGGCACCCCGCGTCAGGGCGGCGCTTGAGCTGGAGCAGCCCCAGCACTGAGCCGCTTCGGCGCGCCGCACGGCGCGCCAATTGGGTGATGGGCGCGCCGTTTGGGAAACTGGGGTGTTTGGGAAACTGAATCGTCAACGTCAAGTGAAGGGGCCGGAACCAGCAGATGGCGAACGGGGTCGGGACGACCGGGACCAACGGGACCGAGACAAACGGCGACGACGAACTCGAGAAGGTCATCGACGTCGACGTCACCGACGAGATGCAGACCAGCTTTCTCGAGTACGCCTATTCGGTGATCTACTCCCGTGCCCTGCCCGACGCCCGCGACGGCCTCAAGCCCGTGCAGCGGCGCATCCTGTACTCGATGGACCAGATGGGCATCCGCCCCGACCGCGGCCACGTGAAGTGTGCCCGCGTGGTCGGCCAGGTGATGGGTGTGCTGCACCCCCACGGCGACACTGCGATCTATGACGCGCTGGTGCGCATCGCCCAGCCGTGGGCGATGCGGCTGCCGCTGATCGACGGTCATGGCAACTTCGGTTCGCTCGATGCCGGCCCCGCGGCGATGCGCTACACCGAGTGCCGCATGGCGACCCCGGCCACCGCGATGACCGCCGGCCTGTCCGAGGACACCGTCGACTTCAAACCGAACTACGACGGTCGTGAGAACGAACCAACGGTGTTGCCCGCCGCCTTCCCGAACCTGCTCGTCAACGGGGCGACCGGCATTGCGGTGGGCATGGCCACCAACATTGCACCGCACAACCTGGTCGAGGTCGTTCAGGCCTGCAAGCACCTGCTGGCGCACCCCGGCGCCACCCTCGAGACGATCACCCGCTACATTCCCGGTCCCGACCTGCCCACAGGTGGCAAGATCATCGGCCTCGACGGCATCCAGGACGCCTATGCCACCGGGCGCGGGTCGTTCAAGATCCGCGCCACCGCCCGTATCGAGCAGGTGCAGCCGCGCCGCAAGGGCATCGTCGTCTCGGAACTGCCCTACATGGTTGGGCCCGAGAAGATCATCGAACAGATCAAGACGCTGGTGCAGGCCAAGAAGATCACCGGCATCGCCGATGTGAAGGACTTGTCCGACCTGGAGCGTGGCACCCGGCTGGTCATCGAGGTCAAGAACGGCATCAACCCCGACGCACTGCTCGAACAGCTGTACAAGCTGACGAAGCTCGAGGACTCGTTCTCGATCAACTGCGTCGCCCTGGTCGACGGCCAGCCCCGCACGCTGGGGCTGCTCGAGATGTTGCAGGTCTACCTGGACCACCGCCTCGAGGTCACCACGCGCCGCACCCGGTTCCAGCTCGGCAAGGCCAGCGAACGCCTGCACCTGGTCGAGGGCCTGTTGCTGGCGATCGTCGACATCGATGACGTCATCGCGATCGTGCGTTCCAGCGACGATGCCGCCGAGGCCCGCACCCGGCTGATCGAGGCCTTCGACCTCACCGAGATGCAGGCCAACCACATCCTCGACATGCAGTTGCGCCAGCTGACCCGGCTGTCATCCATCCGCCTCGAGGCCGAACGCGACGAACTGCGGGAACGCATCGCCAGGCTGACCGAGATCCTCGAGGATGACCAGGTGCTGCGCAAGCTCGTCGCCCAGGAGCTGACCGAGGTGGCCCAGCAGTTCGGCACGCCCAGACGTACGGTGCTGCTCGAAAGTTCCGGTGTGGTCACCACGGCCGCTGCGTCTGGCGACCTCGAGATCCCGGACGGCCCGAGCTGGGTGCTGCTCAGCTCGGCGGGGCTGATGGCGCGCATCGACACCGACGAGGTGCTGCCCGATTCGGGGCCCAGGGCGTCCCACGACGTGGTGGTGGCGGCCATCCGCAGCACCGCACACGGCCAGTTCGGTGTGCTCACCAACCAGGGTCGGCTCATCAAGGCCAACACCATCGACCTGCCCACGGTGCCGCTCACCGCGCATGCGGCCTCGCTCAAGGGCGGGGTGCGTTCGAAAGAGCTGTTCGCCTTCGAGAAGGGCGAGGCACCGATCGGCCTGGCGTCGCTGGGCGAGGGCGCGGCCGGGCTGGCCGTCGGCACCGCCCAGGGTGTGGTCAAGCGGGTGAACCCCGAATTGTTGGCCAACAAGGACTCGTGGGAGGTCATCCGGCTGGAACCGAAGGACACCGTCGTCGGAGCCGTCGAGCTGACCGACGACGACGCGGACCTGGCCTTCATCACCAGCGATGCGCACCTGCTGCACTTCCCGGCGTCGGTGGTGCGTCCGCAGGGTCGGGCCGGTGGTGGCGTCGCCGGCATCAAGCTGGCCCAGGGCGCGCAGGCGATCTGGTTCGGCCCCGCACGTGCGGGTGATGTGGTGGTGACCATCTCGGGCAGCACCACCGCCCTGGCCGGCACCCAGGCCGGGCTGGTCAAGGTGACCCCGTTCGACGAGTACCCCGGCAAGGGACGCGCCACGGGCGGCGTGCGCTGCCACAAGTTCCTGAAGGGCGAGGACGTGCTGCTGCTCGGCTGGATCGGCACCGAGCCCGCCGTGGCAGCCGCAGCCTCGGGCTCACCGGTCGACCTGCCGCCGGCCACCGGCAAGCGGGACGGCTCGGGTACGCCCCTGAAGCAGCCGGTGGTTGCCGTCTCGACCCGAGCCCTGTCGGTGTCCCTGGACGAGCGCGACGCGGCCGCGGCACCGGCTGGCAGCGGCGCGGCGGCCGCGGCGTCCCCGACGAGCGCCGAGCCGGTGGACGACGATGAAACGGGTGGCGATGAACCCGGGGACGATGGTCAGGACACGTTGATCTGAACCGACAGGTCTAGGGTGGCGACCATGGGTAATTTTGATGACCTCCTCGCACGCAACGTGCAGTACGCACAGAGCTTCGTGGAGGGCGGGTTCGACGGCATCGCCCACGCGGGTGTCGCGGTGCTGACCTGCATGGATTCACGGATCGAACCGTTGCGCATGCTGGGGCTGAACCTGGGTGATGCCAAGATCCTGCGCACCCCCGGTGGACGGGCCACGCCCGATGCGGTGGTGGGCTCGATCCTTGGCGTACACCTGCTGAACGTCAACCGCATCATGGTCGTGCCGCACACCCGTTGTGCGATGGCCTCGGGCAGCGACCAGCAGATTGCCGAGAAGATCCTGGCGACCGACGGCACCGACATCCGCGGCATGACGCTGGGTGCGACGACCGACCAGCGCTCGGCGCTGGAGTATGACGTGCGCATGCTGCGCAGCCACCCGCTGATCTCGGGCCTGGCGGCCGTCGGCGGGTTCATGTACGACGTTGACTCGGGTGCGCTCGTCGAGGTCTGCTGAGGCATACCAGCGGGGCACAGTGCCCTGATCGCCTGCAACCAACCCGTCGCCCGACGCGTATGACGCTCATACCGGACGTCACGAAACCCAATACGAACACTGTTATGGTTTTGTGCTGTCAGACCCGAGCCGAAGGCGGGCGCTGTGCTGAAGCTGAGAAGAATGGCCTGCGCGTCCATTCTGTTGTCACTGGTCCTTGCCGGGCTTGGCGCGCCTGCAGCGCCCGCCTCGACGGCCTGGTCGGTCACCAGCAACGCCGGCAACCGGGTGGTTGCCGGAACAGCCGTGACCATCACGGCGAATGCCGATGCGGGGTGCGCCCCGGGGGAGCGGCTGACGCTGTGGTGGGCCGACTCACAGGGACTGCGCTGGCGTCCCGCGCTCACGGCCGAGGCCGGGGTGGACTGCCGACTGGCGTTGCCGCTGGCCTCGGGGTTGCGCGTCGGGCACTACCGCTTTGCCGTGACCACCGGGGATGCCCCCGGCCCTGCTGAGCGGGTCAGCATCATCGACGCCCATCCGGCAGCGTTCGTGCTCTCGGGCCCGACCCGGACCACGCTGACCGGCCAGCCGACGCTGACCGTCGATGCGGGTCCCCACGCCTCGGGGCTGCCAGTGGTGGTGCTGACCGGGTCCGGGTCGAACCTCCGGGAGGCCGGGCGGGGCAGCCTCGATGAGAGGGGACGGTTCAGCTTCGCCTACCGGCTCAACGTGGGCGTGATCGGCACCGTCACGCTGCAGGCCCGCATCAGCGATGGCGCCGGGTATGCCGCCGATTCGAACCTGCACGTCGTGCTGCGCGAGGGGTTCGGTGGACGTATCCGGGCCACCACCGCAGCCGACGTCTCAAGCCTGTACCGGGCGGGTTGCCCGGTCGGCCCCTCGGGGCTGGCCACCATCGAGATGTACCACTGGGACTACCAGGGTCGGGTCCAGCCCGGGGTCATGATCGTGCGCAAGGACCTCGCGCCCAAGGTGATGGCGGCCTTTGAGCGGGCCTTCGCCCAGGGCTGGCCCGTCCAGTCGATGAAATCGCTGAACCTGTGGAACGGTGACGACCTGCGGATCATGGCCGCCGGCAATGCCGGTGCGTTCAACTGCCGTCACGTCGTGGGCAACCCCTACGCCCAGTCGCCGCACTCCTACGGGATCGCCGTCGACGTCAACCAGCGCGAGAACCCCTACCGGGCGCCGAACGGCGTGTGGTACCCGATCGCCACCTATGCCACCTATCGGCCCGCCACCGTGAAGGGGCTGTTCACCGGCCAGTCACCGTTGGTCGTCGCCATGAACCAGCAGGGGTTCAGGTGGTTCTCGGGATGGGACTGGCACCACTTCCAGCCATGAGCACCCTCACCCAACGCATGCGCATCGTGGTCCTGGCCGCTGGCATGGTGGCCGGGATGGCTGCCTGCTCCCAGGCCCGTGAGGCCCTGCCAGACCCCAGCAGCACCACGTTCGTGCGTCCCGACCCGACGCCCAGCCAACGTCCGAACACCGCGCCCCCGACCACAAGGCACGCCACGTCCCCATCCCTGGTGACAACGTCAACGGTCGTGCCCCGGGCGACGGCGTGGGTCACCAGGACCGCTGATTCGGCGCCCAGTTCCCCCAATGCCGAACCCACACTGCCGCCGCCGTCGTTCAACCCCACCCCCGCGGCGACGTCGGGCCCGCTGCACCTGGACTCGCAACCTCGCCCACCCGGATGGGCGCCCACCCCGGCCCACGCACCGACTGCGACCCGCGCCCGTGATCCCCGCTATGCGGCCTGGGAAGCCATGATGGTCGGCTGTGCTGCCGTGGACCGGCGCACCTGGACCGACCCGGCCCATGCCCTCGAGATTGCCGTCACCAGCCAGGGTCGTCCGGGTGTCGGCCTCGTGATGCAGTTCGGCAGCACGGCGGCGGCCCGCAGCTACCACGCCGCGTTCACAGCACAATTGCGCGCCTGCACCGCGCGCGCTGATGCAGGTCGGCCACAGGCCAGCGCCATCGACGACTCCCCCATGCTGTGGCTCGGGCGGCGCACCTATGCCGATGGCAGCCGCTGGGTTGAGGTCGCCAGTGTGAACGGGGCGACCGTGCGGCTCTGGGTGCTGCGTGACGACGGCGCCATGGACGAGGACCAGATGCGGCACCTGGCCGGGGTGCTGGCGGCCTGACCCGGGCCGGATACGAGCGCCTCGGCCCCGCCCTCAGTCCCGCAGCTTGAACGCCTTCACCGCCAGCCCGTACTCGACTCCCCCGGACCGGCCGCCGTCGCGCAGCACCTCGGGCAGGAACTCAGCCGGTGCCGGGTGACCGGGGATCGCCGCAAGGTACTCGCGGTGGCATTCGAGCGAGGCGACCGCCTTGTCGACATGTTGCTGCTGCACCGCGATGACATGGTCGGGCTGGGAATGGCCGGTGACAACGAACCATGTCGCGCCCCACTTCGGCAGGTTCTCGTCGCGGGCGAGTTCGGGGAAGACCCAGGTGTTGTCGGCGTCGCGGATGGCGTCGAGTGTGGCCAGCCCGGCGACACGGTGGTCTGCCATGTTGAGGCCCCAGGACGCGGCGATCTCCCAGGTGCTGCCCATGACCACATCAGGCTGCAACTGACGGATGCGCCGGGCGATGTCCGTGCGCAGCGCCATTGAATCGTTGAGCATGCCGTCGGGGTGGTTGAGGATGACCAGGTCGTCGACCCCGACGACAGCGCAGGCGGCGCGCTGCTCGCCGGCGCGCAGGGGCGCCACTTCAGCCGGCGGGATCTGCATGCCGGCCTCACCGGCGGTCAGCAGCAGGTACGAGACCTGGATGCCCGCCTCGACCCAGGCGCCGACGGCGGCTGAGGTTCCGTATTCGGGGTCATCGGGATGTGCCACGACGACCAGCACACGCTTGACGTCACCGAGGTCGAGGATGGGGAGCGTCTCGTTCATCCTTCAACACTAGGTTGTTCAGCGGGCGGGGTCAGGCGATCGTGGAATGGTGCCGGTGGTCCTTGACGAACAGCATGGCCACCAGGCCCGCCACCAGCACTGCCACAATGCCGAGGATGCCCCAGTACTGGGTGTTCTGCTGGCCGGTGAGGATCTCGCCGGCTGCGATGGCCAGCCCGAACATGGCGGGCGACAGGAACGAGACCGCCCGGCCGGTCGTGGCGTACAACCCGAAGATCTCACCCGTGCGACCTTCGGGGATCAGCCTCGACAAGAAGCTGCGCGAGGCCGACTGCGCCGGGCCGACGAACATGCACATGACCAGACCCAGCACCCAGAAGACGGTCTTGCCGGCGTCATGGGCGACGTAGACCCCGATGCCGCACACGACCAGCGCGATCAGCGACATCAGGATCACGGCGCGTGGGCCGATGCGGTCGTCCAACAACCCGAAGGCGATGGTCGACAGGCCGGCCACGATGTTGGCCGCCGCACCGAAGATGATGACCTCGCCCGCGCCGAAGCCGAACGTGCCCTGCGCGATCACCGCGCCGAAGGCGAACACCCCGACCAGTCCGTCACGGAACAGTGCCGAGGCAAGCAGGAACCAGAAGGTGTCGCGCTGCTCGACCCACAGCCGCTTGATGGTGCCGCCGAGCAGCCGGTACGACTCGATGATGCCGGCCCGTGGGGGACGAGCCCCTGCCCTGGGGCGGTCGCGGATCACGAGGAAGGTGGGGATGGTGAACAGCAGCGTCCACAAACCGCACACGATCATCGAATAGCGGATGTCGAGGCCGTCATCGAGTGTGCCCGGCGCGATGAACATGGCATAGATCAGCAGCAGCACCACGATGCCGCCGAGGTAGCCCATGCCCCAGCCGAAGCCCGAGACGCGCCCGATGTTCTTGCTGTCGGCGACCTGGGCGATGGTCGAGTTGTAGTTCACCCCGGCCAGGTCAGAGATGATCGAGCCGAGGCCGAGCAGCACCAGCCCGGCCACGAGGTAGTCCGGTGACGGGGCGATGAAGAACAGCGACATCGAGATCAGCGCCAGCAGCCAGGTCTGCCACCGCAGGTGGAAGACGGTGTGGCCCGAACGGTCTGCCTGCTGCCCGAGCACCGGCGCGAGCAGCGCCACGATGATGCCGGCGATGGTGGTCGAGGTGGCCAGCGCCTGCGACGTGTCGTTGGTGGCGCCGAACGATGAACTCGTGATGTAGACGGCGAACACGAAGGTCGTGATGACGGTGTTGAACGGTTGGGTGCCCCAGTCCCACATCGCCCACGCAATGATGCGCCGTCGTGACGTCGGGGGTGCCGCCTCAAGGGCCGTGGTCGTCGGCAGGTGCATCTCGGTGGTGCTCACCCGGGCCAATCTAGGGCTACCGGGCGTCCGTTCAGTGAACACCCGCTGACGAAACGCTGACGTATTCGGCTCAGGCGTCGATCGACTCCGAGTCGATCGAATAGGCGCCGTCGATGATGAACTCCTTGCGCGGGGCCACGTCGTTGCCCATCAGCATCTCGAAGACCTTTTCGGCTTCGATGGCCTCGTCCACGGTGATGCGCCGCAGCGTGCGGTGCTTCGGGTCCATCGTGGTCTCCTTGAGCTGGCTGGCGTCCATCTCGCCCAGGCCCTTGTATCGCTGCGGTTCCTTGAAGTTCTGGCCCTTCTTGGTCAGTTCGGCGAGCCGTCGCTGGTACTCGGCATCCGAGTAGGTGTAGATGTACTTGTCGTAACCCCGCTTGGGGTTGATCAACTCGAAGCGGTGCAGCGGCGGCACCGCCGAGTACACCCGTCCGGCCTCGACCATCGGGCGCATGTACTTGAAGAACAGCGTCGCCAACAGGCAGCGGATGTGGGCCCCGTCAGAATCGGCGTCGGCCATGAAGATGATCTTGCCGTAGCGGGTCGCGTCGAGGTCGAAGGTGCGCCCCGAGCCCCCGCCGACCACCTGGATGATGCTGGCGCACTCGACATTCTTGAGCATGTCGGCCACCGAGGCCTTCTGCACGTTGAGGATCTTGCCGCGGATCGGCAGCAGTGCCTGGAACTCGGAATTGCGGGCGACGTTCGCCGTGCCCAGTGCCGAGTCGCCCTCGACGATGAACAGTTCGGTCTTGTCGATGTCGCTGCTGCGGCAGTCCTTGAGCTTGGGCGGCAGGGTCGAGGATTCCAGGGCGCTCTTGCGGCGCTGGTTCTCTTTGTGCACCCGGGCCGCCACGCGTGCGCGTCCGGCATTGGCCACCTTCTCCATCACGGTACGGGCCTGGGTGCGCGACTTGGCCGCGGTCAGCCAGGCACCGGTCTCTTGTTCGACGACCTTCGCGACAAGACGACGCACGGCCGGGGTGCCGAGGACTTCCTTGGTCTGGCCCTCGAACTGGGGTTCGGCGAGCCGCACCGTCACCACCGTGGTGAGGCCCTCGAGCACGTCCTCTTTCACGACCTCTTCACCGGCCTTGAGGATTCGGCTGTTGCCCATCGCCGACACGAACGCCTTGGTGAGGCCCTGCTCGAAGCCGCTGACGTGGGTGCCGCCCTTGGGGGTCGCCACGACGTTGACGAACGACCGGCCCACGGTGTCATAGCTGTTGGTCCAGCACATGGCGACGTCGACCTCGACCTCACGGTCGACGTCGGTCGGGGTCATCGCGCCGTTGTCGTCCAGCATCGGCACGGTCTCGGTGAACTCACCGGTGCCCTGCAGCCGCAGGATCTCGGAAACCTTCTCACCGGGGGCCAGGAAGTTGCAGAACTCACTGATGCCGCCGTCATGCTGGAAGACCTCGTTGACCTGCTGGCCGGCGCGGTGGTCGCTGATCTCGAGGCGCAGGCCGGGCACCAGGAAGCTGGTCTGGCGGGCCCGGTTGACCAGGTGTTCCCAGGACAGGTCGGCGTCCTTCAGGAAGATCTGGCGGTCGGGCCAGTAGCGCACCCTCGTGCCGGTGACGCCACGCTTGGCCTTGCCGACTTCGCGCACCCCCGAGGCGGGGGTAAACGGGGCATCCGGGCCATCGCCGTCGAAGACGCCCGGCACGCCGCGGCGGAAGCTGATCTCATAGGTCTTCGAGTTGCGGTCGACCTGCACATCGAGGCGTGAGCTCAGCGCATTGACGACTGAGGCACCCACGCCGTGCAGGCCACCCGTCGCGTTGTAGGTGCCAGACCCGAACTTTCCACCCGCATGCAGCTTGGTGTAGACCACCTCGACGCCGGACAGGCCGGTGCGTGGTTCGATGTCGACGGGGATGCCGCGCGCCACGTCGGCGACCGCGATGGAGCCGTCCGCACGCAGGTCGACCGTGATGAGGTCACCAAACCCGGCCAGCGCCTCGTCGACTGAGTTGTCGATGATCTCCCACAGGCAGTGCATCAACCCCTTGGTGTCGGTCGAACCGATGTACATGGCGGGTCGCTTGCGGACGGCCTCCAAGCCCTCGAGCACCAACAGGTGCTTCGCCTCGTAGTCGCGTCCGGCGTGCTGGGGGTGAGTCTGTGCCACCCCGAGATGATAGCCCTGACCGCCGAGATCCACCCGCTGGGCGCGCGGTGGGGGCACCTGTCGCCGGGCTGACGTGCTTCGGTAGGGTCATGCCATGAAACCCTTGAGCGGACGGTTCCGGATCAAGCAGGCGTCCACCGACGAACTGCTGCCCGCGGCGCGCATGATGGCAAAGGCCTGGCGCCAGAGTTTCCCCTTCAACGCAGAGGTCTTCGCCCGCCAGGACCAGCTGGTCGGCGCCCAGGCCAAGCGTTGGGACGATGCCAACCGCCGTGGCGGCTACTTCTGGGTGGTCATCGACAGTGAGGCAGCAGGCGAGGACGACCGCATCGTCGGCCTTGCCCACTCACGGGTCAGTGACGACACCGATGCACCCACACCGCTCGAGCTACACCTGCTCTACCTGCTCGACGTTGCCAAGGGTTCGGGCATCGCCGATCGGCTGGTCGAGATGGCGATCGGTGATGCCCCGGCCCACCTGTGGGTGCTCGAGGGCAATGAGCGTGCCATCGCGTTCTACGAGCGGCATGGCTTCGTGGCCGATGGCGGTCGGCGGCAGTTGCCGGACGACCTGGGCGCCCGGGTCAACATCCGGATGGTGCGCCAGTAGCCGGTGGGGCTCAGTCGAACTGTGAGACGAGACTTCGACGATCCGGTGAGGCCGCATACGCCTGGGGGCGCCGTGGAGCGGGGAAGGCCTCGATCAGGTTCTTGACCTGGTCGTCTCGCCCCGGCATCGGTCGCCAGGACGCAGCCCAGGCGTCGTTGCCCTTGACCATTTCGGGCAGGTCCTGCGGGTTGGGCTCAGCCTGGAAACCCGAGTAGTAGTCGGCGAATTTGTAGGCGCCGCCGTGCAGGTTGTCGCTCACCGGCGTCCAGGCATTGGGGATGTCGAGGGCATCAGCGATGACCAGGCCGTGCAGGCTGGACGACAGCACCACCTCGCAGGCGGCAATTTCTCGCAGTACCTGCCGTGCAGGCGCCACCGCGTTGACGACGTGGACATCGGGATGGGCCGCTGCCCGGAGCACCGCATCGACCTGCCCGTCGCTGTGGTGGGGCACCAGACCGATCCGGTGGCGCTTGGGCACCGAGGCGAGTTCGGGAAAGGCGAGCGGCACGAGGACGCCCGGGTCGCCCACCGCCAGCCTGCGGCTGGTCAGGTGTTGCACCCGGGCCCGGCTGAGCTCGCCGCGCACAGCCCGCCATTCCACGGGATGGCCCGCCCAGGGCCCGCCCTCCAGGATGAACCCCGAGCCCCACACGACCGGCTTCGTCTGTCCCGTCATGTGGGTCAGTCCAAAGTTGAGCAACGAGCCCACGGCAATCAGGTCGGCCGCGTCGATCCCGGAATACTTGAACTGCAGCCGGAACAACCGGTCAACGATGAACGGGCTGAGCTGGTCGCCGAAGTTGTGCACATCGTCAAGGCCCGACATCCAGTACATGCGGGCCCGCAGCAGCGGCCAGGAGACCTGCCGTGGCGCGTGCCGGCGGAATGACACCTTGGCGCGGGTCAGCAGCTCGTTCATGGCCGGAGCCTATCGGCAGGGCGTCGTGACATGAAGAACCCGCCGGCCGCATGGCCGACGGGATCTTCACGTGCTGTCGGGTGCTGTCAGGGTCAGTCCAGCAGGGTCAGTCCAGACGAGCGGTCTCGTCCTGGATCTTCAGCGCCACCTGCTGCAGCTTGTCGTGGTGGGCACGGCCGTGGTGGGCGCAGAACAGCAGCTGGCCGCCGCCGTTGAGGGTGACGCGCATGTAGGCCTGGGCACCGCAACGATCACACCGGTCAGATGCGTCAAGCGTGGACTCTTCGATAGTTGCAGAACTCATCGTTGGCCTCTCTTTCTCGAGGTAGATCACCGGTACCAACGCCGTAGGGGCGCCGAATGTTCCAGCCAGTTCGTTCCAAGCCGGCCGTTCACACCTGGGCTACCTGCACTTCGGCCGTCCCGGGTGGGACGACCACACCTCCACCGTAGGCGATGGATTCAAGCAGACGGCGCAGACACCTTCGACCCGCACCGACGTGCGTGTCAGTCCAGGTAGTCGCGCAGCACCTGCGAACGCGAGGGGTGGCGCAACTTGCTCATCGTCTTGCTCTCGATCTGGCGGATGCGCTCACGGGTGACACCGTAGACCTTGCCGATCTCGTCGAGGGTCTTCGGCTGGCCGTCGGTCAGTCCGAAACGCATGCTGACCACGCCGGCCTCGCGGTCGGACAGGGTGTCGAGCACGTCGTGCAGTTGTTCCTGCAGCAGGGTGAAGTTCACCGCATCCGCAGGCACGATGGCTTCGGAGTCCTCAATGAGGTCACCGAACTCGGAGTCGCCGTCCTCGCCCAGCGGCGTGTGCAGCGAGATCGGCTCGCGACCGTACTTCTGCACCTCGACGACCTTCTCGGGGGTCATGTCGAGTTCCTTGGCGAGCTCCTCGGGGGTGGGTTCGCGACCCAGGTCCTGCAGCATCTGGCGCTGCACGCGGGCGAGCTTGTTGATGACCTCGACCATGTGCACGGGGATGCGGATGGTGCGGGCCTGGTCAGCCATGGCGCGGGTGATGGCCTGCTTGATCCACCAGGTCGCATAGGTCGAGAACTTGTAGCCCTTGGTGTAGTCGAACTTCTCGACAGCGCGGATCAGACCCAGGTTGCCTTCCTGGATGAGGTCGAGGAACAGCATGCCGCGGCCGGTGTAGCGCTTGGCGAGCGAGACCACGAGTCGCAGGTTGGCCTCGAGCAGGTGGTTCTTGGCCTTGCGTCCGTCATCAGCGATCCACTCGAAATCGTCGAGGTCGGCCACCTTCACCTTGATCGCATCGTCGTGCAGCTTCTCGTCGGCGAACAGGCCCGCCTCGATGCGCTTGGCGAGGTCGACCTCCTGCTCGGCATTCAGCAGCGCGACCTTGCCGATCTGCTTCAGGTAGTCCTTGACAGGGTCGGCCGTGGCACCGGCCGCCGTGACCTGCACCTCGGGCTCGTCGGTGTCATCGGCCTCGCTCATCACGAAGCCTTCCTGGGTGATCTCCTTCTCGTCCTTCTCCGCCTCTTCGGGCGCGAACTCGGAGTCGTCCACCTCGTCCAGACGGGCCTTGCCGTCCTTCTTCTTGCCACCGACGGTGATCACCAGGTCGTCGCCGTCGAGTTCGACGTCGGCCTCGAGTACCGCTTCGCTGGTGACCGCCTCGGCCACGGTCGGCTCTGCCTTGGCCGCAGCCTTCTTCGCCGTGGTCTTCCTGGCAGTGGTCTTCTTGGCGGCGGTCGTGGTCTTGGCCGCAGCGGCCGTCGTCTTCTTCGCAGGCGTGGCCTTGGTCGCAGCTGCGGCCTTGGTCGCCGCGGTCGTCTTCTTCGCCGTTGTCTTCTTGGCGGGTGTGGTCTGCGAGTCGTCAGCCGGGGTTGCCTCGGTTGACGATTCAGTCTTGCCAGTGGAACGCGCAGTCACAGGTGCCTCTCGGGTCATGAAGGTCCAACAGGGCATGGCCAAGCCAGCGGTTGTCAATGCCTCCGCACTATTCTGCCATGCCCCCCAAATGCCCACAACGCGGCCCCTGCCCCGGGCGTGTCCACCTCAGCGTGACGGCCGTGTCAGACCGGCTGGCTAGGCTGACCCACATGTCGTCAGCAGAGTCCATCCAGACCGCAGAACCCGTCGCCCCCGTCGCCGACCGTCGCCCCATCGAGCGCAGCCACCATGGCGACGTCGTCCTCGATCCCTACGAGTGGTTGCGCGAGAAGAGCAACCCCGACGTGATCGCGCACCTCGAGACCGAGAACCGCTACACCGAGGCGATGACGCAGCACCTGGCAGGACTGCGCGACGACCTGTTCAATGACTACAAGACCCGCACCCTCGAGACCGACCTGTCGGTGCCCACCTGGCAGACCCATACGTCCGGGGTGACCTACTGGTACTACACCCGGACGATCGAGGGCAAGGAATACCCGATCTGGTGCCGCGTCCCCGCCACCGACCGCGACCAGGTGCCCGACCTGGCACTGGACTCCCCCGTCGACGGCGAGCAGGTGCTGCTCGACGGCAACGTCGAGGCCGAGGGCAAGCAGTTCTTCTCGCTCGGGGCACTCGAAACCTCGCCCGACGGCCAATTGCTCATGTGGGCCACCGACAACGCCGGTGACGAACGCTACGACGTGTTCCTGCGTGACCTGGCCACGGGGCAGACCACCGCCCTGCAGCGCGGGGTCGCCGGCAACGTCACCTGGGCGAATGACAAGGTGCTGCTCTACAGCCGCGTCGACGAGGCCTGGCGGCCGTTCCAGGTGTGGCGACACACGCTGGGCACCGACGTCGCCGACGACCAGCTGGTGTTCCAGGAGGACGATGAGCGGTTCTGGACGTGGGTCTCGGTCTCGCGGGACCGCAGCTGGATCGTGCTGCACGTCGGCAGCAAGCTGACCGGGGAGGCCTGGTTGGTGCCGGCCGAGGCGCCCGATGCCGCACCGCGGGTGGTCAGTCCGCGCACCGAGGGGCTCGACTACGACGTGGAAGTGAGCGCCGAGCGCATCTGGGTGACCCACAACCGGGTCCACGCCGACTTCGAGGTGGCAGTCGTCGACCTGGACCAGGCCGACCTGGCTGCCGGGGCCGCCGGTCCGCTGGCGCCGGTCGATGCCTGGCGCCCTGTGCTCACCCCTGAACACGGCACCCGCTTCACCGACGTCGACGCCTACGCCTCGCACGTGGTCATCGAGGGTCGGCGTGACGGCCTGCCGGCCATCTGGTTGGCGCCGAGCGATGCCCCCGCAGACGCTGCGCCGCTCGTCTTCGACGAGCCGGTGCACGAGGTCTCTGCGCAGGCCGAGGCCGACTGGGACACCGACCGCATCCGTGTCGACTTCACCTCGATGGTGACCCCACCACAGGTGCGTGAGGTCAGGTTCGCCACCGGTGAGCAGCGGGTGCTGAAGCAGACCCCCGTGTTGGACCATCCCGAGCACGGCCCCTACCGCAGTGGTGACTACGTGCAGGAGCGGGTCTGGGCCAGCGCCGTGGACGGCACCAGGATCCCGCTGAGCATCGTGCGCCACCGTGACACCCCTGTCGACGGCACCGCCCCGCTGGTGCTCTACGGCTACGGCTCCTACGAGATCTCGGTGCCGGCCAGGTTCAGCATCCAGCGGCTCAGCCTGCTCGACCACGGCATCATCTATGCCATCGCCCACATCCGTGGCGGCGGCGAGATGGGTCGGGCCTGGTACGAACAGGGCAAACTGCTGCAGAAGGTGAACACCTTCACCGACTTTGTCGCCGCCGGGCGCTGGCTCGTGGCCGAGGGATACACATCGCCCGACCGCATGGGGGCCGTCGGTGGCAGTGCCGGTGGTCTGCTGATGGGTGCCGTGGCGAACATCGCGCCCGACCTGTTCTGCGCCATCCACGCCGCGGTGCCCTTCGTGGATGCGCTCACGACCATCCTCGACCCCGACCTGCCACTCACGGTCACCGAATGGGAGGAATGGGGCGACCCACTTCACTCCGCAGAGGTCTATGCCTACATGAAGACATACACGCCGTACGAGAACATCGGCCGGGTGGCCTACCCGGCCATCCTGGCCACGACCGGTCTGAACGACACCCGGGTGTACTACGTCGAGCCTGCCAAGTGGGTGGCGCGGCTGCGGGCCGAAGCTGCGCTCGACCCGGCGCGTCCGGTGTTGATGCGCACCGAAATGGTGGCGGGGCATGCCGGGGTGACGGGTCGTTACGAGAAGTGGCGCGAGGCTGCGTTCGAGATGGCCTGGCTGATCGATAGGGTCACGCTTGCCGCTCGGCGCTGAGTGTCACCGGCGGTGACGCCACTGCCCTGAGTCGGGTGGGGGTCCCCGGTACGACTGCGGTCTGATGCGATTCAGCCGTTGGCATACCTGGGGCCCAAAAGGCCACTGCGATGAATCTTTCCGGGCTGGTCAAGCGTTGATCACTGTGAAGGAACACACGAGAGGGACTTCATGGATACCAAGCAACGTGTTCGCTCCAGTGAGGGCATCGACGGCAAGGACTCGGTCGGGCTCTACCTCGACTCCATCGCCAAGACGGCCCTGTTGTCGGCTGAGGACGAGGTTCAACTCGCCCAGCGCATTGAGGCGGGCGTCTATGCCCGGGCCATCCTTGATGGCGAGGTGACGAGCAAGGTCAAGGCCACCCCGGACGAGTTGGCAGCCATCGCCGAGGATGGCGATGCGGCCATGCAGCACTTCATCCGGGCCAACCTGCGCCTGGTGGTCTCGGTGGCGCGCAAGTACCACCGTTCCCCCATGCCGATGCTCGACCTGGTGCAGGAGGGCAACACCGGCCTGATCCGTGCCGTCGAGAAGTTCGACTACACCAAGGGATTCAAATTCTCGACCTATGCCACCTGGTGGGTGCGTCAGGCGATCAGCCGCGGCATCGCGCAGCAGGGCCGCATCGTCCGCCTGCCCGTGCACGTCGCCGAGCAGGTCAACCAGGTCTCGGCGGCGCGCCGAAACCTCGAGCGCATGCTGGGTCGCGAACCCGGTGTTGACGAGATCGCCACCGAACTGGGCCTCGAGACAGAACGCGTCGTTGAACTGATCCGATACTCGCGGGAGCACATCAGCCTGGACGCTCCAGTCGACGAAGAGGGCGAGACTGCCCTGGGTGACCTGATCGCCAAAGACATCACGCCCGGCCCGGACGAACTGGTGCTCGACGCCGAAGACCTGACGATGCTCGATGACATGCTGTCGGGCCTCGACGAGCGATCCGCCGACGTGGTGCGCCGGCGCTATGGGCTGGTCGACGGTCGTCAGGCCAAACTCGCCGACATCGGCGCGGTCTGGGGCATCACCGCCGAGCGGGTGCGCCAGATCGAACGCAATGCCCTGGCCCAGCTGCGGTTGACCACCGCAGCCTGAGCCACCCACGGCACACGCCGCAGGTCCGTCACCCCGGGCCTGCGGCGTGTGTGGTTCCCGCCTCCGTCCAGGGTCGTTCTGCCGGGTCGTGACGAGTCAGTCGACCAGCCGGATCAGACCCTCCTGGGCGGTGGACGCGCGCAGCACCCCGTCCTGGAAGAGTCGACCGTTCGAGAACCCCAACCCGCCCGAGGCGACGGGCGAGATCTGGTCGTGCAGCAGCCACCGGTCCGCCCTGAAATCGCGATGGAACCACATGGCATGGTCGAGGGACGCCGATGCCACCCTGGGCGACATGATCGTGACATTGTGCGGCACGGATGCCACGCTCAGGATGGTGAGGTCACTGAGGTAGGCAGCCGCCGCCACGTGCAGTTTCGGGTCATCGGGAAACGGCTCCTCGGTGCGCGCCCAGACCCGCATGTGTGCCGAGTGCGACGCGTGCGGGATGGCATCGGAGGAGTCCCCCGCGTAGCGCACCTCGAGCCCATGCCAGGCCACCCACTGGGCAGCGGCCTCACCGAACCGCTCCCGCATGACCTCGGCCATCGGCGGGCAGTCCTCAGGCGGCGGCACGTCGCCCGGCACCGGGTCGCTGTGCTCGAGGCCGCGCTCGCCGACATGGAAGCTCGCGGTGAGCCCGAACAGCAACTTGCCCTGCTGGAACGCGGTCACCCGGCGCTGCGAGAAGGTGCCACCGTCGCGGGTGATGTCGACCTCGTAGTCGATCGGCAGTGCATTGCTGCCCGGACGCAGGAAGTAGGCATGCATCGAGTGGCAGCGCCGCTCGTCCGGGGTGGTGTGATGGGCTGCGATCAGGGCCTGCGCGAGCACCTGGCCACCAAATGTGCGTTGGCCCTCCCAGGGGGTGCCGCGCAGCAGGTTGGGGTCGCGGAACCGGTGCTCATCGACCTGCTCGAGGTGCAGCAGGCGCGACAGGTTGGTGTGGGAGTCCTCAGTCACGATGACCACCCTAGGGCGCATCGGCATGTGGCCGGGGGGCATGCGCGCTTGGCGCCCTCAGCACAGGGTCCGCTCGACCACGGCCACGGCGCGCCCCACCCCGTCCTCTGCGTTGACGCGCTCACCCAGCCGTGCAGCCGTGGCGCGGTAGGCCCGGTCGTTCGTCAGCTGGGTGATGCCTGCGGCGAGGCGGTCCGCATTGAGCTTGTGCAGCGGCACGGGGGCGGGGCCGACGCCGATCTGGTGCATCCGTCGTCCGAAATAGGGCTGGTCGGCCATGTGGGGCACGACCCACTGGGGCACCCCTGCATGCAGCGCAGTGCCGGTGGTGCCCGAACCACCGTGGTGCACCACACCGCGGGTGCGGGGGAAGAGCCAGTCGAACGGCACCGCATCCTTGATCACGAAGATGTTCTCGGGCTCAGATTCGGGCTGCCAATCCTGCCAGCGGAAGCGGACGACGGCACGCTCCCCGGTGCGCGCCAGCGCGGTTGTCACGGTGTGCCACAACTGCTGCGGTGTCGAACTCGGCATCGAGCCGAAGCCCAGGTAGATCGGCGGACGGTCGGCGGCCAGGAAGTCGGCCAGGTCGGCAGGTGGCTCGTAGTCGACGGGGCAGGGCACCTGCCAGTACCCGGTGACGTCAACCAGCCCCCGCCAGTCTGCAGGCGGCGGGATGACTTCGGGGCTGACCCCGACGATGGTGGGGGTCTGGCGTGACATCTGCACGTAACCGCGGTAGGTACCGCGCGGCATGTCGAGCCGCTCGCGGATGACGTCGCCGCCCGGCCTGACCAGTTGGAAGAGCGCCGCTTCCATCAACAGCGACAGCACCAGGTTGGCCCGGGTGTGGCGCCGGCTGAGGGCCGGGTAGAGCAGCGCCTCACCCGAGGCGGTGGGGGTCATCGGCGCCATCAGGCCACGGATGTGCTTGAGGCCGAGGTGTTTGGCTGCCGACAGGGCCGACTCGTAGGTGAGCATGCCGCTGATCAGGGCGTCCGACGTGCTGAGGATGCGTTCGAGCCCCTCGGCGGCCACGGGTGCCATCTCGTGCACGACGCGGTTGATGTGGACACCCTCGCGGTGCGGGCCGCGGCTCTTCTCGACCCAGCGGCGACTGGTCTCGGTGTTGAACGCGGCTGCCATGTCGATGTTGAAGGGCTGGAAGTCGAGGCCCCGACTCGTCACCAGGTCTGAGAGGTCGGTCGAAGCGGCCACGGAAACCTCGTGGCCCGCCTTCTGCAACCCCATGCCAAGGGCGACAAACGGTTCGACGTCCCCCCGGGTGCCCCAGGCCAACAGGCTGATGTGCATGAGATGAATCTAGTGCGTCCGGGGCCGTGGGCACGTTCAGGACTCCCCCGACATCCACCCTGAGTTGCTGTCGGGCCGCAGCCCGGACCCGGACCGGTCAGCGCAACTTCGCCATCGCCGTCCGCACCCGTTTGGCTGAGACCGGCACCGCGGTGCGCAACTGCTGCGCGAACAGGCTCACCCGCAACTCCTCGAGCAGGAACGCGACCTCTTCGACTGCATCCGGCAGCCGGCCCGGCGGCTGCGCCTCGCACAGGTGCGCATAGTCAGCCTCGAGTTCGTCAACGACCTGTTGCTGCTGGGCATCCCGCGCGGGGTTTGCGCGCCAGGCACGCAGCCGGTGCGCCATCGCCTGCACGTAGCGGGGAAGGTGGCCGTACCACGGGTCGGGGGTGGCCGAGATGAAGTTGGTGAAGACGAGGTTGTCGAGCTGTTGGCGCACGTCGTCGGTAATGGCGGCCCCGGGCGGCATGCCGGCGAGCAGTTGCACCACGTCAAGGCGCTGGGTCAGCACCTGGGCAGCCGCCGAGACGACCTGTCGCATCCGGTCGGCCTGGCCCTGGCGCACCTCAAGGGCCAGCTGGTCGTAGGCTGCCGCCGACCGGGTGCGGGTCAGGTCGGGGTCGCTTGCCCGGGCGAGGGCATCGACAGCCTTGAGCCGCGCGTCGGCAAGCAGCGCCGGTACCGACGCGTACGGGCTGTGGGCCAGCGCGATCTTCTCGGTGTTCGGCAGGTGTGAGACCACCCAGTTCGTCGGGTCCGGGTTGGTGAGCACGAGCAGCCTGCGCACTCCGCGTGCGTGCGAGTCGGCAGCAGCCTGCGGGCTGTCGAGCACGACCACCCCGACCGAGTTGCCCTCGTCGGTGAGTGCCGGGTACCCCACTGCTGTGGTCTGGCCCCTGGTGATTTCACGCCGGGTGGGCACCTCGTCGAAGGTCCAGGCCGTCGCACCGGTCACGGCCTGTCGGCGAGACGCCCTCGTCAACACCTGCGAGACCTTGCCCGCGAGCAGCTGCCGCAGTTCAGCGATGTCCTTGCTGGGTTGCTTCGGTGCGCCCTCACCGCTCACCTGGAAGGACACCTGCAGGTGACTGGGTACGTCTTCGGGGTGCCAGTCGTCGGGGGCGACGACCTCACCGGTGATGGCACGAAGTGCCCGGGCGAGCTCGTCGGCGAAACGCTCGTCCGTGTGCAACGGAAGCTGATTCTCGACGGCCTCGTCCTCGAGCCAGCGCAGCGCGGCGCGGGCGTGGTCGGGGGCCGGCACGAACGCGCGCCGCACCGCCTTCGGCAGGCCGCGGATCAGTTCGGCGGCCAATTCGGCACGCAGCCCGGGCACCTGCCAGCTGAACGGCTCTGGCGTGAGCTGGTTGACCTGCGTGAGCGGCACGGTGACCGTGACGCCGTCGTGCCCCGAGCCGGGGTCGAACACATAGGTGACCGGCAGCACGAGGCCGTTGACTGGCCAGTGGTCCGGGAACGAGCCTGCATCGGGCCCATCCGCATCGTCGCGGATGACGTCAGCCATCGTCATGTCGAGCAGGTGCGGCTGCTCGATCCGTCGCCACCAACGGTCGAACGTCGATCCCGACACCACCTCGGCAGGGATGCGCCGGTCATAGAAGTCGAAGATGGACTGGTCATCGACGACGAGGTCTCGCCGACGCGTGCGTTCCTCGAGTGCCTCGGCCTCGTCACGCACGGTCGCGTTGTGTGCGAAGAACCCATGCCGTGTCGCCCAGCCACCCTCGACCAGGCCCTGGCGAATGAAGATCTGCCGTGCTGCCACGGGGTCGATGCCTGCGTAGTCCACACGACGTTCGGCGATGATGGGCACCCCGTACAGGCTGACCTTCTCGTAGGCGACGACACTCGCTGAACTGGACGACCAATGCGGTTCGGAATGCTGCTTCTTCAGGGCGTGGGCGCCGACCTCTTCGATCCACCCGGCCTCGACTGGGGCAACCATCCGCGCCCACAACCTGGTGGTCTCGACGAGCTCGACGGCCATGACCAGCGGCGGGTTGACCCGAGCCAGGGCCGATCCGGGGTTGATGGCGAAGCGGGCACCGCGGGCGCCGATGTACTCCCGGGGGCCGGGACGCCGTCGCGCGCCCTTGGTGCCCGAGGGTTGCTTGGCCTCACGCACGTCCAGCAGCCCGACATGGGACAGCAACCCGGAAGCCACCGCTGTCAGCACGTGGCTGATCGGGGCCGGGGTCCGGTTGGGGCGCCAGTCGAGATCGCGACTGATCTGGCGCAGCTGGGCGGCGAGGTCCTCCCACTCGCGCACACGCAGGAAGTTGATGAACTCGTCACGGCACAAGCGGCGGAAGGCGTTGCCGCTGAGGTTGGCGCGACGGTCCTCGAGGTAGTTCCACAGCCGCACCAGCGCCATGATGTCGCCGCCCTCGGCGGGGTGGGGCGTGGGGGCGTCCTTGCGGGTGCCGGTATGGGCCGTGTGGCGCAGCGGCTTGCCCTCTGCGTCCGTGTCGGGAGCCTCCTGGCGGGGGGTGGCGTCGGTCGTGAAGCGCGCGTGCAGGGCGTCGGCCTGCTCACGCTTGTCTGAAGGTCGCTCCCGCACGTCCGGGATCGCCAGTGCGGCCACGATGATGTGCACTTCACGCAAGGCATCGCGGCGCTGGGCCTCGACAAGCATGCGCGCCAACCGCGGGTCGACCGGGATGCGGGCAAGCTGGTGGCCGGTGCCGGTGAGCCGCGGGTTGTTGCGGTGCCCCGGCTTGAGTGCCCCGAGTTCTTCGAGCAGTTTGATGCCGTCGCTGACCTGGGCACCATCGGGTGCCTCGACGAAGGGGAAGTCGGCGATCGCCCCGAGCTTGGCCTGGGCCATCTGCAGGATGACCGAGGCAAGGTTGGTGCGCAGGATCTCGGGCTCAGTGAACTCCGGGCGCGATGCGAAGTCCTCTTCGGAATACAGCCGGATGCAGATGCCGGGGGCGACGCGACCGCAACGCCCGGCACGCTGGTTCGCCGAGGCCTGCGACACCGTTTCGATGGGCAGCCGTTGCACCTTGGTGCGTGCCGAATACCGCGAGATGCGGGCGGTGCCGACGTCGACGACATAGCGGATGCCCGGCACGGTCAGCGACGTCTCGGCCACATTGGTGGCCAGCACGATGCGGCGGTGGGGATGGGGCACGAAGATGCGGTTCTGTTCGGCCGCCGAGAGCCTGGCATACAACGGCAGCACCTCGACGTCGGCCAGTCGGGCATCACCCAGGGCCTCGGCGGCGTCGCGGATCTCGCGCTCCCCCGACAGGAAGACCAGGACATCGCCGGGGCCCGCAGCCATCAACTGGCCGACGGCGGCCACAATGGCCTGGTTCTGGTCACCCTGCTCGTCCAATGGCTGATATCGCACCTCGACCGGATACGTGCGCCCCGACACCTCGACGATCGGGGCGTTGTTGAAGTGCTCACTGAAGCGTGCGGTGTCGATCGTGGCCGACGTGATCACCACCTTGAGGTCACGCCGACGGGGCAGCAGTTGCTTGAGGTAGCCCAACAGGAAGTCAATGTTCAGGCTGCGCTCGTGCGCCTCGTCGATGATGATCGTGTCGTACCGGCGCAAGTCACGGTCGTGGGTGATCTCGGCGAGCAGCACACCGTCGGTCATGACCGTGAGTTGGGTGTCGGACGAGGTCTTGCGGGTGAAGCGCACCCGGTAGCCGACCTGCTCGCCCAGCCCCACACCCAGCTCGTGGGCGATGCGTTCGGCGACGGTGCGGGCCGCGATGCGCCGCGGCTGGGTATGGGCGATACGGTCGCGCCCGAGCGCGAGCGCGATCTTGGGCAACTGCGTGGTTTTGCCCGACCCGGTCTCACCGGCGACCACGACCACCTGGTGCCGACGCAGCAGGTCAGCAATCTCGTCGACGTGTGCGCTGATCGGCAACGCCTCGTCGAAGGTGATGGTGGGCGCGCCCGCAGTGTCGGTGGGGGTTGTCATCATGGCCGGTCCAGCCTAGTCGCACCGGACTGGCCACGGCCCGTCCTTTACCGGGCGCCCTGGTCGACGGCGTTCAGTCGCCGAAACGGTGCAGGCGCGTCGCCGGCACGCCCACCCGCAGTCGTTCACCCACCCGTGCCCAGGTGTCCGGGTCATGCTGGACGAGGGTGCACTGCTCGTGGGCTGCGCTGGTGCAGTGCAGCAGCTGGGTGGCCCCTGAGAACTCGACGTTGTCGACGACGACATCGAGCTGCAGGGCTCCCGACGCTGCCGCGGCGTCGCCGGGACCGACCACGGCATCCTCTGCGCGCCAACCAACCTGTTGGCCGTCAAGGCGCGAGAAATTCATGGGTGGTGTGCCCAGGAACCCCGCGACGTAGGTGCTGTTCGGGTGCTGGTAGACCTCGCGCGGCTCACCGGACTGGGCGATGCGCCCCTGGTTCATGACGATCAGGTGGGTGGCCATCGACAACGCCTCATGTTGGTCGTGGGTGACCATCACCATCGTCGTGCCGAGCCGACGGTGCAGGCTGGTGATGAGGGCGCGGGCCTCGGCCCGCAACTGCGCATCGAGCGCCGACAGCGGTTCATCGAGCAACATCACCCCAGGGTCACGGATGATCGCCCTGGCCACCGCCACCCGCTGCTGCTGGCCTCCGGACAGCTGGTTCGGGCGCCGGTCGAGCAGGTCGGCAAGACCGAGGCTGTCGGCGGCCCCGGCCACCCGGGCCTTGATGGCCTCTTTGGTGAGGCCGGGGGTCCTGCGGTGCTTGCGCTCGAGCATCAGCCCGAAGCCGATGTTCTTCTCGACACTCATGTGCGGGTACAACGCATAGTCCTGGAACACCATGGCCAGGTCCCGTTGTTCGGCGGGACGATGGGTCACGTCGCGCTCGCCGAGCAACACCTCGCCCTCGGTGACGTCCTCGAGGCCCGCCAGCATCTTCAGCACGGTGGACTTGCCACAACCCGAGGGCCCCACGATCACGCAGAGCGACCCGGCGGGGATGGTGACGCTGATGTCATCGACAGCGAGCGTGCCGCCGTAGCGTTTCGTCACCCCTCGCAGGGTGATCGGCGCGGTCCGGGACTGGTCCGGCGTGGCGGGGGTCGCCACGATGGGGTCAATGGTGGTCATGCAGAACCTGCCTTGAGGAAAGCGTCGGTGATCTGGCGTGAGGCGAACAGGTAGATCACGAGGATGGGCAATGTCGAGATGACAGCGGCGGCCAGCAGGCCACCGAAGTTCGTGCCCTCGGCCGTGATGAACATCTGCAGGCCGATCTGGACGGTTGTCGAATCGGCATCGTCGGTGACCAGCAGCGGCCAGAGGTACTCGTTCCAGCCGCCGATGAAGGCCAGGATGAACACCGCATTGAGCGCGGGCCTGATGTTGGGCAGCACCACATGCCAGAACACGTCAACCGACGTGGCGCCCTCGAGTCGGGCGGCCTTCGTGAGCGAGCGGGGCAGTCCGTTGGCGTGCTGGTAGGTGATGAGCACCTGCAGCGCGCAGCTGGCGAGCATCGGCACCACCAGGCCTGCCATCGTGTTCTTCCAGCCCAGCGCGTTGGTGAGCAGGAACTGCGGGATGATCAGCACCTGTGCGGGGATGACGATCGAACCGGCCAGCGCGGCAAACACCAGCCTGCCGTAGAGGGGTTTGAAATAGGCCAGGCCGAAGCTGGCCAGTGCGGCCACGACCACCTGTCCCCCGGCGATCAGCAGCGCCATGACGAAGGTGTTCACCAGTTGGCGAGGCAGGCCGGACACCGTCCAGGCGTGGACATAGTTCGCGAGCGTCGGGGGGTCGCCGAGCAAGCTCGACGAATAGATCTGCCCCGGCGACTTGAAGCTGGTCACCGCCGCCCAGCACAGTGGGACGAGCATCGAGGCGCTGAACACGATCAGCACGGCATGCCAGACGATCGTCCACGCGGTCTTTGACATCAGGGACTTTGTCATCGCCCACCAGCCTTGGTCTGCAGCTTCAGCAGGGGCAGCGACAACAGCACCACGACGACGACCAACAGCACCGCGGCGGCCGAGGCCTGCCCGGTCTCGAAAAACGTGAAGCCCAAACGATAGATCGTGTAGAAGATGTTGTCGGTCGCATAGGCGGGGCCGCCCTGGGTGAGCACCGAGATGTTGTTGAACACCCACTGCCCGGCGGTGATGAACGACAACGCACCCAGCAGCAGGGTGACCGGCCGCAATTGCGGTTCGACGACGTGGCGGGTGATATCGAACCACGTCGCGCCCTCGATGCGCGCCGCTTGCAGGGTGTTTCGTGTGATGGGGGCCAGTGCAGCGGTGTAGAGCAGCAGGTTCTGGGCGATGAGCTTGGCCGAGGTGATCATGACGATCGTGACCAGCGCAGTGCTCTGGTTGCCCAACCAGTTGGGCGCCGTGCCGCCGAAGACCTCGGCCACCTTCGTCGCCAGGCCCGTCAGCGGCTGCAGGATGAACGACCAACTGGTGGCGTGGGCGACAGGGGCCACCATCATCGGGACGAACAGCACGACCCGGTAGCCCTGGCTGAACTTGCTGACCCGCTGCCACAGCATGATCGCCAGCGCCATCGGCACGACGGTCGCGAACGGCAGCAGCAGCGCCGAATAGGCCAGGGTTTGCCAGACCGACTGGGGAAACTCGGTGCGAGCGAACAGGGAGCGGTAGTTCTCGAGGGCCACGAACTGGTTGTCACCGACCAGGCTCCAGCTCGAGAAGGACAGCACGAAGGTGAAGACCGCCGGGCCATAGATCCACACGACCAGCAGTACCACCAGCGGTGAGAGGAACAGGGCGGGGGCCAGCCGCCCACGGGGTCGTCCCCCGGTGGCACGCCGTGGCGTGCCGACCGGGGGCCCGACCCGGGCAGGGGACGCGACGACCACAATCAGCCCGCCGCCTTGAGCTTGGTGGCGATCTTCGCAGTGGTCTCGGCGATGTTGGCGTTGCGCAGCACGATGGGCTCGACGGCCTCATCGATGAACATGCGCGTCGACTGGTTCGACGTCTTGCCGGGGAAGAACTGGTAGGCAGCGACCGTGTCGAGCTGCTCGATGGCCGGCATCAACAGCGGGTCCTTCGCGAAATAGTCGGCGAGTTCCTTGTCGACCATGTCGGCGTACAGCGGCAGGTAGCCCATCTGCTGCACGATCGTCAGGTAGGCCTCGCGGCTGGTGAGGTACTTGATGAACTGCCACGCGGCCTGCTGCTGTGCCTCGGTGCCCTTGAGCATCATCAACGCAGCACCCGAATGGGTCGGTGCCGGGGCATGGTCGGCAACGAGCTGCGGGAAGGCGGCGCTGCGCAGCTGCCACCCAGCGTCTTTGGCGCCCTTGGCGAGCGCGGTCGAATAAGCGGTGGTGCTGATGAAGAACCCCATGTCGCCCGAGATGAACGGGGCCTGGGCCTCCTGGGTCTGCAATGCAGGCATCAGGCCGTCGCTGACCAGCTTCTGCAACACCTCGAAACCCTTCTGCGACTCCGGTGAGTCGACGCTCACGTTGCCCTGTGCGTCGAGGAACCCGCCGCCCGTGGAATTGAGCACCGATTGGATCGTGAAGTCGGACTTGTCCTCGCCCACCACACCGAAGAACGCGCCCTGGTGGCCGGCCGCCACGAGCTTCTGTGTCGCCGCCCGCAGTTCTTCGATGTTCTGCGGGGCCTTGTCGGGGTTCACGCCGACCTTGCTGAGCAGGGTGGCGTTATAGAACATCGTCGGGGTCGACAGGGTGAAGGGCACGGCATGGTTGGAGCCCTCGTGGATGCCCGTGTTCAGCGGGCCGGGGGTCAGGCCCTTCACGGCATCCGTCCATTCGGCGCCGGCGACCTTCTCGATGGAGGCCACGGGCAGGGTGGTAAGTGCCTCCATCACCTTGGAATAGCCCATCTGCACCACCTGGGGCGAGTCGCCCGACGCGATGTCGGTGCGCGTCTTGGTCAGGATCTCGGCATTGGGAATCGCCCGGCCCTTCACCACGATGTTCGGGTTCTTGGCCATGAAGTCATCGATCAGCTTCTGGGTGCCCTTGGCCACTGCGCCCTTGCCGCTCAGTGAGTACGAGGCGAAAGTGATCTCTACCTTGCCGTCGGCGGTGGTGCCGGACGAGTTGTTGCCACAGGCGGCCAAGGTCATGGCGGCGGCGCCGGTGGCGCCGACGAGGAATCCGCGGCGGCCGAGTCGGGAGGTGTCGAGGGGCATGTGTGAGCCTTCCAGATGGGAGCGGGTGTTGGGGATCCGGTGGGTTGGTCGGTGTCAGTGGGTCGGGCTTGCGTGGGACGTGGTGACCGGTTCGCCCGGCACGGCAATCGTGATGGGGCCGTCGTACTCGCTGGCGGCCGCGCCGCGCTGGTCAGCCAGGTGACTCGGGTCGACCGACCAGAAATGCGTCAACATGAGGTGGCCGGCTGCGGACATCGCGGCAGCACGGCCCGCTTCTGCTGCGCACAGATGTCCGTGCCCCGAGGTGTCGGGTGCAGTCAGCGTGTTCTCGCAGACGAGCAGGTCGACGTCGCGGGCGAGGTCGAGCAGCGCCGGCGTCCATCCCGTGTCGCCGGTGAAGGCGAGGGCATGCCCGTCCCTGCTGGTGACCCTGACGCCGCAGTCGGTCACCACATGGGCAAGTTCGACGAGGTCGATGGTCAGGCTGCCGACCTCGACCCGGGAGCCCGGCTGGTACTCCGTGAGCGTGACGGCGTGGTCGAAGGCCTGGTCGAACAGGGGGTTCGAAACCACCGGGAACAGTGCGGCATGCTGGCGCAGGGCTGCAGAGCCGCCGGCCGGCACGAATGCAGGGATCGTGCGCCCGTCGGCGAGCGAGACGCCCTCGGGACCGCGCACCAGGCGGGTCGCCAGCACCATCTTGGCCACGGCGAGCAGGTCATAGACGTGGTCGATGTGCATGTGGGTGACCACGATGGCATCGAGTTGTTCAATGGGGGCGGCACCCGAGAGCATCAGCGCGACCCCCGGGCCGGCATCGAGAAGAACCGTGGTCGTGCCGTCGGTGACGACGTAGCCCGAGGCAGCGTTGCCCTGCTTCGGCATGCCGGAGACCCGGCCCAGTGGGGTGATGGTGAGTGGCATTGCGTTCCGTTCCCACGCGTCACTTACGCGCGTCAATGGAACGCTAACCACGGCAGGTGAACGACATGCGAACGACAGGCAACCTGACCTTGAACGCCCGGACAACTCGTGTTCCGCCATGTCGTAACATCGTGATGGACATGGCCCGTGGGTGTGCAATCCTATGCGGATGCCACACGATCACGACTCCTTTACCCCTCATACGCGACGGGCGACGAGCAGTGACGTCGCAAGGCGGGCGGGCACGTCCAGGGCAACCGTCAGCTATGTGATGAACAACACCCCGGGCATCACCATTTCAGAGGCAACGCGCGAACGTGTGCTCAAGGCCGCCCGTGACCTGAAGTATGTTCCCCACCTGGCTGCCCGGTCACTCGCAGCAGGACGATCCAACATCGTGCTGCTGGTGTTGCCCGATGCGCCGATGACCCTGTACATGCTGCGCTTCATCCAGAGCCTGCACCGGTCGATGCGCCAGAGGTCCATGATCCTGCACGCGTATTTCGCCGGCGCCGACGACGTGGACGCCGCTGAAGGCGTGGGCACCATGGCCTACACGGTGCTGGCGCTGCGCACCCTGCCTGTGCACCAGCAGGAGGCGTTCAGGAGCCGGGGCCTGCGGGTCTTCGCCCCGAACGCCACCGTCGAACAGGACCGGCTCACGATCGTCGATGAGGTGCACGCTGAATGTGGGTCAGCAGCGACACGTTTCCTGGTCGATCGGGGACACGAGCGGCTCGGCTACGCCGCCTATGACGACCCCCGTCGCGACCCCTTCTCGCACCCGCGCCGCACGGCGGTGTTGAAGACCGCCGAGTCGCTGGGGTTGCCCGAGCCCGTCATGGTTCGGGTGGGCGCCGACAATCCCGATCCCGAGGTCATCGTCACGCTGGCTGAAGCCGGGGTGACGGGCATCATCACCTACAACGATGACGTGGCCCTCATCCTGCTGCGCCTCGTGCGTGAAGCGGAACTCGACGAGACCTTCGAGGTCATCGGCGGCAGCAACCTGCCCTACACCCAATTGATGTACCCCAACCTGAGCAGCGTCGACCGCGACACCGATGGTCTCGCCGACGCGATCGTCTCGCAGATCCGTGGCGAGCCCGTCGCGATCGACGTCGCCAGCCTGGTACGCGTCATCGACCGTTCCTGACGCCTGTCCCGTCAGCGCACCACCATCAGCGGCGACTCGGCGTGCGCGAGCACGGCACGGGTCATGCCCCCGATGGCGAACCCGAGCACGGTCGGGGCGCGCATGCCCAGGATCAGCAGGTCGACCTCGCGGCTGAGTTCAACGAGCCTGTCGACTGGGTCACCGGTCTGCACCAACACTTCGGTCTCGACGTCGGGGTGTTCCCCCGCCACCCGGGTGACCATTTCGGTGATCGCGGTGCGGGCGTCGGAGAGCAGTTCACGTTCGGCATCTGCTGTGAGCTGGTAGCCGCCGAACATCCCGACCGGCACCGCAGGCTGGATGTGGGTGACGATGATCCGGGCACCGCGGCTGCGGGCCTCGGTGAGCGCTGCCCGCAACGTGGTCTCGCTGTGACCCTCGCCGTCAACGCCCACGGCCACCACCTTGCGGCCGCCGGTCTCGTCAGGGTTCACCGCTGCCGAGATCACGATCAACGGACAGTTGGCGACTGCCGCCAGCGATGCAGAGGTCGAGCCGACGAACATGCGCTCGAGACCGCCCATGCGACGTCGTCCCACGACCAGGCGGTCAGCTGACTTGCTGGCATCGCTCAGCACTGCGGTCGGGTTGCCCATGACCACCTCAGAGGTGATGCGGTCGCTCGGGATGCCCAGCTCGATGGCTCGCGCCACGGCACGCTCCACGGTCTGTTGGCCCGCCTTTTCCATGGCCTCGACGTCCTGGATCGCACCCCACGCGCCAGCCATGACGGCCACGTCCACCGCATGCACCAAGTGCACGCTGCCGTTGACCACCAGCGCGCCGCGGGTGGCGTACTCGACGGCGCGCAGTCCGTCGGCCGAGCCGTCGACACCTGCGACATACCGGGAAATCGTGTCGATGCCGCGGGATTCGGTGTTCTTCTTGCTCATCGCCCCTCCTCGGGTCGAGATACCACCCGGCCACTGAAGCCGGATGGACGGATGACCATCACCTCTTTGCGCTGCCCTGCAGCCATCGGGCGGATGCCCTCAGCCTGCTCGGGGATGCCGGTCTCGACAACCCCACGCAGCATCACACTCCAACCGACGCCAGTCTCGGCATCGATGTCGTCGACCTCAAAGGCCACCGGTTGACCGACGAGCCGGTACAGCGAGGATTCCTTCGACGTCTTGAACACCACCAGGCCGTCAACCCAGTCATAGGTGACGGGCAGGATCGTCAGGTCAGGCTGGGCGAAACCAATGCGACCCACCACCCCGTCGTGCAGCAACGACTGGCATTCACTCTCGTCCAGCACGCTGAACACCCCTTCGTCGGGGGCGACGGGCAGGACATCCTCGTCCCGCGCGATGGCGACCTCTGGCATCAGGGCCTTCCCTTCTGACTACTGACTTTGAGTTGCTCGGTCAGGCCTCCAGTGTAGCGATGCGCGCCCCGGCCAGCGCCGCTGAACCTGCACGCGGCAACTGTGGCGAACCACACAAAACGGCACTGCCGCGCACTCAGTCCCCATCCTCGAACGTGGTGCGGCCACGCAGTTTTGCGGCCAGCAGGTCGTCCATTTCGTCGGCCACCTGGCTGATGACCTTCATGCCCTGCACCAGGTGCGCCGGCACGAACGGGTGGGCCAGCAGCGACATCGTGACGAAGACACGGTCTCGGAACAGCGCGAACCGGCCGTACTTCGCCTCGACATTGAGGTCGTTGAGCACCTCGACGGCCCGGGTGCGGCTCTCGACGTCGTGAACCATCACCGAGAACAGCACCACCTCATCAGCACCCGGGGTCGTGCGCACGAACACCATGGACGATCCGACGCGGATGGTGATGTCACCGTCGGCATCGCGCAGTGGCGGGTGGCCGAACAGGTCGGTCAGCTGTCGGGTGACCAGCTCGTCGAGGTGGGACTGGTCGCGGGGCATGACAGCCACGAGGTCGTCGTCGTCGAAGTCTGCCACTGGACTGGCGCCGGCGTCCTCGGGCACCAGCGGTGCCTGCGGCCGCAGGATCTCGGCCAGCTGGTCGGGTGCGAGGAAAACCGGGTGCTGGACGCCGTAGACCGTCCACAGGGTGCTGGTCGCCGCCACCGCCGCGATCTCGCTGTGCTCCTGCGGCACCAGACGCCAGAAATTGGCGGTCGGGTTGTCCCCCACGCTGGTGGGTGGTTGCCAGCCTGCGCGTTCCATCATCTGCAACTGCTCACCGGTGAGCTGGAAGCCATCACCCAGGCTGGCGTTGCTGGCCGCCTCGACCAGGATCATGTCAGGGTCGTCGTGCACGTGGGTGAACCGGATGAACGGCGCCGGGTCGTCACTGGCTGACATCGTGCCGATCGTCAGTTGACCGCCATCGTCGATGACCGAAACGACCTCGGCCAGCCGATCGGCAAACGACTCCCATGCCGTCGCGATGCTGCGGTCGATGTCCAGATCCGTGCTCTCCACGTCTCCCCCTTCGTCATTCCCAACCTAACAAGCAGCGGTGCACCCCCGGGGCACATCAGCGTGGGCGGGCCGCGCGCCCGTCCACCGGCCCGGCGCCGGCCCAAACCTGCACACCTGACACCAGTGTCACGTCCGCAACCGATCCAGCCGATCCCAGACGCACACGCGCCGCCCCGGGTGCCAGTTCTACAAGTTCCCGGACGCGGCTCAGCCCTGAACACCCGCGCCCATGCCCGTCCACCGGCGCCGGCGCCGACCCAAACCTGCACACCTGACAGCAGTGCCACGTCCGCAACGGATCCAGCCGATCCCAGGCGCACACGCGCTCGGGGGCCAGTTCTACAAGTTCCCGGACGGGCTCAGCCCTGAACACCCGCGCCCATGCCCGTCCACCGGCCCGGCGCCGACCCAAACCTGCACACCTGACAGCAGTGCCACGTCCGCAACCGATCCAGCCGATCCCAGGCGCACACACGCCCCGGGCGCCAGTTCTACAAGTTCCCGGACGGGCTCAGCCCTGAACACCGCGCCCATGCCCGTCCACCGGCCCGGCGCCGACCCAAACATGCACACCTGACAGCAGTGCCACGTCCGCAACCGATCCAGCCGATCCCGGGCGCACACGCGCCCCGGGTGCCAGTTCTACAAGTTCCCGGACGGGCTCAGCCCTGCCCGAGGACGGCGATCAGCCCCACCGTCAAGATTGAGCCGATCGTGGTGATGAAGACGGTGTCACGCACCAACACCACCGCACGGCCGTAGCGGACGGCCCAGACGAAGACGTTCTGGGCGGTGGGCAGACCCGCGACCACCATGGCGACCAGGGTATGGAAGCGGTCGAGCCCGAAGGCCAGGGCCAGCAGCAGTGCGATCACCGGGTGGACGACCAGCTTGATCAGCGACGCCACCACCGCCGCCCGGGTGTTCTCGCCACGGCCGGGCAACGGCCCCAACCGCAACGAGATGCCGAAGGCCACCAGCATGGCGGGCACCGACATGTCGCCGAGCAGGCGCACCGGGCCGAGCACCAGCTCGGGCACCCGGATGTCGGCGACGTTCACGATCAGCCCCGCGAGCACGCCCAGGGTCATCGGGTTGCGCAGGGGCAGGGTCAGGTTCGCCAGCATTGAGATCTTGCGCTGCTCGCTGCGTGAGCGCTCGATGTCGAGCAGGGTGAGCACGAGCGGCTGCAGCACCGCCACCTGCAGCAACAACAGTGGCGGCAGCCAGTCGATGTTGTTGAGCACGAACAAGGCAATGGGGATGCCAAGGTTGGCGGCGTTGACGTAGCCAGAGGCCGTGGCACCCATCAGCAGACTGATGTTGTCGAGCTTGAGCCATGCCCGTCCGACCACGAGGAACAGCCCCATCGCGGCCAGCGCGGCCAGCGCATTGACCGCGAAGGTCGTCGAGAAACCCTTGCTCACGTCCGATTCGGCCACGATGACGAACAGCAGCGCGGGCGAGGCGATGAAGAACGCGACCTTGGCAAGCACCTCCTGGCCGGTGGTGCTCAGCACGCGCAGGTGCGCCGCCAGCCACCCGGCGCCGATCACGACCCAGATGGTGAAAAAGCCGCTGACGACGCCACTCACCGGGACAGCATAGAATCAGGGCTGGGTCGAACCCTGTCTGGCCCGTCGCGTGGACGGCAGCCGGATGGGTTGAGTACGTCGGCCCCTCAGGGAGAGTTGTGAATCCGTTGGAGTGGAATGCGCCGTGGTTCATCATCGCGGCCGCGCTGTTCGTGATCGTGATGCTGCGAGCCAATGGCACGTACTGGCTGGGGCGAGGCCTGGCCGCACGCACGAGCCGCTCGCGGTTCGCGCACCTGCTCTCGACGCCGGGCTACCAGCGCGCGGCCAGGTGGCTGGAACGCTGGGGCGCCCCGGTCGTCACCCTCTCGTTCCTGACGGTCGGGGTGCAGACGCTGGTGAACCTGTCAGCCGGTGTGGGGCGTATGCCATTGCGGCGTTACCTGCCTGCGGTCACCGTGGGCTGCGTGCTCTGGGCGCTGCTCTACTCGACGGTCGGCCTGCTCACCTGGGAGTCCTTCTGGGCGCTGCACCGCTACTCCCCCGTACTGGCCTGGTCCCTGCTGGCGGTGCTGGCCGTCTCCCTGGTCGTCCTCATCGCCACCAGGGTCCGCAAGGGACGCGCCGGTGGCATCGGGCCCGGGGCTGACGATGACCGAGCCGTCGATCCGGTGTCAGTCCCGGCGCCGGCCGAGCCCAGCGGAAGCCTGAACCACCGTTGAAGATTGTGTGATCCCGTGCCACCGTGTCGCGAGCGTCCTAGGCTGGAGTGCACCACGCAAGGGGGCGGCAACGGGTCACCCCCGGTATTGACACGCAGAAGGGCCACCCCATGGCAGACCACGCCGCCGCCATCAAGAAGTACGCACCCAATGCCGACGAGGCCGTCGTTGCTGGACTGCTGCGCACCTACGCACTGGTGCTGGGCAAGCCCGACGCCGCTGTCGTCGCCCTGTCCGACGCCGGTGAACGCGAGACAGTGAAGAAGAACTTCCTCAAGAAGAAGCTCGGGCTGACCAACGAGGACGAGTGGGATGCCGCGCTCGACGAGGTGGCTGCGGCCATGAAGGGTGACCGCGCCAAGTCACGCGCCGCCGTCTACTACCTGCTGGCCGACAAGTTCGGCAGGCTTGACCTCTTCAAGAAGTAGCAGCGGCTGCCAGGAAACAGCTTCCCGGCCAACAGGGGCCCCGGCGGATTCCGCCGGGGCCCCTGTCGTCCGTGGTCAGTCGATCAGCTGCAGCCGCTGGTCGAACCGCAGCCCTCGCAGGCGTAGCACGAGCCCGAGGGGCGCATCTTGGTGCCGCAGGTCATGCACAGCGGTGCGTCCACCGACATGCCGGTGATTGATTCCATCAGCTCAGCCGTGGTGTGAGCCGTCGTGGTGGGCGTGCCGGCCCGGGGTGCGGCGACGGGCTGGGCCAACACCGGAGCGGCGTCGAGCAGCGCGGGCTGGTTCGCACCGGGCTCGTCGAAGCGACGGTTGTCGACCTCATCATTGACCAGCGACTCGGCCTCAGGCATCTGCGCTGCGTCTTCCTCGCTGAGGTAGCGCCCCGTCTCGACGTAGTGGGCGCGCTCAGTAGCGGTATATATGCCAAGTTCGGCGCGCTCGTCGAAGCTGAGGTAGTCGAGCGCCAGGCGACGGAAGACGTAGTCGATCAGCGACTGGGCAATGCGGATGTCAGCATCGTCAGTCATACCGGCCGGCTCGAACTTCATGTTGGTGAACTTCTGCACGTAGGTCTCGAGCGGCACGCCGTACTGCAGGGCCACCGAGATCGCCAGCGAGAAGGCATCCATGACTCCAGCCAGGGTCGAGCCCTGCTTGCCGAGCTTCAGGAAGATCTCGCCGATGTCACCGTTCTCGTAGCTCGACGAGGTCAGGTAGCCCTCGGCGCCGCCGACCGAGAATGACGTCGTGCGTGAGTTGCGCGACTTGGGCAGGCGACGACGACGCGGGCGGTACTCAATGCGCACCTCGGGCTCGACGGCGGCAACAGGTGCCGCAGCTGCCGGCTCGACCTTCTTCTTGGCGTCAGACAACGGCTGGCCAACCTTGCAGTTGTCGCGGTATACCGCCAGGGCCTTGAGGCCGAGCTTCCAGCCCTGCATGTACACGTCTGCGATCTCTTCGACCGTCGCGGTCTCGGGCAGGTTGACCGTCTTCGAGATGGCACCAGACAGGAACGGCTGCACCGCGGCCATCATGCGCACGTGGCCCATGGGCGCGATGAAGCGCACACCCATGGCGGTATCGAAGACCTCGTAGTGCTCCGGCTTGAGGCCGGGTGCGTCCACGACGTTGCCGTGCTCAGCGATGTACGCCACGATCGCCTCGGCAGCCTCGGTGGTGTAGCCGAGGTTCTTCAGCGCACGCGGGATGGTCTGGTTGACGATCTGCATCGAGCCGCCACCCACGAGCTTCTTGAACTTGACCAGCGAGAAGTCGGGCTCGATACCGGTGGTGTCGCAGTCCATCATGAAACCGATGGTGCCGGTGGGGGCCAGCAGCGAAGCCTGGGCGTTGCGGAAGCCGTTCTGCTCACCCAACTCGACGACCCGGTCCCATTCCAGCTTGGCGGCGTCGAGCACGGCGCTGTCGACCTCGTTGAGGGTGGTGGCATCAGAGTTGGCGTCGCGGTGCTTGCGCATGACCCGCTTGTGGGCATCAGCGTTGCGGGCGTAACCGGCGTACGTGCCGACCACACCGGCCAGCTCAGCCGAACGACGGTAGGCGGCGCCGGTCATCAGCGAGGTGATCGCGGCAGCCAGCGTGCGTCCACCCTCGGAGTCATAACCCTTGCCCAGCGCCATCAGCAGTGCGCCCAGGTTGGCGTAGCCGATACCCAGCTGGCGGTAGTCCTGGGTGGTCTTGGTGATCGCCTCGGTCGGGAAGTCGGCGAAGGTGATCGAGATGTCCATCGCGGTGATGATCAACTCGACGGCCTTGACGAAGTTCTCGATGTCGAACGTGTCGTCGTCCTGCAGGAACTTCAGCAGGTTGAGGCTGGCCAGGTTGCACGAGGAGTTGTCGAGGCTCATGTATTCCGAGCAGGGGTTCGACGCGGTGATGCGTCCCGTCTCGGGGTTGGTGTGCCAGTCATTGATCGTGCCGTCGTACTGGATGCCGGGGTCGGCGCACTCCCAGGCCGCGGTGGCGATCTTCGTGAACAGGTCACGCGCATCGACCTCTTCGATGACCGAGCCGTCGGCGCGGCTGGTCAGCCCGAACTTGCCGCCCGCCTCGACCTGCTGCATGAACTCGTCGTTCACGCGCACCGAGTTGTTGGCGTTCTGGTACTGCACCGAGGTGATGTCCTTGCCGCCGAGGTCCATGTCGAAGCCGGCGTCGCGCAGTGCGCGGATCTTGTCCTCTTCGCGCGCCTTGGTCTCGACGAACTCGACGATGTCGGGGTGGTCAACGTCGAGCACCACCATCTTGGCGGCACGGCGGGTGGCGCCGCCCGACTTGATGGTGCCCGCGGACGCGTCCGCGCCACGCATGAACGAGACGGGGCCCGAGGCCGTGCCACCCGAGCTGAGCAGTTCCTTGGACGAGCGGATGCGCGACAGGTTCAGGCCGGCGCCAGAGCCGCCCTTGAAGATGAAGCCCTCTTCCTTGTACCAGTTCAGGATCGAGTCCATGGAGTCGTCGACCGACAGGATGAAGCAGGCGCTGACCTGCTGCGGCGAGTTCGTCCCCACGTTGAACCAGACGGGCGAGTTGAAGCTGAAGTACTGGTGGGCCAGCATCCAGGTCAGTTCGTGCTCGAAGACCTCGGCGTCGGCATCGGTAGCGAAGTATCCGTTGTCCACCCCGGCGCGGGTGTAGGTCTTCACGACACGGTCGATGAGGTCACGCAGGCTCGCTTCGCGGGCCGGCGTGCCGAGTGCGCCACGGAAGTACTTCGTGGTGACGATCGTGGACGCGTTGACGCTCCAGAAGTCGGGGAATTCCACACCACGCTGCTCGAAGACGGTCTCGCCGGTCTTCCAGTTGGTCTGGACGATGTCACGCTTCTCCCAGGCGATCTCGTCGTAGGGGTGCACACCGGCCGTGGTGAACACCCGGTCGATGGTCAACCCGCCGCGCTTGCGGGTGGAGGTGCGGCGCGCCGTCCGCGTGGTCTCAGTCATCGGTGTCTCTTTCCTGTTCGATGCGGGTGTGGGGGTTTGCGAATGGGCACCACCACAGGTGGTGACCGGAGTTGGGGTCAGTTGGCGGGGAGCGCCGGCTGGTCAGACTGCATGCGCTCGATCTCGCAGAGGAAGTCATCGACCGACTGGTAGTGGTTGTAGACCGAGGCGAAACGCAGGTAGGCGACGGGGTCGAGTTCGCTCAGCGGGCCCAGGATGGCGACCCCCACCTCCTGGGTGGGAACCTCGGCCTGGCCGCTGGCGCGCAATGCCTCTTCGACACGCTGGCCGAGCTTGGCGAGGTCTGCCTCGGTGACCGGACGGCCCTTGCATGCCTTGCGGACACCACGGACGACCTTCTCGCGGCTGAAGGGTTCGACGACGCCGCTCTTCTTCACCACCACCAACTGCATCTGCTCGATGGTGGTGAAGCGCCGGTCGCAGGCCGTGCACTGGCGCCGCCGGCGGATGCTTGCACCCTCATCGGCCGACCGGGAGTCGAGCACGCGGGAGTCGGTATTGCGGCAGTACGGACAGTGCATGACGAACTCCCTCCCTGCTTGACCGGTGGACGGGCCTGTGGATGACTTGTGGGTAACCTGTGGGCTGTCGACCACAACCTGTGGACGAACCACATCGGTGTAACTACTAGATGTAGAGAGGTTATGCCTGTCTTCACCAACATGCAAGCAGTTGGGCGAGGGACACGCCGAACACCTCGGCTTACCTTCAGGAAGGCCCCGTGCACACGCCGGAGCGGCGTTCAGAGCACGTTGCGCAGCACGGCGAACACGACTGCGACCGATCCGACCGCGAGGTAGATCTGCTCCTGGGACATCGGCCCCCAGCGAGCAGGCAGACGCAATCGCGGGCCGCGCAACACCTCGACAACCCAGCCCAGAGTGGCCAAGCCGAGAGCGGACCCCAGCACGAAGAGGAAGGGGTTCCAGCCGAACGCCGCCGCCAGGTCGCCCTGCATCGCAGACGCCACCATGCGGGTACCCCCACAGAATGGGCACAGCAGGCCTGTTGTCGCGAGCAGCGGGCAGGGAACTCCGAGCCCAGTGAGCCGGTATGTTCCCCCCAGCGCGAGGCCGACCAGCGCAACGCCGGCCACACGACGCAGCGCGTCGGGCGCAGAGAACTCGGCATGGGCATGGCCCACGGCCGACGCGACTTGGCTTTTCGCTCCCACCTCTCCAGTGTGACAGTTCGTCAAATGTCTGGGCCATTCGCGTTGGTGTGACCGGCTGGTGGTCTAGATTGTGACGAGGCCACACCCGGCCGGCAAGTACGCCCATCCGGCCTCGCCGGAATTGATGGAGAACCTGATGAGCAACAATTGGAACGATCCGAACGCCCCTCACGGTGACAACAACCAGAGTGGGTGGGACCAGAGCGGCAGCGCCGACCAGGGCCAGCAGCCCGACCAGTGGGGCCAGTCGCAGCAGTCGGCCGGCAACACCTGGGACCAGGGCCAGCAGCAGCCCGCCGCCGACCAGTGGAACCAGCAGCAGCCCGGCGCCGACCAGTGGGGCCAGTCGCAGCAGTCGGCCGGCAACACCTGGGACCAGGGCCAGCAGCAGCCCGGCGCCGACCAGTGGGGCCAGTCGCAGCAGTCGGCCGGCAACACCTGGGACCAGGGCCAGCAGCAGCCCGGCGCCGACCAGTGGAACCAGCAGCATCCCGGCGCCGACCAGTGGAACCAGCAGCAGGCCGCTGGTTGGGACCAGGGAGCCGCGCAGCAGCCCTACGGTGCAGCCCCCGGCTACGGTGCCACACCCGGCTATGGCGTCCAGGCTGCTCCGGGCGCCAAGGTGCATCCGATGCTGGGCATTCCGCTCGCAGACTGGGGCAAGCGCGCCCTCGGTGGCTTGCTCGACTTCGTGCTGCCCGGCTTCATCGCCGGCATCATCCTGAGCCTGATCTTCGCCCCCGAAGTCACCTCGACCAGCGGTGGGGTGAGCGTCACCCAGACCAACAACTGGCCGAACATCATCTTCAGCCTGCTGCTGTACCTTGCCCTTGCCTTCGTCAGCCAGCACACCGGCCAGAGCTGGGGCCGCAAGATCGCCAAGACCCAGTTGGTCGGCGAGGACGGTCGTCCGATCGGTCTGGCCAAGAGCTTCATCCGTTACCTGCTGCACTATGTTGACTCGTTCATCTGCCTCATCGGTTGGCTCTTCCCGCTGTGGGATTCGAAGCGCCAGACGATCGCCGACAAGATCATGAAGACCTACGTGATCGACGTCAGCCAGACTGGTCCGGTCAACGTCGCCCAGCAGTGATGAGCTGAGCACGGTCCACCTCCTCGAGGGCCACCTTGCGCACAGGGCCCCAGCCATTCGGCTGGGGCCCTGTTCACATTCGGCTGTGCCTGCTCAGTGCCTGCTCAGCGCGACGCAACGACAGCCACGTCATCGCCAGCAGCGCCATCGGGTGCGCTGACTGTCCACAAGCCCTGGACGACCACCACCACGCCCACCACGAAGACCAACGCGAATGCCACCATGATCGCCAGCAATGCCCGATCACCCAGGCCGGGGTTGCTCGACCGTCGCGCACCCCGTGCCGGGGCGAGCGCCGAAGACACAGTGCATGCGGCCCCATGGGGCCGACCCGCATCGCGACGCTGCCGCGCCGGTGCAACAGGCTGCACAGGTAGCGGTTGGCGGGTGGCCCGCGCGCGCGGGCGACGTCCATCTTGGACGCGGACCGATGAGTTGAGGGTGACAGCGCTCATGTGGATTCTCCTCTGGTGGCCGTGCACACATCCTGCGCAACGGGTGTGGAACTTCGGGGAACAGCTGCGAGCTTCGAACACCTGTTCGAGATGGACTCTAGCGGCTGACGGCTCGCGATTCAAACACTTGTTCCAAACAAACGTTCGACTCACGTTCGCCGACCACCAGCGCCACGCACGAACAGTTGATCACCCGCCTCTGACAAAATCTCCAGCGCACGTCCCCGGCCGCGCTCACCCATGCCGCCCGTAGCCCAAAGTCGGCACGGCGTCGCCCGCGACACGCCAGTTCGAACAGGTGTTTGAATCACGTCATGGATGGCAGTAAGCTGGGTGCATGGTTGCCGATGAATCCCCCCGACGCGCTCAGGCCCCGGCCCCCCAGGCTCCTCGCCGCGCCCGCCGCGGTCCGGGGCGACCCACCAATGCCGAGGTCGCCGCAGAGCTCGGCACCATCACCTCCCTGCCCGATGGGCCGGCCGATGCCGACGGCCTGACGCCGCGACAGCGCCGAATCCTCGAAGTCATCCGCGATGCGGTGGCCGCACACGGCTACCCGCCGAGCATTCGTGAGATGGGCGAGGCCGTCGGTCTCGCGAGCCCCAGCAGCGTCTCGCACCAGCTCAAAACGCTTGAGACCAAGGGCTTCCTGCGTCGGGACCCGAAACGCCCCCGCGCGCTCGAGGTGCAGCTCCCCCCGTCCCTGGCCCTCACCGCAGCGCCACCCCGCCCCCACCCGATCGCCGCAAAGGCCGAGACGCAGCCCACCGAGGTAGAGGTCGACGAGACCGGCGTCAACGACGCGAACCCAGTCGGTGTGGCGGTCCCCATGGTCGGCCGAATCGCCGCCGGCGGGCCGATCCTCGCCGAAGAACGGGTCGAGGACGTGTTCGCCCTGCCGCGCCAGTTGGTGGGCGACGGTGTGCACTTCATGCTCGAGGTCAAGGGTGATTCCATGATCGACGCGGCCATCTGCGACGGCGACTGGGTGGTGGTGCGCCAGCAGGACACTGCCGTCAATGGGGACATCGTCGCGGCCCTGCTCGACAACGAGGCCACGGTGAAGACCTTCAAGCGCAAAGACGGTCAGGTCTGGTTACTGCCTCACAACAAGGACTACGAGCCCATCAACGGCAACTACGCCTCGATCATGGGCAAGGTCGTCGCGGTGCTGCGCAAGGTCTGAGGGCCGCGCGGCCTCAGTCGCGCGCCTGCTGCAGGCGACGCAGCGCCTGCACGGCCATCTCACGATCGGTGGTCATCCAGTATTCCGGCAGGGACGTGCGCAGGAACCCGCCGTAGCGGGCCGTCACCAGCCGTGGGTCGAGCACCGCGACGACGCCACGGTCGGTCGAGCGCCGGATGAGGCGCCCGCTGCCCTGGGCCAGCAGCAACGCGGCATGGGCGGCAGCCACCGACATGAAGCCGTTGCCGCCAGCCTCGGTGACGGCCTGCTGACGTGCCTGCATGAGCGGGTCGTCCGGGCGGGGAAAGGGGATCTTGTCGATGATGACGAGTTCACACGTCTCACCGGGCACGTCGATCCCCTGCCACAGCGACAGCGTGCCGAACAGGCTCACCGAGGGATCGGCGATGAACCTGCTCGTCAGGTCGCTCAGCTGCGACTCGCCCTGGCACAGGATGGTCATGTTCGGCAGTTGGGCACGCACATGTTTGGCCGCTTCGGTGGCATTTCGCTGTGAGGCAAACAGCCCGAGCGTGCGACCACCCGCCGCCCAGACGAGCTCCGCAATCTCTGCGAGCAGTTCGGGTGCCATCCCGTCGCGACGCGGGTTCGGCAGCCCCGCACCGACATACAGGATGCCCTGCTTGCGGTAGTCGAACGGCGAACCGACATCGATGCCCGCCCACGCCCACGGCGCGTCGTCATCCTCCTCGTCGAGCACCACACCCGGGTCGGCCACCCGCTGCTTGCGACTGAGTCCCACGCTCGCAGCGACGTTCTCGAACTCGCCGCCCACCGTCAGCGTCGCGGACGTCAGCACCGTGGGCGTCTGGCCGAACACTTTCTCGCGCATGAGCCCCGCCACCGACAGGGGGGCCACATGCGCCCATCGACCAGCACGCTCGCGTTCAGAGACCCAGACCACATCGGTGCCCTTCAGCGCCGCCATCCGTTCGGCGATGTCGAAGATCTCCTTGACGGCCGCTGCCGCCTGGGACTTCTCGGCATCATCGCCGCGCACGGTCCGGCCCTGGTCCTGTTTGCCCGTCAGTTCACTGGTCGCCTTGCGCGCCGCGTCACGCACCTGCGCAAATGCCCTCACCAGCGGGCCATCCTCAGTGATGCGGGCGAGTTCAGCCGCCGCCAGGGTGTCCTCGAGCGCCTCGGCGGCCTCGAGCAGTTCGACGCCCGCCTCATCGGTGAGCCAACCGAGTGCGCGCCGCGCCACCCGTTCGATGATCTGCGGGCTCAACTCATCACTGGCAGCACCGGTGACCCGGGAGACCAGGTCGTGGGCCTCGTCAATGATCACTGCCCCATGCTCGGGCAGCACTGTGCCGCCGTGCATGGCATCTATGGCGAGCAGGGCATGGTTGGTCACCACGAGGTCGGCCGCCCGGGCCCGTTCGCGGGACAACTCGACGAGGCACTCGCTGCCGAAGGGGCAGCGGTTCACCCCCAGGCACTCGCGCACCGGGATGGACACCTGCGCCCAGGCCGCAGGGGTGTGGCTCGGCGCGTCATCCCGGTCGCCCAGCTGCTTGTCCTTGACCTGCGTCTCGACCCATTCGCGCAACATGACCACTTCGGCGCCCACAGCCGAGGCGCGGTCGGCGTTGCGCGTCGCGGCGGCCAGTTCGGTGCCGCCCAGCAGGGCCTCTTGCTCTTCGCCCAGGCCTTCGCGGGTGCGATAGAGGCAGGCATAGTTCGTGCGGCCCTTCAGGATCGCTGCGGTGGGCCTGAACCCCGTGACCTCTTCGACGGCATCGAGCGCGGCCGGGATGTCCTTGGTGGCCAGCTGTGCCTGCAGGGCAAGCGTGGCGGTGGCAATCACAATGGGTGCGCCACCCTCTGCCAGGTGGGTCAGCGCGGGCGTCAGATATCCCAGCGATTTGCCCGTGCCCGTGCCGGCCTGCACCAGGCTGTGCGTGCCTGTTGACAGCGTCGCCGCGATGGCATCAGCCATCTGCTGCTGGCCGGGGCGGGGCGCGCCGCCGAGGTCGGCAACGGCAGCGGCAAGAACATCCTGATGGGTGGGCACCCGGCCACTGTAGTGGTCGCCCACGAACAGCAGTCAGTTATCCACAGGGTCCGCGGCACTTCAGCCAGCAGGCTCCACCAGGAACTCGCTGAACTCTGCGGCGAGTTCTGGATGCACGTGGGCCACCAACAGGGTGCCCTCGCCCGTGTGCTCCTGCGAGACGAGGCTGCCCAGCCGATGTGCCTTGTCGACCAGGTCGCCACGCGTCCACGGCACGAGCGCGTGCACTTCGACCTCGGGCAGCGGCAGGCGGTCCTCGGTGACCTCACGCAATTGGCGAATGCCCGAGCCAGTGCGCGCCGAGACGAAGATCGCGTCCGGGAACTGCGCGCGAAGCATCGTGAGTTGCGTGGGGTCGGCGGCGTCGATCTTGTTGATGACCAATTGTTCGGGACGATCTGCAGCCCCGATGTCGCTCAACACCTGGCGCACGGCGTTGACCTGACCGACGGGATCGGGGTCGGAACCATCGACCACGTGCAACAGCAGGTCCGCCTGCACCGATTCCTCGAGGGTCGACGCAAACGCCTCGACCAGGTCATGCGGCAGGTGCCGGATGAACCCAACCGTGTCGGTGAGGGTGAACACGCGCCCGTCACGGGTCTCGGTGCGCCGCGTCGTCGGGTCGAGGGTGGCGAACAGGGCGTTCTCGACCAGTACGCCAGCACTCGTGAGCCTGTTGAGCAGTGAGGACTTGCCGGCATTGGTGTAGCCGACGATGGCCACCGAGGGGATGCGGTTGCGCACCCGGTCTGCGCGCTTGGTGGCGCGGGTCGACTCCATGTCGCGCAGGCGGGCCCGCAGCTGGGCCACACGGGTGTTGATGCGGCGCCGGTCGGTCTCGATGCGGGTCTCACCGGGGCCGCGGCCACCGATGCCGACACCGCCACCTGCCTGGCCGCCCGCCTGGCGGGACAGGTTGCCACCCCAGCCGCGCAGGCGCTGCTTGAGGTAGTTCAGCTGGGCCAGTTCGACCTGGGTCTTGCCCTCGACGCTCTTGGCGTGTTGGGCGAAGATGTCGAGGATCAACGCCGTACGGTCGACCACCTTCACCTTGATGCGGTCCTCAAGGTTTCGCAGTTGGGCGGCCTCGAGTTCGCCATCACAGATCACGGTGTCGGCGCCGGTGGCGACGACCACGTCTCGCACCTCATCGACCTTGCCGCGACCGATGAAGGTGGCCGGGTCGGGCTTCTGGCGTCGCTGCACCAACCCCTCGAGCACCTGGGAGCCTGCCGTCTCGGCCAGCATCTTCAACTCGATCATGGCGTTGTCGGCGTCGGCCTGGCTGCCGCTGGTCCAGACGCTGACAAGCACGACCCGCTCCAGCTTCAGCTCGCGGTACTCGACCTCGCTGATGTCGTCCAGCTGGGTGGACAATCCCGCCACCCGCCGCAGTGAGCGGCGCTCGGCGAGGTCGAGCTGGTCGCCGTCGTAGTTGCCTCCGGCCCGGTGGTCGGGTTCGTCGTCCTCAGGGTCGGGTTCCGACCAGGGATCGACCAGGTCGACATCGTCGAAGGGCGCATCGTCATCGGCGACGCCACCATAGAAGGCGGATTCGTTGAGCTTGGGGGCGTGAGTCATCGTCCCTCAATGTTGCCACCTCAGGGCGTGCCACGACAGTCCTTTTCGCCGGAGCGAAGCAGTCCGCAGGGCCCAGGATCAGTCCGGGAGCAGGAACTCGCCGCGTCCGACGATCACTGCCGGGCCGCGCAGTATCGCCTCATCGCCGGTGAGGTCGACCGACAGCACTCCCCCGGCGACGTCGACCCGGATGTGGCCGGACCCGCTGCCGTGGGCTCGTGCGTGGGCCGACGCGGACGCCACCACGCCCGTACCGCACGACATGGTCTCGCCGGCGCCACGCTCGTAGACCCGCATCGCCAGGTGGTCGTCGTCGATGCGCTGCACGAACTCGACATTGACACCGTGGGGAAAAGCCTCGGGCGGCGTCCAGACGGGCGGCTGGGTCAGGTCGAGCGCGTTCAGGTCGTCATCAGGTCCGAGCAGCACCACCGCATGGGGGTTGCCCACATCAACCTTGCTGGCGTCAAAGGTGGCCGCGCCGTGATTCAAGGCCACCTGCACCGGCTCGTCGGCGATGATCACGGGGCCCATGGCGGTCGAAATGGACCCATCGGAGTGGAAGGTCAACCGACGCACCCCAGCACGAGTGCCGATCTCAACCTCGCGACCAGACACCAGGTCGTTGTCGAGCAGGTAACGACCGAAGACCCGGGTGCCGTTGCCGCACATCTCGGCAATCGACCCGTCAGCGTTGCGGTAGTCCATGAACCAGATTGCGGGGTCGCCGCCCCAATCGGGGATCTCTTTGGCGACGACAGCGCGCAGCACCCCGTCGGCCCCGATGCCGGCGCGCCGATCGCACAGCAGCCGCACGTCCTCGGCCGACAAGGGCCTGTTGTCGTGCCTGTCCACCGTCACGATGAAGTCGTTCAGGGTGCCATGCCCCTTCGCGAATGAAAGCGTCCGCATGTCTGACACCTTGTCATCACCCCCGGCACCCGGCAAGCGGGTGCCCCGAAATTCTTGCTGGCACAGGCTACTCGTCCGGCACAAAGGGCAGCAGATCGCGCGCCTCGAGCCCTGCCGCGACCCAGGTGACGCGGTGGTCGCGCCGGTACCAGCCCAACTGCTTGCGCGCGAACCGCCGGGTGGCGGCCGCCACCTCATCCTGAGCCTGCTGTTCGTTGATCTGGCCATCGAGCAGGCCCAGCACCTGCCGGTAGCCGATCGCCCGCGATGCCGTGCGTCCCTCGCGCAGCCCGAGCGGCACCAGGCCCGAAACCTCATCGACCAGCCCGTCGCGCCACATCTGCTGCACACGTGCGTTGATGCGCTCGTCCATGACCGCGCGTTCGAGTTGCAGGCCCACTGTGGTGACGCCCTCGAGTGCGTACGTCCAGGTGGGCAGCGTCGGGCGCAGGTCCTGGTCGAGGTCGAGCAGTTCGAGGGCCCGAACGATCCGTCGTCCGTTGCCGGGCAGGATCTCGGCGGCGGCCGCGGGGTCGCGGGCCACCAATTCGGCATGCAGCACCTGCGGCCCGACCTCGGCGAGGCGGGCTTCCCAGTGCGCGCGCACCGCAGGGTCGGTGCCGGGGAACTCGAACACGTCGGTGATGGCACGGCTGTACAACGCGGAGCCGCCCACCAGGATCGGGATGATGCCGCGGCCCCGCAAACCTGCCATCGCCCGGCGTGCCATCGTCTGGAACTCGGCGACCGATGCCGTCTGGGTGACGTCCATGATGTCGATGAGGTGGTGGGCGATGCCCCGGCGTTCGGCCGGGGTGGGTTTGGCCGTACCGATGTCCATGCCGCGGTAGACCAGCATTGAGTCGGCGTTGACGACCTCGGCTGGACGACCCTGGCGCTGCAGCAGCTCGGCGAGGTCGACGGCCAGACCCGACTTGCCGCTGGCAGTCGGGCCCACCAGCTGGATGATCGGGGGTTGCACGGCGTCCATTCTGCCCCCTCTCAACCGTGACAACGTTTCCTGAAGGCTGGCTGCGCAAATCTTTCCGAATGCCTGACATCTGTGTGGAGCCGAACAAGACTGGACAGGTCCGACAACCAACCGAGAGGACTGACCATGGGACTGCTTGACGGGGCGAAGGACGCCTTCGACGAGAACAAGGACGACCTGGCAGAGCGGGCCAAGGACGCCGTCAACTCGAACGAGGAGAGGATCGACTCGGCCGTTGACCGGGCCGGCGACTTCGCCAATGAGAAGACTGGTGGCCGTTTCGAAGGCCAGATCGAGCAGGGTGAAGGCTTCGTCCAGGACAAGACCGGCAACCTCTGACCGATCCCCAGCTTGCGCGCGGCCCGGAACCCGTGAGGGTTCCGGGCCGCGTCGCGTGCACGGTCTGCGGGGCGTTCAGCCGCGACGAAGGCTCGGCATGCCCAGGCTCACGCCCTTGGCCACCGGCGCCTCACGGCGAGCCTGCCAGGCATCGCCGCCGCGGGTACGGCGCAGGTCACGGATCCCGGCGTCACCGTTGAGGTGGTGCGGCGCGGCATGGGTCACCTCGACGGTCGCGATGTCGCCCGGACGGGGCCGGTCCTGCTCGGCCAGGCCCTCGACCGACACGTGCACCAGCCGGTTGTCGCGGGCACGCCCCGACATGCGGTGCGTCTCGTCGTCCTTGCGACCCTCACCATCGGCGAACATCACCTCGACGTCGCGGCCGACCAACTGCTGGTTCTCACGCCAGGTGATGTCGTTGACGAGGTCGACGAGCCGCTCGTAGCGGTGCTGGACGATGTGCTTGGGCACCTGGTCGGGCATCGTGGCGGCCGGGGTGCCCGGACGGATCGAATACTGGAACGTGAAGGCCGAGGCGAAGCGGGACTGCTCGACCACGCGCAATGTGTCCTGGAAGTCCTGCTCGGTCTCGCCCGGGAAGCCGACGATGATGTCCGTGGTGATCGCCGCATCCGGGATCGCGGCGCGGACGCGGTCGAGGATGCCGAGGAACTTCTCGGAGCGGTAGGACCGCCGCATCGCCCGCAGCACCTTGTCAGAGCCGGATTGCAGCGGCATGTGCAGCTGTGGCATCACATTGGGCGTCTCGGCCATCGCAGCGATGACATCGTCGGTGAACGCGGCCGGGTGGGGCGAGGTGAACCGCACCCGTTCCAGGCCGTCGATGTCCCCGCATGCACGCAGCAACTTGGCGAACGCGCCGCGGTCGCCGAACTCGACACCGTAGGAGTTCACGTTCTGGCCCAGCAGGGTGATCTCCTGCACCCCTTCGGCCACCAGCGCCTCGATCTCTCGCAGGATGTCACCGGGGCGACGGTCGGTCTCTTTGCCGCGCAGAGCCGGGACGATGCAGAAGGTGCAGGTGTTGTTGCACCCGACGCTGATCGAGACCCAGGCGGCATAGGCGGACTCGCGACGGGTGGGCAGGTTCGAGGGGAAGGTCTGCAATGCCTCCACGATCTCGACCTGGGACTCCTCGGCGATGCGCGCCCGCTCGAGCAGCACGGGCAGCGAGCCGACGTTGTGGGTGCCGAAGACGACGTCGACCCAGGGCGCCTTCTTCGTGATGACATCGCGGTCCTTCTGTGCCATGCAGCCGCCGACGGCGATCTGCATGCCGGGCCGGGTGGCCTTGACCGAGGCGATGTGGCCCAGGTTGCCATAGAGCCGGTTGTCGGCGTTCTCGCGCACGGCACAGGTGTTGAACACCACGAGGTCGGCGGATTCCTCGCCCTCGTGGCGCACATACCCCGCCTCTTCGAGCAGGCCCGAGATGCGCTCGGAGTCGTGGACGTTCATCTGGCAGCCATAGGTGATCACCTGGTAGCTGCGCGCTGGGTTGGTGCCGGTCAGCAGGTCGCTCATGATGGCAGGATTCTAGGCGCGGCACCCGCGACGACCCAATCGACCTCGTGACGGGCTTGCAACACTTCTACAACAGCTGGCGCGAAACCCAACCACGATGAACCCGCGACCCCTAGTGTGCATCGCATGAGTGAGAGCAGCACGGAGCCCGGCGAGACGGCGGCAGACATCCCAGTCGTCGAGAACCCCAGCGCCCCGGCCCAGGCGACGACGCCCGGCACCGAGGACCTTGTCGTGCTCAAGGACGTCAACAAGTACTTCGGCGACAACCACGTGTTGAAGGACATCAACCTTTCGGTCAGGAAGGGCGAGGTTGTCGTGGTGCTCGGCCCGTCCGGGTCTGGCAAGTCGACCCTGTGCCGTACGATCAACCGGCTCGAAACCATCGAGTCGGGCACGATCACGATCGACGGCAAGGTGCTGCCGGAAGAGGGTAAGGCGCTGGCCGCCCTGCGTGCCAAGGTCGGCATGGTCTTCCAGTCGTTCAACCTGTTCGCCCACAAGACCATCCTGCAAAACGTCACCCTGGGGCCGACCAAGGTGCGCAGGATCCCGCGGGCCAAGGCCGACGAGAACGGGATGAAGCTGCTCACCCGTGTCGGCGTCGACAACCAGGCCCACAAGTACCCGGCCCAGCTGTCCGGTGGCCAGCAGCAGCGGGTGGCCATCGCCCGTGCACTGGCCATGGACCCGGCGGTCATGTTGTTCGACGAACCCACGTCGGCACTCGACCCCGAGATGGTCAACGAGGTGCTCGATGTGATGGTCGACCTGGCCCAGCAGGGCATGACCATGATCGTCGTCACCCACGAGATGGGCTTCGCACGAAAGGCCGCTGACCGGGTCATTTTCATGTCCGACGGTGCGATCGTTGAAGAAGCCGACCCCGAATCATTCTTCACCAACCCGCAAAGTGGGCGTGCTAAGGACTTCTTGTCCAAGATCCTGCACTGACCCCCATCCAGTACTGACCCACGCTGCCCTGACCCACCACCCCACGGCAGGGACAACCCGTTGAAAATCAAGAGAGGCTCCACCATGAAGCTCTACAAGAAGATCGGCGCAGCGGCCGCTGCGCTGGCCCTGGCCATGAGCCTGACCGCCTGCGGCGGCGAGGACACCGGGGCGACCGATGACAAGATCGTCATCGGCATCAAGTTCGACCAGCCCGGTCTGGGCCAGAAGGTCGGCGACGGTTACCAAGGCTTCGACGTCGAGGTCGCCAAGTACGTCGCGAAGGAACTGGGCTACGCCGAGGACAAGATCGAGTTCAAGGAATCGCCCTCGGCCCAGCGCGAGAACCTGATCATGGGCGGACAGGTCAAGCTGATCTTTGCCACCTACTCGATCACTGATGCCCGCAAAGAGAAGGTCAGCTTCGCCGGACCGTACTTCATCGCCGGCCAGGACCTGCTGGTGAAGCAGGATTCCACCATCGCCGGCACCAATGACCTCTCCGGCAAGAAGCTGTGCTCGGTCACCGGGTCGACCTCGGCCACCAAGGTGAAGGAGAAGGTACCCGGCGTGCAGTTGCAGGAGTTCGACACCTACTCCAAGTGTGTTGACGCCCTGGCGAACGGCTCGATTGACGCAGTCACCACCGACGACGTGATCCTGGCCGGTTTCGCCGCCCAGGACGCATACAAGGGCAAGCTCAAGGTCGTCGGCGCCCCGTTCAGCGAGGAGCGCTACGGCGTCGGCCTCAAGAAGGGTGACACCGAGCTGTGCACCAAGGTGAACACCGCCATCAAGAAGATGATCGACTCGGGCGACTGGGCCAAGGCGATCGAGAAGACCGTCGGCCCGTCGGGCTACAAGGTTCCCGCGGCACCGACGCAGGACGCCTGCAGCTGATCCAGCTGACCGGCGGGGCCCGCTGACCCGCACCCACCCAAGGCCCGGGACGCAACCACGGCGTCTGCGTCCCGGGCCCCTCAACACCTCAGGAGATGCCGATGAACCTCTTCAGCGACATCGCCGAACTCATCAGGGAGTTCGACGTCATCCAAGCCTTCGGGTTCACCATCCTGCTGACCATCTTCGGCGGCATCGGCGCCTTCCTGATCGGCGTGGTCATCGCGGTGCTGCGCATCAGCCCGGTGCCGGCGCTGCGGTTCTTCGGCACCGCCTACGTCAACCTGGTACGCAACACCCCGCTCACGATCGTGATCTTCTTCTGCGTGTTCGGCCTGATGCTGTCGATGAATTGGTACCTTCTGCCCGCCGACGCCGACATCAATTGGCACAACTTCGCCTGGGCCTGCGTCGGTCTGGCGATCTACCACGCCAGCTTCGTCGCCGAGGCCATCCGCTCTGGCGTCAACACCGTTCCGATGGGCCAGGCCGAAGCGGCCCGCGCCATCGGGCTCTCATTCTTCGGCTCGGTCCGCGAGGTCATCATGCCCCAGGCCCTCAGGGGCGCCATCGCGCCGCTCGGCAACACGCTCATCGCGCTCACCAAGAACACGACCGTGGTGGCCACCGTCGCCGCGATCGAGGCATCGAACGCCATGAAGCTGATGATCGAGTTCCGGCCAGACCTCATCTTCCTGAGCTTCTTCATCATCGCGCTGGGCTTCGTGCTGCTCACCCTTCCCGTCGGCATCGGTTTCACCCGCATGTCGAAGAAGCTGACGGTGGCACGATGAGCAGCGACGCCTCGGTCATCTTTGATGCCCCCGGTCCTCGGGGCCGCATGTGGAGCAATGTCGTCGGCATCGTCGGCGTCCTCATCTGCATCGTGCTCGGCGTGGTGGCCCTGTACCTGTTGCGCGCCCAGGTGCTCAACTGGGACCTCTGGAAGCGGTTCCTCGAAGCTGACTCCTGGACCGAGTACATCCTGCCCGGCCTGTGGGCGACGCTGAAGGCCGCCGGGGTGGCGGTGGCGCTGTCCATCATTTTTGGCCTGGTCTTCGGCATCCTGCGGCTGAGTCCCTACAAGGTGGTCAGCATCCCTGCGGGGATCGTGGTGGAGTTCTTCCGCTCGGTGCCGGTGCTGATGATGATGCTGCTCGGCTACTACCTGCTGCTCTACAACCCGGGCATCGTGGCCCCCGACCAGATTCCCTTCGTGGGTGTGGTCGTCGGCCTCACATTCTACAACGGTTCGGTCATTGCCGAGCTGGTGCGCAGCGGTGTGCATGCCCTGCCCAGGGGCCAGCGCGAAGCCGGCTATGCCGTCGGGCTGACCGACCACCAGACGCTGACGTCGGTGCTGCTGCCCCAGGCGATCACCGCCATGCTGCCCTCGCTGCTGAGCCAGTTGGTCGTGGTGCTGAAGGACACCGCCCTCGGCTACATCGTCACCTACCCCGACCTGCTGCGCTCGGTGCAGACGCTGTTCTCGAGTGGTGGCGTGATGGTCGCCCTGATCTTCGCGGCCGGCATGTACATCGTCATGAACTACGGCCTGACACTGTTCGCGGCGTGGGTCGAGCGGCGCCTGCGCGGTCGTCGCGCAGGCAAGTCGGTCGGCGTCGGCGCGGTGCCCGTGCCGGGGACGGCGAACACGAACATCCGCCCCGAAGCCTGACCGCCGACCCGGTGGGACCTGCCCCTGTCAGTGCGCCGTCTGGGTGGCCCGCGACTCCCGCACCACGGTGACGCGGATCTGCCCGGGGTAGGTCAGCTCTTCCTCGATCGTGCGCGCCACGTCGCGGGCGATGGCCTGTGAGCCGAGGTCATCGACCAGTTCGGGCAGCACCATGATGCGCAGCTCACGCCCCGCCTGCATGGCGAAGGCCCGGTCGACCCCGGGCTGGTCCATGGCGATCTCCTCGAGCCGGGTCAGTCGGCGCACGTGCGCCTCGAGCGATTCACGCCGGGCACCCGGACGCGATCCCGAGATGGCGTCCGCCGCCTGCACCAGCAAGGCCTCGACCGTGCGTGGTTCGATTTCGTTGTGGTGGGCGGCGATGGCGTGCACCACGTCCTCGTGCTCGCCGTGGCGACGGCACAGGTCGGCGCCGATCTCGGCGTGCGGTCCCTCGACTTCATGGGTGAGTGCCTTGCCAATGTCGTGCAGGAACCCGGCGCGGGTGGCCGTCGCAGCGTCGAGACCGAGTTCATGGGCCATCAGGTTGGCCAGGTGCGCCGTCTCGAGGGAGTGCTGAAGCACGTTCTGGCCATACGAGGTGCGGTACTTGAGCGCCCCGACCACGGGCACCAGGTCTGGGGCGAGGTCGGTGATGCCCACCTCGGCAAGGGCATCCTCAGCGGCACGCTGGCTGCGCTCGGAGACCTGGGCGAGGCTGCGCTCGTGCACTTCTTCGATGCGACCCGGCTGAATGCGCCCATCGGCCACGAGCGCCTCAAGCGTGACCCTGGCCACCTCTCGACGTACAGGGTCGAAGCTGGACAGCAGCACGGTCTCGGGGGTGTCATCAATCATCACGTTCACGCCCGTGACCTGTTCGAAGGTTCGGATGTTTCGACCCTCACGGCCGATGATGCGGCCCTTCATCTCTTCACTCGGCAGGTGAACTGCGGTGATCACCGCGTCGGCGGCCTGGTCTGCAGCCAGGCGCTGGATGGACGTGACGATCACGCTGCGTGCGATGGCATCGGCCTCGCGCTTGGTGTCCCGCTCGATGTCGCGGATCACCCGGGCGCTCGCAAGTCTGGCGTCGTGCTCAGCCCGCGCGAGCACTTCGGTGCGGGCATCCTCTGCCGAGAGCGACGCGATGCGCTCGAGTTCGGCATCGACGGATCCCAGACGCACGGTGAGCGCCTGCTCCCCCACGACGAGTTCCTGCTCGCGGTCACCGAGTTGCTTGTCACGGGCGCGCTGTTCTGCCGTGAGCTGCTCCACACGCTGTTCGCGCTGGGTGAGCACTGCATCACGTCGGTTCAGCTGGTCATGCAGGTCACGCAGTGCGTTGCGCTCCTGGCGACCAGCCTCGTCAAGCTCCGTCCGGGTCTGGCGCAGGGCTTCGGTCTGGCTGGCCAGCGCCGCCTCACGCTGGTCGACTTCAGCTGCGCGTTGGTCAAGGGCCGACGCGCGGGCGTCGAGACTTCCGCTGGTGGTGGCCAGTCCGTGGGCATCGCTGGCGAGGGCATCACGTTCGGCAGCGATGCGCGACAGCGTGTCGGCCTGTTCACTGCGCCACTGACCAGCGGACGGGACCGAGCGGCGCAGGCGCCACAGCGCGGCGCCCAGTGCCACCAGGCCGACCGCGAGCACCACGACAATCGCCGTCCAGACTGCGTCCGACATCTTGCGCTCCTTCTGCCACCACGCCGTGCCACATCGACATGCGCCACGTCACCGCACCGGTCATGGCGCGTGGCACCACCCTAGTGCCGCAGACCGCTCAGACCGTGTCGAGCGGGTCGGCGGGATCGGCGAGCACCCTGGTCACCACCGTGTGCACGACATCGGAGCCGTAGCCGCGCCTGGCCAGGGCAGCAGCCAACCGGCGCCTTCGGACCATGGGATCGGTGATCGACGCCATCGACCGCAGCTTGCGAGCAGCGAGGTCCATCGCCGCGGCGACCTCGTCGTCGTGGTCGAGGGCTTGAGTGGCCTCGGCGATCACGTCACGGTCGATCCCCTTGCGGCGAAGTTCGTCGGCCAGGGCCCGTCTGGACAACCGACCTACCCGGTGCCTCGACTGCACCCATTGCGCAGCAAAGGCGGCGTCGTCAACGAGCCCCACCTCGGTGAACCGCCCTAGCAGTTGTTCGGCGACATCGTCCGGAACCTGCTTGTCGGCGAGCGCCTTCTCGAGCTCTGCCCTGCTGTGGGCCCTCAACGACAGCTTGCGCAGGATGACCTCGCGGGCGCGCTCGAGCTCATCTGCAGGCGACGGGGCGCTGCCGCGAGGTGTGTCGGGCCTGCGCCCCCGCCGGAAGCGGGGGCGCTCACCGTCGTCATCGGCGCTCAGAAGTCGACCTCGCCGGTCACCGGGTCGACACCATCGGGCACCGACTCAGCATCGGCGGCCCCGTCGAGGCCAAGGCCCTTGCGAATGCGTCCCTCGATCTCTGCAGCCACATCAGGGTTGCTCTTCAAGAAGTTGCGCGCATTCTCTTTGCCCTGGCCAAGCTGTTCACCCTCGTAGGTGAACCAGGCACCAGCCTTGCGGATGATGCCGCCATCAACGCCCATGTCGATCAGCGAACCCTCGCGGCTGATCCCCAGACCGTAGATGATGTCGAACTCGGCCTGCTTGAAGGGCGGGGCCACCTTGTTCTTGACGACCTTGACCCGGGTGCGGTTGCCCACCGACTCGGTACCGTCCTTCAGCGTCTCGATGCGACGCACGTCCAGCCGCACCGAGGCATAGAACTTCAACGCACGACCGCCGGTGGTGGTCTCGGGCGAGCCGAACATCACACCAATCTTCTCGCGCAGCTGGTTGATGAAGATCGCCGTCGTGCCGGCCCCGCTGAGCGCGCCGGCCATCTTGCGCAGTGCCTGGCTCATCAGGCGAGCGTGCAGGCCCACGTGGTTGTCGCCCATCTCACCCTCGATCTCGGCACGCGGGGTCAGCGCCGCCACGGAGTCGATGACGATCAGCGTCAACGCCCCCGAGCGAACCAGCGTGTCGGCGATCTCAAGCGCCTGCTCGCCATTGTCAGGCTGGCTCACCAGCAGCGCGTCGGTGTCGACACCGAGCTTCTTGGCATAGTCGGGGTCGAGGGCATGTTCGGCGTCGATGAAGGCACAGATGCCGCCCTCGCGCTGGGCGTTGGCGATCGCGTGCAGGGCGACGGTGGTCTTACCGCTGGATTCCGGCCCATAGATCTCGACGATGCGGCCACGCGGGAGCCCGCCGATGCCGAGAGCCACATCGAGGGCCACCGAGCCTGTCGGGATGAAGGCAATCGGCTGGCGGGTCTCGTCACCGAGGCGCATCACCGAGCCCTTGCCGTGCGACTTCTCAATCTGCGCGAGCGCTGCCTCCAGCGCCTTGTTACGGTCTGCAACTGCCATCAGGAATTCCTTTCAGCGGCCGTGCGGTGACGGCAAGTGGGTGGGGTGGTGAGGGTTGTGGGTATGACGTTGTGCTGTGATCCGGGCTGTCGTGATCTGAGCTGTTCGTGATCCGTGCTGCAGTGACGACACTAGGCGACACCACCGACAAAACGCTTCGCCCAACCCCCTGCCTGTGGATAACCCCGGCTGGCCCTCCGCGTCCTGCAGCCAACACCCTACCGAACATGCGTTCGAATCGTCCAATGTCCGCCCAGCGTGTCCGCCCTTGCAGTGCAGCAGTTCGACGGCTCGTCGCCTCAGCGTTCACGAAATGGCAGGTCCAGCGCCTGCCACACGGCGCGCCAGATCTTCTTGCCATCGACACCGGCGGCCAATGCCTCGGCCACCGTCCGTCCCCCCAGCGCCGACAGGCTGTACTGGTCGGCCCAGCTGCGGGCATAGTTCGCACCCAGATGCCGCTCGAGCCGCTGCCACAGTTCCGCTTCCCGCACCCCGGAATCCTACAACCGCCCTCCGGCGCCGGTTGGCTGCGCCGCGCACCCACGAAATTGTCCGAAGGTGGTGACAGCATGTGTGCCATGACCAGTGCACCCGACGACGTCCTGCAGACGTTCAGCGAGCCCGTCCGGGCCTGGTTCAGTGACGCCTTTGACGCGCCGACCCAGGCGCAGGTGTCCGCGTGGCGTGCCATCGATCAGGGACAGCACTGCCTGCTGGTCGCACCCACCGGCTCGGGCAAGACCCTCGCCGCGTTCCTGTCCAGCATCGACCGGTTGAGCACCCGCCCCGACGTCGAGGTGGCCCGCCAACGTGCCGCGCGAAAGGTGCAGGTGCTCTACATCTCGCCGTTGAAGGCGCTGGCCAGCGATGTACAGCGCAACCTGACGGCACCGCTACGGGGTGTCGAGCTCGCCGCGCAACGGTTGGGCGTGGCCTCGCCGGGCATCACCGTCGCCAGCCGCTCAGGTGACTCGACAGCGGCAGAACGCCGCCAGCTCGTGGCACATCCCCCCGACATCCTGATCACCACACCCGAGTCGTTGTTCCTGCTGCTGTCGAGCCAGTCCCACACCATTTTCGACGAGCTCACGACGGTGATTGTCGACGAGGTCCACGCCCTGGCCGGCACGAAGCGGGGTGTGCACCTGCAACTGTCACTCGAACGCCTCGAAGCGCTGGTCGGTCGACCATTCCAGCGGATCGGGCTCTCGGCCACCGTCAACCCGCCCGGGACAGTCGCACGCTTCCTGGCTGGTGGCCGCAACGTGGCGGTGTTGCAGCCCGGCTCGGCCAAACAGTGGCAGCTGTCCGTCCAGGTGCCCGTCGAGGACATGACCGACCTCAGCCTGCCTTCCGACGATGGCGCGACCGACCCGAATCGTTCCATCTGGCCCTTCCTCGAGCAACGGCTGTTCGAGTTGATCACGGCCCACCGCACCACGCTCTGCTTTGTGAATTCCCGGCGGGTGGCCGAGCGGCTGACGGCGCACCTCAACGAGTTGCACGCGATCGACCTGGGCGCCGACGACCCCGGTGATGTGCCGCCCCCCGCCCGGGTCATGGGGCAGTCCGGGGCGTCGGCAGGCTTCGAGGGCACCAATTTCCCGGTCATCGCCCGCGCCCACCATGGTTCGGTGTCCAAGGAACGACGCACAGAAATCGAGAGTGACCTCAAGGCCGGACGGCTGCCCTGCGTCGTCGCCACGTCGTCGCTCGAGCTGGGCATCGACATGGGCAGCATCGACCTGGTGGTGCAGGTGGCGTCGCCGCCGTCGGTCTCATCGGCACTGCAGCGGGTCGGGCGCGCGGGCCACCAGGTCGGTGCCGTCTCACGGGGCATCATCCTGCCCACCCACCGCAGTGACCTGCTCGAGTCGGCGGTGGTCACCCGCGAAATGCTGGCAGGCCACATCGAACCCGTCCACGAACTGCGCAACCCGCTCGATGTGCTCGCCCAGCACCTGGTATCGATGGCAATCGACACCCCCGTCACGGCAACGTCGGCATTCACCCTGGTGCGCCGCTGCCAGGCCTTCGCCGAGCTGACCCGGCCGGTCTTCGACGCCGTGCTCGACATGCTGACGGGCCGCTATCCCAGCGAGGACTTCGCCGAGTTGCGACCCCGGCTCGTGCATGACCGGGCCACCGACGAACTGCGGGCACGACCGGGGGCGCGTCGCCTCGTCACCACCAGCGGCGGCACGATCCCCGACCGCGGGCTGTTCGGTGTCTTCCTGGTCGGCGAGCCGGGCACCCCCGGGCGGCGTGTCGGTGAACTCGACGAAGAAATGGTGCACGAATCGCGGGTCGGTGACGTGTTCACGCTCGGCACGTCCAGCTGGCGGATCGAGGACATCACACCGCACCAGGTGCTGGTCTCCCCCGCGGCAGGTGCCCCCGGCCGGCTGCCGTTCTGGAAGGGCGATTCGGCCTGGCGACCGTCCGGGCTGGGGCGCGCCATGGGCGCGTTCACGCGAGCCATCGAGGCGCAGCACGAGCCGGCCGAGGTGGGCGAAACGCTCGCCCTGCTCGATGAACCCGCCATCACGAACCTTCGTGCCCACCTCACCGAACAGCGCCGGGCCACGGGCGTGGTGCCCAGCGACTCGACGCTGGTCGTCGAGCGGTTCCGCGATGAGCTCGGCGACTGGCGCGTGGTGCTGCACTGCCCCTGGGGGGCTGCCGTGCTCACGCCATGGGCCCTGGCCGTCGAAGCCACCGCACGGGGGCGCTATGGGCCCGAGGTCAGGGCCTGGGCTGCGAACGACGGCATCGTGATCAGCGTTCCCGATCTCGATGACCCGCCCGGGCTCGAACTGCTGGTCGCCGACCCCGACCAGGTGGCTGCCCTGGTCACTGATGAGGTCTACGGCTCGGCGCTGTTTGCCGCCCGTTTCCGTGAGTGCGCCTCTCGCGCCCTGCTGCTGCCCCGTCTCGACCCCGGACGACGCACGCCCCTGTGGCGCCAGCGTCAACGCGCCCACCAGCTGCTCCAGGTCGCCAGCCGCCACCAGGACTTCCCGATCATCCTCGAGACGCTGCGCGAATGCCTCGAGGACGTCTTCGACATGCCAGGCCTCGTGGAACTGCTCGGTGCCATCGCCGCCAGGCGCGTCCGGGTGGTGCTCTGTGAGACCGAACGCCCCTCACCGTTCGCACGCAACCTGATGTTCGGCTACGTCGGCGAGTTCCTCTATGACACCGACCAGCCGCTGGCCGAACGGCGGCTGGCAGCCCTCAACGTAGATGCCGGGTTGCTGGCAGAGCTGCTCGGCCGCGATGGCACCGAGACACTGCTCGACCCGACGGCCATCGCCCAGGTCGAGGCAGACCTGCAGCGCACGTCCCAGGGCGCACGGGCCTCGACGGCCGAGCAGCTGTGGGACGTGGTCCGCACGCTGGGGCCGCTCACCGCCGAGGAATGCGCCGAGCGTGCCGAACCGGGGGCGGCCACCCACTGGCTCGCCGAGTTGCTGGCCGCCCGCCGGGTGGCAGCTGTCCGCATCGCCGCCCAGCAGTTCTATTGCACCGTCGACGACCTGGGGCTGGTGCGCGACGCGTTGGGGGTGCCTTCACCGCCCGGCTACGGCGACGTCCCCGGTCCCGGCGCACAGGCCGCCCTGGCCCGGCTGGTGACCCGGCAGGTGCGCCACCGCTGCGGTGTGCGTGCCGACGACCTCGCCGCACGCTGGGGACTCTCTGCTGCCACAGCACACCAGCTACTCCTGCACCTGCAGCCCGAACTCGGCCTGGTCGTCTTCGACGACACGTGGTGGCACCCCGACGTGGTGGCCCGGGTGAAGCGTCGCACGCTCGCGCTGCTGCGCTCCGAAGTCGAGCCGGTCGAGCAGCCCCAGCTCGCCCGCTTCCTGATCGGCTGGCATGAGCTGGACGAACCGGGCTCTGGGCCCGATGCCCTCGCGGCCACCGTCGATGCGCTCGCGGGGTGGCCCATCCCGGCCTCGATGCTCGAGTCGTTCGTGCTGCCTGCCCGCGTGGCCGACTACCAGCCGCACCTGCTCGACCAGGCGATTGCCGGCGGCGAGGTGGTCTGGTGCGGCACCAGCGCGATCGGCACTGGCGACGGGTGGCTGGCGCTGTGGCCAGCCGACATGGTGGTGCTGCCACCGGCAGACGCCGACACCCCGGCGATGGGCGAGCGGGCCACCTCGCTCGCCGCCCGGCTGGCCGGCGGTGGTGCGTGGTCGTTGGCCGAATTGTGTGACGGCCTGCCCACCGGCGAGGACGTTGACGCCCTGTGGGAGCTCGTCTGGCGTGGCGTCGTGACGGCCGACAGCCTGCAGGCGGTGCGCGAACTGGGCAGGTCGACCCGGGGACAGAACCAGCGGGGCGCCCCAGCCCTCCGCTCGCCCCGCCGCCCGCGGATGCAGCGCCGCAGCCTGCCTCGTCCGGGTCGCCTGGCCGCACCGACCCTGCCCGGGCGCTGGTCGCTGGTACGAGCGAGCAGCGCATCCCAGCCCGACGCCACCGCGACCGTCGAAGCCGTGCAACAGGCGACCATCGCACTGCACCGGCACGGCGTGCTCACCCGGGGTGCCGTCACCAGCGAACCGTTCTGGACGAGCTTTCAACCCGCCTACCGGGTGCTGGCGCAGCTGGAAGACCAGGGCGCCGTGCGCCGCGGCCACATCGTCGACGGGCTCGGTGCCGCCCAGTTCGCACTCCCCGGCGCCATCGACCGGCTGCGGGCCATGCCGTCGGACCCCGCCCAGCCGCCCGTGGTGCTCGCGGCCTGCGACCCGGCGAACCCGTACGGCGCCGCCCTGCCCTGGCCCCCCACCCCGGGGCACCGCCCCAGCCGCAAGGCCGGCGCGCTGGTCGTGCTGCATGATGGCCATCCGGTGCTGTTCGTCGAGCGTGGCGCGCACACCCTGCTGAGCTTCGAATCCCCGAGCCCGGACACGTTGGCCCGTGCACTCGCTGCGCTGGCCGACTGCGTGCACCAGCGCCGGGTGAGCCAGATCAGCATCGAACGCTGGAACGGTGTCGACGTGCTGGGCGACCGGCACTTCGGCCCGCTGCTCGAACAGGCCGGCTTCAGGATGACCCCGCGTGGCTACCGGGTGGTGCCCACCGCCTGACGAGGTGGGCTGAGCGTATTGCTGGACGCAGTGCACGAGTGAGCAACATGCGTTCAGCGCTTCCACTCATCGGGTGAGCGGACTACGATCACTTCATCCGCCCGACCTGATTCACCGGAGCATCAGTGCCTGACACCCCTTCCCCTCAGTCCCCGTCCGCCGTGCGCTCGCACCGCATGGTGAGATTGCTGCAGCTGGTCTCTGAGCGTGGGGACGTGCAACTGCGCGACCTGGCCCACGAACTGCACGCGTCTGCTGCCACCATCCGCCGCGACGTCGGAACACTGGCCGAGCAGGGGCTGCTGGTCCGCACCCACGGCGGCGCCACCGCGCTGCCCACGGGCGGCGAACTGCCGGTGAACCTGCGCGACGGGCGCAACCAGCTCGCCAAACGGGCGATCGCCAGGGTTGCGGTCGAGCAGTTGCCGCGGGGCAAGCATGCACTCGCCATGACCGGTGGCACCACCACCACCGAGGTGCTCCGGGCCCTGGACCACCGCCGCGACCTCACCCTGGTCACCAACTCGGTCGGCCTCGCCATCGAGGCAGCGGCCCACGGCCAGAACCGGGTGCTCATCGCCGGCGGCATCCTGCGCGCCACCTCACTCGAACTTGTCGGATCGCTCACGGAGTCGACCTTCCGACAGATCAACGTGGGCACGGCGATCGTCGGCTGCGATGGGGTCAGCGTGCAGGGTGGCCTGACCACGCACGACGACGTGGAGGCCGGTACGAACCACACGATGATCGAGAGGGCCCAGCGGGTCATCTGCGTCGCCGACAGCACCAAGATCGGCGTCGTCACGCTCGCACGGCTCGCGCAGCTGACCGACATCGACATGCTGATCACCGATTCGCTGGCCGCCAATGAGGCCGAACTCCAACGCATCCGCAATGCGGGTGTCGACGTCATCGTCGTCGACGTGCCGGACATCACCTGAGCGACCGCGCCGACAACGCAAAACGGCCGCACCCGACGCGCCCATCAGGGCGACGTGGTGCGGCCGCGTGCGTCCGCCTCAACGGCGCACGAATGCGATCAGGCTGCCTTCGCGAGGCGCGTCTTGAGTTCCGCAGCGGCGAGCTTGTTGCCCACCGTCATGAGCAGGGACGACAGCGGCACGTCGAGCGCCTGGCAGATCGAGGCCAGCAGTTCGCTGGACGCCTCCTTCTGCCCACGCTCCACCTCGGAGAGGTAGCCAAGGCTCACCCGCGCGGCGCCGCTGACATCGCGCAGCGTTCGCCCCTGCGCGAAGCGCTCCTCGCGCAGCGTTTCACCAATCAGTTCTCGAACCAGTACAGGCTTCATTCGTCCGCCCCTCTTCCTGCGCCACCCCGGAGTACGCGTGACGCATTCGGCTCAACGCTGAACCGGCCCGGTCCATTCCCGACGCGCGAAACGCCTCTCATGGGCCCCGCGCTTCAGACGCCGCGCAGCAGCTGCAGCACCTCGTCGAACAAGGCCGCCACCGTGCCCCGACGCACAGCTTCGCGGTCGCCCGTCAGCGACAATCGGCGCGCTGTTGTCCCGTTCCTGCCCGCCACCGCGATCCAGACCGTCCCGGCGGGCGCGCCGTCCTGGGGGCCCGGGCCGGCGACCCCGGTGCACGACATCCCGATGGACGAGCCGAGCCGCACACGGCAACCCTCGGCCATGGCGCGCGCCACTGATTCACTGACCACGCCGTCTCGTGCGACCAATTGCTCATCGACACCGGCCAGCGTGGTTTTCAGCTCGGTCGCATAGGTCACCAGCGCGCCGCGCACCGTCGCCGATGAGCCGGGCACCGATGTCAGCGCGGCGGCGGCCAGTCCACCGGTCAATGATTCACAGGCTGCGACCGTCTGCCCGTGGGCCACCAGCGCCACCACGACCTGATGGGCCTGCGCGACGAGGTCGTCCATCGACAGCACCGGCGTCGCTGGCACCGCGGGCTCAGCCCTGACCGTGCTCAGCGCGCCAGGCGGCGCGGTGCCTGCGGGCGGCCCGTACGTAGTCCAGTCCGGTCACGACGGTGAGCACGAACGCCGCGGCCATGAGCAACCAGCCGAGCCACTGCACCACGACGGGCTGCTGCGGCAGCCACGTCAGGTACAGGATGAGTGCGAGTGACTGGGTCAGCGTCTTCAACTTGCCGCCCTTGTTGGCGGCCATCACGAAGTCGTACTTGAGCAGCGACTGGCGCAGCCAGGTGATGCCCCATTCGCGAATGAGGATGATCGCGGTCACCCACCACTGCAGTTCACCGATGATGCTCAACCCGACGAAGGCCATCCCCGTCAAGGCCTTGTCGGCGATCGGGTCCCACAGCTTGCCGAAGTCCGTGACCAGGTTGTACTTGCGGGCGATGCGCCCATCGGCGAAGTCGGTGAGGATCGCGACGATGAACACCAGCGTCGTCCACCACCGCCAGGTCTGGTCGTGGGGGTGCGACAGCAGCATCCACGCGAACACCGGCACCAGCAGCACCCGGATCGCCGTGAGCACGTTCGGCACGTTCCACTGGCTGGGCCTGGTGGCCCCATCGTCCGCCGGGTGCACGTCTGCCATCGCTCAGCCCACCAGTTCGCCGGTCAGGTCGACGCCGTCGGCGTCCACGAGCGCTGCGATGACGAACTCGCCGACCCCGGCGTCACAGTCGGGGATGGTGACCGTGCCGTCGACCTCAGGCCCCTGGAACTCGGCGCGGCCCACGGCCGCTCCCCCGTCGCGGGACTCGATGAGCACCGTGGTCACCTCACCCAGCCGGTCCTCGGCGCGCTGCGCACACAGCTCAGCAGCCAGGTCGGACAGTTCTGCGGCACGCTCTTCGATGACCTCCTGGTCGAGGTGCCCGTCCATGGTCGCCCCCTCGGTGTGGTCCTCATCCGAGTATGCGAACACGCCCACGACGTCGAGGCGTGCCTCGTTCAGGAACCCCTTCAGCACGTCAACGTCCTGCTCGGTCTCACCGGGGAACCCGGCGATCACGTTCGACCGGATGCCGGCGTGCGGCACCTGGCGGCGGATCTGCTCGACCAGCCCCAGGAACGAGTCCGCGTCGCCGAAACGGCGCATGCGGCGCAGCAGCGGCCCCGAGGCGTGCTGGAAGCTCAGGTCGAAGTACGGGACGACCTTGTCGGTCGACACCATGGCGTCGATCAGGGTCGGACGGATCTCGGCAGGCTGCAGGTACGACACGCGAATCCAGTCCAGCCCGTCCACCTTCGACAGGTCACCCAGCAGCTTCTCGAGCAGGCGGATGTCGCCGAGGTCCTTGCCATAGGACGAGGAGTTCTCGCTGACCAGGAACACTTCGTGCACGCCATGGTCGACCAGCCAACGCGCCTCGTCGACAATCTCGTCGGGGGTGCGCGACAGGTACGACCCGCGGAACCGCGGGATGGCGCAGAACGCACACCGTCGATCACAACCGGAAGCGATCTTCAACGGCGCATACGGGCTGTTGCCCAGCCGCTTGCGCAATGTGCGCGGGCCGGTGGCCGGGGCCACCCCCGACGGCAGGTCGGCATGCCCCGGCACCGCGACACCGGCGGCGGCCTCGCGGCGTTTCACCGGGGTGATCGGCAGCAGGGTGCGCCGGTCGCGGGGGGCGTGGGCCTCGAGGTGGCCACCATTGAGGATGGTCGTGAGCCGGTCGGCGATGTCGGCATAGGAATCGAAGCCGAGCACCGCATCGGCCTCGGGCATCGAGTCGGCCAGTTCGCTGCCGTAGCGCTCGGCCATACAACCCACCGCCACGACGGCCTTGGCGCGACCCTGGTCCTTCAGGTCGGCGGCCTCGAGCAGGGTGTCCACCGAGTCCTTCTTGGCCTGTTCGACGAAGCCGCAGGTGTTGACCATCACGGCATCGGCATCTTCGGCCTCGTCAACAAGGCGGAACCCGCCTGCCTCGAGTCGGGCGGCGAGTTCTTCGGAATCGACCTCGTTGCGGGCGCAGCCTAGCGTGACGAGGTGGACGTTGGTGAGCGTGGACATCTGAACCATTATGCGCCACGAGCGCCCTGCGAACCGCATCGAGCCACTCGACCAGCCTCCCGGGATTGCGATACATAGGTTACCTATGTAATCTAGTCACATGTCCACGTCCGACCTTGCCACCGCGCTGATCACTGCGACGGCCCGGTTCAACCGGCTCGTGCGACAGCGCGCCGGCCAGTTCAGCGACACCATCGACACCCCGTCACTGCCCGTCTGGCGGGCGCTGGCGATCTTCGACGAGCACCAGCCGCTGCGGGTGACCGACTTCGCCGCCATCGACCTGGTGAGCCAGCCGACCGCCACCGCCCTGCTGCGCCGCATGGGCGCCGACGGCTTGATCGCACGTCGTCCCGACCCGGACGACGGTCGCGCCTCACTGCTCGAGCTCACCGACGCCGGCCGCGAGGCCCTGCACCAGCACCGCCGCCGCGGCAGCGAGGTGGTCACACCGCTGCTCAGCGACCTGACGCCCGGGCAACTCGCCATCCTCGCCGAGGCGACCACCATCCTGACCGCCCTCATGGACGATCACGCCTGACCCCACCACCCCCAGCAACCCGCTGAAAGGAACACATGAGCTCCACCGGCAGCTTCCTGAAACAACCCAAGGCCGTCTGGGCCGTCGCTTTCGCGTGCGTCACCGCATTCATGGGCATCGGCCTGGTCGACCCGATCCTGCCCGCCATCAGCAACGAGCTGGACGCCTCGCCCAGCCAGGCAATGCTGTTGTTCACCAGCTACCTGGTCATCACCGGCATCGCCATGCTGTTCACCAGCTGGGTCTCGAGCCGGCTCGGGGCCAGGAAGACGCTGCTGCTGGGGCTCGCCCTGATCGTGGTGTTCGCGACCGCTGCCGGCGGCTCGGACACCGTCAACCAGATCATCGGCTTCCGCGCCGGGTGGGGCCTGGGCAATGCGCTGTTCATCTCGACCGCGCTCGCGGCCATCGTCGGTTCGGCCTCCGGTGGTATCAGTGGGGCGATCATGCTGTACGAGGCCGCCATGGGCGTGGGCCTGGCCACCGGTCCGCTGCTGGGTGGACTGCTCGGTGACATCTCGTGGCGTGGGCCATTCTTCGGCACCGCGGCCCTCATGGCGATCGGGTTCCTGCTCATCGCCGTCCTGCTGCCCCGCACCCCTCGTCCGGCCCAGCAGGCCACGCTGACGCAGAGCTTCTCGGCACTCAGGCACCCGGCCCTGCGCACGCTCGCCATGGCCGCCGTGTTCTACAACTACGCGTTCTTCGCGCTGCTCGCCTATGCCCCCTTCCCCGTCGAGGCAGCGGGCGCCGAGGCCGGCCTGCACATCGGCCCACGCGAGCTGGGATTCGTCTTCTTCGGCTGGGGCCTGTCGGTCGCCATCACCTCGGTGCTGGTCGCCCCTGTGCTGATGGCCCGTTTCGGTCGCACGAACGTACTGGTCACCACCATGGTGCTGTTCGCCGCTGACCTGGCACTGTTGGCGCTCTCGGTGCACGATTTCGTCGTGCTCATCGTCGGCATCGCGGCAGGTGGCCTGCTCATCGGTGTGCTGAACACCGTCTTCACGGAGTCGGTCATGGAGGCCACCGACCTGCCCCGTGGCGTCGCCTCCTCGGCATACTCCGGTGTCCGCTTCCTGGGCGGTGCGGTCTCGGCCGGCGTGGCCGGCCCGATCGCTGCCCAGTTCGGTGCCCCTGCACCGTTCCTGGTCGCCATCGTGGCGCTGGCCGCCTCATGCATCGTGCTGGCGGTCAACCGTCCCCACCTGCACCGCATCGACCAGCACCTGGTCGAGACCCCCGCGGACGAGGCCATGGCGATCAGCGTCGGCGACGCCTGAGCGGCAGGGTTCACGCCAGCAACTCAGGCCAGCGACACCGTGCGTTCCAGTCCGTCCGAATCGGTCCACGTGACGCTCGGGGTCGCCTCGGCCGGGCCCACCACCAGCGCCATCCACACCCCCTCACGCCCGAGGGTGCGCCGCAGTTCGACCGTGGCATCCCGGGGTTGGACGAGTGTTGGCCGCGGCTGCTGGGGGCCCTCGAGGCAGTACACACGGATGCCGCCGCGGAAGCGCACGATCTGCGGTGTCCCGGGCCGGGGCACCCCGGCGCTGGCCAGCTCCCGGTCATAGGCCGCAGTCAGCCGGTCGGTGAGGTAGGCCCAGATGTCCAGCATGCCGAACCGCACCCCACGGGCAGTTCCCGAAGGCCACTCGGTGACCACTCCCGAACTGAGTCCCCGCACGACGGCGGGTGGCGGCGTGTCGGCGTCGATCAGGGCCACACCGATCGACTGCTCCCCCAGCGACCGCTGCCGCATGCCCCACACCCTCCCCTGGCCGGCATCCAGGTGCAGGAACTGTGAGACGCCCGAGGTGACGAGCACGAGGTGCTCGCGCCAGTTCCACGGGTTCACGGCCCGGGCCATCTGGTCCCCAGCACCCAGCGGCAGCTGGGCCAGCACCCGACTGCCCCAGACCACCCGTGCGTGGTCGTGGGGGAATGCCCGGACCACCTCGATGGTCACGGCCGCGCGTGCCGTCAGCTGCACCGTCCAGGCTTCGACCACCCGTTCAGCCCGGCGCCCCCGCCACACGGTGGGCGTCGGGGTCGGCGAGGTCGCCGCGTCACCGGGTTCGGCCCCGGCCCCCAGGATCAGTTCGCGCGTGCCCCAGGCACCCAGGCCCAGCCCGGCCAGCGCGAGCGCCCCCACGATCACCCCGCGCCGAGTCCGCCGGTGGGTGAACTCGTCGGCCACTGCGTCCTGCGAGACCCGCACGCTCGGCCAGCCCTTGTCCTTGATCACGTCGAGGTCGGCCAGCGTGGCGTCGCGCTGCCGGCTCCACCGGGCGACCAGTTTCGTGCGCACCTGGCGCCGTGCGCCGTCCTCGTCGGACGGGCGGAAGCCGGGGCGCATGTCGGCGTAGGCATGTTCGACCAGCGACGCGGCCCGGCCGGCGTCGCCCGTCAGCAGGAAGGCCAGCCGCGAGGTCTCGTCCGCCGTCCGCGCCACGAACTCCTTGAAGTCCGCATCGACGTCCTTGCCGAAACCATCCGCGTCCTCGGCGATGTTCCCCGGGGCAAGCTCGTCAAGCTCGTCCTCGGCGAATTCATCGTCCGACGGCCACATCCCCAGGCCGGTACCCCGGTAGGCACCCATGCATCACAGTGTAATTCTCGTCACAATCCGTGCCTACCCACGACTGCCCCACAGCCGCCGACGCCCGCCGGGCTCATCCCTGCTGCAGGTTGGCGATGACCTCGTCCAGGTCGTCCAGCTTCACCAGCACCTCGCGTGGCTTCGACCCCTCCGAGGGGCCGACGACACCGCGGGTCTCCAGGATGTCCATGAGCCGGCCTGCCTTCGCGAACCCGACCCGCAGCTTGCGCTGCAGCATCGACGTCGAACCCAGGTTCAGCTCGACCACCAGGCGGGCGGCATCAATGACCAGTTCGAGGTCGTCCCCGATGTCCTCGGCCGGCTTCGCCGACCCACCGGCGGGCGCCACGACATCCTCGCGGTACTGGGGCTTCACCTGGGTCTTGATGCGGTCGGCGACCTCGCGGATCTCGTGCTCGGTGACCCAGGCGCCCTGCACGCGCACCGGTTTGCCGGCGCCCATCGGCAGGAAGAGCCCGTCGCCCTGGCCCACCAGCTTCTCGGCACCCGGCTGGTCGAGGATGACGCGCGAGTCGGTCATCGAACTGGTCGCGAACGCCAACCGCGACGGCACGTTGGCCTTGATCAGGCCCGTGACCACGTCGGTCGACGGACGCTGTGTGGCCAGCACCAGGTGGATGCCCGCGGCGCGTGCCAGCTGGGTGATGCGGACGATCGAGTCCTCGACATCGCGGGGGGCGACCATCATCAGGTCGGCGAGCTCGTCGACGACCACGAGCAGGTACGGGTAGGGCGCCAGATCGCGTTCCGAACCCTCGGGCAGCTTCACCTGGCCCGCACGGACGGCCTTGTTGAAGTCGTCGACGTGGCGGAAGCCGAAGTTGGCGAGGTCGTCGTAGCGCATGTCCATCTCGCGCACGACCCATTGCAGCGCATCGGCCGCCTTCTTCGGGTTCGTGATGATCGGGGTGACCAGGTGCGGGATGCCCTCGTAGTGGGTCAGTTCGACACGCTTGGGGTCGACCAGGATCATGCGCACCTCGTCGGGTGTGGCACGCATCATGATCGAGGTGATCAGCGAGTTGATGAAGCTCGATTTGCCCGAACCGGTGGCACCGGCCACCAGCAGGTGCGGCATCTTGGCCATGTTGGCCACCATGAAGCCGCCCTCGACGTTCTTGCCCAGTCCCACGGTCATGGGGTGGTGGTCATTGACGGCCTTCGACGAACGCAGCACGTCGCCGAGCGAGACCACCTCTTTGTCCTGGTTCGGGATCTCAATGCCGATCGCGGACTTGCCGGGGATCGGCGACAGGATGCGCACGTCGGGCGAGGCCACCGCATACGCGATGTTCTTGCTGAGTGCGGTGACCTTCTCGACCTTCACCGCGGGGCCGAGTTCGACCTCGTAGCGGGTGACCGTCGGGCCGCGGGTGTAGCCGGTGACCGCCGCATCGATGCCGAACTGGTTCAGCACCTCGGTGAGGCGCCCCACCACCGCGTCCGAGGCTGCCGAGCGTGACTTCGGCGTCGTGCCGGGCTTGAGCAGCGCCGGTTCGGGCAGCATGTACTGCACGTCACCGGTGAGCGTGAGCTGCTCGGCGCGACCTGCGGGTGCCGGGCTGTGCTCGGGTGCGCCGAGGGCTGCGGACGAAGCGGCTGCTGGTGACAACCCCGCCGTGGTGCGCTCCTTCGGCATCGGATCGGGCTCGGCGCCGGCAGTGGGTTCGGGAGCGCTGTTGAACGCATCCAGGTCGAAGACTTCCTCGACCTCGGGGGCAGGGGCTGCCTGCGCAGCGACGGGCTGGCGCGGCGTGGGGGTGACGGGCTCGAACTCGTCGGTCTGCTCGAACAGGTCGAGGCCCTCGTCGTCCTCGGGCGGGTCGGCCAGCAGCGGCGAATCGTAGGCCTCGTCGACCCCGAGCCTGAGCTTCTCGCGGGTGGGGCGTTCCGCGCGGCGCTCCTCGGCGCGCACGCGGAAGGCATGGACCCGCTCCCCCATCTCGGACAACGGCATGCCGATGATGACAATGACGCCGAACAGGGCCAGCAACACCAGCAGCGGCACCGCGACCCAGGTGGTCAGCAGTTCAGTCAGCAGGCTCGATGACAGGTAGCCGAGTGCGCCGCCCGCGGCACGCAGCGCGGGGCCGTCGGCGGGACCGGGCAGGCCCTGGTAGATGTTGACCAGGCCGAGCAGCCCGAACAGGGCGCACAGCCAGCCGATGAGCTGGCGTCCGGTGGTGCCGCTGCGTTCGGGGTGGCGCAGGGTGCGGTAGGCGGTGGCCAGAAAGACCAGTGGCAGCGCATAGCCGAGGGCACCGAACACGGTGGTGAAGCCGACGTGGATCCAGGTGCCCACCGGCTGCGGCAGCCCGTACCAGAACTCGGCGGCCGTGATGATGGCCGTCCCCAGCCAGAACAGGCCCTGGCCGTCGCGGCGCACACCCGGGTCGATGTCATCGACCCCGTCACCCAGGCTGCGGAAGGCATTGCCCACCAGGTGCGCGAGCCCGCGCCACAGGGCGCCGAGGCCGGCGGCGATGGGGTTGGTGCCCTGCCGCACCGGCGATGCCGCCGTGCGGGAACGAGGGGTGGGGGTTTTCTTTCCGGACGACCGCGAACCGGTGGAGCGGCTTGCACTGCTCTTGGCCCGCGGTGGGGAAGACACGCGGGTCGCCATGTTCCGCAGGATACGCCGCGGACTGGGGGGCGGGCGAGCTGCCACGCCGTCCGGGTGGGCACCCCGGGTCTGCGGCAGCCGCGGCGACTCAGCCCCGGAAATGCACCCAGCCCTCGGGGTCCTCGGGCACCTCGCCGTCGACCAGCACGTGCGCCGCGCCGTCCTCGCCCAGGGGCAGCACGCGCCCGATGACGGTCCAGCCGGCGGGGACGAAGCCCTCGTCGAACGTGGCGGCCAATGCCTGGTCCTCGCCGCCGCTGAGGGCAAAACGCAACGGGTCGATGCCCGTGGCCTGGCCGACCACCCGCAGCGGTTCGTCGACGGGCACCAGGGACGAATCGATGTCGATGACCACACCCGAGGCGGCGGCGATGTGGCCGAGGTCGGCGCGCAGCCCGTCCGAGACGTCAATCATGGCGCTGGCGCCGGACTCGGCGGCGAGGCGGCCCTGGCCGTAGGGCACCTCGGGCGAGCGCTGCGCCGCCACGGCAGCGCGCGGCGACCGGAAACCGCGCTGCAGGGTCGTGAGCCCCGCGGCGGCCCAGCCGAGCCGTCCGGCGAACGCCACGAGCTGGCCCGGCTGCGCGCCCGCACGACGCACGGGGGCGAGGCCGTCGGTCTCACCGATCACGGTGACGCAGATGGTGATGTCGCGCGCCGCGGTGGTGTCACCGCCGACCAGCGCGAGCCCGGCCCGTTCGGCCTCGTCGAGCACGCCGTCCATGAACCCCCGCATCCACTGCACCGGTGTCTGCGCCGGTGCGCCCAGGCCGATCACGACGGCGACGGGACGTGCCCCCATCGCCTCGATGTCCGAGGCATTCACCGCGATCGACTTGCGGCCGATGTCGATGGCCTCGGACCAGTCGCGCTTGAAATGGACACCCTCGACGAGCATGTCGGTGCTGACCACGGCTGACCCGCTGACGAGGAAGACCGCACCGTCGTCGCCGGGACCGATCGAGACCGCGGGGGTGGCCGGCACCCGGGCCAGCAGGTCATCGAGCAGGCCGAACTCGCCCACCTCGCCCAGGGTCGCTCCAGCCGCTGTGGTGCCGTCGGTCGGGGTCATCTGTCCTCCAGTGGTTCGGGGTCGCTGCCACGCTACCGTGGGGGCGGGAAACATCCGGCGACGACGGCGACAAGGGACATGATGGGCGAACGCACGGCATCGGCAATCGTGGGCAGGGCGATCGCGGGCAGGGCAGCGGCGGTGCTGCTGGCCTGCAGTGTGCTCGCGGCCTGCTCGGGCAGCCCCGAACTGGCACAGCCCTCGCCCACCGGCGCGGTTGCCACCGAATGCGCTGCGGTGATGGCCGCACTGCCGGGGCAGCTGCTGGGCCAGGGGCGGGTCGGCCTCGAGGGCAACCTCGCCACATGGGGCGACCCGGCGATCAGCGTGCGCTGCGGTGTCGACAAGCCCGCGTCGCTCACCCAGACCAGCCACTGCGACGAGCTCAACGGCGTGGGCTGGTTCACCGAAGAGCCCGGGACGGCCGTGAAGAAGGCCTGGCGCTTCACCACCATCGGGCGCACCGGCTACATCGAGGTCATCGTGCCCGAGCAGTACGAGCCCGCCGGCGATGCCCTGATGGACCTGGGTGCCGCCGTGAAGAAGATGGCTGTGGTGTCCCCCTGCCAGTGAGGGCTCAGCGCAGGCCCAGCGGCCTGGCCAGGGCCAACTGCAGCAGCTCATCGACCAGGTCGGGATAGGCCAACCCGGTCGCCTGCCACAGCTGCGGGTACATCGAGTACTGCGTGAATCCGGGCATGGTGTTGATCTCGTTGACCAGCACCGCCCGCTCGGGGGTGACGAACATGTCCACCCGGGCCAGACCCTCAGCACCCATGGCCTCGAACGTCCTGACCGCCACGGCCTGTGCAGCCGCCTGCAACTCGTCGTCCACCGTGGCGGGGATGTCGAGCGCCACCTGCTCACCGGGCAGGTACTTGGCGTCAAAGTCATAGAACCCGTCGGTGAGCATGCGCACCTCACCCAGCAGTGACGCCCGCGGCGCGGCGCCATCGCGTCCCTGCAGCACGGCACATTCGATCTCGCGCACGCCCGACAGCCCCTGCTCGACGACGACCCGGGGGTCGTGCTCACGGGCCGCCTCGATGGCGGCTGGCAGGTCGGCGGGATCGGTCACCTTCGTGATGCCGATGGACGAGCCAGCGCGGGCCGGCTTCACGAACAGGGGCAGCCCCAGTGGCTGCAGCCCGGCCAGGGTCTCGTCGCGGTGGTGCGTCCAGTCGCTGTCGGTCACCAGCTGCCACGGGCCCTGGGGCAGCTCGAAGCGGGCGAAGGTGGTCTTCATGAGTGCCTTGTCCATGCCGTTGGCGCTCGCGGCGACACCGGAACCCACGTAGCGGATGCCGGCCATCTCGAACAGCCCCTGGATGGTGCCGTCCTCGCCGTAGGGGCCGTGCATCAGGCTCAGGGCAACGTCCACCGTGGCGACGGGGGTGGTGGCACCGACGCGGTGCAGCACTCCCCCGTTGCCCAGCACGACCTCGGGAAAGGAGTCATCGACGGTGGGTAGCTGCCCGTCGACGGTCTTCATGGCCGCTGCGACATCGATCGGCACGAGGGTCCAACGGCCCGCTGAGGTGATGCCGACGGGCAGCACCTCATACCGGTCATGGTCGATGGCTGCGAGCACCCCGGCGGCGGTCAGGCACGAGACGGGATGCTCCGAACTCTTGCCGCCATAGACGAGCAGCACGGTGGTGCGGTCGTGTGCGGTGGTGTCGGTCATGGCAACTCCGTTCGGGTGGGTCAGGAAGGCGGCGGGGTCGTCAGTGGGTGATGTCGGGCCTGCTGGGCACCCGCTGGCTGGTTTTGTACTGCCATCGGCCCGCGGCCGGCGGCTGTTCACCGCCACGCAAGGTCGCGACCAGTTCGGTGAGGGCGTCCTGGATGCGGTCGGTGGCCGCACGGACTGCCTCGTCCTCGAACGGGGTGCCGACATGGGTGCGCAGGTCGTCGACGTCCACGGGCTCGCCGGTGATCACTGAGCAGTGCTTGCGCGGCACCAGTCGCGGCCAGGTGGCCTTGTGCCCCGGCATGATCTCGTGCCCTCCCCAGGTCGCCACGGGGATGAGCGGCCAGCCGCCCTGCAACGCCAGTCGCGCCGCCCCGGGCTGGGCGCTCATGGGCCACCAGTCGGGGTCGCGGGTCTCGGTACCCTCGGGGAAGATGGTCACGGCCCTGCCCTGCTCGAGTGCGTGCTGCGCAGCCACCAGGGCTTCACCGGCGCGGGTCGTACGCCTGAACACGGGGATCTGGCCGGTGCTGCGCGCCAACCAGCCCACCACCGGCACCTTCCACAGTTCAGCCTTGCCCAGGAAGCGTGGCCAGCGTCCCGACCAGATCAGGTACTCGCCCAGGATGATGGCGTCCATGTAGGACAGGTGGTTGCTGACGATGACGATGCCACCAGTGCTCGGCAGTCGCCCGGACGCGTACCAGGTGCGCGTGAACAGCAGCCGCGCCAGCCCGTGGGCGAACCTGCCGAGGCCCCGGTAGACGGGTTCGGCCGGTTCGTGGTTCGCCTCGGACAATGGGAGTCGCTGCCGATCGCTGCTGTCCAGGGACGCCAGCGCCGCCACGGCCTTGCCACTCACGCGCGCTCCTCGGGTTCGTCGGCTGGTGATCACTCCGAGGGTACCGGGCACGGCACGGCAACGCCCGCCGCGACGCGGCCACTAGACTGCCCGCATGGCACGACTGGCGCTCACCCTCGGTCCTCCCCAGCCCGGGGGCGGCTGGTCCGCCGTCACCGACCGGGGCGAACGCCTCGTGGTGCCGGCCACTGCCGCGGCCGGGCTTCGTCCGGTGACCGGGCAGCGCGTACTGGCAGAACTGGACGAGTCACCCTCTGACGGCCGGCCCACGGTGCGGCGCATCACCATCGGCGGCACCAGCGCGGCGCTGCCTGACTGAATCGCAACCGGCCGCCCTCCCCATCGGGAGGGCGGCCGTTGTCATGGCGCGCTACGGGCTCAGCCGGCGGTCTTCACAGGCAGCGTCTTCGGCTTGAAGCTCGGACGGGTCGCCTCATACGACGCGATGTCGGCCTCGTGGGTCAGCGTCATCGAGATGTCGTCCAGGCCCTCGAGCAGGCGGTGACGGGTGAAGTCATCGATCTGGAAGCCGAAGCTGGTGCCATCGGCCAGCGTGATCTCACGGGTCTCGAGATTGACCGTGATTTCGCTGCCGGGGTTGGCCTCGGTGTACGCCCACAGCTTTTCGACAACGTCCTGGCCGACGACGGCCACGAGCAGGCCCGCCTTGCCGGAGTTGTTGCGGAAGATGTCGCCGAAACGGCTGCCGATCACGACCTTGAAGCCGTAGTTCTGCAGCGCCCACACGGCGTGCTCACGCGACGAACCGGTGCCGAAGTCGGGCCCGGCGATCAGCACCGAACCGAACTTGTAGGCCTCCTGGTTCAGCACGAACTCGGGGTCGTTGCGCCAGGCGGCGAACAGTCCGTCCTCAAAACCGGTGCGGGTGATCCGCTTCAGGTAGACCGCCGGAATGATCTGGTCGGTGTCGACATTGCTGCGGCGCAGCGGGACTGCCACGCCGGAATGGTGCGAAAACTTGTCCATGGTGGGTTCCTTCAGGCCTTCAGGTCGGCCGGAGCGCTCAGGTGTCCGGTGATGGCGGTGGCGGCAGCGACGGCGGGCGAGACCAGGTGGGTGCGACCACCCTTGCCCTGGCGGCCCTCGAAGTTGCGGTTGGACGTCGAGGCGGAACGCTCGCCGGGGGTCAGCTGGTCGGGGTTCATGCCCAGGCACATCGAGCAGCCGGCGGCGCGCCATTCGGCACCCGCGTCCAGGAAGACCTTGTCGAGGCCCTCGGCCTCGGCCTCGACACGCACGCGCGCCGAGCCGGGCACGACGAGCATGCGCAGGCTGTCGGCGATCTTGTGGCCCTTCAGCACGCTGGCGGCCAGCCGCAGGTCTTCGATGCGGCCGTTGGTGCACGAGCCCAGGAAGACGGTGTCGACCTTGATGTCGCGCATCGGGGTGCCGGCAGCCAGATCCATGTAGTCCAGCGCACGCTCGGCGGCCGCGCGGTCGACGGGGTCGCTGAACTGGTCGGGGCTGGGCACATTGCCGGCCAGCGGCACGCCCTGGCCCGGGTTGGTGCCCCAGGTCACGAACGGCGTCAGTTCGGCGGCGTCGATCACGACCTCGCGGTCGAACGTGGCGTCCTCGTCGGTGCGCAGCGTCTGCCAGTACTCGACGGCGGCGTCCCAGTCGGCACCCTCGGGAGCATGCGGGCGCCCCTGCAGGTAGTCGAAGGTCTTCTGGTCGGGGGCGATCATGCCGGCCTTGGCGCCCCACTCGATCGACATGTTGCAGATGGTCATGCGACCTTCCATCGACAGCGACTCGATGGTGGTGCCGCGGTACTCGACCATGTAGCCCTGGCCGCCGCCGGTGCCGACCTTGCTGATCAGCGTCAGCACCAGGTCCTTGGCGGTGACGCCGTCGGGCAGGTCACCATTGACGGTGACCGCCATGGTCTTCGGCTTGGCCTGCGGCAGCGTCTGGGTGGCCAGCACGTGCTCGACCTCAGAGGTGCCGATGCCGAAGGCCAGCGCACCGAACGCACCGTGGGTCGAGGTGTGGGAATCGCCGCACACGATCGTCATGCCCGGCTGGGTGATGCCCAGCTGGGGGCCGATGATGTGCACGACGCCCTGGTCCTTGTCACCCAGCGAGTGGATTCGCAGGCCGAATTCCTCGGCGTTCTTGCGCAGGGTGTCGACCTGGGCCCGGCTGACCGGGTCGGCGATGGGGGCGAGGATGTTGAGCGTCGGGGTGTTGTGGTCCTCGGTGCACAGCGTGTTCTCAGGACGACGGACCTGGCGCCCGGCGAGCCGGAGTCCGTCGAAAGCCTGCGGGCTGGTGACTTCATGCACCAGGTGCAGGTCGATGTACAGCAGGTCGGGTTCACCCTCGGCCTGACGGACGACATGTGCGTCCCAGAGCTTCTCGCTCAGCGTCTTGCCCATCACCACTCCGTAGTCGGTGCCGGTGCCGCCGTGCGGCAGACAGCATGCTTGGATTTCAATGCATACAGCCTAGGTTGCCATTTCAATTGGTGAGACCGTAGTCTCACTACATGGACGAAAGCTCTGGTGTCGGCGTACTCGACAAAGCAGCCCTGGTGCTCAGCGCCCTCGAAGCGGGTCCGACGACCCTGGCCGGTCTGGTGACCTCGACGGGCCTGGCCCGCCCGACGGCCCACCGTCTGGCCGTGGCCCTCGAACACCACCGCCTGGTGGGGCGCGACCTGCAGGGTCGCTTCGTGCTTGGCCCACGTCTGGCCGAACTGGCCGCCGCCGCCGGCGAGGACCGGCTGCTCGCGACCGCTGGTCCCATTCTTGCGCGTTTGCGCGACATCACCGGTGAATCGGCCCAACTGTTCCGCCGCCAGGGCGATGTGCGCATCTGCGCCGCCGCGGCCGAGCGTCCCTCGGGGCTGCGCGACACCGTTCCCGTGGGATCGTCGCTGACGATGACCGCAGGTTCTGCCGCCCAGGTGCTGCTGGCCTGGGAGGACGCCGAGCGCATGCAGCGCGGGCTGAACCAGTCGAACTTCTCGGCAGTGGCGCTGGCCGGCGTGCGTCGTCGCGGCTGGGCGCAGTCGGTGGCCGAACGCGAACCGGGTGTGGCCTCGGTCTCCGCGCCGGTGCGGGCCCCCTCCGGCAAGGTCATCGCCGCCGTCTCGGTCTCGGGCCCCATCGAGCGCCTGACCCGCCAGCCGGGACGCCTGCACGCCGCTGCTGTCATGTCGGCCGCCGAGCGACTGTCGGATGTGCTGCGCCGCGCTGCCGTCACAGAGTGAGCTGAAGACAGTGAGCTGAACACACAGCGGCCCGTCCCAGATCTGGGACGGGCCGCTGTGGTGTGGTACCCCCGACCGGATTCGAACCGGCGCTACTGCCGTGAGAGGGCAGCGTACTAGGCCGCTATACAACGGGGGCGAGCTAGAGAATCGTAGCGGATGCCTGCGCATCCGGCCAAATCACTCTGCTGCGTTGGGGTACTAGGACTCGAACCTAGAACAAATGAACCAGAATCATCCGTGTTGCCAATTACACCATACCCCAGCGGCTGCGATTGGCCCGCTGACCAGCCCCTTCGGGGCAGGTGCCGCACCGTTCGCAACGACGACTAACTCTAGAGGATGGTCGCCCGAGGATTCAAATCGAGTGCTCAGGGCGTGGTCGTGGCCACCTTGAGCCGCCTGCCAAGCCACCAGGTGGCCAGGGCCACGAGCGCGAAGCCGAGCACATCGACCAGCGCCTCTTTCGGGCCGATCGACTGCACCGCACGGGTGCTGGCGACCGAACCACTGAAGACCGCATAGCCGAAGGCGAACACGTTGTTCGCGACGTGGGCGGCAATGGCCGCCTCGAGTCCGCCGGTCAGCACGACCAGCAATGCGGCCAACAGCCCGAAGGCGAACCGGTCGACGAACAGCCACACGTTCTGCACACCATGGAACATGGCGAACACAAATGCCGACGCGACGATGCCGACCCACTTGTGCCGCGACAGTGACCCGATCCCCTGCAGCAGGTAACCGCGGAAGAAGAACTCCTCGCCGGCCGCCTGTAGCGGCGAGAAGACCACGATGGCCAGCACCCACCACCACCAGCCGTCCGGCACGCTGAACTGCGGCACGCTGCCGGCATCGACCCAGAGGACGACGTTCAGGATCAGCGCCGCCACCGGGAGCGCCAGCAGCAGGTAGCGCCACCGCATGCCCGGCTGCACACTGCCCAGGAATGACCCCGGGCGACGGTGCCACAGCGCCACCATTGCCAGCGAGATCGGGATCAGCATTGCCAGCGCGACGTGTCCCGCCACCAGCCCCAACGGCATCTCATAGCCGCGCGCCCGCCCGAAGTACTCGGTGTAGCTGCCCGGGCGTCCCTGGAACAACCAGAACAGCCAGACCAGCCCCTGGTTCACCAGCGGCACGATCAACGCATACCCGAACAGGGCGAAGGCCAGCCCGAACCAGCTGCGCACCGGCCAGAACCCGCGACCACGGAGCACCTGGGTGTAGGGCACCCCCGAATCGGGCGCACTGATGGGCTGGGTCGGGCCACCGAACGGCAGCACGGGGTCGTGCGCCGCCAGCTGACGGGACGCCGGGGCGGGGTGGTCCTGGGTCACTCGTCCTCCGCCACGACGCCGTTGGTCAGGGTGCCGATGCCCTCAATCGTGATGCTGACCTGCTGGCCCGGCACCATGGCCGCCACACCGGCCGGCGTCCCGGTCAGGATCACGTCGCCGGGCAGCAGCGTGGTGAAGCCGGAGATCCAGCTGATCAACTGGGCGATGCCGTGCACCATCTGGTCGGTGTTGCCGTCCTGCTTGAGCTCACCGTCGAGCGTGGTGCGCACCGACAGCGCCGAGGCCTCTGCCAGGTCAAGGTGGGTGACGATCCATGGGCCCAGGGGGCAGAAGGTGTCCGAGCCCTTGGCCCGGGCCCACTGCGGTTCCGCCTGCTGCAGGTCGCGGGCGGTGACGTCATTGGCAATCGTGTAGCCGAAGATGAGTTCGGCGGCACGCTCGACGGGCACCTGCTTGCCGATACGTCCGATGACGACGGCCAGTTCGCCCTCGAAGTGCAGCGCCTCGCTGTCCGCCGGCCGCACGATCGAGTCCCCCGGCCCGATGACCGTGGTGTTGGGCTTGAAGAAGATCAGCGGCGCCTGCGGCACCTCGTTGCCCAGTTCGGCGGCATGCGCGGCATAGTTGCGCCCCACCCCGACGACCTTCGACCGTGGGATGACCGGCGCCAACAGCCGCGCGTCGGCCAGGGAGTGCCTCGCCCCGGTGTAGTTGACGGGGCCGGCGAGCGGGTCGCCGGTCAGTGTGGCCACGGTGTCGGGGTGCTCGGCACCGTCCTCGGCGAGTTCGACGATGCCGAACGCAGGGTCCTGGCCGGGCAGGGAGTATCGGGCAATGCGCATGGCCGCAGCCTATCCGGGCATACTTCCACACATGACTTCATTCGACGTGGTCGACCTCATCCGCGCCAAGCGTGATGGGGCCCAGCTCACCGAGGAGCAGATTGACTGGCTCATCCGCGCCTACACCGACGGCATCGTGGCCGATGAGCAGATGTCGTCGATGGCCATGGCTCTGTTCTTCCGGGGCCTTGACGACCGGGAACTGTCCACCTGGACCAATGCCATGATCAACACCGGCGAGCGCCTTGACTTCTCGGGCCTCTCGCGCCCGACCGCCGACAAGCATTCCACCGGTGGTGTCGGTGACAAGATCACGCTTCCGCTGGCCCCCCTGGTGGCCGCCTGTGGGGTGGCCGTCCCCCAGTTGAGTGGACGAGGGCTGGGCCACACCGGCGGCACCCTCGACAAGCTCGAGGCCATCCCGGGTTGGCGGGCCAACCTGACCAACCAACAGATGCTCGACCAGCTCGAGGACGTCGGCGCCGTGATCTGCGCGGCCGGCTCGGGGCTCGCACCGGCAGACAAGAAGCTCTATGCACTGCGCGATGTCACCGGCACCGTCGAATCGATCCCGCTCATCGCCAGCTCGATCATGAGCAAGAAGATCGCCGAGGGCACCGGCGCACTGGTGCTCGACGTGAAGGTCGGCTCGGGCGCGTTCATGAAGACCCACGAGGACGCCGCCGAACTGGCGCGGCGCATGGTGGCCCTCGGCAAGGCCGCCGGGGTGAAGACCACCGCGCTGCTGACCCGCATGGACACCCCACTCGGCCTGACCGCCGGCAACGGACTGGAGGTCGCCGAATCGGTCGAGGTGCTGGCCGGTGGCGGCCCCGCCGACATCATCGAGCTGACCCTTGCGCTTGCCCGCGAGATGGTGACCGCGGCCGGGGTCGACGTCGACCCTGCCGACAAGCTCGCCGATGGCTCTGCCATGGACCACTGGCGCCGGATGGTCGCCGCCCAGGGTGGCGACCCCGACGCCCCGCTGCCGACGGCGAAGCATGTCGAGGTGGTCACCGCGGGCGCCGACGGTGTGCTGGCGAGCCTGGACGCGATGGCCGTGGGCATCGCCGCGTGGCGGCTCGGTGCCGGCCGCGCGCGCAAGGAGGACCCCGTGCAGGCCGCAGCAGGCGTCGTCCTCAGGGCCAAGCCGGGTGACCGGGTGCGTGCCGGCGAGCCGCTGTTCGAACTGCACACCGACACCGAGGCCGCCGTACCCCGGGCGGTCGAGGCGCTGCAGGGTGGTTGGACCATCAGCGCCACCGCCCCCGTGACGGCGCCGCTGGTCATCGAGAAGGTCAGCTGACCCCGTCAGGCGTAGTGCTTGACCAGCCCATAGAGGTAGGCGTCCGACAGCGCCTCCCACGAGGCCTCGACCACGTTGGTGCCCAGCCCCACCGTGGTCCAGGTCTCGTCCTCGTTCACGGTGTCGATGAGCACCCGCACGAGTGAGTCGGTGCCCTGCCCCTGGTCGATGATGCGCACCCGGTAGTCGACGAGCTGGTAGTGCTCGACCGACGGGTGCTCGGGGTGCAGCGCCCGGCGCAGGGCCACGTCGAGGGCCGCGAGCGCGCCATTGCCGTGCCCGGCGAACGTCTGGCCGCCCAGGTGGATGGTGGCGACCGAGTCGCCCGCACCAGAGGCGTCGTGGGTCGTCGAGACGGTCCAGGTGTCGACCTCGTAGGGCTTGTCGAGCAGGCCGAGCTCATCGCGCAGCAGCAGCTCGAAGCTGGCATCGGCGGCCTCGTAGGAATAGCCCTCGGCCTCGCGCTGCTTGATCCGGTCGGCGACCCTGGCGGCGGCCTCACGGTCGTCCAGCTCGATGCCCAACTGCTCGGCCTTGATCTGCACATTCGCGCGCCCGGACATGTCCGAGATCAGCATGCGCATGTCATTGCCCACCAGCGCGGGGTCGACATGCTGGTACAGGTTCGGGTCGACGCGGATGGCGCTGGCATGCAGGCCAGCCTTGTGGGCGAACGACGAGCGACCCACGTACGGCTGGCGCGGCTGCGGCGACTGGTTCGCGATCTCGGCGATCGCGTGGCTGATCCGGGTGAGCGACTCCAGGCCGCTTCCGCCCAGCACGTCCCAGCCGTACTTCAGCTGCAGGTTGGCCACCACGGTCGACAGGTCGGCATTCCCGGTGCGCTCGCCATAGCCGTTGATGGTGCCCTGCACGTGCATCACACCGGCCTCGAGCGCGGCCATCGAGTTGGCGACGGCACAGCCAGTGTCGTTGTGGCAGTGGATGCCCAGGTCGACGCCGATGGCTGCGGCAGCAGAGACGATGTCGCCCATCTGGCTGGGCAGCATGCCGCCGTTCGTGTCGCAGAGCACGACCACCTCGGCCCCCGCCTCGGCAGCGGTGCGCACGACCTCGAGGGCATAGTGGCGGTTGCGGACGAACCCGTCGAAGAAGTGCTCGCAGTCCAGGAAGACCGACTTGCCCTCGCTGACCAGGTGGCGCACGGTGTCGCTCACCATCGCAAGGTTCTCGTCCAGGGTGGTGCGCAGCGCCTGCTCGACGTGGCCGTCGTGCGACTTGGCCACGAGGCAGATCACGTCGGTGCGGGCATCCCGCAGCGCCGCCACCTGGGCGTCATCGGCGGCCCTGCCACCGGCCTTGCGGGTCGACCCGAACGCCACCAGCTGGGCATTGCGCAGCGTCAGTTCGTCGGCGGCGGCCTGGAAGAACGCGGTGTCATTGGGGTTGGCCCCCGGCCAGCCACCCTCGATGTGGCTCACGCCGAGCTCGTCGAGCAGCGTGGTGATGCGCAGTTTGTCGGCGACCGACAGGCGCAGGCCCTCTTGCTGGGCACCGTCGCGCAAGGTGGTGTCATAGATGTGCACCCGTTCAGGCGCCACTGGGCTGGTCGTCATCGAGTCTCCAGGTCTGGGCTTGTTCTTCGCAAACATGGTTCGTCGCAAACCACTGATCATTCAGTGTGTCCCCGCCGTGGGCAGTTGCGACGTGACGTCCGTCACGTGGGACGTCCTTGCGACGTCCGTCACGTGGGACGTCCTTGCGACGTCCCACGTGGGACGGCCTTGCGGCCCGGCGGCCGGTTGAGATGCCGACGGCGCTGCCCCGCCGCGGGTCCTAGGCTTGCCCCCATGAACCAGACCCCCACCATCGCAGTCATCGGCGGCGACGGCATCGGCCCCGAGGTGACCACCGAGGCGCTCAAGGTGCTCAAGGCCACCGTCGGTGAGCAGACCTTCAACTTCGTCGACTACGACCTGGGCGCCAGCTACTGGCAGCGCACCGGCGAGGTGCTGCCCGATGCGGTGCTCGAAGAACTGAAGGGCGTCGACGCGATCATCCTCGGCGCCGTCGGCGCCGCCCCCGGGTCGAAGGACATCCCCAGCGGCCTGCTCGAGCGCGGCCTGCTGCTCAAGCTGCGGTTCGCCCTCGACCACGCCATCAACCTGCGGCCCAGCGTGCTCTACCCCGGCGTGGCCACCCCCCTGGCCCCGTCCGTGGTCGAGGGCAGGACCATCGACTTCGTCGTCGTTCGTGAAGGCACCGAGGGCCTCTACTGCGGCAATGGCGGCGCCGTGCGCGTCGGTACCCCGCACGAGCTGGCCACCGAGGTCAGCGTCAACACCGCCTACGGCGTCGAACGGGTCGTCCGCGACGCGTACGAGCGGGCGACACGCCGCCGCAACAAGCTGACCCTGCTGCACAAGCACAACGTGCTGGTCAACGCCGGTGGCCTCTGGAACCGCGTCTTCACCGAGATCGGCGCCGAGTACCCGGGCGTGCAGACCGACTACCTGCACATCGACGCCGCCATGATCAAGATGGTGGTCGACCCCGCACACTTCGACGTGATCGTCACCGACAACCTGTTCGGCGACATCGTCACCGACCTGGCCGCTGCCGTCACCGGTGGCATCGGCCTGGCCGCGTCGGCCAACATCAATCCGAGCCGCGAGTTCCCCTCGATGTTCGAGCCCGTGCACGGTTCTGCCCCCGACATCGCCGGCCAGCAGATCGCCGACCCGACCGCAGCCATCAGCTCGATGGCCTTGCTGCTCGACCACCTCGGTCGGCGCGAGGATGCCACCCGCATCGAGGCCGCCGTGCACGCCGACATCGCCTCGCGCGGCACCACGAAGCGCTCGACCAGCGCCGTCGGTGATGCCATCGCCGCAGCTGTCTGAACAGCACCACCGCACAAAATTCCTGCACTACCAGCACCCGGGTAGCTCTTATGTGCAAGAGCCACCCCAGCGACACACGGCGAAGATCACGCGGCTAGTGTGATCCCACACGCTTGCGTCCTCGACACAGCGCGACGTGGGGCCGGTCACAGGGTCCGCAGAGCCCGCGGACATCCGACCTGTGACCGGCCCCACGTGGCAGTCATGGCGCACATACTCAGTCGCTGACAAAGGAGCTGCACTCATGAGCTACGTCATTGGAATGGACTTCGGCACCCTGTCCGGACGCGCCATCGTCGTCAACGCCGAGAACGGCGAGGAGGTCGGCACCGCGGTCATGGACTACCCCAGTGCCGTGATCGACCGGGAGCTGGCCGGCAAGAAGCTGCCCCCCGATTTCGCCCTGCAGGACCCGCAGGACTACATCGACGTGCTGAAGTTCACCATTCCCGAGGCCGTCAAGCAGGCGGGCATCGACCCGGCCGAGATCAAGGGCATCGGTCTGGACCACACCTCGGCCACGGTGCTGGTCACCACCGAGGACGGCACGCCGCTGAACCAGCTGGACGAGTTCAAGGACAACCCGCACGCCTGGATCAAGCTGTGGAAGCACCACGGCGGCCAGGACCAGGCCGACCGCATCGTCGCCCTTGCCGAGGAGCGCAACGAGGACTGGCTGGGTCGCTACGGTGGCGTGCTGTCCTCAGAGCTGCTGATGCCAAAGGCGCTCGAAACCCTCGAGAAGGCCCCGGAGGTCTTCGCCGCCGCCAAGCACATCGTCAACGCGCTGGACTGGATCCCGTGGCAGCTCACCGGCAACCTCGCCTACGCCGAGGGCGACTCGGGCTACAAGCGCCAGTACCAGGACGGCGCCTACCCGTCCAAGGAGTACCTGAAGGCGCTGAACCCTGATTTCGAGAACGTCTTCGAAGAGAAGATGCCCGCGCAGATCGTGCCGCTGGGCGCCCCCGTCGGCACCCTGACGCAGGAATGGGCCGATGCGCTGGGCCTGGGCACTGACGTCACCGTCGCGTCGGGCAACATCGACGCGCACGTCACCGCGACCGCAGCCAAGGCGGTCGAGCCCGGCCAGCTGACCGGCATCCTCGGCACTTCGGTGTGCTGGGTCGTTTCGGGTGAGGACTACAAGGAGGTGCCCGGCACCTTCGGCATCGTCCACGGTGGCATCGTGCCCGGCTACTGGGGCTTCGAGGGCGGCCAGACTGCCGTCGGCGACATCTTCGCGTGGTTCGTCGACAACTGCGTGCCCGGCTCGTACCAGGCCGAGGCCGACGAACGTGGCATCAGCCTGCACGACCTGCTCACCGAGAAGGGCGCCGCACAGGAGGTCGGCGAGCACGGCCTCATCGCCATCGACTGGCACAACGGCAACCGCTCGATCCTGGCTGACGCCAACCTGTCGGGCATGATCCTCGGCCAGACGCTGCTCACCCGCCCCGAGGACCAGTACCGTGCCATTCAGGAGGCCTGCGTGTTCGGTGCGCGCGTCATCATCGAGAACTTCGAGGAACATGGCGTGCACATCAGCGAGATCGTCGGCGCCGGCGGCCTGCTGAAGAACACCTTCCTGATGCAGCTCTACGCCGACATCACCCGTCGTCCGCTGTCGGTGGCCACCTCGTCGCAGGCCCCCGCACTCGGTGCAGCCATCTACGCCGCGGTCGCCGCAGGCATCTACCCTGACGTGTTCGCTGCGTCCGAGGCGATGGGCGGCAAGGAGGACAACAAGTACGTGCCCAACGAGGAGCGTGCCGCCAAGTACGACCGGCTCTACGCCGAGTACAAGAAGCTGCACGACTACTTCGGCCGCGGCGGCAACGAGGTCATGCACACGCTGAAGCAGATTCGCCGCGAAGCGACCGAGGGCAAGTGATGACTGCACTCGCTGACTACACGCCCGAACAGCAGCAGCTGATCCAGCAGACCCGTGAGGTGGTGGCAGCCCTGCACGCAGAGCTGCCCCGCAACGAGCTGGTGGTCTGGACCGCCGGCAACGTGTCGCAGCGGGTCAAGGGACTTGACCTGTTCGTGATCAAGCCGTCCGGGGTCAGCTATGACGAGCTGAGCGCCGAGACGATGGTCGTCTGCACCCTGGATGGCCAGAAGATCGACGACGGCACCCCGGACGAGTTGAAGCCCTCGAGCGACACCGCGGCGCATGCCTACGTCTACGCCAACATGGACAGGGTCGGCGGTGTGGTGCACACGCACTCGACCTATGCCACCGCCTGGGCGGCGCGCGGTGAAGAGATTCCCTGCGTGCTCACCATGATGGGTGACGAGTTCGGTGGGCCGATCCCGGTCGGGCCGTTCGCCATCATCGGGGACGACTCGATCGGGCGCGGCATCGTCGAGACGCTGAAGGACTCGCGGTCGCGGGCAGTGCTCATGCAGAACCATGGCCCGTTCACGATCGGGTCGGACGCCAAGGATGCGGTGAAGGCCGCCGTCATGGTCGAAGAAGTCGCCCGGACGGTGCACATCTCGCGCCAGCTGGGTGAGCCGATCCCGATACCCCAGCAGTTCATCGACCAGCTCTACGACCGCTACCAGAACGTCTACGGACAGAAGTAGCGGCACAGGACACGAACGGCACGGAGCCAGGACGACCACTCGTCCGGGCCCGGTGCTGTGTGCATCGGTCAGGCGGCTGGCCTACTGCGCGTCGGCCTTGATGACCTCGGTACCGGTAGCCTTCTCGGTCGCCGTGCCGGAATAGCGGCTGATGAGGCTGGACAGGTCGACACCGGTGGTGTTCTTGATCAGCTCCATGGTCTGCACCACGTTGTCGGTGACCTGCTTGGGCAGCGCCGCCGCACCATCGGTCGAGACAACCGTGAGTTTGTCGATCGACGCCATCGGTGCGGCCACCTTTTCGGCGACCTGCGGCAGCACCTCGACGAGCATCTGCAGCACGGCGGCCTCGTTGTAGGCCGCGAAGGCCTGCGCGCGCTTGTTCATGGCCTCGGCCTCGGCCTGGCCGGTGGCCAGGATGGCCGACGCCTGCGCCTCACCCTCGGCACGGACCGCCTCGGCCTCGGCGATACGACGTGCCTTCTCGGCCTCACCGCGACGGGCACCCTCGATGGCCTCGGCCTCTGCCAGCGCGGCACGACGCGACTTGTCACCCTCACCGGTCAGGCGTGCGGTCTCAGCCTCAGCCTGTGCACGGGCGATCGCAGTGGCCTTGGCGGCCTCGGCCTGGAAGATGTCGGAGTTCTTGCGGCCCTCGGCCTCAGTCTCGATGCGGTACCGCTCGGCGTCGGCGGGCTTGCGCACCTCGGTGTCGAGCTGGCGGTCCTTCAGCGCCGCCTGGCGCACGGCCACCTTCTCCTGCTCCGTGAGGATGGCCTGGTCCCGGTCGGCCTGCGCCAGCGGGCCCGATGCGGCCGCGGTCGCGGCAGCGGCGTCCGTCTCGGCCTTGATCTCTGCGGTCTTCAGCATCAACTCACGCTGGCTGATCGCGATCTGCTGCTCGGCGGCGATGCGGGCCTGCTCGGCCTCCTGCCGCGCGGCTGATTCGGCCACCGAAGCGACCTGCTGCACCTTGGCGGCCTCGGGGCGCCCGAGGTCGCTGAGGTAGGAGCCGTCATCGGTGATGTCCTGGATCTGGAACGTGTCGAGCACCAGGCCCTGGCCCGTCAGTGACGACTCCGACTCGTCGGCCACACGCTGCGCGAACGCCGCACGGTCACGAATGATCTGCTCGACGGAGAGCGAGCCGACGATCGAACGCAGCGAGCCGGCCAGGGTCTCCTGGGTGAACGTCTCGATCTCGTCCTGCTGGCTCAAGAATCGCTGGGCGGCAGCGCGGATGGAGTCCTCATTGCCGCCGACCTTGACGATCGCCACGCCATCGAGGTTGAGCTTGATGCCCTGGCCCGACACAGCGCCACGGATCTGCACCATGATGCGGCGGCTCGACAGGTCGAGCACGTGCAGCCGCTGCACGAAGGGCACGACGAAGACGCCGCCGCCCATGACGACCTTCTGGCCGGACAGGTCGGTCGAGACGACGCCGGTCTCGGGGTTGCGCACCTCACGACCCTTCTGGCCGGTGACGATGTAGGCCTCATTGGGGCCGGCAACTCGGTAACGGCTGATCACCAGGACGACGATCAGGATCAGCAGCAGCACAAGTGCGCCGATCGCTATCCACGTGGTGGGCACGGTTTCTCCTCAGGGTTCGGTGGGGTTCGTGGGTGGTCAGGTTCGTGGGTCGTGTTCGTGTCAGGGCTGCAGGGGCGGCGTGGACGATTCCTCGCTGGGACCGGGGCCGATCGCATCAGTGGGGCTCACCTCGACAGCCGTCGCCGACAGCACGTTCGAGATCCAGACCCGCTGCCCCGCCTCGACGGGGATGGCGGCCTTGGCGGAGTACTTCACGAGGTGCCCGCTCACACTGAGGGTGATCTCGCCGTAGCCGTCAGCGGGGATCGCCGTGAGCACCCTCGCCTCGTGGCCGACAAGCGCCGACGTGCGTACCACCTCGTCGGTGCGCAGGTTCTTGATCTTGCGGGTGAACCAGATGGTGAACCAGCTGAACAGCAGGCCCATGGCGATGCCGACCGGCACTGATACCCACAACGTGCCCGCTGCCTGCTGCGCGATCGCGCCGCCGAAGCCGAAGGCCCCGATGAATGCGCTGATGCTGGCCAGCGACAGCACGTCACTGTCGAGGGGGCCGCCGTGGCCGGGCACGTCGAAGAACTCACCAATCAGTACCGCGACGACCAGGACGACCAGTCCCACGGTGCCGATGACCAGGAATTCCATGCGTTCCACCCCTCTGTCGGGCAAGTCTAGGGGTCTGCAGGATCACCGCCCCCCGCATTCGCCGGGGGCAGGGCAGGGCACACCCTGACAGGGGCGGTGCCGCATTGACCCCTGGTCACTGGTAAGGTGGGGTGCAGTGTCTTGAGGTACCCCTGCGTCTAGCTTCTCGACGCCCACCAGGCGTCGCAGGGTTTGCGATACCGGTTCGCCTCCAGCATCACCAGGAGCGCATCCGTGCTTCGCAACTTCAACGGAAAGGCCATCATGGCTACCGGAACTGTCAAGTGGTTCAACGCCGACAAGGGCTTCGGCTTCATCTCCCCCGACGACGGCTCGGCCGACGTCTTCGTGCACTTCTCGGCCATCCAGTCGAACGGCTACCGCAGCCTGAACGAGAACGACAAGGTCGAGTTCGAGGTCGAGCAGGGCCCCAAGGGCCTGCAGGCCAAGAGCGCCCGCGCCATCTGAGCACGGCCCGCTGAACACACCAGTTGAGTTCCGCTCACTGGCAGCAAGCACAAAGCCCGCCCCCAACCGGGGGCGGGCTTTGTCGTACCTGCTGGGTTCGTGCGCGCCGGATCAGCGGGCCGCGGTGCCCTCGACGTAGTCGGAATCCGCAGGCTTGACCCACGACATCAGCTTGCGCAGCTCGCGACCAACGGTCTCGATCTGGTGGGTCTCACCCTCGGCGCGCAGACGCTTGAACTCGGGGGCGCCGGCATCCTGGTCGTCGATGAAGCGCTTGGCAAACGCGCCGTTCTGGATGTCGGTCAGCACGGCCTTCATGTTCTGCTTGACCTGCGCGTCGATCACGCGGGGGCCCGAGACGTAGTCGCCGAACTCGGCGGTGTCCGAGATGCTCCAGCGCTGCTTGGCGATGCCGCCCTCGTACATCAGGTCGACGATCAGCTTCAGCTCGTGCAGGCACTCGAAATAGGCGACCTCGGGCTGGTAGCCGGCCTCGACCAGGGTCTCGAAGCCGGACATGATCAGCTGCGAGGCGCCACCGCAGAGCACGGCCTGCTCACCGAACAGGTCGGTCTCGGTCTCTTCGGTGAAGGTGGTCTGGATGCCACCGGCGCGCAGGCCACCGATCGCCTTGGCGTAGGCGAGGGCGAGGTCCCAGGCGTGGCCCGACGCGTCCTTCTCGACGGCGACGAGCACCGGCACACCACGGCCATCGGCGTACTCACGGCGCACGAGATGACCGGGGCCCTTGGGCGCCACCATGCAGACGTCGACACCCTCGGGGGCGGTGATGTAGCCGAAGCGGATGTTGAAGCCGTGCGCGAAGAACAGCGCGTCGCCCTCTTCGAGGTAGGGGGCGATCTCGTCGGCGTAGAGCTTGCGCTGCACCTGGTCGGGCGTGAGGATCATGATCAGGTCGGCTTCCTTGGCAGCCTCGGCGACGCTGACCACGCGCAGCCCTTCTGCCTCGGCCTTGGCGCGCGACTTGCTGCCCTCGGCCAGCCCGACGCGCACGTCGATGCCCGAGTCACGCAGGTTCAGGGCATGGGCGTGGCCCTGCGAGCCGTAGCCGATGATGGCGACCTGACGGTCCTGGATCAGCTGCAGGTCGGCGTCGTCGTCATAGAACATCTTGGCCATGAGTGGTGGTTCCCTTTCAGGTGGGTTCTGCCCGCGGGCGGGCGGCCCGCAGAACGTGTGTGGTGGGTTGGGTTCAATCCGCCAGCTCGCGCTGGCGGTCAGAACGGGTCTTGTCAGTGATGCCGCGTCCGCCGCGGCCGAGCGCGACGTGTCCCGAGCGCACCATCTCGATGACGCCGAAGGGCTCCAGCATCGACAGCAGCGCATCGAGCTTCTCACGGCTGCCGGTCGCCTCGATGGTGATCGACTCCGGGCTGACGTCCACGGCCTTGCCGCGGAACAGACCGACGGTGTCGATGATCTTCGAGCGGTTCTCGACGCCGGAACGCACCTTGACGAGCATCAGCTGGCGTTCGACCGAATTGGTGTCGAGCTCGACGACCTTGAGCACCTCGATCAGCTTGTGCAACTGCTTGGCGATCTGCTCCAGCGCCAGTTCGTCCTCGACACCCGCGACGACGGTCATGCGGCTGACCTCGGGGTTCTCGGTCGTGCCGACGGTCAGCGACTCGATGTTGAAGCCGCGGCGCGAGAAGAGGCCGGCGATCCGGGCGAGCACACCGGGACGGTTGTAGACCAGCACGCTCAGGGTATGGGTGTTCACAACGCTTCCTCTTCCCACTCGGGCGCCAGGTCCTTGGCGATCTTGATGTCGGAGTTGCTGGTGCCGGCCGCGACCATCGGCCAGACCATGGCGTCCTTGTTCACGACGAACTCGACCACGACGGGGCGGTCGTTGATCGCCATCGCCTGGGCCAGCACGTCCTCAACCTCTTCAGGGGTGGTGGCGCGCAACCCCACGCACCCCATCGCCTCCGCCAGCTTCGGGAAGTCGGGGATGCGGGCCGAATGCAGTTCGGTGTTGGAATAGCGCTTGTCGTAGAACAGGGTCTGCCACTGGCGCACCATGCCGAGCACCTGGTTGTTGATCACGGCAATCTTGACGGGGATGCCCTCGACGGCGCATGTGACCAGTTCCTGGTTGGTCATCTGGAAACAACCGTCGCCGTCGATGCCCCACACCACCGTGTCGGGATGGGCGACCTTGGCCCCCATGGCTGCGGGGACGCAGTAGCCCATCGTGCCCGCACCACCGGAGTTGAGCCACTTGCGGGGCTGCTCGTGCGGCAGGAAGTGAGCGGCCCACATCTGGTGCTGGCCGACGCCGGCAGCGAAGATCGCGTCGGGTCCGGCCACTTCACCGATGCGGCGAATGACGTATTGCGGGCTGAGCAGCTCACCCTCGACCGGCTCGTCCCCCGCGGTCGGGTAGCGCCGCTTCAGGCTGCCGACGAACTCGTGCCACTCGCCCAGGTCGGGCAGTTCGTGGTGGCGCAGTTCGGTGACGAGGCCGTTGAGCACTTCCTGGGCATCGCCCACGATGGGCAGGTCAGCCACCCGGTTCTTCGAGATCTCGGCCGGGTCGATGTCGGCGTGGATGACCTTGGCCTCGGGGGCGAACGTGTCCAGTCGTCCGGTGACCCGGTCGTCGAAGCGGGTGCCCACCGCGATGAGCAGGTCGGACCGCTGGATGGCGCCGACGGCCGCCACACTGCCGTGCATGCCCGGCATGCCCATGTTCAGCTCGTTGCTGTCGGGCAGCGCGCCGCGTGCCGTCAGCGTGGTCACCACCGGGATACCGGTGAGCTTGACCAGTTCGGCCAGCTCGTCGCTGGCATCGGCACGGACGACGCCACCGCCGACGTAGAGCACGGGGCGTTGCGACTCGGCGATCATGCGGGCCGCAGCCTTCAACTGGCGCACGTGGGGACGCGTGTTGGGTCGGTAGCTGGGCAGCTTGACCGACTCGGGCCACACGAACGGGGCCGAGTTCTCGAGCGCGTCCTTCGAGATGTCGACGAGCACCGGGCCGGGACGACCTGTGCTGGCGATGTGGAAGGCCTCCTTGATGGCGCGCGGGATGTCAGCGGCCTCCGTGATCAGGAAGTTGTGCTTGGTGATCGGCATCGTGATGCCGCGGATGTCAGCCTCCTGGAAGGCATCCGTGCCGATGAAGTTCGACTTGACCTGGCCGGTGATGGCCACGATCGGCACGGAGTCCATGTAGGCGTCAGCCAACGGGGTGACGAGGTTGGTCGCGCCGGGCCCGGACGTGGCCATGCAGACCCCGACGCGACCGGTCGAGGCGGCATAGCCCTCGGCGGCGTGGCCGGCGCCCTGTTCGTGGCGCACCAGGATGTGGCGCAGCTTGGAGTCGTACAGCGGGTCGTAGGCGGGCAGGATCGCGCCCCCGGGGATGCCGAAAACCACCTCTACACCCAACCGCTCCAGTGATGTCACCAGTGCCTGTGCACCGGTGAGGACGGTCGGGGCCTCTTCGGCTGCCATGTCGATTCCTTTCACCGAGTCGATGGGTTGTGTGAGCAGATTTCGTGCGAACGTGTCGTAGCAACAAAAAACCCCCGAGGCCACGGGCGGGCACACGAGGGAGCGCTGCGTCTACGGCGTCGAGACGTCAGCGCTGTGGAACTACGAGAATTCGGAACTGCACACGACCACAATCCCCCATCCAATCGCCCGGGTCAAGCGTGACGCCACCGGTCTCAGGTTCTGGACGGCCCAGGACGCACGGACGCCGACCGCGGGGATGCGGTCGGCGTCACGAGCGTGCAGTGGTGCGGAGTCACTCCACCGGGCGGGCCTTCAGCGAGACGAAGGCGTAGCCGAGCAGGGCGAACATCAGGCCCAGGCCGACGACCAGCGCGGCGACACCGTAGGTGATGACCGAGCTGAACAGCGACGAGCGCAGGAAGGCAGCGTTCATGACGGTGTTGCGCTGGCCCTGGGCCTTGTCGATGGCTGCCTGGGCGGTCTGCTTGTCAGAGTCGGTGGTGGCCTTCTCGAGGTCGGCCTTTGCCTTGTTGACATCAGTGCCCAGCTCGGCGTAGGTCTTGCCCTCCGAGGCCTTCAGCGCGTGCTTCTTGATGATCTCGGCCTGGCCGAAGGCGGTGAACGGACCCTCAACCTTCTTGCCGGCGACCGTCATGCCCATGACCTTGTCGGCATCGGCGGGGACGGTGATGCGCTCGTCCTTGAGCTGGCTGGTGACGACGTTCCAGGTGACGATGCCAGCAACGATCATGACGAGGCCGGCAACGATGGACAGGATGCCAATGATCTTGGCGGGCTTCGAGCTCATGGGGGGAGCCCTTTCTGGACGGCGGCTGGTGCCGCTGGGTGGATGACTACGACGCTCTGTAGTCGTTGAGAACGCTACCAGTCTGGTGATGTACCCCCGCAGGGGGTGGCATTAATTCGTGACTGAAGTCACCGGGTCGTCGAACGGGTCGGGACGAACACCGCTGAGCACACGACGAACGCCACCAGCAGCACCGCCCCGACACCGCTGAGCAATTGCGCCGCTGCCCCGGAACCGTCGGCCGGTACCCCGGCGAGCAAAACCTGGGGCAGTCCCACCCACGTCCAGAGCACCCAGGTCGCACCGGTGGTCAGCACCCACGGGTGCACCTTGGCCCTGGCCGTCCAGAGGCCGGCAGCCACCACCAGCGTGCCCGTCATGCCCCACGTCCAGCCCGGGTCCTGGGGGGCCAGCGCGGCGGTCAGGGCAAGTCCCAACCCCAGGACGGGGTCATGTCCCCACCAGCGCGCCGCGGCCCAGGCCGCCACCACCGCGACCACGACGGCGAACACCTGGGCAAGCTGTGCCGGTGAACCCACCCGCACCAGGGCCGCGACGAGCGACTGGTTGTCGACCTGCAGCCAATTGGACGGCAATGCCCCGGCGGGCTCGAGCATGGCTTCCGACTGCCCGCGGGCCACCATCCAACCGACAACCAGGCAGGCGGCCGCGGCACCAAAGGTCGTGAGCGCGACCCGGCGCCGTCCGGCAGACAGCATCGCCAGCGGCACCCAGAGCACCGGCAGCGCGATGGCAGCCACCACGCCCGTGAGCGTGCCCTGCGGCAGCACCCGGCGCCGCAACGCCATGTCGGCGTGCGGGTGGGGCACCACCAGGTCGACCACCACGACCCACACCAGCAGCACACTCACCTGCCCCACACCCAGTGCCATGCGCACCGGCTCGATGAGCAGCACGGCCAGGCAGCCGGCCACCACGAGACGCAGCCCCGTGAGCCCGAACAGGCGCCGCAGCAGCGACTGCACCGCGCTGGCCGACAACGCCGTGAGCAGCAGTTGCCACAGGACAGGCGTGAGCAGCGCCAGCGGCGCCATCAGCAGCGCGCCGAAGGGCGTCCAGGGGTAGTCGACACGTTGGTCGTCGCCGAGTGGTGCCCGGCCAGAGACCAGCTCGCCCGCGACCCAGCGCATCACGTCGAGCTGCGGCGTGCGGGGCGCCCATGGCCACAGGGTGCCGCCCTCGATGACCAGGGGCAGCACCACCAACGCGACCAACACCACGGGGCCTGTGGACACCAACCAACCCGTGACTCGTTGCGACCAGTCCGCGGTCTGCATGGACGAAGGGCGTGGGGCCACGGGCGCTGTGCGCCCGGTGGCACCTGTCATGCGCGCAGCGCCTCGAGCACCCCGTCGACCGAGGACGGCACGGCGTCAGGGTCGGCGTAGCGCGGGATGACGTGCACGTGCAGGTGGAAGACCTCCTGGCCGGCAATCGCGCCGGAGTTCACCACGAGGTTCACCCCGTCAGCCCCCAGCTTGTCGACCACCTGCTGGGCAACGCGGGTGACGAAGGGCGCCATCCGCACGAAAACCTCGCTGCCGTCACCCAGGTCACTGACATGCTCGAACGGCACGACCAGGGTGTGGCCGGGTGACTTGGGCTTGGCATCCAGGAAGGCGACGCCCACCTCGTCCTCGGCAACACGGTTGGCGGGGATCTCGCCGCTGGCGATGGCGCAGAAGATGCAGGTCATGCGGTTCACACTAGTGGGCCGATGCGCACCACGTTGTCGAGCGGCTCACCGGCGGCGAAGTGCTCGAGCTGGCGGCGCAGCAGGGCGTTTCGCCGCGGGAAGAACGCCGAGGAGTAGCCGCCGACGTGGGGTGAGAAGAGCACGTTCGCCGTGGTGCGCAGCGGGTGGTCGGCAGGCACGGGTTCGGGGTCGATGACATCAAGCGCGGCGCTGATGCGGCCACCGGCGCAGGCCTCGACCAGGGCGGCGGTGTCGACGATCGGGCCTCGTCCGGCGTTGACGACCAGTGCCCCGTCGGGCAGCGCGGCCAGTGCCTCGGCACCGATCAGCCCCCGGGTCTGGTCGGTGAGCGGGCTGATGATGAACAACACATCGGTCTGGGCGAGCACGTCGAGCAGGTCTGCGATGGCGCGCACCTCAACGTCGCGGCCGTCGAGCTGGTCGATGCGCGCACGGGTGGCGACCCTGGTGACCGAGCGGGGCTCGAAGCCCCGCACCCGGCGCTCGATCGCGCGGCCGATGCGACCGTAGCCCAGGATGGTCACCCGTGCGTCGGCCAGCCCGGTGCCCCAGCGGGGCTGCCAGACGCCGGCCACCTGGTCGCGGGCGTACTCATCGAGCCGGCGACCCCTGGCCAGTGCCAGGCTCAGCGCCAGTTCTGCCGTGGCGGCGTCGTGCACACCGGCGGCATTGCACAGCGTCACGCCCTCGGGGATGAACCGGTCGATGGCGTCAGTGCCGGCCATCTGGCCCTGCACCACCTTCAGCGACGCCAGTTCGCCCGCCCGTTGCAGGATCACGTCCTGGCGCTGGGCATACGGCAGTACCAGGAATTCCACCCGGTCAAGGCTCTCGGGCGGTTCGGTGTTGGTGATGAAGGGCACGAACTCCAGCGGCAGGTCGCCCAGGGTGGCGCGGGCCTGCTGCTCGGTCTCGAACGGCACCCAGGCGACGGGACGGTTCATGGGGACTCCTCGACAGGGATCAGTGGGTGGGGACTGTTGGTGCGCGACGCGCTCAGGCGCCGGTGCGCTCAGGCTCGGGCGCCGGCAGCGTGCGCACCTCGAACCCGGCTGCGGCCAGGCCCTGCTTGACCTCGGCGACGCCCAGCGTGCCGAAATGGAAGACGCTGGCGGCCAGCAGGGCATCGGCACCCACCCGGGCCGCATCGACGAAGTGGTCGACCGTGCCGGCCCCGCCCGAGGCGATCAGCGGCACGTCGACGACCTTGCGCACCGCCTCGAGCATCTCGAGGTCGAACCCGGCCGTGGTGCCGTCGGCATCCATGGAGTTGAGCAATACCTCACCCACGCCCCGGTCGACAGCCTCTGTGACCCATTCGATCGCGTCGAGGCCGGCACTCTGGCGTCCTCCGTGGGTGGTCACGCCGTACCCCGACGGCATGCCTGCCTCGCGGCGGGCGTCCAGGCTGAGCACCAGCACCTGGTTGCCGAACCGCCCGGCGATCTCGCTGATCGCTTCGGGTCTGCGGATCGCCCCGGTGTTCATGCCGACCTTGTCAGCCCCCGCGCGCAGCAGGCGGTCGACGTCCTCGACACCGCCCACCCCCCCGCCGACGGTCAGCGGGATGAACACCTGTTCGGCGCACCGCGACACCATGTCACGGGTGGTGGCGCGGGCCTCGGACGATGCCGAAATGTCCAGGAAGGTCAGCTCGTCTGCACCGGCGAGGTCATAGGCACGCGCCAGTTCGACGGGATCACCTGCATCGCGCAGGTTGACGAAGTTCACGCCCTTGACGACCCGACCGTCATGGACATCAAGACACGGGATCACACGGATAGCGACAGCCACCCTGCCACCCTATCCCCCGGCCGCCGGGCGCCCCGCGTCGTCCGGGCCCGGGCGGCGGGGTTTCATATGGACGGGTTTCGTAGCATGGGTACATGCCCATGCGCCATGACGAAGCCGACGCCACCGCTGCGAAGCCCGCTGCCGGAAAGCCTGCCGAAGCACAGCCCGCAGGGACCCAGGCTGCCATGGGCTCCGACGTGCTGGCGATGATCCTTGATGACCTGGTCACCATCCCGGGCACGAAATTCGGCATCGGGCTGGACGGCCTGCTCGGGCTCATCCCGGGCGTGGGGGACGGCGTGACGACCTCGCTGGGGGGCATCATCATGGTCGATGCCATCCGCCGCCGCGTGCCGGTCACCGTGCTGGTGAAGATGGCCATGAACCTGCTCGTCGACACCGCGCTCGGCTACGTGCCGCTGGTCGGCGATGCCGCGGACTTCGCCCACCGGGCGAATCGCAAGAACTACAAGCTGCTCAAGGCCGCCATCACCGAGGGCAGGTTCGAGACGCACGAGTCGTACGGCGCGTACATGGTCAAGGCGATCGGCATCCTGGTCGGTGTGCTGGTGCTGATGATCGGGTCGGCGGTCTTCGCCCTGTGGATGACGATCACCCTGCTCATGCAGTTGATCGGCTGACCGGCGTTCAGTCCTCGTCCGGGTCGAACTGGACGACGCCGCGCCGCATCTGGTCGACCACGATGCGGCACCGTCTGGCGAGGTCGTCGGCGGGCCCGGCAGGGGCGCCCCCACGGGCCAACGCGTCGGCCCGCATGCCGGCCGCGACCGCCAGCTGGCCCGCCATGTCGGCAACCTGGCGCACCCACCGCACGAAGTCACCCGCGGGCAGCTGCGCCCTCGCCAACACCTGTGCCAATGGCTGCCCGTCGGCCCAGGCATAGGCCGCCTCGGCGAATCCGATGTCGGGCTCGGGGCCACGCTCGAGCCGGTGGTCGCGTTCAACCAGGCCGACTTCGCGCCAGATCTCACGCAGCCGCGCCTGCGCTGCCGACGAGGGGTCGTCGGGCATGCGGCTCATGCGGCCCAGCTCGTTGCGGCGGGCCTCGTAGACCAGTGACGACATCACTGCCGCCAGTTGCGGCACATCAAGCTCGTCGAACACCCCGGCGCGCAGGGCCTGGGCGGCGACGAGGTCGAGCTCGGAATAGATGCGCGCGAGCATGCGCCCCGCCGGGGTGACCTGGTCGGGGTCGTCGACCTCGAGGTAGCCGAGCGAGGTCAGCACCAGGCAGATCTTGTCGAAGGTCGCGGCGATGGTGTTCGTGCGCCGCTCGAGTGCCCGCTGGGCCTGGTCGTATTCCCGTTCGAGTCGCATGGCGCGCTCTGCGAAGCGGGCGTGGCTCTCGCGGTCGGGGCAGGCGTGGCACGGGTGGGCCCGCAATTGCGCCCGCAGCCGGGCGATCTCGTCGGCCACCTGCTCGTCGGGACGCACCACCGCGACGGCGGGTACCGACGGGTCGAGTTCGTTCAGCCGGTGGTGCAGGCTCGCAGCCAGCGCCTTGCGCAGCGGTGGCTTGCGGGGGTCGAACTTCTTGGGGATGCGCACCTTGCCGACGCTGGCGGTCGGGGTCGGGAAGTCGCGCAGGGTCAACCGGACCAGTTCGCGTTCGACCGTCATCACCATGGGGTGGGGTTCGGCATCGCGTCCCCGGCCCGGGTCGATGACGGCCGCCCAACCCTGGTGGCGCCCACCGGTGACCCAGATGATGTCGCCGGGTTCGAGGCGAAGCAGTGACTCGATGGCCTCGGCGCCGGCGTTGCGTCGTCGTCCCTTGGCCTGTTCGGTCTCGAGCACCGAGATCTGCTCGCGCAGCGTGGCGTACTCGGTGAAATCGCCCCGGTCGCACTGGGCGGCCTCGAGGTACTGCGCGATGGCCTCGGCGTCGCGGGTGGCGGTGCGGGCGAGCCCCACCACGCTGCGGTCGGTCTGGAACTGGGCGAAGCTCTGCTCGAGCAGCCCACGCGCTGCCTCACGGCCCATGCGCCCCACCAGGTTCACGGCCATGTTGTACGTGGGCGCGAACGACGACTTCAGCGGATAGGTGCGCCGCGATGCCAGGCCGGCGACGGCACGGGGGTCGATGCCCGGCTGCCACATCACCACGGCGTGACCCTCGACGTCGATCCCCCGGCGCCCGGCGCGGCCGGTCAGCTGGGTGTATTCACCCGGCGTGATGTCGACGTGGGCTTCACCGTTGTACTTGACCAGCTTCTCGATCATGACCGTGCGGGCCGGCATGTTGATGCCCAGCGCGAGCGTCTCGGTGGCATAGACGACCTTGATCAGGCCGGCGGCGAAGCCCTCTTCGACGATGGCCTTGAATGCCGGCAGGATGCCGGCGTGGTGCGCGGCGACGCCACGCTGCAGGGCGTCGAGGAAGAAGTCGTAGTCGAGCACCTGTCGGTCGTGGATGCTGAGGCCCTCGGTGTGCCGGGCCGCGATCCGCTCGAGCCTGGCCGCCTCGGCGGGCGTGGTCAGCCGTGCCCCGCTGCCGACGAGCTGGCGCACCGCCCCGTCGCAGCCGGCCCGGCTGAAGATGAACACGATGGCGGGCAGCAGGTTGGCGCGTTCAAGGGTGATCACTGCACCCCAGCGGCTCGGCACCAGCCGGGGGCCGTCCTCGCCGCGCTCGCGGCCACGACTGTCCAGCCGCGATGCGGCGCCGCCGAACCTGCCCGAGCCGCGCGTCGACTGCTTGCCGCGCCCTGATCGTCCACGGGGTGCCCGGCGGTCGTCGCGCTGCCCGCGGGTCTCGGACTTGGCCAGCTTGACGAGTTCGGGATTGGCATCGGGAGCGGTGCGGCTGGGCAGCGCCACCGCGGTCGGCGCGTCGCCACTGAACACGTCATAGAGCTGGCGACCCGCCAGCACGTGCTGGTACAGCGGCACCGGCCGCCGTTCGGACAGCACCACGGCTACGTCGCCACGCACCTCGTCGAGCCAGGCACCGAACTCCTCGGCGTTGCTGACCGTCGCCGACAGGCTGACCAGGCTCACGCGTTCCGCCAGCCCCAGGATCACCTCTTCCCACACCGCGCCCCGGAACTTGTCGGCCAGGTAGTGCACCTCGTCCATGACGACATAGCCGAGGTTGTCGAGCGTGCGCGAGTCGGCATAGATCATGTTGCGCAGCACCTCGGTGGTCATCACCACAATCGGCGCCTCGCCATTGACCGAGGTGTCGCCGGTCAGCAGGCCCACATTCTCGGCGCCGTGGCGCTCGACCAGGTCGTGGAACTTCTGGTTCGACAGCGCCTTGATGGGGGTGGTGTAGAAGCACTTCGAGCCCTGCTGCAGCGCACAGAAGACGGCGAACTCGCCCACCACGGTCTTGCCGGCACCGGTCGGCGCGGCCACCAGCACCCCCCTGCCCGCCTCGACGTGGGCGCACGCCTCGACCTGGTAGTCGTCGAGGCGAAAGCTGTAGAGCTTGCTGAACTGCTCGAACAGCGGTCCGGGTGCCGGTACGGCCGGCGTGCCCCCGCCATCGGCGTCGAGCAGTTGCGCCATCTCGCGGTCGAGGTCGTCCATGTTCACGACCCTACTGCCGCAGGTGGTCGGACCGCCGCACATGGGCCCGGGGACGGTAGATGCTCAGCGCGGCCGGCTCGACCCGCACGGTGAGCGGCACGTCACCGAGGTATTCCCCGTCGGCCATGGCGAACATGTCGTCGCCGTCGATGGTGACCTCGCGTGCGCGCAATTGCTCAATGGCCGGGTCGCGGATGAACCGTCCGGAATACATCGCCGGCAGCAGGCGCAGCAGCGTCGCCCGGCTGACGGGGTGCACGACGGTGATGTCGAGCAGGCCGTCGGTGACGTCAGCCCCGGGGGCGATGTTCATGCCGCCGCCGAAGTAGCCGCTGCTGGCGACGGCGATGAGCATGGCGGGCAGTTGCCAGCGGCGCCCGTCGATGGTGATGCGGTAGGCCATGGGCTCGAAGCGGACCAGCTCCGACAGGGCCGTCCAGCCATAGGACAGCGCACCGAGCGGCAGGGAGGCCTCATTGGTGCGCAGGTTGACCTTGGCGTCATAGCCGGTGCTGACCACACAGCCGACGAAGCGCTGTTCGGCACCGTCAGCCAGCCTGCCCCGAGCGGCGTTGACGTCGATGCGGTCGACGACACCCTCGGCGACCACCCTGGTGGCCGCCTTGACCGACGTGGGGATGCCGACACCGCGGCAGAAGTCGTTGCCGGTGCCGGCGGGGATGATTCCGAGTCGCACGGGCGTGCCCGAACAGGCATTGACCCCGAGGTGCGCCATGCCGTCACCGCCGACGACCACGAGCGAGTCCGCCTGCCCGTTGGGCAGGTCCGGACGAGCACGCTCGACCGCCTGGATGGTGCGCAACCGGGCATCGTCAAAACTGGTGGTCTGGTGCACCTGCAGGTGGGCATCCGGGTGCGAGGCCACCAGTTCGGCGAGGATGCGCGGCAACAGCCGGTGGGCGCGGCCGTTCCCCGCCTTCGGGTTGACCACCACGGTCATGGTGGGCCCGTCGAATCGGGCGAGGTTCATTCGAAGCGCGGGTTCATTCGAAGTCAGGCTCGCCGATCTTGACGACGACGTCGCCGCCGCCTTCCTCAAGCTTCTTGGCCACCGACCTGTCGTGGATGTGGCAGATCACCTCGGAGATCAGGTACATCAGCGCCATGGGCACCGCCAGGGCCAGCATCGAGATGGGGTCAGTGCTGGGCGTCGCAATGGCGCCGAAGATGAAGCAGACGAAGATGGCGACCACGCGGCTCTTCGACAGCTGGGTGGCCTTGACCACGCCGAGCAGGTTCAGTGCGACCAGCACCACGGGCAGCAGGAAGCTGAGCCCGAAGACGAGCAACATCCGCAGTTCGAAGCTGAGGTAGTTGTTCATCTCGTTGATGTTCGTGGTGCCCGGCGGGTTGAAGCCCATCATGACCTCGAAGCCCTTGGGCAGCACGAGGTAGCCGACGGCGACGCCGAAGAGGAACAGCGGGATCGCCGCACCCATGAACCGCAGCGTGTACTTCTTCTCGTTCGACAGCAGGCCCGGCACGATGAAACTCCACAGCTGCCAGATCCAGATCGGGCAGCTGAAGATGAGGCCCGCCACGGCGGCAACCTTGACCTGCAGCGTGAAGCCGCCCATGATGCCGTCGGTGCTGAGGATGACCTCGCGGTCCGGATACTTCAGCAGGTAGGCATCCTTGGCGGCCAGGATGGGCTGGGTCATCAGGTCGGTGAGCAAGTGCGTGGTGTTCTCGATGATGAACGCCACGATGAGCACGACCACGAACGCAATGAAGCTGATGATCACCCGGTAGCGCAGCTCGCGCAGGTGGTCGACCAGCGCCATCGTGCCGTCGGGTGAATCGCTCTTGGGGGCGCGCAACCAGTCCGGCAGCACACCCTTGCGGGTCTCTCGTTCGACTACGCTCACCGTTCCCCCAGCCCTCGGCAGGCGGGCCGTCAGGCCTGCTGCTGCTTGTTCTCGACGTGGGCGTCGTCGACGTGGGCGACGGTGTCGTCAACGACAGTGGCGTCGATGACCTTGTCCTCCGCAGCCTGCTTGGTCTCAACCTCGGCCGAATCCGCCGGGGTCGACTTCAGGTCGCGGGTCTCTTCCTTGAACTCCCGGATCGCGCGGCCCGAGGCCTTGCCGATGCCCGCGAGGCGGCTGCCACCGAACAGCAGCAGTGCCACCGCGAGAATGATCAGAAGTTCCTGCCAGCCGAAGCCTGCCATGTCGTGTCCCTCGTTCAAGGTCGACACCATGCCGACCGTGTTCTGCAGCCCGCCGACTCCTCGGTGGGCCAGTGCTCGTCCATACTAGCGCCGCGCTGAACGCCCCAAACCGCCCTCATCGTGGTGGTTGGTGACCAGTTGCCCACCCGTGGACGACGTGAGCGGGTCGAGGTCCAACTGCCCCAGCAGCGCGCCGAGCTCTTCACCACGACGCCCCAACATCTTGACCTCTGCATACACGTCGCCGGCCTTGTGGAACAGCCAGACGGCATAGCTGATCATCGTGATGAGCCCTGCCACGGCGATGGCGAGGAACACCCAGACCCAGATCATGTGCGCCAGCCTAGCGGGTGGTCAACTGGTCGTAGGCCACCAGCGCAGCTCGCGCAGTCGCAGCGGCGCGTTGCTGGGCCGGGTGCGGCGCGACCAGGCGCACGTCGCCGGCCAGGCCGAGCAGCCGGTCGACCAGGTAGCCGGGCGCCGCCAGCGGCAGGGTCGCCCGCACCGGGAAGTCGGGGTCACCAGTCTCTTCGACCTCGCTCACGGGGTCGTACTCGACCAGGAAGCGTGCCGCCGGCGCCAGTTCGAGCACGGTACGTTCGCGGGGCGCATCGTCGACCCAGTCATCGGGCGCGGCGCCACGGTCGGTCACGGGGGTGCCCGTCGGCGATGCCTCGTGGATGCGGTTGACCTTGTACCAGCGCCAGCCCTGCTGGTCGACATCCCAGCCCTGCAGGTAGGCCGCTCCCCCGCGCACGACGGTGCGCACCGGGTCGACGACCGGCCTGGTGGTGCGTCCGCGGCTGGCGCCGTCATAGACCAGCGCCAGTTGCCGGCCCGCGGCCACAGCCGCAGCCACCACCTCACGCACGGCGCCGGCACCGGAATCCAACGCGACCTCGACATGGGCCTGCCGGCCGCCGGCGACGCGCTCAAGCTTGGCCAACGCGGTACGGCCGTGTGCGGCGGACTCGTCGTCGAGGGTCTCGACCAGCGCGCGCAGCGCCACCACCAGACTGGTCGCCTCACCGCGGGTCAGTTTCAGCGGCCGGTCGATGATGTCCGAGGGGAAGACCGTGATGCGGCCCTGCTGTTCGGCCTCGTCCTGGTCGAACTCGATCAGGTAGCCGTAGCCACCCACGGCGATCGCCTCGGTGTCGGCCCCGATCATGCACATGCGCTGCAGTTCATCGAGCAGCCGGGCCGGGTGCACCCGGAAATGCGCGGCTGCCTCGGTGACGGTGATGCCGGGTCGGTGCGCCAGCCACGGCACCATCACGAACCAGCGGGCCAGGTCGTCCCCGTTCTTCATGCCACTCCCTCCCCGTGTGCCGAGACCACGTCACGCAGGTGCCTGATGACGGCCTCACGCAGCGACGTCGGCTCGAGCACCAGCACATCGGCCCCGAACCGGGCCACTTCGCGCACCAGCGACGCGTCCCACGCATAGGCCACTGAGTACGCGGCATAGCCGTCGGGCACGTCGGCGTGCTCGGTCACCACCCCCCGGCGGCGCAAGCCTGGGGCATAGTCGCCGCGGATGGCCAGCACGGCCTGTTCGGCGTCTCGTTCAGGCTTGATGGACGCGACCAGCGCCGGGGCGTCCAGGTCGCCCGGCACCTCATAGGCGCCGGCCTCGCCGTAGGGCTCCGGGTCGCCCACCACCCGCGCCAGCTTGAACTTGCGCGCCTCACCGCGACTGCGGTCGAAGCCGATGACATACCAGCGTCCTGCCCGCTGGGCCATCACCCACGGCTCAAGGTCACGCTCGCGCACCTCACCGTTGTTGTTGCGATAGGTGAACCTGACCCGTCGGCGGGCGATGTTGGCGTCCCAGAACTCCTGGAACCCGGGTTCGGGTGCCCACAGGTCGGGCTGGGCGGCCTGGGTGATCGTCTCGTCGAGTTCGACCCCGGCGGCGGCCAGCTTCGTCAGCGCCTGCCGCGATTCCTCACCGACCGAGTGCTGGTTCCACAGCTGGCCGGCGACCGCGAGCATGGCGCGTTCCTCGGCGGTGAAGTCCACATCCGGCAGGGCCAGGTCACGCGATGGCAGCAGGTAGCACTCCTCCTCATCGATCCTGACGGTGCTGATCTCGACGCCGAGGTCGCGCAGCAGGTCCTTGTCGCGTTCGAACATGCGGTCAAGGTTCTCGTTGCGCGGCAGGTCGCGGTAACGGTCGACGGCGTCATAGATGCGTGACTTCGGCAGCGGCTGGTGGGTCGACTGCAGCACGAAGAACAACTGCATCGCACGTTCAGTGTTCTTCTTGGCCGTCCTGGCCGCGCTCGCCGTGCCACCGCTGCGTGGCCTGCCTGCCATGGGTCCACCCCTTCTTGCGCCGACCGGTCCCGGGGGCATGCGTTCCCGGGTGTGTGCGGCTACCTGTGGCGAGGCTAGCAGTGCCATGATCGCTTGCGAATGAAGGGAGACCCCCGTGGCCGGACGCTACGCCCCCAGTCCCACCTCTGACCTGCACCTGGGCAACCTGCGCACGGCACTGTTGGCCTGGGTATTCGCCCGGCGGTCGGGGCTGCGACTGCTGGTGCGCATCGAGGACCTCGACCAACAACGCGTGGGCGCGGCCCGCGGTGTCGCGCAACGACAGTTGGACGACCTCGCGGCCATCGGGCTCGACTGGAGTCCCCCGGTGGTGCGCCAGTCCGACCGACTGGGGCTCTATGCCAGCGTCATCGCGGGCCTGGACACCTATGAGTGCTTCTGCACACGGCGCGAGGTCGCCGAGGCTGCCCAGGCACCCCAGGCGAGCCGGCCGGATGCCGTCACACTGCCAGAGGGTGCCTACCCCGGTACCTGCGCCCACCTCAGCGGGGCCGAACGTGCCAGGCGTCGCCGGGAGCGGCCCGGTGCGCTGCGGGTGCGGGCCGACGCCGCCACGGTCACCGTGCACGACCGGTTCGCCGGTGAGGTCACCGGCATCGTCGACGACTTCGTGGTGGCCCGGGGCGATGGCACCCCCGCCTACAACCTGGCAACCGTCGTGGACGACGGGGTCCAGGGGGTCACCCAGGTGGTGCGCGGCGACGACCTGCTGGGCTCCTCGCCCCGGCAGGCGTGGCTCGCCACGCAGCTCGGCCACCCTGTGCCCGACTATGTGCACGTCGGCCTGGCGGTCAATGCCCGCGGTGTGCGGCTGGCCAAGCGGGACGGGGCCGTGAGCCTCGCCGACCTGGCCGCGCTGGGCCACGATGCCGGCGAGGTGCGCGGCTGGCTGCTGGCTTCGCTCGGCCTCGACCCGTGGCTGGGCAATGACGAGCTGCTGCGGTTGCCGGACGAGGCATTCGCGCGGGCCAACGAGCAGTGGGTGGTCGATGCCGACGAGTGGGTCACACCCTGACGGCACCAGAACCTGCTTTTGCTGCACCGGCGCAGCAGCTGCATGCGCCCCCGCCACCGGGATGGTGACAGGGGCGTTGACGATGCGGGACGTCGGGGACTACGCGCCCTCGGTGGCCAGCAGCAGGTCGATCACGTACACGGTGGTCTCGCCGGCGGGGTAGGACGGGGTGGAGTTGCCCTTGGGGTAGCCCTCGGACGGGGGCACGACCAGCAGCACGCGCGAACCCACGGTCTGGCCCGTGAGGCCCTTGCGCCACCCGGTGATCAGCGTGTTCAGCACGGCCTGCTCGGGCCCGCTGGTGTAGTTGTTGGCGAGCAGGGTGCCGTTCCAGGCCACGCCAACGTAGTTGGCGACGATGGTGTCGGTTTCCTTGACCACGGGGCCGGTGCCCTTGATCAGCGGCTGGGTCACCAGCGCGGACGGCTTGGTGGCACTGCCGATCGTGATGGTGGGGGCCTTGCCTGCGCCGTTGTCCTTGACAGTCGGCAATCCGGCGGCGGGGGTCACCGCGGCACCGGCGGGGCCGGTGAGCTGCGACTGCACGATGTCGACCACGAAGATGAGTGAGTCGGTCGCCAGGATGCCGGCCTGGGGGTTGCCCTGGGCGTAGCCGTCCTTGGGGGTCATCATGATCAGCACCCGCGAGCCGACCTTCTTGCCCTCGAGCCCGGTGCGGAAACCGGTGATGACCTGGTCGAGCGGGAACGTGACGGGCTTGCCGCCAGTCTTGAAACTGGTGTCGAACGACTGGCCTGTGCGGGCATTGATCCCGGTGTAGTTCACCTGAACCGTGCCATTCTTCGGCACGACCGCCCCGGTGCCCTCCGAGAGCACCTTGGCCTGGGTCGCGGCGATGGCCAGCGGCCACTTCGCGGTCACTGCAGGGGCCTGGCCGAAGTTGCCACCGACGCTGATGGCGTCAAGGTTGCTGACGGTACTCGGAGCCACCGAGGGCGATGCGCTGCCCGAGCCCGAAACGGACGGTGAGGCCACCGCAGAGGTCATGGTGCTGCTCGGCAACAGGGTCGACTGGCCGGTCGGGTCATCACCACCATTCCCGGTGCATGCCGTGAGCCCGAGGGCGGCAGCGAGGATGGCGGAAACCACCACCGGCCCACGCAGGGCACGGCGACGAGCAGGAGTGTTGGCCGACTTGTTCATGCGCACCCGTGCAGGCTACCCGACGACGGACGCAGGTCACGAACGCAGCACGGCTCACGGGACCGGCGTGCCCGCGGTCGGCGGCTGGGTGACTGGTGGCTGGAACCCCACCGACCCCCCGCGGCGCGGTTCAGTGTTCATCCGCTCGATCAGCCGGTCCACCCGGGGGTCCTCACTGGCGAGGGGGTCGGCGAGCACGATGGTGCCGTCGCTGAGGTCTCGGCACGTGAAGGTCATCCAGTCGACCGTGAAGTCGCGCTGTGCTGCCTTTGCTGCGGCGATCAGTCGTCCCCGCAACCGCGCCCGGGTGTTGCTCAGCGGGTGGGTCATCGCCTGGGCCACCTCGACCAACTCGACGAGGTGGTCGCAGTGGCCGGCCACCTCGGCGTGGGCGAACAGCCCCCGGGCCCGCGCGTCGGCACCGCGGTGGATGTCGTGGTAGGCCAGGTCGATCTCGGCCAGCTGTGGCGACTGGTTGCTGAGCTTGTGGCGCTGGGCGTACTGCACCAGCATGTGTTCCTTGATGGCCCAGTCGATCGTCCGTTCGATGCGGGCATGCTGTCGGTCGGCCACGGCCTCGAGCACTGTCTGCCACAGCTGGTGGGCCTGGGCCAGTTCCTGGTCGTCGACGTAGTCGGCGGTGATCTGGTGCATCTTGTCGAGCACGTCGAGCGGTGTGACCATGCGGCCATTGACCTGCTCGATGCGGGCCCGGCCGTCGCGATGCCTGGCCACCTCGCGGATGGCCCCTGCCGGATCGGCCAGTGCGAACTCCTCGAACAGGTGGCCGTCCTCGATCGCCCGCAGCATCAGCTCCGTGGCGCCGTAGCGCAGCAGCACGGTGGGCTGGGACAGGTTCGAATCACCCGCCATCACGTGCAGCCGCCGGTACTTCTTCGGGTCGGCGTGCGGTTCGTCGCGGGAGTTCACCAGGGGTCTGGCCCGGGTGGTCGTCGACGACACCGGGTCCCACAGGTGCGCCGCGCGCTGCGAGAGCCACAACTTGCCCACACCGTTCTCGACCACCCACTTGCCCGCGCCGCACAGCAGTTGCCGCACGACGAGGAAGGGGGTGAGCGAGTCGACCCATTCGTTGAGGGTGCGCTCGCGGGTGACCTGGTAGTTCTCGTGGCTGCCATAGGAATGGCCGGTCGAATCGGTGTTGTTCTTGTAGACCTGCACCCGGGCGGTGATGCCCTCGTCCTGCAGCATGGCCAGCGCACGGTCGGCCAGGTCGTCGATGATGCGGTCCCCCGCCCGTTCCGCGACGATCAGGTCGCTGATCCGGTCACATTCGGGGGTGGCGTACTCAGGGTGCGAACCCACGTCGAGGTAGAGCCGTCCACCGTTCTTGAGGAACACATTGGTGGTGCCAGACCGCGTCACCAGCGGCCGGAACAACTGCTGGGCCGCCTCGTCGGGGCTGAGGGGGCGCCACATCTCTTCGGTGACGCCCGCCACCTCGCGCTGGCGCAGCACCTGCATCGCCAGCCCGTACTCGGTCTCCTGACCGCGGATCCGTCGCTTCACGGTCAGCTCACAGGCCGACGAGGTCGAACAGCGACCCGATCTCGTCCCTGCTCAGGTGCCGTGATTCGCCCGGACGCATCGAGCCCAGCCGCACCGGGCCGATGGCGATGCGCGAGAGCTTGTTGACGGGGTGGCCGACCGATTCCATCATGCGGCGCACAATGCGGTTGCGCCCTTCGTGCAGGGTGATGCGCACCAGGCTGCGACCGCTGACGACTTCGACGAGCTTGACCTTGTCAGGGCGTACGGGGCCGTCCTCGAGCCGCAGGCCCTTCTGCAGCCGTTCGATCACCTTGTCGCTCACCTCGCCCTCGACCTCGGCCAGGTAGGTCTTCGAGACCTCGTAGCTGGGGTGTGCCATCCGATGGGCGAACTCACCGTCATTGGTCAGCAGGATCAAGCCCTCGGTGTCGGTGTCGAGTCGCCCGACGTGGAACAGCCGTTCCTTCTGCCGGTCCATGTAGCGGGTGAGCGTGACCCGGCCGAGCGGGTCGTCCATCGTCGAGACCACGCCGCGGGGCTTGTTCAGCACGAAGTACAGGTGGTGGCGTGCGGGGGGAATGCGCTGGCCGTCGACACGGATGGTGTCCCTGGTGGGGTTCACCCGCACGCCCTGGGTCATCACCACCTGGCCGTTCACCTCGACCCGGCCTTCGTCGATCATGATCTCGGCGGCCCGGCGTGAGGCGATGCCCGCCTGGGCCAACACCTTCTGCAGGCGCACCTGGGGCTCGTCGGGCTTGCCGTAGTCCTGCTCGTCGGTGATCACCGCGTCCGTGGTGTAGTCGTCGTCCGACTCCTCGGGGGTCGTGATCCCACCTGCGGGCTGGGTCACCTCGTCCAGGTTCTCGTCGGTGGTCTGCTGCGTCGACTCGTCGTCAATGCTCATGGCGTTCTCCCTCATCCGCGTCCTGCGCGGCCCCGGTGGGCTCGTCAGGCGCAACCTCCACCATACGTCCCAACTCGGCTTCCAGCTCATTCGCGTCGGGCAGGTGCGGGGCCAGGGCCGGCAGCTCGTGCAGCGACTCGAGGCCCATCCGCTCCAGGAAGTAGTCCGTGGTGACAAACAGCGTGGCGTTCGAGCCCTCGTCGGCGCCCGACTCCTCGACGAGGCCACGGGCCAGCAGGGTACGGACGACGCCGTCGACATTGACGCCGCGGACAGCTGAGACCCGGGCCCTCGAGATCGGCTGCAGGTAGGCGATCACCGACAGGGTCTCGAGTGCGGCCTGCGTCAGCTTTGACTGCTGCCCCTCGAGCACCCACCGGCTGATCAGGTCGGCATGTTCGGCACGGGTCCAGTAGCGCCAGCCACCGCCGACGTGGCGCAGCGCGAAACCGCGGCCCGTGTCGTCGTAGAACCGGGCCAGGTCGCGGCAGGCCTGCTCGACCAGGTGGGTGGGCACCTGCAGCGCCTCGGCGAGCTGCGGGGTGGGGATCGGTTCGGTCGCCATCAGCAACAGCGCCTCGACGCCAGCGTGCAGGTCCGCGGCTGCTGGGGCGTCATTCGCGTTCGTGTCATTCATCAGTCGTCCTGGGTGGTGGGGGCATCGGGCGCCGTGTCGTCACCGGCCGGTCGGTCGTACTCGTCAGAGATCTCGTGGTCGCCCTCGCTGCCGGTCCAGCGGATCGTGAGCTCACCGAGCGGGGTGAGCTGCTCGAACGCGACGGCGGCGTCGCGGAACAGTTCGAGCAGTGCCAGGAACCGCGCGACGGTGGTCAGCCGGTCGGCGTCGGCGGTGAGTGCGCGAAAGGTCAGCTGCCCGGCGGCCCGCAGGCGGCCCACGACGATGCGGGCCTGGTCCTTCACGTTGACGGTGCCACCGTGCAGATGGGCCAGGCCCACTTCGGCGACTTCCTGCGGTTGCAGCAGGCGGGCCACGATCCGTGCCAGCCGCTCCCCCGGTGGCAGCGTCACCTCGGGGGCGAGCGCGGCGAACTGGGGCTCCAGACCACCCGGCCGGGCGAACCGCAGGGCTTCTTCACCCAACCGGGCCGCGAACAGCGTCGAGACGGTCTTGAACGCCCGGTACTGCAGCAGCCGCGCGAACAGCAGGTCCCTGGCCTCGAGCAGGGCGAGGTCCTCGAGGTCATCCACCTCGCCCGAGGGCAGCAGCCGGGCAGTCTTGAGGTCGAGCAGCGTGGCTGCCACCAGCAGGAACGACGAGGTCTGCTCGAGGTCCCACGCCGAGGCACCAACCTTGATGTAGCTGATGAACTCGTCGGTGACCCTCGACAGCGACACCTCGGTGACATCGAGCTTGTGCTTGCTGATCAGTTGCAACAGCAGGTCGAACGGGCCCTCAAAATTGTCCAGCGTCACGGTGAACCCGGCGTGGCCCTGCCCGGCATCGTCCGCCCCCAGATCTGCCGCAGCCATGTCTGCCGCACCCGTGTCCGAGCGGGCCGGGCGTGCCATCATTCGTCCCGCAGGCGGGTGACCAGGTCGCTGCGCTCGCCGCGGGCGTCAAGGTCGGCCAGGGCTTGCGCCACCGCGGCCCGGACGATGCGGCCGCGGTCGACCTTCAGTCCGTGTGTGCGCAGCACCAGCCGCGACTGGTCGAGGGCGAACAGTTCGTCCTCGCTGAGGTAGACGGTCATCTTGGCGTCGTGACGCACACGGCCCGAATGGGCGGCGCCGTCCCGGGGCTCGTCCTCACGAGGGGCATCGCTGTCCCCCGCCCGCGGGCGCGGGTCAGCCGGTGGCGGCACCGGGGTGAGCCCCGGCACCTCGGACGCCGACTGGGTGTTGCGGAACAGCTCGCTCGCCCCGGGCAGTCCTACCCGGCGTGGCATCGCGCGAGCACCTCCTTGGCCAGCGAGCGGTAGGCGGCGGCACCGGGCGACGAACTGGCATAGGTGGTGATGGGCTCACCCGCGACCGTGGTCTCGGGGAACTTCACGGTGCGCCTGATGACGGTGTGGAAGACGCGGTCACCGAATGCCTGCACCACCCGTTCGAGCACTTCGCGCGAATGCAGTGTGCGGCCGTCGTACATGGTGCCCACGATGCCCATCAGGTTCAGGTCGGGGTTGAGCCGGTCGGTGACCTTCTCGATCGTGTCGGTCAGCAGTGCCACGCCGCGCAGGGCGAAGAACTCGCACTCGAGCGGGATCACCACCTCATCGGCCGCGGTCAGCGCGTTGACGGTCAGCAACCCCAGCGAGGGCGCACAGTCGATCAGGATCAGGTCGTAGCGATCCTTGAGCTTGTCGAGCACCCGGCTCAGGGTCTGCTCGCGGGCAACTTCGCTGACCAGTTGCAGTTCGGCGGCCGACAGGTCGATGTTGGACGGCAGCAGGTCGAGCCCCTCGACAACCGTGTCGACGATGACATCGTCGGCCGTGTACTGGCGGCTCAGCAGCAGGTCATAGATGCTGCGCTCGAGCGTGTGCGGGTTCACGCCCAGGCCCACCGACAGCGAACCCTGCGGGTCGAAGTCAACCAGCAGCACCTTGCGGCCGGTCTCGACCAGCGCCGCGCCCAGGTTGATGGTGGTCGTGGTCTTGCCGACACCACCCTTCTGGTTCGTCATGGCGATGACGGTGGCACGCTTCGGCCCCGGTGGTGGCGGGGTGGGCTCGGGCAGGTCGGGGAACGGGCGCCCCGTGGGTCCCAGCTCGTCGGCGGCCGCGCCGTCCCCGTGGCGCGTGGTGGGGGCGGTTTCGACGTCGAAAAGGGCACCGTCACCCTCGTCGAGACCGGTGTCTGCCTGCCACCGGCCACCGGCGTCTGCCTGCCACTGCTTGTCTGCCACGTCGTTCCCTCCGGTCGTGTTGCGTGCCGAGTCTAGTGTGCGCCGTGTCCGCACCGCAGCACGGCGTCAGCGGGCGCGCGGATGGGCGCTGCGGTAGACCTCGCGCAGGTGTTCCACCGTGACGAGGGTGTAGATCTGGGTGGTGGTCACCGAGGAATGGCCGAGCAGTTCCTGCACCACCCGGATGTCGGCGCCCCCGTCCAGCAGGTGGGTGGCATAGGAATGGCGCAGGCTGTGTGGCGAGACCTCGTCGGTGATGTTCGCGCGCTCTGCGGCCCGCTGCACGACAGCCCAGGCACTCTGGCGTGAGAGCCTGTTGCCGCGACTGTTCAGCAGCAGCGCGGGCCCGGGGCATGCCGCCCTCGACTGCCATTCCGGACGACCGCGCACCAGCCAGGCCCGCACCGCATCACGGGCGTAGCGGCCCAGCGGCACGATGCGTTCCTTGGAGCCCTTTCCCAGCAGCCGCAGGCCGGCGTCGGGGTCGTCGAGCGCACGGCTGACCTCGTCCACGTCAAGGCCGCACACTTCACTGATGCGGGCGCCGGTGCCGTAGAGCAGTTCGAGCAGGGCGGCGTCGCGCACGCCCTCGACGGTAGTGGGGTCGGGGCTGGCCAGCAGCGCGGTGACCTGCTCGAGGCGCAGCGCCTTCGGCAACCTGGTGCCGACCCGCGGCGGGCTGACCTCGGCGGCCGCATCGGTGGGGGTGATGCCCTCGGACGTCGTGAACCGGTGGAACCCCCGCACGGCGACGACGCTGCGGCCCACCGACGACCTCGCCAACGGTGCCTGCTGCCCCTCACCGGATGCCAGCGCCGTCGCGAAGGCACCCACGTCGGCCGGGCTGACGTCATCGAGCCGGTCGATGCCGCGACCGGCCAACCAGACCAGGTAACGGTCGAGGTCGCGCCGGTACGACGCGAGGGTGTTGGCGGACAGCCCGCGCTCGACGCCGAGGTGGTCGAGGTAGTCCTCGAGCACCCGCGGCAGGGCGGGCGCCGGCTCAGGCCGGGCGGCGGTCTCGTCCGAGTTGCTCATGGACCGTGCGCACCGGCCAGGGGGCGTCGGGCGTGCGCAGTGAATCGAGGCGTCCGGTGCTGCGTGCAGCGGCGAGCGCCATGATGCCCGCCACGAGCAGCGGCGACTGCAGGCGCCCCGCGAACACGCCGTCGACGAGGTCTTCGAACCCCACCCAGCGGACGACCATGTGGGCCTCCTCGTCCTCGGGCACGAAACCCTCGGGGTGGGGTGCCGGGCTCAGCCCGCGGGCAAGATAGACGCGGGCCGATTCCTCGGAGCCGCCGGGGCTGGTGCAGACGTCGACGAGTACCCGCCAGTCGGCCGCGGCCAGTTCGACCTCTTCGGCCAGCTCACGCTGGGCCGCGACCAGGAAGTCCTCGCCCTCGATGTCGAGCAGCCCGGCCGGTGGTTCGACCAGGGTCAGTCCCACCGGGTGGCGGTACTGGTCGACGACGGCAACCCGGTCCTGGTCGTCGAGCGCGATGATGCCGACGGCACCGGGGTGCGAGATGAACTGGCGGCTGAAAGGCTCACCTGCGGGCGGCACCACCGTCTGCTGCACGAAGTTGCACACGCGGCCACGGGCCAGCACCTCACTGGCCGCCACCGGCCAGGCGGTGGGAAAGTCTGCGGGCTGGTCGTTCACAACTCGTCCTTCGCGCCGACCTTGGCCTCGCCCCCGGCCGGGGCGGCGCCCGCGGCTGCCTCGGTAGCGTCCACGGGCAGGCGGTTGCCGGTCGAGCGCTCCAGTGCGGCCGTAACCAGCGCCTTGAACAGCGGGTGCGGACGGGTGGGGCGCGACTTCAGCTCGGGGTGGGCCTGGGTGGCGACGTAGTAGGGGTGCACCTCGCGGGGCAGTTCGACGAACTCGACGAGGTTGCGGTCGGGTGAGGTGCCGCTGATCACCAGTCCGGCGGCCGTCAGCTGGTCACGGTAGGTGTTGTTGACCTCGTAGCGGTGGCGGTGGCGCTCCTCGACCTTGGTCTTGCCGTAGGCGCGGGCGACGACCGAGCCGCGGACCAGTTCGGCGGGGTAGGAGCCCAGCCGCATCGAGCCACCCAGGTCGCCCTCACCGCTGACGATCTCGAGCTGCTCGACCATGGTGGCGATGACCGGCGAGGCGGTGTCGGGGTCGAACTCGGTCGATGCGGCATCCTCGATGCCGGCCAGGTTGCGGGCGGCCTCGATGACCATGCACTGCAGGCCCAGGCACAGGCCCAGCGTCGGGATCTTGTTCTCGCGGGCGAACTTCAGCGCGCCCAGCTTGCCCTCGACACCGCGGATGCCGAAGCCGCCGGGCACGCAGATGCCGTCGACGTCACCGAGGTGCTCGAGTGCCCCTTCGGTGGTTTCGCAGTCGTCGGACTTGACCCAGCGGATGTTGACCTTGGCCTTGTTGGCGAAGCCACCTGCGCGCAGGGCCTCGGTGACCGACAGGTAGGCATCGGGCAGGTCGATGTACTTGCCGACCAGCGCGATCGTGACCTCTTCGGTGGGGTTCTCGACACTGTCGAGCAGCGCATTCCACTTCGTCCAGTCGACATCGCGGAACTTCAGGCTCATCTTGCGCACGACATAGGCGTCGAGGCCCTCGGCGTGCAGCACCTTGGGGATGGCGTAGATCGAGGGGGCGTCGATGCAGGCGACCACGGCTTCTTCGTCCACGTCGCAGCTCATGGCGATCTTGCGCTTGATGCCCTCGCCCAGTTCGCGGTTGGCACGGCAGACGATCGCGTCGGGCTGGATGCCGACCTGGCGCAGCGCGGCGACGGAGTGCTGGGTGGGCTTGGTCTTCATTTCACCGGACGGGCCGATGTAGGGCACGAGCGAGACATGCAGGAAGAACACGTTCTCGCGGCCGACCTCATGGCGCACCTGGCGGGCCGCCTCGAGGAAGGGCAGCGACTCGATGTCGCCGACGGTGCCGCCGATCTCATGGATGACGAGGTCGGTACCCGGGCCACCGACGGCCAGCATCCGTTCCTTGATCTCGTTGGTGATGTGCGGGATGACCTGGACGGTGTCGCCCAGGTAGTCGCCGCGGCGTTCCTTGGCGATGACGGTCGAATAGACCTTGCCGGTGGTGACGTTGGCGGCACCGTCGAGATTGACGTCGAGGAAGCGCTCGTAGTGGCCGACGTCGAGGTCGGTCTCGGCACCGTCCTCGGTGACGAAGACCTCACCATGCTGGAAGGGGTTCATCGTGCCCGGGTCGACGTTCAGGTAGGGGTCGAGCTTCTGCATGATGACCCGAAGCCCGCGGGCGACCAACAGGTTGCCGAGGCTTGAAGCCGTCAGGCCCTTGCCCAGGGATGAAACCACTCCCCCGGTGACGAACAGGTGCTTGGTGATCTTCGCGTTGCCCACGGACTCCCATCCTAAGCCCAAACAGCGGGCGCACGTGCCAGCGGCGCTCCGCCCTGCGCGAAGGAGCACCGAATCGGGCATTTGGGCTGGCCGTGACAGACTGGGGGCATGGACTTGCCCATCGATGTGCCAGTCGCACCCATGTTGGCCCGCCTCGTCGACCGAATCCCCGACGCAGATGCCGTCGACGGCGGTTACGTCTACGAGCCCAAATGGGACGGCTTCCGGTGCATCGTGCTGCGGGACGGCGACCAGGTGGAACTCACCAGCCGCATGAACAAGTCGCTGACCTCGTACTTCCCCGAGATCGTCGACCACGTGCGCGACTCACTGCCGCGCCGGTGCGTCATCGACACCGAGATCTTCGTGCCGACCGGCGCGATCGGTGCACAGCACCTTGACTGGGACGTACTGAGTGCCCGCGTGCACCCGTCGCTGCGCAGGGTCGCCCGCATGGCTGAACTCAACCCCGCGCACATGGTCGCGTTCGACGTGCTGGCGGTGGACGACCGCGACCTGCGTGGCCTGCCGTTCCGGGATCGGCGCCTGCGCCTCGAGGACATGCTGGGCTCGATCCCCGAGAGTGTGGGCCTGCATGTCACGGCCCAGACCCATGACGCCGACGTGGCCCGCAGCTGGTTCGAGTCGTTCGACGGTTCGGGGCTCGACGGCATCATGGTCAAGGAGTCGCTCGGCACCTACGAATACGGTCGGCGCAGCTGGCAGAAGGTCAAGCACGCGCGCACGGCCGAGGCCGTGGTGGTGGGCTACCGTCGCAACCCGCGCTACCGGGGTGTGGGCCAGTTGCTGCTGGCGCTGTACGGGCACGGGGACGACGCCCTGCACTATGTCGGCGTGATCAGCCAGTTCGAGGCCCAGCAGCGCATCGACCTCGCCGAGTCGCTACGCCCTCTCGAGCTCGCTGCGGCAGATGCCCCGACCATCCATGGGCTGCCCGACATGGCGGCGGCCCACGGCCTGGTCTCGCTGAACCCGACGAAGGTGGCCGAGGTCGAGTTCGACCAACTCGTCGGCTTCCAGTTCCGCCACCCCGCACGGTTCAGGCGCTGGCGCGTCGACCGTGACCCCCGATCGTGCCAGCAGGACCAGTTGGCCAGCGCCCAGGCCTACGACCTGGCGACGATGCTCGACTGAGCCGTGTCGAGCAGCTCGCGGGCGTGCTGACGGGCGCTGCGGGCGTGGTCGATGCCGCCCATCATGCGGGCCAGCTCGGCCTCGCGTTCGGTGCCGGTCACCTCTGAAACATCGCTCGAGGTGACATCGCCGTGGGACTGCTTGTGGACGACGAATTGCTGGTCCGCGAACGCAGCGACCTGGGCCAGGTGGGTCACCACCAGCACCTGGGCGTGCTGGGCGAGCCGCGCCAGCCGTCGTCCGACCTCGAGTGCCACGGCCCCGCCGATGCCGGCGTCGACCTCGTCGAAGACAAACGTGTGGCCACTCGCGTCGCCGGCAAGCACCACCTCGATCGCGAGCCGCACCCGCGACAGTTCACCACCCGAGGCGACCTTCGCCAGCGGGGCGGGTGGGCTGCCGGCGTTGGCCGCGAACAACAACTGCACCTGCTCGGCGCCGTGCGGGCCAACGTGGTCGAGCGGGGTCAGCGCGAACTGGACCCGGGCATGTTTCATCGCCAGCGCGCCCAGTTCGTCGTGGACGGCCGCGGCCAGGCGGTCGGCACCCTCGCGTCGCTGTGCGGTGATGGCCACCGCCGAGTCGTCCAGCTGCGCGGTGAGCTCGGCGATCCCTGCGCGCAGGGCATCGATGCGGTCGTCGGAGCCCTCGAGATCGCCGAGCCGCTGCGCCGACTGCTGTGCCCAGGCCAGCACCTCTTCGATGGTGCTGCCGTACTTGCGGCTGAGCCCGGCCAGGTCGGCGCGGCGCTGCAGCACCTGGTCGAGGCGGGCGGGGTCGGCATCGAGGTCGGCGCGGTACGAGGCGATGTCGGCCGCCAGGTCGTTGAGCTGGTGGCCCAGGTCGACCACGCGCCCGCGCAGGCCCGTGGCGGTGTCGTCAAGGTCTGCCAGTGCCGAGATGCTGCGCCGGGCCAGGCCGACCAGCCCGATGGCGCCGGGGTCGTCACTGCCCGGGTCGTCGCTTCCCGAGAGCAGCACGGATGCCTGTTCCGAGAGGGTGAGCAGTTCATCGAGCGACGTGAGCCGGGCAGCTTCGGTGGCGAGTATGGCGTCTTCACCGGGTTGTGGATCGACTGCGGCGATCTCGTCCAGGCCGAGCCGCAGCAGGTCCGCCTCGCGGGCCCGCTCCTGGCTGCGGGTGACCAGGTCGTCCAGTTCAGCAGTCAGCGCCGCGCGCCGGTGGTACAGCTCGCGATGGCGGGCCAGGGCGAGGATGTGGCGCTCGCCGCACGATCGGTCGAGCACGTCCCGCTGGCGTTCGGTGCTGCCCAGGCGCAACTGTTCGGACTGCCCATGGATGGTGGCGAGCTCACCCGTGAGGGCTGACAGGGCCGCGACCGTGTTCTGGGCCCCGCCGATGAAGGCGCGGGATCGTCCATTGGCGCTGACCTGGCGCGCGACCAGAAGTTCGTCGTCGTCGAACTCGCCCCCCATGCTCTCGACGGTGGCCTGGTCGGCGCCGGTGAACCGGCCCTCGACCACCGCACGGTCGGCGCCGTGGCGCACCACCCCGGCATCGGCACGCTCGCCCAGCAGCAGGCCCAGCCCGCTGGTGACCATGGTCTTGCCGGCCCCGGTCTCACCGGTCAGCGCGGTCATGCCACCGGCAAACGGCAGGGTCGCCTCGGTGATGACACCCAGGTTCCTGATGCGCAGTTCACGCAGCACAGCTCACTCCCGCTGCTCGCCCGCGGCCTGACGACCGGTTTCACCCCGCCAACCGTCGATCTGCAGGTTGAACTTCTTGACCAGACGGGTGGTGAAGGGCTGCTCGGTGAGCCTGGCGAGCAACAACGGGTGGGCACCGCGCGCCACGCTGACCCGTGCACCGGGCTCGATGTCGACACTGCGGCGCCCGTCGCACCAGAGCACGGCCCGTCCGGCATTCGGCAGCAGGATGTCGATGTCGACCGTCGAATTGGGGCTGAGCACCATCGACCGGGCGAACAGGGCGTGTGCCGACAGCGGCACCAATTCGATGGCCTCGACGTCGGGCCACATCACCGGGCCCCCGGCGCTGAAGGCATAGGCCGTCGAGCCCGTGGGGGTGCTGACGAGCACACCATCACAGCCCCAGCGAGAAATCGGGCGGTGGTCGATGTGCACCAGCACCTCGAGCATGCGCTCCCGGGCTGCCTTTTCAAGCGATGCCTCGTTGATCGCGAACGAACTCCACACCTCGTCCCCGGACGAGTCGCGCACGTTCACCGACAGGGTCAGGCGCTCCTCGACGACGTAGCTGCGGTCCAGCACATGGTTGACGAGGTTGGCGACCTCAGAAGCCTCGAGCTCGGCCATGAACCCGACGTGGCCCAGGTTCACACCCAACAGCGGCACCTCAGGTTCGTAGGCCCATTCCGCTGCCCTCAGGATGGTGCCGTCACCGCCGAAGACGACGACGAGTTCAACATCACCCGCCGCCAAGGTGGCGCTGGCGCGCAAGCGGTGCGCCTCGACGAGGTCGGGCAGGGCATCCGCGACCAGTTCCCACTGCTCGGGCAACACGACCGTGTCGACGCCACGCTCGCTGACGCGGGTCATGAAGTCGGCAGCAGTGTCCAGGGCATCGGCACGGATCGGATGGATCATCACCGCGATGCGTCGCGTGTCTGCCACAGGTCCCCCCTCGTCATGTCATGTGCCCGTTCGGTCCCGCCCCACACTAGCGCCGCAGGTGCACGAAGAACTCCTGGTTGCCAGTGGCGCCGGTGAGAGTCGCGGGGCGTGGCTCGCTGCTCCCCCACCCCAGGGCGGCGGCATCGTCCCGGACGACCTGGACTGCTTCATGCTGCAACCGGGGGTCGGTCACCACGCCCCCATTGCCCAGCCGCTCTCGGCCCACCTCGAACTGTGGTTTGACCATGACCAGGGCGTCCCCGTCGGCTTTCAGCACCGACAGCAGCGGCGCGAGCAGCAGCCGCACCGACACGAACGAGACGTCGCAGACGACCAGGTCGACCGGTCCCGGCAGGTCGTCAGGGGTCAGGTCGCGCAGGTTGAACCCCTCGACGACGTGCACGCGCGGGTCGGCCCTCAGCCCGGGGTCGAGCTGGTCGTGGCCGACATCGACGGCGTGCACCAGGCGTGCCCCACGCTGCAGGCACACCTGGGTGAACCCGCCCGTCGAGGCGCCGGCGTCGAGCACGGTGGGGCCGTCGGCGAACAGCAGGTTGTCGGGGTCGATCTCGTCGAGTACGCCGACCAGCTTGAGCGCCGCCCTGCTGACCCAGTGGTGGTCAAGTGTGACGTCGATCGCGTCCGCGTCGTCGACCGGGCTCGACGCCCGTCGGACGGTCTCGCCGTTCACCCGCACGCGGCCCCCGGCGATCAGCCGCTGGCCGGCCGTGCGCGACCGGGCCAGTGCACGCGCGACGAGCGCGACATCGAGGCGCACCACGCTCAACGAGCTGCCGGACGAGGCATGCCACCGGGCATGCCGGCCCCGTGTGCGGGGCTCTCGAGCACCTGCGCCAACACCTTCGCGAGCTCGTCGAGACGGGCTTGGTGGTCGGCCGGGGCGTGGTCGGCCAATGTGCCGAACTGACGCAGCGCGGCGTCGACGCGCTGGTCTCCGGTGACAGGCGCGGGCTGCGGGCCGGGGCCGGTGGGGTCGATCGGAACGGCGTCGGTGGTCACTTGACCTGGGTGAGCTGGTCGACGGCGGCCTGGCCGTCGGCATCCTGGTGCCAGACCAGCAGCAGCACGGCCCACAGGGCGTCGTACTGCCCCGCACGGTCGGCGGGCACGTGGTCGAGCTGCACGACGCCGTTGTTGATGGTGGCGGTGACCCCGGCGACGGTGACCCCGGCGACGGTGACCTCTGCGGTGCGGGCCGGCTCGATGAGGGCATGCAGGTCGTGACCCAGATGGGTGGGGCGACCGTTCTCGGGGGCGTCGAGCAGGTCCTGCTTGCCGTGGGCACCGGTGAACACGAACAGGGAGTCCATGCCCACGCCCACCGCGCCCATGATGTCGGTGTCAATGCGGTCACCCACGAACAGCGGATGCGACGCCTTCAGTCGCAGCACCGTCTCTTCCATCAGGGGGGCATAGGGCTTGCCGGCGATGGTGGGGGTGACATCGACAGCGCTGGCCACGACGTCCATCATCGACCCGGCACCGGGCACCAGTCCCTTGTTGGTGGGGCGGGTGGCGTCGGTGTTGGTGACGTACCAGGTGGCCCCGGCCTGGATGGCGTAGCAGGCGTCGTCGAGACGGGGCCAGGTCATCTGCGGGTCGTAACCCTGCACCACTGCGACGGGGTTGTCCGCGCTGGAATTCACGACCGCCAGGCCCACTGCCGTCACCTGCTCGGCGAGTGCACGGGTGCCGACGACCAGCACTGGGGAGCCGACGGGCAGCTGCGAGGCCATCAGGCGGGCGACCGCCTGCGAACTGGCCACGACGTCATCAGCGGAGGCCTCGACACCGAGCTCGGTCAGGTGTTCTGCAACGGTGATGGGGGCCCGGGCCGCGTTGTTGGTGACGAAGCCGACCCGCACCTGGCGACGACGCAGTTCGGCGATCGACTCCGCGGCGCCGGGAATGACCTCTGGTCCGAGGTAGACCACGCCGTCCAGGTCGAACAGCGCCGCGTCATAGGTGTCGATCAGACTCATTCTGCGTCCTTGTCATTGGTGGGTTCGTCGTCGATGGGTTCGTCGTCGGCGAGGTCCTCGTCGTCTTCCTCGTCATCGACCATTGCGATGATATCGAGGTCGGCGTCCTCGTCGCCCGGCGCTGCGGCGCCCAGTCGGGCCAGCCGAATGTTGGCGTCCAGGTCGTCCTCGGTATCGAGTGCGGCGGCGCGGGTGAACTGGTCGATGGCGGCCGGTACCCGACCGGCCTGCTCGAGCAGGTCGGCGGCAGCGTAGTGGATGCGCGCGAGCGCCTGCTTCGGTGCGCGACGGGCCTGTGAGGCCGCCTGCAGCACGCGCAGCGCCTCGTCCACCTGGCCAAGGTCGGCACGTGCCCCGGCCTCGACGATCAGCATCTCGATGCGCATCGCGGGGTCGAGGGCAACGTCCTCGGCCTCGCGGGCGATCCGCAGGGCCTCGCGCGGCTTGCCCAGTGCACGTTCGCAGTCGGCCATCACCGGCAGGTAGTCGCCGCTGCCCGACATGCGGTGCAGCGCGCGGTACTCGGTCAGGGCGGTTTGCCAGTCACCGGCGGCGTAGGCGGCCTCGGCGGTGGCTTCGCGCACGACGGGCAGACGGGCGGCCCGACGACGCGCGGCCTGGGCATGTGCCAGCGCCAGCTGGGGATCATCGTCGACGAGTTCGCCTGCCATGGCCAGGTGCGCCCCGACGATCGCAGCCAGGTCCTTGGGCAGTGCGCGAAGTTCGGCGCGTACCGACCGCGGCAACGTCTTCTCGTCGAAATCGGTCGGTGTCGCAGGTTCGTCAGCCTTCCGTTCCAGACCGGGGCGCTTGGCGCGCTCGAGCTCACGTTCCTGCTCGCGGCTCAGGCGGGGCTCGTCGCGGTAGGTGCCAGTGCGGCCCCGGTCGGGACGGCCACCACGGGGACGATCGCCATAGGGACGGTCGCTGCGGGGACGGTCGCCATAGGGACGGTCGCCGGTGCGTTCACCCCGAGGTCCTGCGGTGCGGTTCCGGTTGAACCCGCCGGTGGAGGCATTGCCGCTGCCGCCACGGCTGCGGTAACCATCCCTCGAGCGGAAGTCGTCACCCTCACGGCGGGGGCGGTCATCGCGCCGATCGTCCCCGCGGTCACCCGGGCGGTCGTTGTAGCGGCGCTCACCGCTGCGGTCGTCGCGCCGGTCGTCGCGGCGACCGACGAAGCGACCGCGGCCCTGCGGACGGTCGCCACCCTCGGCGCGCTCGCCGCGGGGACGCCACTCGCGACGCTCCCCCTGGCCACCGGCGCCATCACGGTCACGTGACCATCCACCGGAGCGGCTGCCCCCGCGGTCATCACGACTTGCGCCGCGGTCATCGCGGCGATCGTTTGACCAGCGCCGATCACCGGCACCGCCCGAACCCGCGCGACCACTCGGGCGGTCGTCACGCCGATCGCTCGACCAGCGACGCTCCCCCGAGTCACGGCCGTCGCGACGGTCGTCACGGCCGCCGCGGCGATCGTCGTCGCGCCCACCGCGACGCTCGTCAAAGCCGCCGCCGGAACGTCCTCCCGATCGGCCCCCGAAGCCACCACCCCGCCCGGAAGAACCCCCACCGGAGGGACGACCCGGCCGACGCGCACCGCCACCGCCGCCTGATGGGGGGCGATTGCCGCGCGCGTCTGAGGAGCCGTCAGTCGAATTGATCATGCTTCCTATCCTGCCGTAGTTGATGATGTCGTGGCGACTCGCCGCCGTGCCGGTGCGCCGAGGTCAGCGATCGGCCGGCATGGACGCCGCCGGTGCTGCAGAACTGGCGCTGGTGTCTGCACTACCCGGGCCGGGGTTCTGCAGATGGTGACCTCTCGATGCCCCCGCCTCGTCCAGTGCTGGGCCGGACAACGGGTGGGGGGTGATGTTGTACAACTGGTGCTGGTGCCAGTTGTGCAGCCGGCGGCGCCGGTTGGGGTTGCGGTGGTGACGCTGGTGTCACGAGTGCAGGTTCCGCCACCTCAGGCAGACCGGGTGGACGAGCCCGTGCTGGTGCACTGGGGGTGCCGGGGTGTGGGGCCGCGCGGATGCCTCGTCCAGCGCTGGGCCGAACAACGGGTGGGGGGTGATGTTGCGGAACTGGCACTGGTGCCAGTTCTGCAGCCGGCGGCGCGGGTTCGGGTTGCGGTGGTGACGCTGGTGTCACGAGTGCAGGTTCCGCCACCTCAGGCAGACCGGGTGGACGAGCCCGTGCTGGTCCACTGGGGGTGCCGGGGTGTGGGGCCGGGACGTGTCAGATGGTCTGTGTAAGTGAGGGTCTCCCTACTTGAAGGAGATTGACTGTGACCATGACCAATCCGAAGAAGGATTCCGGGGTTGAGCCGGAGGCTCGGAAGCTGCGGCGGGAGCTGTT